>JANQID010000041.1 GCA_028282325.1 Chloroflexaceae bacterium | reverse complement strand
TGGAGCCGGAATGGGATGCCGCCTATCTGGAGGGGACCGATGTTCGCAGCTTGCGAGGAGGATCGTGGTATTTCGATAGAACATTCGTGCGCTGCGCGTCCCGCAGCTACTACGACCCGCGCTACCGTAGCTTCAATGTCGGGTTGCGGGTCTCCCGTCGTTCTCCGCTTCCTAATGCTGAATCCTGAATACTGAATCCTGCGTGCTGAGTGGGGCGATGGGGGCGCCGGGCGATGGGGGCGCCGGGCGGCAGGCCGGGGGATGGGGTCTGGGGAAGGGGAATCCCCTTCCCCAGCGCGCGCAGCGCGCGATCGCGCTTGTGCGGCGGCCATTCGCGGCGGCGCATCGGGGCAGAAGATGTTTTGCCCCTACTCGTCACTCACCGCTCATATAAGGAGGAAGAAACAATGCCGACCCGCCAGAGCTACAGCGACCACCCGGCGGAAATCGACGAACTGGGGTTCACGCCGTCGGTAGAGGCGCTGCTCGACATTATCCACACATCCGAGTTGCAAGACACCCCGCTCACGATCGGGATCTACGGGCCGTGGGGCAGCGGCAAAACCAGCCTGATGCGCATGATCCTGGCCGGACTGCAACCGAACGATCCCGCCGCCGGCTATGCACCGGTCTGGTTCGAAGCGTGGCGCTACGGACGGTCCGACGCGCTCTGGCGCGCGCTGCTGGTCAGCGTCGTCGAACAGATCCGCGCCTATCTGCTTGACGACGAAGCCCGGCTGCGCGCGATCATGGCCGCGCCCGACAACCAGGCCGGTCAGCCGCCGGAAGACCGGGAAGTGTCCGCGGTAAAAGAGAGCCTCAACCGCGCGCTGGACGACCTGATCGGCAGCCTCTATCGTAGCATCGAGCGCGAAGAAGCCGGCGCCATCGAGATCGACTGGCCGGCGGCGGGCAAGCTGGCGACGCGCCTGGCGGTGCGGGCCGGCTTCGCCTTCGTGCCGCTGTTGCAGCCGCTCGCCGAATTCGTCAAGACGGCCCAGGGCAAAATCGGCGAGGGTGAAGACCTGTCGGAGATGTGGGACCTCTTTCATCGCCAGCGCACGCAGATCTACCGCGACCACATCCGCGCGCTCGACCAGTTTCAGGAACGGCTGCGCGACCTGATCGCAGAGTGGATCAGCGGACGCGGTCGCCGCCTGGTGATCTTCATCGACGACCTGGACCGCTGTCTGCCGGAGCAGGCGGTCAGCGTCCTGGAAGCCATCAAGGTCTTCCTGGACATTCCCGGATGCATTTTCCTGCTGGGGGTTGATCGCGAGATCATCGAACGCGGCATCCTGGTGCGCTACAAAGAGTTTGCGTTGGATGCGGCGGCGGCGGAACGCGCCGGACAAACGGCGACAATCATTCCAATCGGCGAACGCGCCTATCTGGAAAAAATCGTCCAGGTGCCCTTTGAGCTTCCGCCCCTCGACGAAAGCGCCATTCGACAATTTTTGGAACAGCGGCTCAACGCGATGGCCCGCGGCAAAACGCCCCTGCCGGCCGCAGAGGTTGAAACCATCGCCGCCGTGATGACCCGCGGCTTGCAGCGCAATCCGCGCAAACTCAAGCGCACCTTCAACACCTTCCGCCTGCTGCGCACCCTCAGCCACAGACATCGGCGCCCGGCGCCAGCGGCGCTCCTGGCGAAACTGGTCGTCATCCAAAGCAGCTTCTTCGAGACCTATGAAGCTATCGTCCGCAAACCGGCGCTGCTCAAAGACCTGGAGCGCAGCGCCCGCGACCTGCCCGGTCAGAACATCGATGAGCAGACGCGCCGGATGGTGAAAGACCATCCGCGACTGGAAGCGATGCTCTACGAACAACCCTACTTCGAGGAACTGTCCGGCGATGATCTCAACAACCTGGTCTTCCTGACCCGCACCACGCGCGATGGCGGGCAGCAGTAACACGAGCCAGACACAGCGCCGCCTCCCGGCGATTGTGATGGTACAATAGCGCACAACATTCAAGAAATCTGCGAATCGCGGAGTGCGAGAGACTTGCTCCCGTCGGCAGATGCATATGGGGTGCGGGAGCTTGCTCCCACTATTAGAAAAGATTTCCTATGATCGACGAACCCTTTGACCTGGAACAAGAACCCCTCGAAAAAGGCGACCTGTTCGATATCGATTGGGGCGGCGACGGAGCCGATCCGGATCGACCGGTGCGCGCCCACGTGCTCGCCGCCCTGCGCCCGTCGAGCGGGCCGTACCAGCCGCCGCTTGACGCGCTGCTCGCCCTGGGCGATGTCGATGCCGCCACACTCGCCGAACTGGGAATCGGCCAGGAGCACGTCTCCGAGCTGGTGCGCATGCTGCGCGACCGTGATTTAAACACGAGTATGGGCGACGACCCGAAGGGCTGGGGACCTTCCCACGCGCTGGACATCCTGGCTGATCTTGACCTCTCCGCCCATATCGATGACATCATCCCGGTGCTCGATCTCGACTTCGACCGCTTTGCCGATGCCGTCGTCGTGATGGCGAGCAAGGTCGGAGCGCCGGCAGTAGCGCCGCTACGCGCCTACCTCGAAGATCAGAACCGCTGGGTCTGGGGACGCAACCGCGCGGCAGATGCGCTCGGCGACATCGTCGAACAACACCCCGAACTTCGTGCCGAAGTCGTCCCGATGCTGAGCGATATGCTGTCCAGGGTGGAGGAACTGCCCGAAGAAGTAGCGACCGGCGTGATGGGATCCCTGGTGGATATCAAAGCCGTCGAAACCCTGCCGCTGATCCGCCGGGCATTCGAACTAGGCAAAATCAACGAGACCATGTATGGTCCCTGGGGCGAAGTTTTGAAAACCCTGGGCATCGCGCCGGACGCCGACGATCCATTGATAGAAGAGTCGCACCGGCGCTATCAGGAGCGTTGGGACAGTCAGTTTCCGCCGGAGATGCTGGAAAACATCAGGGCTATGCAGGCCCGCCAGCAAATCGAGCAAGCCAGGGCTGCGGCCCAAACCACCGCCAAACAACGCAAGCAGGAGAAGTTCCGCAAGGAGAAGAACAAGCGCAAGACGGCGTCAGCCTCGCGCAAGGCCAACCGCAAAAAGCGCAAATAGCAGCCGACCGCCTGTCACAACAGCAGCAGGAGCCTGAACCCACGTGACATCCGAAACAAGCCCCGTCGCGGCGGTGAAACGCCCCTTCTACGGATGGGTCGTCGTCGCCGCCGCCACACTGATCGCATTCATCTCCGGCCCTGGCCAATCGTACACCTTCTCGGTCGTAATCGACCCCATCCTCGCAGAAACCGGACTCTCGCGCACCTTGCTTTCGGCGCTCTATACCGGCGGCACCGCGGTTAGCGCAGCGATGACCCTGGTGGTCGGACGGCTCACCGACCGCACCGGCGCGCGGCGGATGCTCATCATTGTTGCGCTGCTCTTCGGACTCAGTTGCATCGGGCTGTCTCAGGCGCAGGGCGCTCCCGGCCTCTTTCTGGGATTCGCCGGGCTGCGTGCGCTCGGCCAGGGTTCGCTGCCGGTCATTGCCACCCTGCTGGCCGTCCAGTGGTTCGTGCGCTATCGGGGGCGGGCCATCGCCATTGTCAACCTCGGCATCGCCCTTTCCAATGCGCTGTTTCCTCCGCTGACCCAGGCGTTGACCAGCGCATTCGGCTGGCGCACGAGCTATCTGATTCTGGCCGGGCTGATCTGGCTGTTGTTGTTTGTCGCCGTGCTGCTGGCCCGCAATCGCCCCGAAGACATCGGCGCGTTTCCCGACGGCGCCGCCGAGCCGCCGGCCATCGAGCAATCCGCTGACACCGATAGCGCAGCGCCCGGCGCGCCCACGCTGCAAACGCTGGACTTCTGGCTGTTGGCATTGCCCCTCGCGGCCGGCCCCTTCATCGTGACTGCACTCGTTTTCCACCAGGCCTCGATCTTCGCCGAGCGCGGCCTGAGTGCGGCAGTCTCCGCCGGCGTGTTCATTCCCTTCTCCGCGGCTACGGCAGCGGCGGCCCTGCTCGGCGGGCTGCTGGTCGAGCGTTTCGGCCCGAAGCGCACACTCCTCGCCAACCTGATTCTGATGGCGCTGGGGGTCGCCAGCCTCAACTTCGTGCATACCCCGCTTAGCGCCAGCGGGTACGCCGTGCTGATCGGCGCCGCGTCGGGAATGCAGGGCGTGCTCCAGGGCGTCGCCTGGGCCGCCTACTACGGGCGACGCGGGCTGGGCCGTTTGCAGGGCAGCGCCGCGATGGTGATGATCAGCGCGGCGGCGCTGGCGCCGCTGCCTATCGCCGCCATCCAGCAGGCTACCGGCGGGTACAGCCCCGCGCTGGGGCTAATGACGCTTTTGCCGCTGGCGTGCATCGCGACGCTGCTGCAATTTAAGCCGCCGCGGGCATCTCGGCGGGGGGAAATGGTCTGATACCGGACTTTAAGCAAAGGAAGCATCTATGAACTGTGTTATCTGTCGCTATGCCCAACCCGAGCCTGGTACAACGAAGAGACTGCCGCACGATTATTGAAAACCGCCGAACAACTCGCCGAGGCCGGCGCTCAGGTCGACGTTCGGGATTACGCTGCGTAGTGTTTCTACTCTGAAAATAGGCGATCGACTGTACGAGCACCGCGCCTATTTTCATACGCGCCGGTGCGCCGCAGGTTTGTAAGTAGCTATCGGTCTATGTTGAACAAGGAGGGGATGTGCGGGCAGGTCGCAGCGGGCCAAGCGCGCGACGGGATGCTACCAAACAATATTGGAGACACCGCATGCGGTCATTCTGAGCGCAGCGGAGAATCTCGGCTGTCGGGGACGCTGAGACCCTTCGCTCCGCTCAGGGTGACATGCGGCCTGTTCATTATCGTTTGGTAGCTACCAAACAATATTGGAGACACCGCATGCGGTCATTCTGAGCGCAGCGAAGAGTCTCGGATTCCCAGGCCATCGAGACTCTTCCCCTTCGCTGCGCTCAGGGTGACATGCAGCATACGCATCATCGTTTGGTAACTTTTCACCATATCCTGTTCTTTCCCGACACGCAAAAAACGCGATACCCGATTGCCGGATACCGCGTCCCAATGTGGAGCGGGCGACGCGACTCGAACGCGCGACCATCTGCTTGGAAGGCATAAACGGCGCTTTTTCGCACGTTCCCAGCGGCGAACACCGAAACATCATACCGCGTCCCAATGCGCTAAAACGGTACCCCCAGTTGATGCACCGAGAATCACTCGCTACCACGGGTTTACACGACAAACCGTACCCACAACCATCCCCGGCGGAGGTGCGGTATGACGACGACTGCACCGACCATCCCCTCCGCCCTCACCGACCGCGCCCAGTGGGTATGCTGGAACGAAGGCGAACCCGACCCGAAGACCGGCAAACGGCGCAAGATACCCAAGAACGCGAAGACCGGCAGGAATGCCAGCAGCACCAACCCGGCCACCTGGTCAACGTACCAGCAGGCCGCCGACGCAGCACGGCGCTACGGCTTTACGGGAGTCGGCTATGTGTTCACCGACGACGACCCGCACGCCGGTGTTGACCTCGACGACTGCCGAGACCCCGCGACCGGTGCGATTGCACCGTGGGCGCAAGCGATTATCAACGACCTGGACAGCTACGCAGAAGTATCACCGAGTAAGACCGGCGTCAAGCTGTTTGTTGAAGGCGTGTTACCGAAAGCTGTTAAGACAAGCGGTATCGAACTCTACGACCGTGGCCGCTACTTTACGGTCACCGGCTGGCACCTGCCAGGGACGCCTACCGACGTTCGAAACGTCAACGGCGCACTGAGTGACCTGTACCGCCGTTTCGCGCCGCAGGAAGCCGCACAGCCCACCCCGCTCCCAGCGCCGCGCGCCGCGCCGCAATCCAGCACGACGACCGGCGACGACCGGCGCGAAAAATACGGCAAAACGGCGCTAGCCGGAGAGATTACAGCCGTTTCCACGGCGCGCGAGGGAACGCGCAACAACACACTGAACAGCAGCGCGTTCCGCCTCGGCCAGCTCGTCGCCGCCGGGCTGCTCGATGAGCACCAGGTTGCTGCGGCGCTACAATCCGCCGCTACTGCCGCCGGATTACCCAACGACGAGTCGATTCCGACGATACAAAGCGGATTACAGGCAGGGATAGCCGATGGAGCGCCGGACAATTTGCCGGACTTCGATGCACCCAGCGACCCGGCCAGCGCCACACCGAGCGCCACACCGACGCTCCGAACGGTGTCACGCGGGTTTGTCCTAAAGTGCATCAAAGAAGAAGAAGCGGGCGATGCACAGTTGTTCGTACATTTGCACCAAGGCCGATACGTGTATGACCGCGCCGCAAGCGCCTGGTACGAGTTTGCGGGCCACGTTTGGCACCGGCAGGCCGGGCCGCCCCGAGGGGCGGTATGGGCGACGGTAGCGAGCTACTACCTGGCGCTGGCCGCCAAACTTCAGGCCGAGACCAAAGCCGCCGCCGACGAGGAGGAACGCCGCAAACTGACCGCACTCGTTGACCTGCTGCACGGTCGGGCAAAAGCGCTACAACGCCTGAACCGGATTAACAACGTCCTGACGCTGGCGGGCGATATGGGTATGCTCGGGATTGTGGGCGATGAATGGGATTGCAATCCGTGGCTGTTAGCAGCGCACAACGGCATTATCGACTTACGCACTGGCCAGTTACGCGACGGCAAGCCCGATGATTACATCTGCACCCAGGCCCCCACCGCGTGGCGCGGGCTGCACGAACCAGCGCCGCGCTGGGAGCGGTTTATCAGCGAAGTGATGAGCCACGAGGGCGAACGGGTGACGTTCCTGCACCAGCTCCTCGGCTATGCGCTGAACGGCACGACGCGGGAACACATCCTGGTACTGCTGATCGGCGAACGTGGCCGCAACGGCAAAGGCGTGCTGTTCGAGACCCTGAGCCGCGTGCTGGGCGACTACGCCGGAGCGGTACCGAATGACGTAGTGGTGGGCCAAGACCGGCACCGCACCGCCGGAAGCGCCCAGCCGCACTTGATGAAGTTGCGCGGCAAGCGCCTGGCCTACACCAGCGAAACCAGCGACGGTGCGTCAATGAGCGCCGCGCAGGTGAAGCTGATTACGGGCGGCGACCGCATCATCGCACGAGACCTCTACGAACGGGCCACGACATTCACCCCGACTCACACCCTGTTTGCAGCCACGAACCGCCGCCCCCAGGCCCCCGCCGATGATGACGCGCTTTGGGAGCGGGTGAAGGTGCTTGATTTCAAGGCTCGGTTTGTCGATGAACCTACCGAAGCCGACGAGCACCAGCGCGATCCGCGCCTGGCCGAAACCCTTGAGGCCGAAGCCAGCGGTATCCTTGCCTGGCTGGTACGCGGCCATCTGGACTACTACGCCGCAGGACGGCTGGCCACGCCTGACAGCGTGAAGCTGGCGCGGGATACGTACCGCAAAGGCGAAAGCCTTGACCCGTTCCTCGAAGCCTGCGGCGCTGAATGGGACGGCGGCGATGCCGGTGCTACCGACCTCTGGCAAGCGTACCAGCAGTGGTGTGCCGTGGCCGGGCTGAAGGCCAAGACACAACATTGGTTCGGTCGGCAGCTTGCAGCCCGATTCGAAAAGACGCGCAGTAACGAGGGGCGAATCCGGTACATTGGTGTGAGTCTCGATGACGACAAGATGAAGGATTTGCAACGCCCAACGCCCGAAAAAGGTTCAGACGCCCCGCCAGACACCGAAAAAGGTTCGGGAGGCGTCCCAATGCGGAATAGCGACCTTGAGAAAGCCGGGTTTACACGGTTTTCTGAACCTTTTTTGCCAATTTCAGAAACTTTTCCAAGCGATTTGCCTCATGAAGAAAAAGTTTCGGAAAACGGTTCAAAAGGTTCAGAAGGTTCAGACAACACTGGCCCGCTACCGCATGAGGGTTTCAGCGAGCGGCGGCAGGCCCAGCACGGCCAGGGAGAGCGCAGGCAATCGCTGTTGACGCTGTTCGATGCGCGCACCGACAGCCCGACGCTGTTCAAAGCTGCCGAGCCGTGGCAAACGCCGCCGGCGGACGATGCCGCGCCGCACCCGGCGCTTGAGCAGGCGAGCGCGGAACCGCCCAGGCAGGCGGGGGCGTGTGTTCTCCCCTCCCCGACGGCGTGCAGGGCGGAGGGGGAGAGCGCAGGTAGCAACGGCTACACCGTGGCCACCTGCGATCGGACTGGCCATGTATCGCGCTACGGCGTGAAGTGGTGTGTGTGTCGCAATGGCGAACGTATCAGCGAGGCATTCGACTACCGCGACCAGGCGGAGCGATGGGCAGAACGCCAGGCACAGCGGCGTAGGCGATCAAAAGTAGATCAAAAGTAGATCAAAAGTTGGCCAAAAGCAGAAAGGATGTGAGCTTATGAAAACCATCGAAGTCACAGACCAGCACCGCGCCGAAGCGGAACGCAACCTCACGTCGGCGAACGAACGGCGCGCGCTGGTTTCCCGTCTGCGCGGGCTGGCGTCGCACGCGGTCGCGGCGCTGGAAGATCTCTTGAACGACCCGGACGCCCCGGCGGCAGCGCGGCTGCGGGCGATTGAGCTGGTTTTGCGGGCGACCGCGCTGGAGAAGGTTCCGGACGTTATCGGCCCGACGACGCCGGAGGACGTTGCCGAAGCGCAACGCATCCAGGCGCTTTGGGCCGAGAAAGACCGCCAGCAAACCGCGCGCCTGGCGGAGCTCTAATGGGCGGCGTCGGCAGCGGACGGCACCGGCGACGCCCGGCGGCTGAGGCGCTTCCCCGGCTCGTGGCGTCGGAGGTTGGCGCGATCGCCCGGCTGTGCTTCGGGCGCGACGTGCGGGACGTGCGGGGCGTGTGGGTTGACGGCCTGGCCGCGTTCCGCACCGGCCCGGGCCAGGGGCGTGGCCAGTGGTTCGTTGTCTGTCCGGCGTGCGGAACGCGGCGGCGGGTGCTGTTTCGCACCGGCAGCGGCTGGCGCTGCTACGCATGCGCGGGCGCGGTGTGGCAGTCGAGCCGGGATAGCGACGGGCGCGTATCGCGTTTGCTGGCCGCCCTGAGCGACGACGACGATAGCAGTATTATTGCGCTGCTCTCCGCTCCGCTGTCGCCGGTCACGCTGAAGGCGTTGCAACGGCTGAAGGTATTCGAGGGTTAATCGCCGCGTCAGTGGCGCATGCGCTCACACCACCACCACGAGCAGGAACACGCCCACGGCCATCGCTGCCAGCAACAGCGCCAGCACGACGCGACCGACGACGCTGGCGGCGCGGAACAGTTCTCCGGCGCTGAGATCAATCGCCAGCGTGATGCGCCCTTCGCGTGCGACCGGCGCGACCGGCGCGACCGGCACGAGCGGGGCGGACTGGTCGTCGTAGGCCTCGAACGGAACGATTGCGGTATCAAGCCGCTGGGTTTTGGTTGTGACTCGCATTATTTCTTCTCCTCATCGGCGAGCTTATCCGCCCGCGCGTAATCTTGTTGCCGTCGATACTCAACGTGACTATTCCAACCGCCGGTGTGCCCGGCCCACAGCCCGGCGAGGAAGCCGACAAGGAAGGCAATGAACATTGCTTCCATCAGTCCCTCACTTCCTGGGTGCGTCGCATCGCGTCACGGATCGTCGTCTGCACTTCGGCGAGCTTGACCATGTACGGCTTGCCCGCCTTACTGGTCATTCCGGTCAGCTCCGTCACAATCGCGCTGGCGTCGTTTCCGTCGAGAAAGAGCGCCACGGCGCGCGCCTGCTCCGGCGTGCTGACTATTTGGCGTTCTGAAGCCGAATAGTCAGGCGGTACAGGGTGACTGATTTTTGGCTGACGGCTGGCTGATTGTGTGGCTGACAGGTTGGGCATGACCGGCGCGTTGTCAGTCAAGAGCGCCGCCACGCGCCGTACATCACCGGCGGTCGTATTCGGAACCGTGACGGTGTCCATCTGGCCCGAGGTGCGATAGAGCACCGCCCGGCCTACGGGCAACGTCTCGACGATCTTCGCTGCGTCGGGGCTGACGAGCATGCGCGCCTGCGTGCGCTTCATCCGATGTGCCAGACAGCTTGCCAGACTATCGCGCAATGCCGAGCCGCCTGCTCGCTCCGCCGTCCAGATCTGGCCAGAAATCGACGCGAACACGGCGACTTTCCGGAACTCCTGGGCGATGCTCTCCAGCAATGCCGATAGCTCAGTGCCGATGCTGCTTCGGTTGAGGAGCGCGGTGCTTTCGTCCACCCAGAGAATGACCGGTGTGCGGTCGCGGTCGCCGGCAATCCGGCGCGCGCCGATGTCGTTCACCAGGCGCACCGCCGCCAGAATGGACGCATCATCGCTCGCCACGCGGGCTAGGCCAACGGCGCGCATCAGCGGCTCCAGCGCGCCGCCCAGGCTGTCATCAGCGGCACCGTAGTGGGGATCGCACACCACGAAGCGCGCGCCGTGCAGCGCCGTTTGCGCCGCAAGAAAGCGCTGGCTCGTGGTTTTGCCGGTGCCGGGCAATCCGGCGACCGCGGTGCTGTACAAATCGAGCCATGACCCGGCGATCTCTTGGCCCGTTTCGTCGAAGCCCAGCAGGAGCGGATTGCCGCGCCCGACGCGACCGGCGTCGAGCAGTTGACTGAACGTCGCTACGCCGGGCAGGGCTGGGCTAGGAGGCTCTCCAGCAAGCTCCAATCCCGCGGCCCCGTCTGCTCGATGGTAGTGGGGCGCGTAGTGGTGCGGGACGGGCTGGCGGCTGGCCGCCGCCAGTTGCGCGGCGTGGAATGCGCCCAGCGCCGCGCGTGATGTGGTCTGGTCGTCGAGCAGAACGGGCAGGCGGCCTGCGGTGTCCGGACGGGTGAAGCGGCGAAAGCGGGCGACGTGGGCGACCCCCAGCGCGCCCAGATACGCCAGGAAGCCGCCGACAACGGCGAGGGGGAGCAACCGCCACGCGGCGGCGACCAGCACGTCGAGCGGCGCAAGCTGCCGAGCAGTCTGCATCTCCAGCGCCTGCCGCTGCAGCTCGACGGCGGACGGCGCGGCGGCCTGGGTGATGAGCGCCGCGATGATGAAGAGGGCGAGGCCCCCGGCGGTCAGCAGTGCAATGATACGCATGGTACAATCTCCTTTGAGGCCGCCCCGTGTTGGCGCACGGGAAAGCCTTGTCTGAAGCCCTACAGTTGGTGATGGTTTCTCACGCTGCTGCCAACTGTAGGGCGAGCCGATCTTCTTTGTTTTCTTCTGGCTCTTCTGAAACAACCCCCGGCTTCACAAATTCCCGTAATGCGCTTCCTGTAATACGTCGTTCTTTTCCGACAATGACAAACGGTAAGTCGCCTTGCCGCATCCACTTATACACAGCGGCTTTGGTCACTTTAAACCGTTCTGCTACCTCAGCTACTGTGTAATACTCTTCGTCCATAGGTGCCTCACTTTCTGTAAGTTGCCTTCAGTATACATTAGTTATTAATAGTCGTCAATAGTTGCCGTATGTTTATTGACAACAGGTGTTGTTCATGATATACTCTTGGTGACTATAGTTGACATTGAGTAACCAGAAACAACAAATCCTGGCGGCGTGCTGTGCGCCGCCCGAAACACACAAGGAGAAACGACCATGCGACACGTGATTCTGACCGACAACGATTGGTACGCGCTGGCTGCCGAACGCAACTGGACAGGCACACCGATGCCCGGCGGCAAACGCTGGGAGGTGGACGGTGAAACGGTGCTGCACTACGACCGCATCTACGCATACGTGACAGGTCACCCCGTGCTGCGGCGCTGGCAGCACGTCATCCTGGCCGACTGGTCACCGCTGGCGGAGCACCTCGATTGGCTCTGCACCGCGCCGCCCGAGGCCGTCGCCGACTGGGCGCGGCATGTTGACATGTAGCGGAAGTTGACTAACGAGAAGGAAGGCGATCGCGCGCTGGAACGGCGTATCAAGAACCTGAAAGCGTCTGGCCGTCTGTGTCCGATTTGCGGCACGCGGCATCCCGGCGGGCGGCTGCACGTTCCGCAGCCCGATTGGCAACAGTTGAGCCTGTTTGACCCCTTCGACACGGGCGAGCCGATACGCGACCGCCCCGACTGGCTCGAGTGGAACTACTTCGCGCCGCGTGCGACGCGCTACGGCCTGGGCGACCTGGCCGACGCGGGCGCTATTCCCTACTAAGAGGTAATCTGATGAAACGCTATACCGCATACTTCGACAAGGAAGACGGCGAATATCGACTGAAGGAAAACGCAACGCTCATTGGCATTATCCTGAAGATCGCCCCGACGCCGGAGCTTCTGGCCGCATGGTGTTCGCTGCGCGGGATACGCAGCAACCAGATCCAGAACGACATCCCCGGCGCGGCGGGTAGTCGGTTCGTCATGGCCATGCGCGGGAGGAAACGATAATGCACCATCTCTATCGACTATTGTGGCAAAGTTCTAGCAAATACGTGTCAATGTGCTAGCACATTGCTCATACCAAAGCCAAATCCCGGCTTGCGCAGACGGAGGTTCAGTGTTATACTACGTGACAGATAACGAACGTTTGAGCGAAGGAAAGGAGAGGACGTAACAAATGAAGGTACTACGACCCTGTAATATCAACGTCCGGGCGACGAAGGCAGAGCGTGCCGCTATCCGCGCCGAAGCGAACCGGCGGGGGTTAACGATTTCGGATCTGGTGCGCGACGCCGCCGGGATACCACCGGTCCGCGCGCCAGCCACAGGCGCGCGGGCACAGCGGAAACAGGCTGCAGAGACATGACAAAACCGCCGGGCGGCGAACCCCGGCGGCTTTCACAGTTGACATTCGATTGCAGACGATTGGCGGACGCACCTCAATTGTACTACATCTGCAATCGATTGTCACGTAGGTGACAACCGATGCGTTATTCACACACCAAAGTCCACACCGGAAACCTTTCCGAAGCCTGGCGCTTCGCAGCACAAGCGCTTGAATCCGGCTTCGCACTTGATGTGAACAACAAACCCAACACGATTCGCCTGACGAACGGCGACAGCGATAAAATCGCAATTTGGTGGTTCATCTCGAACGGCGAAACAGTGGTTCATATCACGGCGCACGGCATTCAATCCCGAGCGCTGCTCGAACTGGCTGGCGGAGAGGTGCTGCGATGACACTCGAACGACTCACTGACGACGGGCAGATTGCAACGTATTTGACGTACCAGGAACTTGCCGACCGCTGGCAATGCTCAAAAGCGACGATACGCCGTCGCATTCACGCTGGCCAGCTTGACGTTGTCGTGTTCTCAATATCATTCAAGCGCATCACCGGCGCTTCCGTCTTGCGCTACGAGCGGGAACACCTGCGAGGTGCAGCATGAGCCGCGCCTACGGCGAAGGCGGCATTTACCCCGAAGGCGACGGCTTCCGAGTTATCGTCTACATCGACGGCAAAGCCATCAAGCGCCGCGCAAAGACGCGCAAAGACGCCCAGCAGATACGCAGAGAACTGTTGCGCAAAAAAGACGCCGGGCTGCATATCGGCGACGGCAAGCAACCGCTGAGCCAGTGGCTTGACCACTGGCTGACCGCAATCTTGCCCGGCAGAGTGAAGCCGAAGACGCTCGAAGGCTATCGATGGATTATCAGCAAGTACATCCTGCCGACCCTCGGAAACCGCCCACTTGCGAAGCTGACCGCGCAACACATCGACAACTGGCAGGCCGGATTAGCGGCGCTGGGATTGAGCGACGGCACGATAGCAAACGCCCGGCGCCGATTAAGCGCCGCGCTCGAAGCCGCCCGCAAGCGCAAGCTGGTAGCGGAAAACGTCGTGAGCCTCACTGACGCCCCGAGCCGCGCCAGTGCGCCGCGCCTGGTGCTAACGCCGGAACAAGCCGCCGTGTTCCTCGAACACATCAGCGACCACCGACAATATGCGCTGTACGCGATTGCACTCGGGACGGGAATGCGCCAGGCTGAATTGTTCGGGCTACGCTGGCCGGCCATCGACGTGCAGGCCGGAACGCTCGAAGTACGCGAACAGTTGCAGCGCCTCAAAGACGCTGACGGCCACCAGCGCCTACACCGCGAAACCCCGAAGACCGCCGCCGGGCGGCGCACCATCCCGCTGAGTGACGACCTGGTGCAGATTCTCCGAGACCACCAGGCCCGGCAGCGCAAGGAGCGAATCGCCCACGGCAGCGCCTACGCTGCTGGTGACCTGGTGTTCGTGAGCGAAGCCGGAACGGCGCTGGGTACGACCGCCGGGCGGCACCAGTTCCGCCGCTTCCTGGCACGCGCTGGATTGCCCGACGTGACGTTCCACAGCCTCCGGCATACCGCCGGTTCGGTGATGCTGGCCAGCGGCGCACAGCTTATCGACGTAAGCCACATCCTGGGACATTCCAGCGTTGCGGTCACCGCACGAATCTACGCGCACAGCTTCACCGAGGGGCGGCAAAAAGCGATTGACCTGGCCTCGAAAACGCTCTTCAGGAGAGCAATATAATGCAGACCATACCCACAACCATACCCGCGACGCACAAAAACGCGGTACCCCACTATCGGAATACCGCGTCTGGAAGCGGAGCGGGCGACGCGACTCGAACGCGCGACCATCTGCTTGGAAGGCAGATGCTCTACCAACTGAGCTACACCCGCGAATAGCTTGAATCTACCACACAACAACCAAAGACGCAAGAGCCAGCCCTATGCTGAATCTGTGAATGTGACGAGCTGCCGCACGCCAAAATTGTCCAACAACGTGAATGCTCTATCAAAGATCGGACGGCGACTCGGCGCGCGCCGTGTAGTAGATGCCCAGGTAGGGTCGATTTTCTTCGGGAAAACGCCCCAGCGTCACAGAAGCTGCGCGCTCGCCCAGATCATCGCGATATGTAACCTTGACCACGTCACCGGGAGCGTAACCGAGCAGCTCGTCGCGCAGGGCCGGCACATCCGCAACTACAACGCCATTGATGGCGGTGATCGTGTCACCGCGAGCGAGGCCACCTTGATCGGCGGGGCTGTCACGTTCAACACGTACAATCAACACCCCAACTTCAGGAAGGAGCCCGGCGCGAGTTTCACGCTGACCCAGATCGTAGCCCAGCAGCCAGCCGCCGACGCCACTGAGCAAGCTGCACCAGCTACATATCAACACGCTCCCAAACAATAGCCAGATGATAGTCATACGACGTTTAGGCAGCGCGGCCATAAACTCTTTCTCCAACGTATGTTGTGCAGATCTCTGTGATTTATTATAGCACGCGGCAATGCGAACGCGACGGCAAGCATCACACCAGTTCATAGAGAGATCAGGTAAAAGATAGATAACAGAGGACTGGCAATCCTCGAAGGACTGCCAGTCCTACAGCCGTTTTGTACAACCTATACTTGATCTCTCTATCAGATTGACTCTGGTGCGAGCATACGTTCCAGCCACGCACACAAGTGATCGTCTGCACCGGGAAGCAACGGCAACGCACCAACGCCGCTGGCATAGTGTTCGAGTTCGCCCTGGCCGGGGTACAACAACAGCGCGAACCGCACGGCGCGGCGGCCATCCGGCGCACCAACGCCGCCCAGATAGGCGTACGCGTCGGCGAGGGCGTCTTCGGGCGCGCCGCCGTGCGCGTCGAGACGATATTTGGCATCGAAGATCAACACGCGCAACGGAACGCCGGGCCGCTCGATCTCCAGACCGAGATCGGGCACGCGGGTGTGGCGATCCAGCGAGACCAGCGCCCCGCTCACATCGGGTTGACGGTCGACGATACATGGATGGGCCGGGTAGCGCGGCTGATAGCGCAGGCGCAGCGTACAATCCGGTCGCTCGATCTCCAGCAACGGACGATCCTCAACCAGCGTGAGTTGGAGCGCGTGAGCCTCGGCGGCGATCAGGCGTTGTTCGCGCACATTGCCGCCAGGCAGATTGAGCAACGCCTCGACCAGGCGCAGCGCGCACCAGATCTCGTAGAGGCGCGGCAACTCCTGAATGGGCAGATCGAATAGCGCCTCGGCGGACGTGATCAGCGGATGCTGCCGCAACGTCTGCCAGAAACGATATACCTCGCGATAGCGCGGGTCGCGACGAATGATATGGCTGGGGCCATGAAACGCGTGCAGATCGCCGACCTGCGCCAGAAAAGGTAATGTGCGCAGTACGCCCAACCGCGCGACAACGGCGTGCGCACGTTCGGCAACGGTGCGCGCGCGTGATCCCGTTCGTTCGGCTGCATCGGCGATAAGCCGCGCCCGACGATCCAGGTCGGTCAACAGGCGCTTCAGCAAGCGGTTCTCGTAGGCGTTGGGGCCGACAACGCCGACAGACTGGGTGATGCGCGTCGGCAGCGCAGCCCCATCGTGCAATGACGACGGTTCGAACACGCCCCGCGCCACGTCATCGCCCAGGCGTGCGAAATCGCGGGCGTGTTCGAGCGCCATTGTCGTCGAGGCGATGTGTCGATCCAGGTGCGGGTCGTCGGCGATGCGCTCGACTGCACGCGCAAAGCTGTCGAATTGCGCGCCGAAGAGCGCAGCGTGCGCTTCCAGTAGGCCAGGCGCGCTATCCGATGCGGCATCCAACCGCGCACCGCCGCCCCCGCCGACCAGCGCCAGCGCGATGCCCCGCGCAACGCGTTGCAGATCGGCAAGCAACTGCGCATAGCGCTCCTGGTCGATCTTGCGTGGCAGCGCCGTCAGCGTAAAGTACGTTTCGGAGGACGAAGCGTCGGCGCGAACGACGCGCAGAGTGAATGCCACATTCCCAACGACGTTGCGAGGATTCCAGGCCCAACGCCAGGCCGGATCGCCGGGACGCAAGAACGGCCCTTGCAGCATCGTCGCCCCATCGTCGCAGCGCAACTCCAACGTGGCGCCCGGCGGGGGCGTGCAAGCAAGCTCGACGTTCTGCCACTCGGCAACCGTCGCATTGGCAGTGATCGGCTGGCCGTCGATGAATACGTCCATCTATTCGGCGATCTCAGGCCGATACGTCGCCAAATCCATCGGGCCGACAAATTCGGGCAAACCGGTGTGGCCCAACATCTGGCGAATCGCATAGGCTTCACCCATGTGGAACCAGTAGTGATGGGTATTGCGCAACAACATCGTGCCGACGCTTTCAGGGAGAGATTTGCCTTTGCGCTGCAAAAAGGTCTGGAGCGTCGCCGTCGTGAGCATGTCGAGATAGCGATCGGCTGCGTTGGTGACGGCTCGCCAGGCATGCCACATCTCATCCAGCGGCGGCGTGCTGGCTGGTCGCCCAAACCCGACGAGGTCGCGCAATTCAGGGGCTACTTGCAGATTCTGCGCAGTGGACACCCAGTAGGCATGTTCCTGATAGGCGAGATGGCCGACGATCCAGCTTATACAATTCATCGGCTCGAAGAGACGCTGCGCCTCGACATCGGACACGCCCTCCAAAGAGCGCACAAATTCGGAGCGCGTAAAGCGCAGTTGAACAACCAGCGGATGCGGTTGCGATTGTTCGAGAATCATAGCAAAGGCTCCTTCTCCTTGTATTGACTCTAGAATCCGGCTTCGATAAGCGTGCGCAGGCGGCGCTCGTCCGCTGCGTCGTAGGGGCCAATCACCGCTAGGTGCAAAGCGCCGCTACGGATGACCCGCCGGGCCGCGCGCAACACATCAGCATAGGCGACGGCTTCGATCTCGGCCATAATCTGCTCGACCGGGATCACCCGGCCATAGCGCAACTGATGCGCGCCGTTGCGGGCGGCGATCGCGGCGGAATCCTCCAGCGCGAGCAACATCCCACCTTTGATCTGCTCCTTCACCAGATCCAGTTCTTCCTCTGTGATGCCGTTGTCAAGCACATCACGCACCATGTTCAGCGCGACGGCGACGCCCTCGTGGATGGACTCGGTCTCAACGCCGCCGTAGATCACCCACATCCCGGCGTCGGCGATCTCGCTATGATAGGAGCCGACATCATAGGCGATGCCGCGCTCCTCGCGCAACTCCTGGAACAGGCGCGACGACATGCCCGCACCGAGAGCGGTATCGAGCACTTGCAGCGCTCGGCGATCCGGGTCATTGTACGAGATCGACGGAAAGCCCAGGCAGAAATTGCCCTGTTCGGCATCCCGAACGTGCAGCATCAGGCGCGGGCCGGGTTGGGGCGGCGCGGTTGGAATAGCCGGACGCGGATCGGCCATCTCGGCTCCGTGAAAGGCGGCGTCGATCGCCTCAACAATGTGGGCGGTATGCACATTGCCGGCCACCGAGATGACAATCGTATCTTGCCCATAGTACTGCCGCCAGAATGCGACCAGATCGTCGCGACTGATGGCGCTAATCGAAGCGGCGCTGCCGGCAATATCGCGGCCAATCGGTTGATCGCCCCACATACTCGCCTTGAGCACATCATGCACCCAATCACTCGGAACATCCTGCGTGCCGCTGATCTCCTCGATAATCACCCGGCGCTCTTTTTCCAGATCACGCGCCGTAAACAATGGATAGCGGATCATCTCGGTTAATACATAGAGCGCGCGATCGACGTGCATATCGGCGACCTTGCACGAGTACACCGTCGATTCATAGGCAGTCGCCGCATCCAGCATACCGCCGACGCCCTCGATCAGCTGAGAGAGCGTTTTGGGGTTGGGCAGATTCCGCGTGCCCTTAAAGCACATATGCTCGATCAGGTGCGCGACGCCACTGAGGCGCGGCGGTTCATGGCGCGCACCCACCCCGACGTAGCAGCCGATCGACGCCGAACGGGTGTGCGGCAATTCCTCAACCAGGAGGCGTAGCCCGTTCGACGCGGTCATTGCTGTAGACATAGACATCCCTCAAAAGTTCTAAAACTCCGTCGGAGTTAACGATTACATCAGGATAACACAGAAAGCGACATTGGCGGTAGAACAGTACATTATGTACAATAGTGAGACGGATCAATGAACGTTACGAGCTCGGCAATGAACCAACACAACACTGCACATGAGATCTTTACCCCCTATGTTTCCAAATGGCTCCAGGCGCAGATTGCTTCCGGCAATGCCCATCCAGGCAGCGCCTGGAACGCGCCAGCTACTGTGCTTTACGCCGATCTAAGCGGATTCACCAACCTGGCGGCCACCCTCGCCGCCCTTCCCGACGGCGCCGAACGACTTCACGCTTCGCTCTCGCTCTTCTTCGACACCCTGGCGGCAACTATTGCCGTCTACGGCGGCGATGTCGCGACCATTGCCGGCGACGCGTTGACCGTTTGGTGGCCGGAACAGATCGACACCGATCGAGCCTGGCATTGCGGAACAGCGATGATCGCCGCCATATCAGCACTGCCGGAAGTAGAAACCCCAACCGGCTCGTTCAAGTTTGACCTGCGGGTCGGCATCGCCGCCGGGCCGACTATGGTCGCGCTCGCCGGCCTCCCTGCATACGGACTGCACGCGGTGTTTTATGGGGCTGCGATGCATGCCGCCGCCGCCGCCGAACAAGTCACAACGCCCGGCCACATATGTTTCAGTCCGATACTTCCCCAAAGACCATCCGCACAGACTATGGCCGTTACATTGACCACACCAAAAGATGCACCGACGGTTCCCCTCCACATCGACCACTTTCTGCCACCGCCGTTCGTCGAACGGCTACGGCTTGGCATATGGCCTGCCGAGTATCGGCGTTGCGTTCCGGTATTCGCAACCTTCACCATGCCAACCTCTCCCAACGAATTGCACACCCTGGTTGCAAACGTGCAAACCATCGCCGCAAGTTGGGGCGGATGGCTAAATGAAGTGGAAATCGGCGATAAAGGGGCGGTTTTTGTGATGCTCTTCGGCGCACCGCTCGCCCGCGGCGATGACCCGGCGCGCGCCGTAGGCTGTTGTTTGGAATTACGCGCTCAGGGATTGATCAGTCGTGCGGGCATTACGCTCGGCTCACTCTTCGTCGGCGCAGTAGGCAGCGCAACTCGGCGCGTCCATACAGCCCAGGGCGGGGAGATGAATCTGGCCGCCCACCTGATGCACCTGGCAAAGCCCGGCGAAATAATGACGTCCAGCCGCATCCGCCACGAAGTTGCCGGACGCTACCTAATTGATGAACCGACGCCGATCGTGGTGAAAGGCTACGAGCGGCCGATTCCAGTCGCACGCGTGGCGCAATCGGAAGGAGGCGATCAGCGACTGGCGCGATCATCGCTGCGCCGTTACGCCGATAGTAAGTATAGCCTGGTCGGACGCATTGTCGAACAAGCCAGACTCGAGCGCATTGCATCGGCAGCACTGAAACGGCAACCAGGTATCGTGATCATTGAGGGCGAGTCAGGCATTGGAAAAAGCCGCCTCATCCAAGCGCTCGCAACGTTCTGGATAGAGCAGGGAGCGCACGGATTCGTCGGCGAATACGATTACCGCCGGCATATTGCGTTCTACCCCTGGCAATCGATCCTGGCCGAACTCTGTGCGATCAGCGCAAGCGCACCGCAGGAAACCCGGCAGCGCCAGATTGCCGCCTGCGTCGAGCGTATGCAACCCGGCCCGCCCGGCCAGATCGATGATGCGACGCAAATGACCGCCGCCTTGCACCGTTTGCTTGGCGCTGCCGCACCGCCATCATCATTTACTGCCGACGATTCAGCGCAGGTTCATACAGAACAACACACGGACGAAGACTATCTGGTTGATGCAATCGTCCAGATCGTTTGCCAACGCCTGGAGATCGAGCCGCTATTGATCGTTATTGAGAATGCCCACTGGGCCGATAATCGCTCGATCGAGACGGCTATGCGCGCCGCGGAAACAGCAACTGTGCGCGGGTTGCCGCTGCTGCTTGTGATCGCCCATAGACCCCTCAGCAGTCAGGTTCCGGAGGCGCTCGCGCGCTTATCTACACACACGCGCTGCACTCGCCTCATACTTGATCCGCTTGATGCAGAGGCCGGACAGGAACTGTTGCGCAAACTCTTGCAGGTTGACAGCATACCGCAAGAACTGCTTCAAGATGTCGAGCGCTATGCGCAAGGCCAACCTCTCTTCATAAAGGAGTACATCCGGGCACTAAATGAACACGGCGCTCTGCGCATCGAAAACGGCGTGGTACACACCCCTGGCAGTCGCTCCGGTATCGAGGTCTCCGACACAGTGCAAGGCATTATTCAAACCAGGGTGGATCGTCTCGACGAAGCGACGCGCCTGACCCTCAAGATCGCGGCAGTGATCGGCAGATTATTCCCGCTTGCTGTGCTGCAAAGCATCCATCGCAATCTCGAAGCCGGCGAAGATCTCCAGGCGCAACTCGATCATCTGGCTGCTTTAAAAATCATCGAGCCGGAACTGGAGGAACCGGAGTGGGTCTATCGCTTCAAACACCAGATCACGCACGAAGTAGCCTATGCCAGCCTGCTTTTCAGCCAACGCCGCGAACTTCATGCCGAAGTCGCCCGCTGGTACGAGCAGATCTGGCTGCGTAACGACTCCATCGACCACAACGCAATTGAGACATATCAACGCCTCGTGCATCACTACGGGCGCGCCGGCGTTATCACCAAGCAAGTGCATTATTGCCGCATCGTTATATATGCCGCAATCCGGCGTTACGCTTGCAAAACTGCTTTGGAATACTTATCCATCGCCCTGACGTTAACCGATGATCCCGTTCAGTATTATGAACTCTTGCGACTGCGGGTCACACTCAATGAGCAGATAGGAGAATGGACTGCGCAAGGCAGTGATATTGCCGCCATCGAGATGTTAGCGGAACGTTGGAATGATCCGTTGGAACAAGCTTACGCCGCGTATTATCGGAGCCGTCATCTGTTGTGGCAAGGAAACTATGGCCAGGCTATCGAGCGGGCGAGCCAGGCTTTATCGACGGCGACGAATCTCGAACAACATACCTGGAATGAGCAACGCGCACGTCGGGCGGCTATTTTGCGCGCCGTGTGTCTCGATCTCCAGGGTGAAGCGCATACACACTTGAACCACGCGATAACAGCGCACAGTCTGCACAGCCAGGCGCTGCACATATTTGCGTGCATATTAGATGCCCACGACACGCAGGCGCAACCGATCAGACAGAACGCCGACGCTCTACCGAGCCAGACGCCAATTGCAACGCTCCAACTCCAGCAAAGCTTCATTCGCTGCCTGATCAATCTCGGTGCTGCCTGTGCGACGATACACCGCTGGCGGCAAGCGCTGAATCATCTGCAACACGCGATCGGCAAAGCCCGCGCTCTCGATGATCGTTTCGGTGAAGCGCTCGCGCTCGTGCGGATCAGCGCGATGTATGCGGATCAGCATGACCATGATCGCGCTTACGAAGCTAGCAAGTCAGCGCTGACTATCAGCCAGGCTATTGGCGACCGATTTGGCCAGTCGAGTGCGCTCCATCAGTTGGCGCGAGCGCAAATGGTGCATGGGGAAACCCACGAGGCGTATCAGTCTCTACAGCGAGCGTTGGCAATAAGCTCCAGTATTGGCGCATCCGCGCTGAACACACATATACTGAAAAGTCTGACGCGGCTGGCTCTGAGTACCGGCAATGCTGCCGAAATCTTATCTGCATATACAAAAGCTGAGGCATTTCAGCAGCCATAGTTCACGGAGTGAGCGCGACAACGCAGAGGTGATATGAACAACGCTGCGTTGCGGGCATTATTGCCTGGCGGCAGATGGAAAGAGCGCTTGCCACCAACCCTGCCAGTTTGGCGCCGGCGTTGGCATCGGCAGCGCTTCTGGGGAAAGAGCAACGGCAGTTGGCGTCGCCAAAGCGACTTGAGGCAATACTACGATCTCATCCTCACGAGCATATCCCAGTTGCCCACGAGCGACCTGTTCGACATGGACATCGGACTCGGCATAATCAACAGCACCCTGGGTTTGCCGATTCTCTTCTTCCAGCGTCGCGACTTCCGCCTCAAGCACAGACCGCTGCTGTTCCAGGCGCGCGCTTTGCACCACTTGATTGACAAAGCTAAAGAGCAGCGAGAGCGTCACCAGCACCAGGGCAAACGTCAATAGATGAACGATGCTAGAGCGTATAGAAAACGCGGATAGCAGAACGCCCAGACGACGTAACTGTTGTAGGAAGCGTTTTGGCCGGGCGCCCCACAGGCGTGACATCCTGGGTAAAATGCGTCGTCGCATATGCGCGACCTTTCGTCTGGTTGTAACTAGCTAGCTCAGCGGTGAGTCATCAGAGGTTCGCGGCGCCTCAAGCAAGAGCGGCTCGTCGGTATTCGCAGTCATTGAACTTTGGCCGCGGAACAAACCGCCCGGCTCAATATGCAGCGCTGCGGTTGTGATGTCACCCCACACTTTGCCAGTTGGCGAAATGCCGACCATATCGGTTGCGTTTATCTCACCCTTCACAGCGCCGGCAATTTGTACGTTTTGCGCCCTGATCGTCGCGACGACGCGGCCGCTCTCGCCGACAATCAAGTTTCCCAAAACCTCGATATCCCCCTCGACTGAACCATCAATACGGATCGTGCCATCAGATGTCAGCGTTCCGACAATCCGCGTGTTGATGCCAACAATAGTCTCCGGTTTACCATTAATTGCCTGGGGTGCTGGCTGCGTTTTTTTGCCTGACCCAAACATGCGCTTATCCTCCTCGATGTAGTTCGTCGTGCGCCGTACATAGTGGCTGGCAAGATGAACACTTCATACTACATGTTTCCTCGTACCGAAGGGAGACTAGACTTATCACATTTCGCCCTTTGGCGAAGCCATTATAAACGACCTGAGAATGCGCGGCAAGCCTTTGAGACGCGTCTTCGCTAAAGCTCAGAATTTTCACAACCCGCACGGCGCAGCCACATCATCTTGCGGCGAGCAGGCATATCCTCACTCATCCGATTGCGGCGCTATTTCCTTCACGTCTCAATCCATGGTATACTCATATGAGATACAGTGCTATCCGCAATGTAGAACGATACATGGCAACTCTTACAGTAAAGCGCTCTAACGCAACTCCGATGATGACGTACAACGCTTTTTGACATTGGGATGCTTTTCTGCCAACTTGTATGGCTAGCCTCAGTATCTTCTTTGTATTTGCAGCTAACGGTTTCCCAACCTTGTCATACGCGACAATGGTCATTTTAGTGCATTGATGCTACTCCATTCGCACAGAAGCGTCATTTGCCCAATACAAAGGGTGTTTTTCATCTGCCTATGCGCCCGCTAACCGTATCGACGGATCTGTCTGGCCGATGATATCCGACGCACGGTTCCTCAACCGATGATGAACATAGCAGAGAATGCGTAATAAAACCCCGCAGGCTGTATGACCTGTGTGCAATACGCTTGAGCAATACTTTAGAAAGGTGAAGTGTGAGTCCCGAACGATTACAAAAAGTCCTGGCAAGCGCCGGAATCGCGTCGCGTCGCGAGTGTGAAGAGCTTATCGCTGCCGGGCGAGTCGCAGTAAATGGCCGCGTGGTGCGCGAAAAAGGTACGCGCGTTGATCTATCGCAGGATGAAGTGACCGTCGATAATCAGGCCGTGCAGCGGCCAGACAAACGCACCTACATTGTGTTAAACAAACCTGTCGGCGTTGTTTCCACAGCGTCAGATCCGCAAGAACGACCAACGGTCATCGATCTTGTCGATATTCCAACCCGCATCTTTCCTGTAGGACGGCTCGATATCGACAGCGAAGGGTTGCTATTGCTCACCAATGATGGTGAATTGACGCATCATCTGACGCATCCGGGCTTTGCGGTGGAAAAAGAATATCGGGTGCTGCTTGATCGCACACCGGAGACATCTGATCTGCGCCAGTGGCGTAATGGTGTCACGATTGATGAAGCGCGCACTACGCCCGCCTGGGTAGAACTCATCGAACGCGTTGATGAAGGCGCCTGGGTGCGCGTCGTGCTCCGCGAAGGTCGCAAACGCCAGATTCGCGAAGTAGCAAAATCATTGGGGTACGACGTATTACGTTTAATCCGCGTGCGCGAAGACACGCTGGAGCTTGGCGATTTACCGGTTGGCCAATGGCGCATGCTAGTTGAACATGAAGTTCAAGCGTTGCGCGCCCACATCACCCCAGCCGAATCGCGTAGTCAATCTGGATCTGAGACGACGGTACCAAAGAATGGCGTCAGACCATCTGAACGTCGCTACCGTTCGTCACAACCGCCAAATAGCCGCTACAACGACGACTATGCAGCGAGCTATGCCACTCGTTCAACGCAAAGGGCAGCGAGGAACCGATCCGCTTCCGAACGAAACGGTCGGCAAAAAGCTTCCGAGCGCACATCCCGCAACTACAGCGATTATCGTTCCGGTTCACGCTCCGACTATCGCTCCAATTCACGCTCTGGTCAGCGCTCCGACTATCGTTCTGGCCCACGTTCCGATCAGCGCTCCGATTATCGTTCCAATTCACGCTCTGGTCAGCGCTCCGATTATCGTTCCGGCGCGAGATCGGATGCATGGCGTGACAGATCACGACCTTCAGAGACTTATTCGCAGGGCGGAAGCAATCGCTCACAGCGTAACGGGCGTCCCGACTATCGCCAATCCCAGCGAAGCGACGCACGTTTCGAGGATCGCCAACGATCACCACGCCGTCAAAGCAACGATGAGGGTTCCTCCGATCGTCGTAACACACCCACAAGCAAACCGGCCCCAGGGCGCGCCTGGCGCGCTCGGCAGGAAAGCGAGCAATCCGCACGGACGAAACGAGCTAGCGGGACGATGGCATGGCGGCATTCTGGCGTACGTGGACGACCAGGCAGACGCGCCGCCTTTCTGGATCGGTCGCGGAAACAATTGCAGGAGAACGCTGAAGAGGAATAACTTCCCCAGAGCAGGCGGCAGTATGATCACAGTTGATCAACTGCCGCAAACGCCGCCTCGACGATCTGCTCCGTATCTATTCCAAAATGGCGATAGAGATCGGTGCGCTGCCCCGATTGACCGAAGCCATCAACCCCCAGTGTGGTAACCGGCGCACCGTATACGCTTCCCAACCAGGCCATCGCGTGCGGTGCCGCGTCGTGAACGGTGATAATCGGCGCATAGCGTTCGGTCGGTTCGATCAGCCAGTCAAGCATTGCCGTTTGCTCGGTGAAGACATCATTCCGTTTTTGACGGCGCATCGCTTGCCAGGTTTCAAACAGGCGGCGCATACTGCTCAGATTGAGCACATGCGCCGCCACGCCTTCGCGGTGCAGAAAACGCGCCGCCGCCACCGCTTCAGGAACCATAACGCCCGACGTAACAATCTGCACGACTGGCGCGCCGGCAGGAAGACCGCTTTCACGCCAATCCACCAGACGATAGCCGCCTGCCAGCACCTGTCGGCGTAATGCATCATCACCCAGGCGACGGCGCGCGTTTGCCAATAACGACTGATCAACTGGTCGCGTCGAGAGACGCACATACGTCGCTCGTCCATGGTTCCGATCGATACACTGCCGCAACGCTTCGAGCATAATCCAGGCAGTTTCCTGCGCAAAGCCCGGCTCGTAAGCGCACAGATTCGGCAACTCGACGCCCAGAGACGGTGTAACCGAAGATTGATGCGCCCCCCCCTCCGGCGAGAGCGTAATGCCGGATGGCGTTCCCGCAATAATAAACTTCGACTCCGAATACAAACCGTAGATCAGCGCATCGAGGCCTCTACAAATAAACGGATCATAGACGGTGCCAATCGGGATGAGCGGTTGACCGCATAACTCGGCGGAGAGACCGAGCATCCCCAGCAGCATAAACAGATTCATTTCCGAAATGCCGAGTTCAATATGCCGACCGTCCGGGCCGCGCTGCCATTTCATCAGTCGGTAGGTCTCAGTCTCATAGTCAGGCTCATCTTGGCGTGCAAACACGCCGACCTTGTTGATCCATCCCGCCAGATTTGTCGATACCGACACATCGGGCGATGTGGTGACGATCCGCTCGCGCAGTTCGGGAACATCGGCAAGCCGAACGAGCAAGCGTCCGAACGTTTCCTGGGTGCTCACCTCACCCTGGTCGGGCACCGCGAGATCGGTAGGAACGATTGTATCGGACAAATGCGCCGGAGCAATCCCATCAGAAGAAAACACTCGTTCAGCCGACGCGGCGCAAAGCTGCCCTTCAGCCGACGCCGGATCGAACCTGCGCCACTCTTCGCCGCGCACAATTCCCATACGTTCACGCAATTCATCAAACTGCTCTACCGAGAGCAGCATTGAGTGATTGAGCGGATGACCGGCAATCGGCAATTGCCAACCCTTGATGGTATATGCAAAGATTATGGACGGACGATCTGGTTCGTCGTCAACCTGTGCGAGAACAGATAGCAGTTCCTCCAGATCGTGCCCGCCCAGATTTGCCAGAATGCTGGGCAACTCAGCATCAGGAATTGCATCGACAATAGCCGCGAGTGCGGCGTGATCGACGCTTTTCGACTCCAGCAAGCGTGGGCGCAATTGCTCGCCGGGCAAGCGAATAAGCGCTTGATACTCCTCGTTGCTCATCTCGTCAATACGTTGGCGAAACGCCGTTCCGCCCGGTTGTGTAAAGAGTTCCTGCAAACGACGGCCATACTTTGCTTCGAGCACTTGCCAACCACTATCCTCAAACAGCCGCTTCAATTGCGCAGCGCGGATCCCAGGCACCACACGGTCGAGACTCTGGCGATTAAGATCGACAACCCAGATCAAATTCTCCAGCCCGCCAAGCGCCGGATCGAGCACCGCCTCCCACACATTGCCCTCATCCAGCTCCGCGTCACCGATGACCGCAATAAAACGCCCGGATGTAACCGAGCCAAAGTGCAAGCGAGCATACTGGTGGGTCAATGCGGCAAAAGCTGGGGCAACGGCGCCTAATCCTACCGACCCCGTCGAAAAGTCCACAGCATCGGGATCTTTCGTCCGACTTGGATAGGCCTGGAGACCTCCGTAGGAGCGCAAAGTTGTGAGATAGCGCTCCGGCAAACGTCCCAACAGGTATTGCACAGCGTGGAACGCAGGCGAGGCATGGGGCTTGATCGCCACCCGATCGCCCGGTTTGAGGAAATGGAAATAGAGCGCCGTTAGAATCGATGCCATCGACGCCGACGATGCCTGGTGTCCGCCGATCTTAATACCATCAGGATTTGGGCGACCGTGGTTTGCGTGATGGATCATCAACGTCGCAAGCCAGAGCACACGCTGTTGAATCGTATTCAAAGCTGCCAGACGTTCGGGGGTCAACGATCGATCGGAAACAGGCTGACTTATGGACATTTCGCCGACGGTGCGGATCGAAGATGGATGCTTGCTCATATGGGCAATTCACCTCCATGCAACTTTGCATGTCGTATCATGGTGTGCAGCATCAGATCAATGCCAGGGCCTATGTGCAGTATTGAGAGGAAGTTGTGGCTGACATTGTACCACCGAACATGGTAAAACGGCGCAGGTGAAGATCGTCCAACGAAGCTTGTTATTACAAATCATGCCAATTTAGGCTATAATATGGATAATGAATGCACGACACGCTATAGCGTGGATGTAGCCAGGGCTATGAGGAGGACATTATGAACTGGTGGGACGATCAAAATACGCGCGATATTGTTATCTTGCTGGGGATGAGCGGAGCAGTAGCCTTCATTCTGCTGATCTGGGTATTTGCGTTCTATTGGTGATTACACCCTGATCGCATAAGGAACGGGATGGGCGACTTGCCCATCCCGCGTTTTTATGCTCCCCTGACTAGAGTACAGCTACCTGTAGCTCCCAGGGGGAAGTCCGTCGTATCGAAGCGAAACCTGCAAGATCACGAATAGATTGATGCAGAGCATCACGCTCGATAGGGTCGTCATATCCGCGTACTAATTGCTCGATGGACTCATGATATTCCGCGAGCGGCATATATGAGTAGCGTGGTTTAGCAGAGCCATGATGGACTCGCAAAATCCCATCCTCAGTCATTTCCTGGAGCGCCTGGCTCACACTCCAGATGTCGCGACAGCTACGCTCTGCGATACCGGTCGCCGTAGCTTCCATTCTTGGATTTTCGTGGAAAATAAGCAGGAGGTGCAATTTTGTCGGTGAATCAATCGCCTGTTCAATCAGGGACTGGACGTTCGGCTTGATCATGATCATCCTCCTCCTGACGAGATCAGCGGTGAACTCATCTCAGTCAAAGGATGTTGTCTCCTATAAGCAACACTGCCAAGGAACTGCTTCCTACGCCTGCGAAGGAGCAACCGGCCAGGTAGCAGGGAAAGGGCTAAATAACAATCTTTTCACCCTCACGATGGAGAATTATACTACATTTCACGCTTTTACGCTATTATGCATTTGTTCCAGATATTGCGCTGCTATCTTTGGCGATTTGTAGCCTCTCTTCGTTATCTTGCCCGTCTGAAAGGGCTATGGTACGATTTGCAAAATGCAAACGCCGTGTGAACACTCAAGCGGAAATGCGCCTTAATATTTTGTCCAGGCGTCTTTGCGCAATTTCTTATAGGAAAGGAACGTTATGCCGAACATCAAGGTTGCCATTCTTGGCGCGACAGGAACAGTCGGTCAGCGCTTTGTGCAATTGCTCCAGGATCATCCCTGGTTTGAGATCGCCGCGGTCGTCGGCAGCGAGCGCAGCGCTGGACGTACATATGGCGAGGCTTGCCGCTGGGTTTTGGATAGCGAGATGCCCGCCGCTGTGCGTGAGATGACAGTGCTTGAAGACACAGCATCGCTTGATACGCCGCTCGTTTTTTCCGCGTTGCCCAGTAGCGTCGCCGGGCCAATCGAAGAGCGGCTGGCCGCCGCCGGACATATCGTCTGCTCGAACGCCTCCAATCATCGTATGGAGATCGATGTACCGCTGTTGATCCCCGAAGTCAACCCGGATCATCTGCAACTGATCGATATTCAGCGCCAACGACGCGGCTGGAGCGGAGCTATTGCCACCAATCCAAATTGCACCTCTACTCCGCTTACGATGGCGCTGCGCCCGTTGCTCGACAAGTTTGGATTGCGCCGGGTGATGATTGTAAGTATGCAAGCGCTCTCAGGCGCCGGTTACCCCGGCGTGCCATCATACGACTCGGTCGACAATGTAGTGCCATTTATCGGCGGTGAAGAGGAGAAAGTCGAATCAGAGCCCCAGAAGATGCTCGGTGTCTTCCGCGATGAGAAAGTCGTACCAGCCGGTTTCAACACATCGGCTCAGTGCAATCGCGTCCCGGTGTTAGAAGGCCACCTCGAAAGCGTTGCGGTTGAACTGGCGACACAGCCGCCTATCGAAGATGTTGTAGCCGCGTTGCGGGATTTCCAGGCATTGCCGCAGGAACTGAGCCTTCCCAGCGCACCGGGCCAACCTATCGTCGTGCTCGATGCGCCGGATCGTCCCCAGCCGCGCCGCGACCGCGACACGGGCAATGGTATGGCGACAGTAGTAGGCCGCGTGCGTGCATGCCCGCTGTTTGGTTACAAATTTGTCATCCTGGGCCACAATACTATTCGCGGGGCAGCGGGCGGCTCGCTGCTTAACGCAGAACTGATGGTTGCTCAGGGGTATCTTGGTTAAACATATCGTTGACGTTACACCGACGAATGCCATTCTTATGACAACATCACATTCACGTCGCCAACTGTCCGATCTCTTTTCATCACGCGCCAGAATGTTGCCGCCGATAGTCGCCGACGCCGAACAACCCCAAGCGTCAGATCAGATAAGCCTGCTTTACGGTCTGGCCGATCCCACTCTCTTTCCCAGCGATGATCTCGCCGTCGCGGCGACAGCCGTGTTGGCCGATGACGCTGCAGCGGCGCTCAATTATGGCAACGTGTATAGCGGCCTGCTTGACCATATCATCGAGCGGTTGCAGCGCCAGGGGATACACGCCGATTATGACAATATATTCATCGGCTACGGCTCAAACCAGATCCTTGGCCTGCTGCCGCAGGTTTTCGTGGATGTCGACGACATCGTGATCATCGAGGGCCCCAGCTTTCTCGGCGCGATCAAGCGGTTCCGACTCGGCGGTGCGCGTCTGATCAGTATTCCCGTCGACCACGCCGGCATGAACATCGATATCCTCGAACAGACGTTGATCGATTTGCAGCAGCAGAATATCCGCCCCCGTTTTATCTATACCATTCCCAATTATCACAACCCGACCGGCGTCACAATGACGTTGGAACGGCGGCGGAAGTTGGTCGCGCTCGCGGCGGAGTATGGCGTGGTCGTTGTCGAAGATAACGCCTACGGTGATCTTGGATTCGAAGACCTAACTCCAACCAGCCTGGCAGTGCTCGATTCTGAGCGCTGGGTGTTGCATATCGGCACGTTTTCAAAAATCCTTGCGCCGGGGTTGCGTCTTGGCTGGGCTTGCGGACATCCCGACATCATCAGACGATTGATAGAATTCAAGCCCGAAGGTTTGACCGGGCCATTCATCAGCCGCGTCGTCGCGCGCTATTGCGCAGAAGGGCGGCTTGATCGACACATCGAGCGCCTGGTAGCGCACTATCGTCAGAAGCGCGATACGATGATCGACGCCATCAAGCGATCGTTTCCAATCGATGTCACGGTGCAAACGCCGGAGGGCGGCTTCTTCGTCTGGTGTAAGTTGCCGCCCGATATGCGTGCGCTGAAACTCGCGCCGATCGCCGCAGCGAATGGCGTGACATTTCTTCCCGGAACTGAGTGTTATGCCGATGGCCAGGGCGACGATGCGATCCGCCTTGCGTTCAGCTACCAATCCAGCGAGAATATTGCCCAAGGCATAGCAAAACTCGGCGCGGCGATGGACGCTCTGCGCTGGCGTTGAACGCATTATGAACCATCGACTTGCCAACCTGCGCGCTCTGTTGCGCGAGCGCAAACTCGACGCGCTGTTTGTCACCAGCGACGCCAACGCTCGTTACCTCAGCGGATTCAGCGGATCGAGCGGTGCGCTGCTCATCACCGAGGACATAGCGCTGTTGTTTACCGATTCGCGCTACCGCATTCGCGCAAAGCGCGAAGCGCCATTGTTCACACTACGCGAATCCAGCGTTACTGCTCCCATCCATCGCTTGCTTGCTGAAGCCATCGCCGAGATGGGCCTGCAACGAGTGGGTTTCGAGGCCAATCAGATGAGCGTCGCGCTGTATCAACGTATTCTCGATGCCTTGCGCGCCTCCGTTGACAACGCCAATCCGCCGACGCTCTCCGAGGCCGACGGACTCATTGAGCAACTGCGAGCGGTCAAAGATGCCGACGAACTCGCCGCTATACGCCGGGCGGTTGCGATAACCGACGCGGCGTTCAAAGCCATCACGCCGGGATTGCGACCGGACCAGACTGAACAACAGGTCGCGTGGATGCTCGAAGTAGCCATGCGCGAACGCGGCGCAGAAGGGCTGGCGTTTCCCATTATCGTCGCCGCCGGACCAAACGCCGCGCAACCCCATGCACGCGCCGGCGATGATCGTCTGGGCGCCGGACGACCGATCATCATCGATATGGGAGCGCGGGTTGATGGCTATCACGCCGATTTGACCCGCACGATCATCCTGGGCGAACCGAACGAACAGTTCTGGAACGTATACGCCACAGTACTGGAAGCGCAACGACAGGCAATTACCGGCGTTCAGGCCGGCATGCGCGCCGCCGAGATTGACGCCCTGGCGCGCGGTGTTATTAACGCTGCCGGTTTCGGCGAACATTTCGGTCACGGCCTTGGCCACGGCGTCGGGCTGGCGATCCACGAAGCGCCATCGTTACGACAGACGCCGCCGGAACAGCGCGACAAGTCAGCACAACTTCAGGCGGGAAACGTCTTCAGTATCGAACCGGGAATCTATATGGAAAGCTGGGGCGGCGTGCGCATCGAAGATCTGGCGCTGTTGCATAATGACGGCGTCGAAATATTATCACAAGCGCCACGCCTTGAACCGCCGTCCATACGATAATCAGGAGCTGACAATCAACCGATCGCTGCTCCCGACATATGATTCATCGGCCATCTCTCACCATCGCTTGCCAATATACCTCTAACCGCGCATCTTCGGCCCTCAACCAAACCGCCGCAGTTTCACCGCAGAGCTTCTGTGCTACTTTAGAGCCATAATCAAGCGACTTCACCCGCAGCTTCACCCTCCGGCGACTGCCGGTTCGCTGTCTCGTACCATACATACAATGACGGCGAAATCGGGTAGTGAATTCTATAGACGGGATAGACAAGGAGTATTGCCGTGCAACTGGTGACAACCCAGAATATGCGCAATCTGCCAAGCTTACATTTGTACGCGCCGCACTATGCTTTCCTCCGCAGCGCGCTGCGAGTCGGCGCTCATCTTAGCGACGGGCTGGCCATTGGCGCCGCATATGGCTTTGACTCAGGCTTGATGCTTGACTATGCGTATCACAACCTGCCGAGCGGACAAAACAAAACGGGCGAATGGATCGACCGCATCTTCTTGCATCAACTCGGTTGGAGAGCCGCTCGCGCCCGCAAAGAGCTGCTTCAGCGTTACCTGACCAAACATATTCAAGCGCGACGCACCCGCGGCGATACGACGCAAATCTTCGATATCGCTTCAGGGCCAGGGCGCTATGTCATCGAAGTTATTAGCGAGTTTGGCGGCGAGGACATTCGCGCGCTATGTCGCGACATCGATGCAAGCAGCATAGCCGAAGGCCGCCGCATCGCCAGTCATTTCTGGCTCAGCGATCGGATTCATTTCGAGCGCGGTGACGCAACAAACCCAGACGACCTGGCGCGAGTCGCTCCCCAGCCAGATATTGTCATTGCATCGGGTCTCTACGAAATTCTTAACGACGATGCGGCAGTCTGTCGCTCGCTGGCCGGCGTTCGCACCCTCTTGAGAGATGGCGGCATCTTACTTTTCACGACCCAAATCTCGCACCCTCAATTGAAGCTGATCGCCAATGTGCTTACCAATCGCCACGGTCAGCCGTGGGTGATGGGGACACGCTCGCTGGCGCGCGTCGAGCGTTGGGCGCGTGAAGCCGGCTTCAGCAGCGTGGGCAGCGAAATGGAATCGCACGGAATGTTTGCAGTCACCCAATGCGCTGTGTGATCGCAGCATCCGGTGCGTGTATGCACAAAGTTATCTGGCGATGAACCACAGGCTATGCTATACTGGCGCTGCTGCTGCTGGCATATACCAAACAATATGGGAGACACCGCATGGGGTCATTCTGAGCGCAGCGAAGAATCTCCGATTCCCACAACGCCGAGCCGAGACCCTTCACGCTGCCTGCGGCTCCGTTCAGGGTGACATGCGGCATGGGTAGCATCCACGCTGCCTGCGGCTCCGTTCAGGGTGATATGCGGCATGGGTAGCATCGTTTGGCATATACATCTATCTCTATGCCGTTTGCGTATTTCCAATCAGCGTTGCTAACATGTCGCAGGAATATATAAGCGCTCTATGTTTAACCGATTATCGCTTGACCGATTACAGCTACTATCACGCGTCACTGCAGCGCATTCGCCGACGCCACGACGTGCGCGGCTGATCTGGACCATCGGCAACCTCCTGATGCTGGCCGGCATATATCTGCTCTTCTACGTGGGCGGTATGTATGTTCAGATCGATTATCAGCGGCTGGCGGCGCGCGGCGACAGCGATATTCCTGCCGATCGCATCGTAATGATCAGCGCAGACGCCGAAGCCTTGCAGTTTCAGGCCGAGCCCCCGGTTTTCAACATGCCGGTATTCAATAACAACGGACAGGTTTATAGCGACACGCCGCCCGAACTGGTAGACGGAATCCCTTCAACGGTGGATCGGATTGTTATTCCAGGTATTGATGCGGACTCAAAAGTGGTCGAAGTCGGCTGGACAGTGGAAGAGCAGGCCGGCGCGCCCGTGGCCGTTTGGGAGGTCGCCGAGTATGCAGTCGGGCATCACAAAGGCTCCGCTAATCCCGGCGACGGCGGCAACGTAGTTCTGGCCGGGCATGTCGGCGGCTATGGCAAAGTATTCAAAGACCTGTTTTACGTTGAGACGGGAGATCAACTATCCATCTACAGCAACGGACAACAATATCTCTACGTAGTGCGCGAACGGCTCGTGCTCGACGAAGAAGGCGTGACAGCTGAACAACGCGCGGCAAATGCACGATACATTCAACCAACCGATAGCGAGATGGTCACGCTGGTCACCTGCTGGCCGCCAACCGGGCCTGATCGATTTACTCAGCGGGTTGTCGTACGCGCGACCCCATTCGGCTCGGTTGAAGACCACACGAACATCGCAAACGCCTCCTCCTGGGCTATTCGATAAATACCGACGTCAAACGACCAGAGCGGCTCAACAATTGAGCCGCTCTGGTTTTGCGATCGTGTGATCACTCCTGGCTCCACTGCACAGTCAGCACACGCAGCAGCCACGGGAGTATGGCAAGGGCTTAATTCCGTCGTATCGACTTGGCCGAACTGCCGATGCAACGAAACCGCAATGCTTTGCCTAGATTTCGAACGCGCGGAAGGGGTAGACGCCGTCGAGGACGTTGAACCGGGGGTTGTTCTTCGATCCCGGCAAGTTGTTCTAGGATGATATGCGCAATCTGCGTTGAGCCATCACAGGGCACCGCATCGCTGAGATGCGACACAATATCTGCATATCGCCGCTGATCGGTCAATTCATCCACCGCCGCAACAATGCGCTCAAGCGAAGGACAGAACGTCCCCAACTCGTGGTTGAGCACGAAATCGATATTGCCGCGCTCTTGCATACCTACAGCTTCCGTCACAATCACCGGGCGGCGCATCACCAGCGCCTCCATCAGCGTTCCGGGGCCAGCTTTCGTGATAACAATATCGCTTGCCGCCATCAACACTTCCATATTGTTCACGAAACCATAAATGTGGCTATGAGAATGACGACGGTTCGAGGTCAGATCTTCATAAAGGGCACGATTCTTTCCGGTCACGACGAGAAGCTGTTTTTCTGGATAGGCCTGCTCCAGATCATAGACCAGCTGCCGCACGTTGCCTGAACCAACGCCGCCCCCGGTGATGAGGACGGTAAAACGATCCTCGCTCACAGCCAACTCGCGCCGAGCTTCAGCCTGCGAACGATCATATTCGGCAAACTTGGGATGCACCGGGAAACCCGTGCGCACCATTCGTTCCGGTTTCATACCCCGGCGACGCATCAGATCATAGGCTTCGTCGGTGGGCAAGAGGCACAAATCTACGCGCGGATAGGTCCACGCAGCGTGCAGGGTTACAAGGTCGGTGACCACGGTAATGATCCGAAAGGGAGGCAAGCGGTAGACGCGCTGGGCGGCCCGTACAATGCGATGCACCAGCGGATGTGTCACCACAACTAACCTGGGTTGATACTTCTGCAACGCACGCGCAACATTGCGACGCGCGCGCGGATAGATGAGACGAGAAAGCATATCCACACGCCGGACGCCGTTCGTAATCTGGAAGGTAAAATCATAGAAACGCAGCCAGCGCGTTGAAAGATGGTCGTAGAGAGTCGGCGCACTGCGGATCAGCGGAACTCCGGTCACCTTAAGAAAATCGACGGTTTCGTGGGAGATCGTGCCGCCACTAACGGCATCGAGGGCGGCACCAAGAGCGACCGCGGCGCTACGGTGACCGCCGCCGGTATCCGAAATCGCAAAGAGAACATCTGTTGGTATCTGATGCATAGATCACCTTGAGCAAGAGACCCTGCGCAGCCATCAAGCTTTGCTACTGATATCAGCGATCACCTTCTCGGCAATTTCCATAGCAGATCGTGGTCGCCCTGTCAGTGCGGCGCTATCGCGCATATAGTCGAGAATCACCGATGCTTGCAATAAACGGCGCACGGTTTTCGGAGCTGACTCGGCCATACGCAACTGCACACCAGAGCCGCTGCTGACGACATAATCAGCATTCCACTCTTCCTGACCGAGAATCGGGTCAATAACAACAACCGGAACGCCCCGCGCCAGCACTTCGCTGACGATCAAACCGCCGGCTTTCGTAATAACAAGATCGCTGGCGACGATCAAGTCATCGACATAGGTAATATAGCCAAGCACCTGAAGATCCAACGTTGGCGAAGATCGCAAATCCGACAATTCATCAACAACTTTTGGATTGCGTCCCGCAACAACGATTAAGGAACCTTCAGCATCGCTTTCCAGCAATCCCTCCACAATCACGCGAATGCGTTCGCTGGAAACGCCGCCACCAAATAACGTAATCACGTATGTATCACTGGGCAGCCCTAACTGCTTGCGCACAACGTCGCATTCTTTTGCCTCGGCGATGTCCGGATCAATCGGGATGCCGCTGACATTGATCTGAGATGGCGAAACGCCGCGATCAATCAATTGTTTGCGTGTTTGCTCATCGGCAACGAAGTAGCCGTCAATCTCTGTATACGTCCAGAACGTATGCGCCGCGTAGTCGGTGATGACACAATAGACCGGCTGGGTAAGCTGGGCATTCCGTTTGAGTCGAACCAGCAGCTCCATCGGCAAGAAATGCGTACAGACGATCACATCCGGCATAAAATTTCTTAGCACTTCTTTCAAGCCGTTGGTACCAATGCTCTCGACCAGCTTGCGAATGTTGTTGGTAATGTCTGCCAATTCGGGATCGGCATTGGTCTGGGTGTAGAAATATCCCCATACGAGCGGCGCACGGTCAGTCAGTTCGAGATATGAACGGGCGTACGCCAGTCGGAATAAGCGCGATGTGTGGTCGAGAACGTCTTCGACGCGAACTTCGCCGGGCTGGCGACGCTCGAACGCCTTGCAAAGTGCCTCAGCCGCACGTTTGTGACCCGTTCCGACTGAGACATGAAGCAACAATATTCGTGGCATAGGATCCTTACATCAGCTTCAGGTTGCAAAATAATCTGTATTCGGACAAACCATTCTGAGACAACAGCCTCGTCGATGCTATTGCCTGAAGCCGGATCAGCAGCATTATCGGCTGCGATAATTTAAGGAATCAACCTGTTGCAAACCGGTCTTTATCGTACCACGCACCAGGTATAGTGTAAAGCGCGCCATCTCAGCACAGATCGAGGCGAATGCTGGGCACATACAATCGATTCAGGTATTCTAGCGCTTCAGAACGAATCTGGCAGGCTACGCGGATGGCAACATAGCCGTGAGGTCTTCGAAGAGGTAGTCGGGTTGATACGACGACGCTGTGAGATCGGCTCGCGTGCTGGCACCGGTGAGCACAAGCGCCGTTGCCATACCAGCCTGGATGCCCATCGCAATATCGGTCTCTAACCGATCGCCGATCATAAGACAGCGTTCGGCGGGTACGTTCAACAGCTTGCCAATCACCCCGGCCATAATGGGCGACGGCTTGCCGACAACCAGTTCGCAACGAACATTCGCACACGCTTCGATCGCGGCGATGATCGCCGCCGCATCCGGTTGACCGCCATCAGGCGTGGGGCAATAGCGGTCGGCGTTCGTAGCGATCAGGCGCGCGCCGGCCCGCATAGCATCAAAGGCGACCTGGAGTTTGGCATAGGTGAAGGTTCGATCGAACGACGCAATGACGAAATCGATTGCATCGGGGGATTCGCTCAAACGGAAACCGGCAGCCTCAAGCTCGCCGATTAGCGGCTGTTCGCCCACCACAAATACCCGGGCCATTGGCGCATGTTCACACAGCCACTGAACCATAACATACGATGAGTTGATAACTTCATCCAGGCTGGCTTCCAGGCCCAGCCGGTTCAGCTTGGCAACATATTGTGAACGGGTGCGAGTCGGATTGTTCGACAAAAACGCAATACGCCGATCGGCTGCTCGTAGCCGCGCCAGCAATTCAAAAACGCCAGGCAGCACGGTCTCACCCAGATAGACTGTTCCATCCAGGTCAAAGATATACCCATCATACGCCAGGAGATTCCGACTCATCGAACCTTCATCTACTAGGGTAAGTAGCGGCATATTACCGCGCGCAACTGAGCAAGGCTCAACGGTTTGGCAAGAAAGTCGGACACGCCGGCATTTATGGCACGCTCTTCGATCATCGAATCAGCCGAGATCAAGACAAACGGCAGCGCCGATAACGAACGAATAGCCCGCAACAGATCCAGCCCGCTCATCACCGGCATCCGATGATCGCTGAGTATCAAATCAGCGCCGTCTTTCTGAAAAACTTCTAGCGCCTCGACGCCATTTGACACAGCGGTAACTGTTGCTTGCGGTAAGATCCGATCAAGCGCACGAACCATAAAATCCCGCACATCAACTTCATCTTCAGCGATAATAATGCGATAGGCCATGAAGCTGCACCGCCCTACTATGTCAATGTATACTCATCATATGAATATGCCGTTGGTCATTAGGGATAGTATAAACGTCATTCGTTATTTTTTTCCCGATTGCGTTGTGAGACTCTCAATATGCACCGCTTGACTTCCGCCCGGTCAATGGTATATTTGTACTACTCTCAACTGGCGTTTAGAAACAGGGATATATGGCCGATCTGAACCGCAGCAAACTCGGTGTCATCATTAGCGGCTCGCTGATTGAGGGGCTGACCGCTCGTCTTGAAGCCAGTGAAAGCATCGAAGATATGCGCGTTGGTAAATTTGTTGTCATCCAAGGCGAGCGACACGAGTTCTTCTCAATGATAACGGATGTTGTGCTGGAAGCAACTAATCAGAAAGTACTTATCGATCCGCCCGATGGCGACTCTTTCATCAACGCGGTGCTGGCCGGTACATCGACCTATGGCACGATTCTGCTAGCGCCGCGCCTAATGTTGCCCAACGACCTGGAAGCCAGGCTGTTGCCGGTGAAAACGATCCCGCAGCATTTCTCGCCCGTGTATGAAGCCAGAGAAGCTGATTTTCAACGGGTGTTCGGCGAAGCCGACGGTGCACGCTTCGAGATCGGACGTCCGCTTGATATGGATGTGCCGGTGTGCATCGACCTGGAGCGTCTGGTTGAACGTAGCAACGGTATTTTCGGCAAGAGCGGAACCGGCAAGAGTTTTTTGGCCCGCCTGCTCTTGTGTGGCTCGATCCATGCAAATGTCGCAAGCAACCTGATCTTCGATATGCACAGCGAGTATGGATGGGATGCGACAACGGAAAGCGGCAGTTTTGTTAAAGGTCTGCGCCAGCTTTTCGGCAGTGACGTGATGGTCTATACACTCGATCCGGAATCCTCGCGCCGCCGTCAGGTCAGTTTCGACGGCGAGATCGTGATCGGTCTCGACCAGATCGATATCGAGGACATTATACTGTTGCAAGATGAACTTAATCTTAGCAGCACCGCCGCCGAGTCATCCTACTTGCTAGCCGATCGCTACAAAGAACACTGGTTGTATGAATTGCTGCAAATGGACAGCGAGGCAATCAAAGAGTTTGCCGAAAGTGTCAGCGCTCATATCGGCGCAATTAGTGCGCTCAAGCGCAAGCTTGGACAGCTCCCCCGCCTCAGTTTTGTGCGCGAACATGCCGATTTCTCGGCGGTTGATCGCATGATCGACGCCCTGGCGAACGGACGCCACATTATCGTCGAGTTTGGTCGCCACGACAGCGGACTGGCCTATATGCTGGTCGCCAATATTCTCACCCGGCGCATTCGCCGCCGCTGGGTCGAGCAGACCGAACGTTATATGAGCACCCGCAACGCCGCCGACAAACCGCGCCAACTGATGATCACCATCGAAGAGGCTCACAAGTTTCTCAACCCGACGACGGCGAAACAAACTATCTTTGGCACAATTGCGCGCGAGTTGCGCAAATATGGCGTTACGTTACTGATCGTGGATCAGCGCCCATCGTCGATTGACGCTGAAGTGATGAGCCAGCTTGGTACGCGCGTCACAGCCCTGCTTAACGACGACAAAGACATCGATGCCGTATTCACCGGCGTCAGCGGCAGCGCCAGCCTCAAAGCCGTTTTGGCCAGCCTGGATACGAAGCAGCAAGCGCTCGTGCTGGGTCATGCGGTACCGATGCCGGTTGTGGTTCGCACCCGCGCGTACGACGACGCCTTCTATCGAGCGGTGGAACGTCGCGGGATCCATCGCGCCGATCAACAGCGCTCGCCGGAAGAAGAAGCTGATGAACTATTCCCCGACTGATTCATCAAGAAGGCGCGCCGCCGCCGCATCCAATACCCAGGTGAGTGCGCCATTTGATGGCTGAATAAGCTGAGCAGGAAATTGGCACGGATCAAACGGGCCGCGTAAAATGGCTTGCACTGCGGCGGCTTTGTCCGATCCGGTCGCGAGAAACATCGCCTGGTTGGATCGATTCAGCGCCGCAGCGGTAAGAGAAATGCGTTGCGGCGGCGGTTTGGGGGCCGCTTCGACGGCAATCGCCAGAATATCCTCAGGCGCATCGAGGGCCGGGTTGTCGGGAAACAACGATGCGGTGTGGCCATCCGAACCAATTCCCAGCAACACGAGATCAAATCGCCCGCTCCCCGCCGCGAGCAGCGTTTCAACCTGGCGAGCATAATGCGCGGCGTCAACCGCCAGATCACCGGCGCTCACCGAGATCGGCGCTACCTGTTGTTCCGGAATCGGCACATAATCGAGTAATGCTTCGCGGGCCATTCGATAATTGCTTGCGGGATCCGTGTGCGGCACATAGCGCTCATCACCCCACACAGCCCATGTTCGTTCCCAGGGCATCTGACTGAGAAACGGCGCTTGCGCCAATCGGCGGTAGAGTCCCTGCGGCGTGCTCCCCCCCGCCAGCGCTACGACAAAGCGCCCCGTCGCAGCAACGCACGCTTGAGCCAGGGTTAGGATATGTTCCGCAGCGATCATTTGGACAGCGATCGCATCCGGCGCAATGACAATCTCTGGCGTTCGATAGCTATTCATAGTTCTACGTCTTCACTATGCGGGCGTGCAGCACCAACGGCAGTCTCGATACCTTCACGCGATTGGTGCGTATGTAGCAACGCTTTTGCCTGGCGATACGCCGGTTCGTGATCTTCAGCGTGCGCATACAACTGGCAAGCACTCCAGTACGCTGTAAGCAGAAGCAGCAGTTGCAGGCGATTACTTTCGTACGCATTCAACGAAGCTATCGATGTGTAGCCTTCTAACAAGCCAGAACGCCATGCCGCCGGATACCCCGGGTTTAGACCCCACGCCAGGTCAATCATCGGATCGCCAGCCACCATCGGCCCTGGATCGACGATCGCTTCAAGCTGAACATGATCCGCGCTCGTTGTGCAGCGCACAGTATGCGGTCCAGGTGCGCCGTGGATCAAGCGAGGCTGATCTACATCGAGGAGCGGATCGTCAATCAGCGCAGCGACGATCTCGCGTTCAGCCGCGTCAAATATCAGCGCATCGGTCGGCGGTGGCGCCTGAATTGTATGCAACCATTTCAGCATCGCCAGCCAGGCTGTATCCGGCCAGCGCCCGGTCGGCCCCGGCCCACCCCAACCGGCAGCCGACGTTCGGTGCATCCGCCGCAACACCCGCCCGGCCTGACGGGCGACCGAACGCAACAGATGCGCCTCGACGAGCGTATCGGCGCCAACGCCGCAGACATAGCGTTCGAGCGTATACGCGAAGGGAACCAGCGTGCGGGTAACATCGCGCTGGATAATGCGCGCCGCCGGAAGCTGATGCGTCAGCATCATACGACCAAAATAGACTTCGTTCGCCAGATCGGCCTCCGGCGCAACTCGCAACACCAGATGCTCGGACGGCATACTGATGCGCACCAGGGCATACCGGGCGGTTTGCTCGGCGAGTGCAACGCGGGTCGGGCGCATATTCAACGCCCGCACGATCAGCGCCACGTAGTCGCCCAGATGCATCAGCGTACGCTTCCATGCATCGGGATACCCTGCGCCATCAGTATCGATAAAGAGCTGATTCAGGTGATCATAGCGCATACGATTACGAACGTAGATTGGGCAGCGTGAAGCGCAGCGCGCGGGAGCTGTTACGATCCGCCACAACGATGTCGCCCTCTGGATCGATCGCCATTCCGCTCGGCGAATTGAGCGAGGCCAGATCCGAACCCGCGCCGCCCCAACGCAGCAGCACGTCACCGCGCGTATTCGTCATTATCACGATGTTCTGGAGCGGCACGCCGACAAAAACATGACCCTGATTGTCTACCTCAATCGCCGGATCTTCATACGTATCCTTCAACCAGCCGCTCACCCGCCAGTGAACTGACGGAACCGGGGCGACGATTCCATCAGGCTGCGGCGGAAACACTTGCACCCGACTGTTCCAGGTATCGGCGACATAGACATAGCCGTCCGCGTCGACGGCTACGCCGCTCGGCTCATTGAACTCGCCAAGATCCGACCCGCCATAGCCCCACTGGTAACGATAATTGCCCTCGGCGTCGGTGACAACGATGCGTTTGTTGCCCGTATCGGCGATATACACATTGCCCTGTGCGTCAACCGCGACATCGCGCGGCCCGAAAAAGCCCAGCGGTTGGGATTCATTTGCAAATTGGTCGCCATTGGTGATGGTGGCCATACGCCCATCGCCGAGATCAGACGCCCCGCTGCCCCAGCTTGCCAGCCATTCACCCTCCGGGCTAAACTTGGAAATCCTTGCATTCCAGGTGTCAGCGACATACAGATTGTCGTCAGCATCGACCGCCAGACCGCGCGGTTCATAGAATTGCTGTAACCCGCCGCCAAATCCGCCCAGCGTCCGGATGCGGTTGCCCTGGGCATCGAAGACCTGGATGCGATGGTTCATCGTGTCGGCGACATAGATCGTCCCTCGGCCATCAACCACGACTCCGGTCGGCCCATTCAACTCGCCCGGCGCGCCGATTACTTGATCGGCCATCAGCGGTATTGCCGCACCTGACGGCGCACTGCTTACCGTATTGCTCGGCGCGCCGCTCACCAGATCGTCGCGCAGCCAGAACTCCATCTGGCGTGCGCCGGGGGCAAGCGAAGACGGGAGATTGCGATATAACACAAAATCCCACAACGTCGACTGATTTTCTCGTTGAAACGGCCAGAGAATCGGCGCTAACGGCGATTCGAGGCTCGCGGAGATGTCGGCGCCACAACCGCCGCTTCCGGCGCTGCCGCTTTCGACGGTCAGTTTCTCGATCGGCGTCCATGTATTGTAGTAAAAGCGTTTGTAGCCATAATTCAGCTCACCAGGTGCGCACTTGTTCCCTTCCGGGAACCACCAATTGAATACGCCTGTGTCGCCGTAGGGCTGGACGTAGCGCTCTTGCAATACATTCCGAACTGCCGGCGTGACATGGTTCTTTGCCAGAACGATTGCCGGCGCCAGACCGATGGAGTCATCAGCAAACTGCACCTCAAAGTTAGCCAGATCCGGATCATCCCGAAACTCAGCAGCATCCTTCCACTCAAGCTTCTTGAAGTCGCGTAGATACCATTGGAACGGCCATGCCAGCGATCCTGCGCCACCATTGTTCGAGTCGCCGCTGTCCAGGATGATCGGCATCGACAAACCGCCGGTCGCATCATCGGGCGTGCGCTGATTGCGCGTCAGATTGATTGCCAGCTCGCGAATATCGGTGACATAGCGCGGCACATCAGGCGCGCTCTGCGTATATACGAGCAACTCAACCGGCACATCCGGGTGCTCATACACCGCCATCCAGGTCGCGCGGATCATATACGCGCCCAACAACGCCGCAAGCGTCAGGCCGGCTAGCGACAACACCACACGCGTACTGAACCGCAACGCAGCATTCAACAGCCAGTAGAGAAGCGCTCCGGCGAGGATGAGCGGAACCAGGCCTTGCAACAAGTGCTGTTGGGCCTCCTGACCTTCAGCCGGTATGGTCAATCGCCAGATCGCCACACCCAGCGCCACAAGCATAAGCACTACCGCCAGCGGTACAAATCCCATCTGCAAGCGCGGGGATGCACCAACGCCGGCGGAAGGCTTTTCGCTCTCTGTCTCTTTGTCGGTATGCCAGCGCGCCGAGGCCACGCGCAGCAGTCGCCCGATCACCCAGGCGGCCAGCAGATTGCCGGGCAACGCCATATGCACTACCAGCCAGGGCATTTTCTCGCCGGCCCAGGAGAAAATGATGATCGCCGTAACATACCAGAATACTAGCAGCAACGGGAATAGCTCGATCGGCGTGAACGGCGCCGGATGATCGGTTTGCGCCGCAGCATCGGTCTTCGATTGCCCACCGTTCGAGTCATTCAGCATGTTGTCAACACTGGCATCGGGCGTTGCTTCACCCCTTGATCGCGCCATCACGAAGGAACGCGCTCGCCGCCAGGCAATCGGTCCAACGGCTACAGCCAGATAGCCCAGCATCCCCAGGCCAGCTGCCACGCCCAACGGCTCGTAAAGTGGAAGCTGCATCAGGTAGTAATACCAGGGCTGGTCGCCGCGGGCGTATTCCTGCTGGCTGCCCAGCCAGTACGCCAGACCGGCGTACAAGCCGTCGAGCGCGCCGCGCGGGTATGCAAAGAACGTGGTATAAAGCACAAGGTAGATGCCCGCCAGAATCGCCAGTGCAATCCAGAGCGTCGTCCGATCCTCAAGCCACAATCGCTTAAAGCGCTCGATCACTAGCGGGTGCGGATCCCACAACGCCAGAATCGGCCAGATCAAGAGCAATGCCGAGCCGACCAGGAACGCTTTTTCGCCAAGATAGAGTCCTTGTCCGATCGGCAATGGCGGATTGAAAATCATCAGCAGAATCATCGCCAACAGCAACGCCGGTAAGCCGATGTAAAGCCATCGATTCAGACGAAGCTCGGACAGCAGGCGCACGAGCGCAAACAGGCCGAAGATGAACAGCAGAATATAGTACAACTCGTGGGTCGCTATCGCCAGCGCGAGCCCGATCGACATAAGATAAAGCCAGCGCCCCTGGCCGCTGTCGAGATAGCGGAAGACGCCGATAACCATCCAGAGTTCCCACAACACCATCAGGCCATCGTGGCGCGCAAAACGAGTGTAGTAAAGCAACGACGGCGCAAACCCCAGCAACAACGCCGCCGCCAGTGCGCCGCGCCGCCCCAGGTAAGGCCGCAGCCACCAGCTTGACGCAACCAGACCAATGCCCGCCATCGCCATCGGCAAGCGCGCCTGCGCATCGCCGTCGCCGAAGAGGAAGTAGGAGAACAACGTCAGCACATAGAGCGACGGACCATGATAAACCGGGTCGTAGCAATAGGTCGGAGCAGTGAATCCATTGGCGCATTCAAAGCCGCCCGCGCCGGTATAGAAACGCCAGCTTGACCAGGCATGGATCGACTCATCGTGATGCATCGCCATAGCATCCAGGCCCCATACATGGGCGAGCACGCTAAGCGCCACAATAGCGAGATAGGCAATCACTTCCAGGTTTATCCACGATCCTTCGATCGAGCGTTCCAGCGTGGGACGTCGCCGCAAGGCTTCCGGCAATGGCGACTCGCGATGAGCCCCTTCTCGCGGTGATGGAAACGTATCTATGGCCATAGCTCTCTCATACTGTTGCGGTAAACGGGCTTGCACCTCTACGGTTCATTGCTCAAGCTGCCGCCAAAGCCCGGACCAATTTGCTCGGCGAGAAGCGGACGCACCGCCAGCGCAAAATCGGTCGATCCAAGCTCGGAGCGGGGATCGCGATGGATCAGATAATCCCACAGCCACACCGATGTCTCATAGGCCAGAGGATCATACAAAACTCGATCAAGTATCGACGTCTGAATTGCGTGGGTTCGATATACCGCGTTTTCCTGAAGCCACCAGCGCAGCGGCATACGTTGCACCCGAAAATCACCGAGATACTCGCGGTTCTGAGGATGGGCGTTGAGATTTTCTTGTAGCATAAATACTGCTTGAATCTCATCACCTGGCGGCCCGGCTAGTTCAGGGCCGGTTTCCGTTGCATTGGTAAAATCGCGGAGATACCACTTCCATACAGTTTCATTATCGTAGATGATCGGGATATCCAACCCGCCGCCGCGCCGCCGTGACGCCTCTTCGAGCCGCCGCACAACCCGCGTGACATCGGGCGACGTTTGCACGAAGATCATCATTTCGCGGGGAACATCGCCGATGACATATGCCAGCCGATATGCATTGCGGAACGTATACAGGCCGCTTGCCAGCGTGACGCACAATACCAGCGCCGCCAGCGACCAGCGCCATCCCCAGCGGATTCCGGCGGCGATAGTGAGCATCACGACAAGAAACACGGTTGAGAGCGGCACAAGCCAGATCGGCACCGCGATTTCCTTATCGTAACTTACATACACCGTCATCAACACAAACCAGAGCACGACAACCGCGGTAAAAATCGAACCGAATACAGCAAAGGGCAAGTTGGCAAAACCTTGCGGCGCCGCAGGATCTGCCACACGATATTCCAGGCCAGGCGCAGAATCACCGTTTTCAACAATACCAGCCCGGCGCAGAACCGACTGGAAAGCCCATGCGCTAAGCAGCACCATTGGCAGCACGACATGGACGCTCAGCCAGGGCATTTTCTCGCCGGCCCAGGAATAGATCGCCAGCGCAGCGATCGACCACCACGCAAGCAGCAACGGTAATAACAGCGTCTGGGGCATCATTTCGCCGGATCGTGACTGTGATTGTTGGGAGCGACTGCGCACTCTGCGCCCGATAAACGGCGCCAGCATACTGACGATAGTTCCCATCCCAACCAGAGTCCACAATACCAGCAGCGGTTCATAGATCAGCAACATCACAACGTAGTAGTGGGCCGGCTGACCGCCGCGTTCAACGCCGTGTTGTGCGAGCCAGTACAACACCGACCCGGTGGTTCCGGTGATTAGCCCAAGCAAGTTGGTAAGAAACGCCGTAAACAGAAGGGCATAGATAGCCAGGAACACACCGATCGCCGCCAACCACCGCCGGTCAGAGCCCAGGCTGGCGTACGCTGCCAACACACCATCGTCGCGTTCACGTGCAAGCTGCCAGACACTCGGCTGCTCACCCTTGCGTCTAAGGATCAACCAGGCGAGCAAGCCGACTCCGGCGAGCAAGACCCCGATCGCAAGCAACACTGCCGGATGACCGAAAAAGCGGCTCAGATCAGAGACATAGATGACGATATTTTCCAGCAGCGAACGCCCGCCCCAATTATCAGGCCGATTACGAATTTGCAGCGCGTAGCCATTATCATCGGTTTCCAGCGGTCGCCAGCCAAAAAACAGACCAGGGTCATACTGCATCTCGTCGGTCGCCGGGTCGCGCAAGGCGTTGTGCGACCCATCGACATGGGCCTCGCCGGGCAATATGAAGATCAGCGCGGCAATGGCGACGGCGACCGATCCGAGAATGACAACTCCCGGTCGATAGACGCGCCACAAGAATAACCCAGCTAGTGGTACGCCCATAATGATCAGAAACAGATAGCTCGTTTCCTGATTGGCAATCATCAACCCAAATGCCGCCGCGCCGGTGATCAGCCAGCGGGCGCGGCGGGTGCTGGCATAGCGCACAATCGCTACAAAGACCAGCATCTCGAAGACGATCGAATAGATGTCGTGGCGCACAAAACGCCCGACATAGAGGAAGATCGGCGAAATGAGCAGGTACGCCGCAGCAAACAACGCCGCGGTTCGGCCCAATTCACGCCGCACCAGATATGGCATTACCGTGAGGGCGACGCCAAACAGGGCGGCGCCAAGCCGGGCAGTGAAGTCATTATCGCTAAACAGAAAGAAGAAGAGCGAGCCGATGTAGTAGAGAAACGGGCCATGCAACAACGGATCGTGGATATATCCCTTGCCTGTATAGAGGTTCCAGGAATATGCAGCGTGGAGCGTCTCATCGTGATGGAGCGCGCGATCTCCCAATCCCCAGAGATGCATAACCAGCGCTGCTATGCCAAGCAGTATGTACGCAAGCTGTTCAACGGTGACGGTCCAACGACGCGTTGCTGGAGGCGACTGTCCTTCCACAGGCGCCACTGAGCTTTGATTGTCGAGCGCCGGTCGCGATAGCTCAAGCGTTGACATTGTATACTTTAGGGAACCAAGGGCTGCACATACATTATATGCAGCTTATATTTCAGTTCTCGTTTGACCCGCACAGTTGCGGAGATTAAGCAATACTACCCACTGCAAAGCAGTGCAATACCCTCCAGGAGATTGTTTCAAGCCGCATGGCTTCCGGCATTGTACACGATTGGCAATGTCAGGGCAAGAATAATCGGCGTGCGCCGGTTGGTCGCCACGCTCGTGCGATTCTCAACGCCGCCGGATGACTATTCGTCAGCGGGAGTATCCGGCGCCAGGATAAGGGTGTCAACCGTCGCTTCCTCAATGCGCTCCCGACTCCAGAGCATCGGATGATATTTGCCGCTGCGCCAGAGCTGAACCATATCATTGTAGTGGCGACTGCCCGGATGTCCGCTCTGGCCGCCGGGTAGCACGCTCAGGCTAGCGTCCCAATCGCTCGTATCGCAGATTTGCCGATACGACGGAGCGACAAACAACGGCCCGGCGGCGGTATCACGCGGATCGTGCCCCATACAGACCGTATCGCCATCACCGTTAGCCGGCCACGGCCCGCGATTAAACACCGGCGACAGCGCTGGAACGCTGCCGAGCGGATGGCGCAACGTCAAACGATGCAGCCGACCATAGGTCCACGAACGCGGATCTTTGCCCAAGCGTTCGCGCAGTTCAACAACTGTCAGCGCAATGCATTCTTGCAGCACGCCGTTCCAGGTCCGTCCCTCGCCTAGCCAAGGATCATGCTGGTTGCGATCTTCGGCAGCAGCAATGCGCGCCAGGATGCCCGGAAATGCTCGCGACATATAGGTATTGCTCGGCACCAGGCCGAATACACCCAATCCAGCCGTCGCTCCACGCAGATCGCCCAATTCTACATAGACACGTCGTTCCAGGTAGTAGCGCAGCACGGTGTAGACGCAGGCGCCGACGCTATCGGCGCGCAGTTCGCCATCCCACTGCACCAGCATATCGCGCACCTGGCGCTCTAAAGGATCGAGGAGGGGCAAATCAGCAATCAGGCGAGCCAATTCGAGACCCGGCAGTGAATGCACATCTATCTGAATTCGCGCCGAGTCGGTTACGGTATGTTGCGGGGTCGCTTTGATGAGATCCCGCACCCGCATCGCCCGATAGCCATTTAACCATTCGCCTTGAAGATCCTTGCTAAAGGCATACGCATCGGTCGCAATGCGGTGATTAGCTAACACAACAAAGCCTTCCAGAGGATCGTAGGCCGCCGGAAGTCCTGCCGCAGGGATGTATCCCGTCCACTCGTTTTCGCCGTTCCAGCCGGGAACTGGCAACTTGCCGTCACCCTGCGCGCGGATGGGAAGCATGCCGGCCAAAGCGTAGCCATAATGCCCATCCACGTCAGCATAGCTAAAATTCTGCACCGGTGCAGACCACTCAGCCAGCGCAGCCCGAAACTCGTCCCAGTTCCGCGCGCGGTTCAGCGCCAGAACGGCGTGAATGACCCGCCCCGGCTCAAGGGCTGTCCAGCGCAGCGCCATCTCTTCAACGCCGGAAGACGCTTCACCCGCCGTCTGAGACGACGCCTCAAAACCCTCCAACACACCGTCAGGTGGCGCAAGAATGGACGAAACCACCGGACCGTGGCGCGTGATACGCACCTCCTCAACAACAGGCTGGGAGCGCCCTTTGACCGCAATTTCCTCATGCACCACTTCGGCGGGTTTCCAATCGCCGCGCCATTCGTAACGCAACCGATCGTCAGCGTGAAAACGCTCAATGTAGAGATCTTGCACATCAGCCATTGCGCTGGTCAAGCCCCACGCGATATGCTCGTTGTGCCCTGCAATCACACCCGGAGCGCCGGGAAATGTCGCGCCGCCGACGGCGTAGTCGCCGCCGTTGAGGTGCGCTTCATACCAGAGCACCGGCATACTCAAGGCCAGGTGCGGATCATTGGCCAGCACCGGCTTGCCGGTCGCGCTCTGTTGGCCGCCAACCACCCAGCTATTGCTTCCCTGACCGGCATCGGGGTGGCCGATGAATGGCGCGGCTTTGGCGGCGGCTCGCAGCGCTCCGGCGCCAATCTCGCAGCTATAGCTGATGCCGGACGGCACGATGATCGGCTGCTCATCGAGATAGCGCGGTAAAAGCTCACGCGCGCGCTCCTCTCCCAGCATTGCCACAACACGTGCATGCAACAACTCCGTCGTCCAGTTGCCCGCCTGATTGAGCGCCATCACCTTGCCCCAAACTAACGAGTCAACAATTTCCCAGGGGCGCGGCTGATAACGTAGAACGACAAACTCGAGCGGCAATCGATTGAGGTGGGATTCGATAAACGCGTTGACGCCGCGCGCATACGCATCGAGGATGCTGTAGGACTCCTCGTCGAGCAAATCCATCTCACGACGAGCGACCCGCGAGAGTCCCAACACCCGTACAAACTGATCCGAACTGAGCGCGATCAAGCCGAACAATTCCGCCAGCTGTCCATGACCAGTGCGTCGATTCAGATCCATCTGCCAGAGCCGATCTTGCGCATGCACATACCCCAGGACCATAAACAGATCGGCGTTCGTCTCGGCATAGATATGCGGCACGCCCCAACGATCCCGCAGCACCTGCACACGCCTCTGTAAGCCAGGAACCGTTTCCTCGCCATTGATACGAGGCAACGGACGACGTAACGCCACCAGCGCGCCGACGCCCGCGAGGCCGACGGCAGCGCTGGCAGCACCGATAGTTAAACCCAATGCACGACCGATGCGTAGAACATTGATCACTGCGGTTATCCTCAAAGTCAGTAGAAACACCTTCAAAACAGCTATTCTTATTGTAGCGGTCGGGTATAAGGACTGTCAACAAGTTGACAGCCCTTTGAATCTAAGGTATCTTAAACTGCATTGTTTGCATTTTGTAAACTCATTGTGATAAATTCGCGGAATTCTGTGCATGAAACATCTTGATTTTCCTCCAGCGCTCAGAGACGATTTACGTCAAGTCGAACAGACCTTACTTGATCGACTGCATTCCCAATCAGCAGTGATAAGCGTAGCAGGTCGTCATTTGCTCAGTTCTGGAGGAAAGCGGCTGCGCGCAGCGATCACCCTGTTATCCGCCCAACTAGGCGATTATACGCTTGAAAAAGCTTTACACGCTGCGACTGCCGTTGAATTGATCCACGCCGCCTCGCTGACCCACGATGACCTGATCGATGGAGCCGAACGACGCCGCGGCGTCGTTACGGTTCACGCCCATTGGGATCACGGCGTCGCTTTGATGGTCGGCGATTACCTTTTTGCTCTGGCTGCCGGCGAGATGTCTCTAGCGCCCGACCCACGGATTATTACCTATTTTTCTCAGGCCGTGATGCACATCTGCGAAGGCGAGCTGAGTCCGGTTATGGTCGCGACGCCTCTGGAAACCGCGTTGGAGCAATATAACGCCAAAATCGGCGCCAAGACCGCGGTGTTGTTTTCGGCAGCCTGTAAAGCCGGTATGACCGCCGGCGGCGGAACGCAAGAGCAAATCGACGCACTCGGACAGTTTGGCTATGATCTCGGCATGGCCTTCCAGATTGTCGATGACATTCTCGACTTTGTCGGCGACGAACAAACGTTGGGCAAGCCAGCCGGCAGCGATCTGCGCCAGGGGACAATCACCCTCCCGCTGATTTACGCAGTCGAAGCAGGCGGCGGAGAGCGCCTGGCTGCCGTTGTCGACTCGCAAGACGAAGCCGAAATCAACCAGGCTATCGCGCAAATCCGCGCATCAGGCATCAAGCCGGCGCAAGCCGAGGCGCGGCGGGTGATTGATCGTGCGCTTAGCCATCTCGATATGTTCCCTGACAGCCCGGCGCGTCAGCAACTCGGAGACATCGCCGCGTTCGTTATCGAGCGCAACCTCTAGGTTGATCATCCGGCTCAGAACCGCACAGCGAGCAAGCGATCTAAAGCCCGATCGCTTTTCTCATCACATATTAACGTTGGCGACGCTACCAAACGAATTTGGATCTACCGCAAGCGGTCATTCTGAGCGCAGCGAAGAATCCCGGCTGTCGGGGACGCTGAGACCCTTCGCTCCGCTCAGGGTGACATGCGGCCTGTTCATTATCGTTTGGTAGACATAGGTCGGGCGACCGTTGTATGATAACCGAACCCAACATCAACTGAATCAATCTGACATATCCCGTTCGACGGGCCGGGACGTTGCGCCTGACAGACTTTCTGAACGAGATAGAGTAGTACAAATGTGTGGTTTTGTTTCCCAGGAAGCCGCGCCTGTGGTATAATACAATGGTTGGAGGAAGCGTTCTTGAGCGTTACAAAGCCCCAAACTCTGAGCTTGATCGACACCGTCGGCGCGGGTTACACTGCCCTGCACCGGCGGCTGTGGGTGTTGCTCATCCCTGTTGCGCTGAACGCATATCTGTGGCTGGGAAAGCCGCTGTCGCTGGAACCGCTCCTGCGCCGCGCTCGGGTTGGGTTGGTGCGCGTGACAGGGATATTCACCGGCGACCCGCGCATACAGGAACAGATCATCGAGCTTCTCCAACGCGCCGATGCGCGTATCGCGCTGGCCTGGCTGAACTTTATGCCGCTGGCGTCGGTTGCCACGCTCGACAATCGCGCCGGCGCATCGTCGGCATGGGCGATTTACAATTGGGATGAGCTGTTCCTCCTGCTGGCGGTCATCAACCTGGCGGCGCTGGCATTCAGCGGCCTCTTTTTGAACATTCTGGGTGGTGCGGTGCGCAGCGAGTGCCTGGCCCCCTCCGGCATCACCCGCAGCACGTTGCTGGCCGCCGTGCGGATCGCCGGCTACGCATTGGTGATCACGGCGGGGATCGCCCTGGTCGGCGCGCCGTTTCTGGCCCTCTCGGCGCTGCTGATTTCATGGTTGCCGGGGAGTGCGCTGGTGATCGTGTCGGTCTGGTATGGGCTGTTTTTCTGGGCGTACATCTACACCGGCTTTGCCGTCGAAAATATTATCCTGCATCGTGTCAACCCGCTGGCGGCGATTGTCAACAGCGTCAACGTGGTGCGTCGCAACCTGCTTAGCGCCCTCGGTCTGCTGGCGATCAACGCCATCGTCGTGGCCGGGTTTGGAGTGGTCTGGCAACGCCTACCGTCCGAACCGTGGGGCGTGTGGTTGGCGATTATCGGCAGCGCATATATCGGCGGCGGGCTGGCGGCGGCCCGGCTCGATTTTTTCAACCGGCGATTGGCCCATTGACCCGCGCGACGCCTGGCGTACGCTGAGTCGCTGCCGGTCTGGCATTGATATTATCCAAGAGAGCAAAATCTATGACTATTGACAATACCGGGACAACCGATCCAAATACCTATGACGCGAATCAGATCACGGTTCTTGAAGGACTCGACGCCGTGCGCCGCCGTCCGGGCATGTACATCGGCCCGACCGACATCAACGGCCTGCATCATATGATTCGCGAGGTTGTAGACAACTCGGTTGACGAAGCCCTGGCCGGCTACGCCAACCTCATCACGATTGCGATTCACGCCGACGCATCGGTGACGGTGAGCGACAACGGGCGCGGCATTCCGGTGGATATTCATCCCAAGCACGGCGTCTCGGCGCTCCAGCTTGCCGCAACCGAACTGCACGCGGGCGGCAAATTCGGCGACGGCGGCTACAAGGTGTCTTCCGGCCTGCACGGCGTAGGTCTCTCGGTGGTCAACGCGCTCTCGACCTGGATGCGCATCGAGGTGCGGCGGCACGACAAGCTCTGGGTGCAGGAGTATAACGCCGGCAAGCCGCGCCAGCCGGTCAAGCCGGTTGGCCCGGCCAAAGGTTCGGGCACGACGATCCATTTCCTGCCCGATGCGACGATTTTCAAGGATGGGATCGATTACACCTTCAAGGCGCTGGCGCAGCGTTTTCGCGAAATGGCCTACCTGACCAAGGGGCTGCGCTTTCATTTCGTGGACGAGCGCACTGACCAGGAGGTGAATTTCTACTTCGAGGGCGGCATCATTTCGTATGTGCGTCATCTGAACAAAGATCGCAACGTATTGCATCGTCCGCCGTTTTATGTCGAACGCGCGATTGGCGATGTGGCGGTAGAACTGGCGATGCAGTACACCGCCTCGTACGACACCGACTCGGTCTACACCTTTGCGAACAATATCAACAACACCGACGGCGGCGCGCATCTCTCCGGCTTTCGCACCGCGCTGACGCGGGTGATCAACGCCTATGCGCGCAATAAGAGCATGCTCAAGGAGAATGAGTCGAACCTGACCGGCGAGGATGTGCGCGAGGGGCTGACCGCTGTGATCAGCGTGAAGTTGAAAGACCCGCAGTTTAGCTCGCAGACCAAGGAGAAGCTGGTCAGCCCGGAGGCGGCCAGCGCGACGGCGACGGTGTTGGGCGACGCGTTGGGCGCGTGGCTCGACGAGAACCCCGGCGACGCGCGACGGATCATCGAGAAGTCGATCAGCGCCGCGCGCACGCGCCTGGCCGTGCAGAAGGTGCGCGAGACGGCGCGCAAGAGTGCGATGGATGGCTTCTCGCTGCCGGGCAAGCTCGCCGACTGTTCGGATACCAACCCGGCGCGCAGCGAGTTGTACATCGTCGAGGGCGACTCGGCGGGCGGTTCGGCGAAACAGGGCCGCGACCGTCGCTTCCAGGCGATTTTGCCGCTGCGGGGCAAGATCTTAAACGTTGAGAAGAGCCGCCTCGACAAGATGCTCTCGAACAACGAGGTGAAGGCGTTGATCACCGCGATCGGCACGGCGATCGGCGAGCAATTCAGCCCGGAAAAGCTGCGCTACCATCGCATCTTTCTGATGACCGACGCCGACGTGGATGGCAGTCATATCCGCACGCTGCTGCTGACCTTCTTCTTCCGGCATATGCGTCCGTTGATCGTCAATGGCCACCTGTACATCGCCCAGCCGCCGCTCTATCGCATCCGTCACGGCAAGACCAATGTCTATGTCTATTCGGAAGCCGAGCGCGACGAGTATATCGCCAAGCTGCCCAAGGATACGAAGGTCGATATTCAGCGCTACAAAGGCCTGGGCGAGATGAATCCCGATCAGCTCTGGGATACGACGATGAACCCGGAGAAGCGGGTGATCTTGCAGGTGACGATGGAGGATGCGCAGAAGGCCGACGAGACGTTCACGATGCTGATGGGCGATGTGGTCGCGCCGCGCCGTAAGTTTATCCAGACCCACGCGAACGAGGTGCGCAACCTGGATATTTAGCGCCAATCCGGCTGCGGCAAAGCCCTGGCTGGTTTCGAACGCCTGCCAGGGCTTTTGGGTAGTGGCTCAGTTCCGAATGTCACCCTGAGCAAAGCGAAAGGGAAGGGTTCCGGCCGAGATTCCTCGCTGCGCTCGGAATGACACACCATTCGTAGTTGAGCCACTGCCAGCTTTTGCTATGACCGCTTCAACGATAGCCGACAAACACCGCGAACGAGTCGCCGGGCAACGGGTTCATGGCGCGCGCATCCCGAAAACCGGCGGCTCGCATATGCTCGATCATCTCATCCATGTACGGCAGTCTGTCGCAGCCCTCCGTCGAAACGCCCCACAGATTGAGCAGTTCCATCATCGGTTGCCCGCCCTGGCAGCCGGTGGTCAGGACGAGAAACCCACCCGGCTTGAGAAAGTTCCGCAAGTGTTGCAGCAACGCCGTTCGTTCGGCGACCGGAAAGTAGTAGATGTTGTTGTACAGCGTGACAATGTCGAACGGCTGATCGAAGTCGCGGGATCGAATATCGCCGTGCTCGATCCGCACCCGGTCGTGCAACTGCCAGGCGGCGATGTTGCGGCGCGCCATCTCGGCGACCGATGGCTGAAGCTCGATGCCCGTCGCCGTGAGTTGCGGGTTGTGCGTCGCCGCGTGCTTGATGTACACCCCTGAGCCGCACCCGACTTCCAGCAGGCGGACCGGCGTTGTCGCCGGAAAGAGCGCCGTGATCACTTCGCGTTGCAGCGGTTCGAGGATGCGCGAGGAACGCGCGACGACCTCGCCATCCTGATCGTCCAGCGTCCACCGTGCGCCGCTGCGCAGCTTCTGCGGCGTGGCGCTGATCAACGTGTAGTGGAGCGAGGCCGCCTCTTGCACGATGGCCACGAGCGCGTCGTTCCCGGAGCGCGCCAGCGCGCCCGATAGCCCGCGCAGCGCGTACTTGCCGTCGCGCAAGGCGATCTCCTTCAGGCGAACGCCGACCTGGAGCCAGGCGACGAGGCTCGCGGCGTGGCTGGCGTCGATTTCGAGCCGCCGGGATAACTCCTCCAACGACGCGGGCCGTTCGGCCAGGATGGCGAAGAAACCGTTGTGAACGAGCGATGCGATGTAGCTGAGTTTGTAGAACGGCGTGACAAGCGCGGACAGGCGCAACAACAGGAACAGTTGTTTGCTGCGCAGCAGTTCGATCAGGATCTTCAACCTCATAGAAACCTCACTCCATAGGATTTTAGATTACTGCATCACGGTGGTATGGTAGACTTACAGGAACATAGGGAATGGAGAAATACGTATGACTGAGTCACTTCTGCGCTGGACCTCCGCCGACCTGGAGACTCTGCCGGATGACGGTAAGCGCTACGAAATTATAGCCGGAGAACTGTATGTATCAACACAACCGCATTGACATCATCAGTTCGCCTGCGTGCGCTTGAGTCGTTTTCTCGATGAGTGGAACGAGCAAACAGGTCGGGGGACGGTCAATGCCGCGCCAGGGTTGGTCTTTGCCGATGATGATGACGTAGCGCCCGATGTCATCTGGATCAGTGCGGCGCGACGGGCGACGGCGCTCGGTGCGGATGGCAAGCTTCACGCCGTGCCGGAGTTGGTCATTGAGGTGCTGTCGCCGGGAAGCGTGAATGAGCGCCGCGATCGGGAGGCCAAACGCAAGCTCTATTCGCGGCGCGGCATCCACGAATATTGGATCGTGGATTGGCAACGCCGGCAGGTCGAAATCTATCGTCGCGAGCAGGCGGCCCTGACGCTTGCGGCAACGCTCTATGCCCAGGATACGATTGCCTCGCCACTGCTGCCTGGCTTCGCCTGCACGGTCGGGCGGTTGTTTGATACAGCGGCGTAGAGTGTTGTCAATGTGCGCGTCCGCCTATACGGATTGTTCCTCAGCTCCGTTGCGCCTAGATTGGCCGATGAGCGCCCGCAGCGCGCGCTCCTGTTCGGCGGTTCCCAGCACAGCCAGCATATCCCCGGCGGCCATGCGATAGTCAGGCGACGGGTTGGGCGCTACCACGTCCTGGCGCAATACCGCCACAATCGAAGCTCCTGTTCGTGTACGAATCGCCGCCTCGCTCAAAGTCTGGCCCGCCAGCGCGCTCTCCGGCGGCAAGGTGATCCAATCGACGCGCAGCGAGCGACTGGTGTGCTGCAATTGTTGCAGCAGACGCGCAGTCTGGCTCGGCGCGGCGTCTGCGGACTCGGCTGCGTAGAGCGGCGCGTAGAGTTCCTGGTGGACCGTATCGCTGAAGCGCTGGATGTCGGTCGGGCTGATGTGGAATTGCACCAGTACCTGGCGCACCAGTTCCAGCCCGGCTTCGAGCTCCGGCTGCACCACCTCTTGTACCCCCAGACGCTTCAAGGCGTGTAGCTGTTCGGATCCGGCGGCGCGGGCCACGACCGTCAGGTTGGGGGTCAGCGCCTGCACCCGTTCGGCGATCAACTGAACATTCAGCGCGTCGGGCAGTGTTATCAGCAGTAGCCGGGCGGTGTGAACGCCCGCCGCCTCCAGCATCACCGGGCTGGTCGCGTCGCCGAAGATGATCGGCGTGCCGTCGCTTTTGGCTTGCTCCATTGTGCGCTGGTCGATTTCGATCACGACAAACTCCAGCCCGACCCGCTGCATCACCATCGTGGCGGCCCGTCCGGCGCGCCCGTACCCGGCCACGATGACGTGGTCGCGCAGATGGTCGCTGGTAAGGTTGAAGGTGCTCAGCGTCTCGCGGGGACGATATGCGCGCCAGCGGCGGTAGATCGGCACGGCCAGCCGCGAGACGAACGGCGTCAGCGCCATCGTCACCACCGCCGTGGCCAACGTCAGTGTGTACAGGTCGTGCGAGATGGCATTGGCGCTGACGCCGGCGCGGGCCAGCACGAACGAGAACTCGCCGACCTGGAACAGCCCCAGCCCCACCACCAGCGGCGCGCTGTTGCCATACCCGAACGCGCGCGTGATAACTCCAAAAATCAGCGCTTTGCCCAGCAGCACAACCGTCACCGTCGTGAGCACCAGCCCCAGATTGGCGAACAGAAATGCCGGTTCGAGCAGCATGCCGACCGAGACGAAGAAGAGCATGCCGAATACGTCGCGCAGGGGAATGACATCGCTGAGCGCCTGGTGGCTGTACTCGGATTCGCTGAGCACGATGCCGGCCACAAACGCGCCAAAAGCGAAAGATAGGCCGAAGAGGTAGGTGCCGTAGCCGATGCCGACGCCGAGGGCTACTACTGCTACCAGGAATAGCTCGCGCGAGCGCCACCCGGCAATAATCCGCAGCAGCCAGGGCATCAGCCGAGTGCCGACCAGGATCATGATGACGAGAAACAGGACAGCCCGCAGCGCCGCCCAGCCCAGCGCCGGAAAGCTCTGCTCAATGTCGTTGAGCGCCGGCAGCAGGATCATCAGCGGCACGACGGCCAGGTCTTGCATAATCAGCATGCCGATCATCACGCGGCTGGCCAGTGTGCCCAGCACGCCCTGGGAACTGAGCGTTTTGAGCGTCACCATCGTGCTGGAGAGCGCGATGAGGCCGCCGAACCAGAGTGCGGTGCGCCATTCCCACCCGAACAGCAATTGGCCGACGCCGAAGCCGAAGGCGATGCTCAGCCCGATTTGCAGCGGCGCGCCGATCAGGGCGATTCTGCGCACGGGTTGCAAGTCCTTGAGCGAAAACTCCAGCCCCAGGGCGAACAGCAAGAGGGCCACGCCGATTTCGGCCAGCAGCTCGATGTTGTGGGTATCGTTCACGGTCACGCCGCCGGTTGAAGGGCCAACCAGCACGCCCGCGAGGATATAGCCCAGGATGAGCGGCTGGCCGAGCCGCTGGGCCGCCAGACCGCCGGCCAGCGCCGCGACCAGGATGATCGCAATGTCGGCTGCAATTCCCATAACGCTCCTTCTGGTCGCCGCCGCTCGGTTGGGAGGGGGGCTCGTTCATCGCTGCGCCCGCCGGGTCGCTGCGTCGGCAGGCGCGCGAATCGTGTGCGTCCAACACCGTCTCTTCGTGGAAATTATAGCAGATGTCAGGCGAATGTGCAGGCGTCGCGGTAACAGCGTCGTTATATAACTCCTTTACCATATGGTCTCAGAACCTGTCTGATCTAAAAAGCGGCAGAAAGCAGACTAATCCAGTCTGCCATAAAAACGTGTGCCGGAGTCTTCGCCGGAAATTGCGTTCAGATGTTCAATGATATGCCGGTTTTGAGACTGGCCTAGTCTTTTCAGACAGTCTCTCAGAAACATTTTTCTATCAACTCACGCACAGACGGAGATCAGCCATGCAACGTACGCTTAGACGCAAACAGCTCGGTCAGTCAATAGCTGAGATCGGCGCCATTATTGGGTTGGGGGCGCTGGCGGTTATGCTCGTCTTGAGCAATGTCGGTACAAGTACCAGCAATGATTTATGCCGCGTCACCAATGCAATGGGCGCGAACGAGACGTGTGGCTCGCTCTTTAGCGAAAACTTCAATAGTCTCGATGCCTGGCAGCATGTGCGGGGACGTTGGGATCTAAAGAACGGCCAGCTTTGCGGTGGTCCGGGCGAAGGCCGCATCTTCACGTCGATCGACGGGAATAATTACCGTGTAAAGATTGATAAGAGCATGCTCCATCGCGGCAACGGCTATGGCGTATTTTTTCGCACGCAAAATGTTGAAAAAGTGAGCGGCTACTCGTTCCAGTATGATCCAGGATATGGCGCCGGCGAATTCGTTATCCGCAAATGGGTCAACGGCTATGAAATCTCGCGACCGATCGCGCGCGGCCGAGCACCGGCGAATTACGATTGGTATGACACGAATCGCACGATCGAACTCGACGTCAACGGCGACACCTTCACAGCTTACGTTGATGGCGAGCCGGTCGTAACAGCCACCGACTCGACCTACCCTGAAGGCGGCATTGGGTTTCGCACCTGGTCGAATACCAGGGCCTGCTTCGATGATATAACCGTAGAAGCTATCCCGTGAGGTGAAATGTATGTCGTCTAATAAATCATTCAAAGATTTCGCACCGGGCGCTATTCCAACCCCGCCGCCGTCACCGACCCAGAAACGGATGCGGATGGCGATCATCGCCCTGAGCGCACTGGTGGCGTTCCTGCTCGTCGTGAAAGTCTTGCCGTCGATAACGGACGGCTTCAGCGCCATTGGCAGCGGCGTTATTGTCGGCCAGGTTGTCGATGGTTACGGTCGTCCTCTATCCGCCGAGTTAATCGTTGAACGCACCGACATCATCGTTCAGACCGACACCGATGGCCGGTTTGAGCTACGCGGGGTTCCGCGCGGCGCGCAAATCCTGCTCGTTGCTAATGATGGCATAGGCGTCGAATATCCGGTCAATATCAGGTTTGGCCAGACAGTCGATGTGGGCGCCGTCCAGGCCGAGGTTACTGCCATTCCGGCGCAATAGCGCGAGGACGAAACGAAGGCCAAAGCGGCGCATCTACAGCCCATCGTTCTGACGTTGGATTTTTAGGCCTGACAGATTTCTGTAATCTGTCAGGTTTTTATGTATGGCAGTGTCATCGTTCCAGCGCGAGCCGCGCGCCGAAGCCGACCAGGATCGCGCCGGTGGTCGCTTCGAGGCCGCGCTGGATGCGCGGACGGGTAAACAGCGGGCGCAGTCGCCCCAGCGCCAGGCTGACCAGCGAGAGCCAGGCGACGCCGAGCACGAAGTGAATGCCGGCGAGCAGCAGCGACTTGACCAGGGCCGGGTCGCCGGGGGCGATGAACTGTGGTAGGAAAGCCAGGTAGAAGATCGCCACCTTCGGGTTGAGCACATTGCAGAGTAGGCCGTCGAGCAACGCGCGCCACTGAAGCGTTGTGTCCGGCGCAACGGCGGCGGCGGGCAGTTGCGCCAGCGCGCCGGGCCGCTTGCGTAGCGCATTCCAGAGCGACTGGATGCCGAGAAATGCCAGATAGAGCGCGCCCGCCAGCTTCATTGCCTCGAACGCGGTTGCCGAGCGCAACAGAATAAGCGATAGCCCCAACGCCGACAACGTCGCGTGGATGAACAGGCCCGTGCAAATACCCAGCGTAGTCAGCAGCCCGGTCAGCGCGCCGCGGGCCAGCACGCCGCGCACCACCAGCATCGTATCTGCGCCGGGGAGCAGGGTGAACAGCAGGGCGATGCCGGTGAATGCAAGCGTTTGCGAGTCGAACATACCAATCTCCATTGTAGTAATGCGGCGAGCAGCAATTTCATATCACATTCGGCTGATGATGCGGGCTATCAGACCTGGCAGATTTCGTCAACCTGCCGGGTCTTTGGGTCGAGCTAGTGCAGCTACGGGATAAGCCAGCCGACCAGCGACCGTAGCCGCTCCGCCAGCGTTCACGTTGGCTTGAACGCCAGATCGCAATGCCAGCCACGCTCGCTGCGCCGGGCATGCCAGATTCCCGCTGTCGGCGCGGGGTTGTTGCCGGGATAAATGTACAGGTTCAGCTTGATCGGCTGAGGGCTGAGTTCCAGCAACATTGTGCGAATCGGCGACCCGTGGCTGACCAATGCGATTCGCTGCAACGGCGAATCTTCGATCCCTGCCAGAAACTCGCGGATGCGCGCCTGCACATGCTCGTTCGACTCGCCGGGAGCATGTTCCTGAATCAGCCGGGTAAACGTGATCGGTAGATCGATATCCAGCGTTGCGACTATCTGCTCGGCGGTCTGGGCAGTGCGATCAAAGGGCGACGCAAACAGATGTTGTACGCCTTTGTCGGCGATAAACGCGGCAGCCTGACGGGCCTCTTCTTTGCCGCGCTCGGTCAGTCCCGGTCCCGGCAGCGTCCGATAATTCAAGCCAGTGTTCGACAGCGGCTGGCCATGCCGGATCAGGAAAATATCTTCGAGCACAATACTCCCCTACTCTCTATATTGGGTTGGAATTATTCCCACGATTCTATTATAGAAGATCTTCGCGCATGCCGGTTTGCACGCGAGAATATTGACGCGTTGCGTCGTAATCACGCGAATTGTCCATGGGTTGCGGCAGAGTCGCCAGTATTTTCGTTTGACGTGCCGCAACGCAACATTTACAATAGTGATGGCGTCTCCCCAACAAGTATACGAATAATCTCGTCGCGATCATTGTTGATCGGCCAGCGCATATGCTGGCAATATGTGACAGAGTGACTAGTAAAGGAACGAGCTGCGATGCGTCTCATCCTGTATCTGGGCAAGGGTGGAGTTGGCAAGACTACCACAGCGGCAGCGACTGCCGTGCGTGCAGCAGAGTTGGGCTACCGCACCCTGGTTGTAAGCACCGACGTTGCGCATAGCCTGGCGGATGCGCTGGATACTCCACTTGGCCCTCTGCCCACCGAGTTGACAGACAAGCTCTGGGGTCAAGAAATTAACGTGCTGGATGAGGTGCGCCAGCATTGGGGCCAACTTCGCGTCTATTTCTCGACATTGCTGCGTCGCCGCGGCGTTAATGAAGTTGCCGCCGAAGAGTTGGCGATTATTCCGGGTATGGAGGAGGTCGTTAGCCTGCTTCATATTCGGCGTCAGGCTCGCGACGGCAATTTTGATGTGGTGGTTGTCGATGCAGCCCCGACCGGCGAAACGGTGCGTCTGCTGACGATGCCGGAAACCTTCCAGTGGTACGCGGCACGGGTAATGGATTGGGAGCCGGGGACGCTCAAGGTGGCCCGACCGTTGATGAAAGCGCTGGTGCCCGGCGCCGATGTGTTTGAGACGCTCGAACGGCTGACCAACGGCGTTGAGGCCTTGCGTGACACGCTCACCAACCCGGAGGTGAGTTCATATCGGCTCGTGGTCAACCCAGAGCGTATGGTGATCAAAGAGGCCCAACGCGCCTCAACCTACCTGTCGCTCTTCGGCTATCCGATCGACGGCGTGGTGCTCAACCGCGTGTTGCCGATGGACAAGGCGGAAGGCGAGTTTATGCGCGAAATGGCGCGCATCCAGCAGGACTATCGCAAGCAAATCTACGATATTTTTCAGCCTCTGCCGATCTGGGAATCGCCGTACTATGCTCGTGACATTCACGGCCTCGACGATTTGTCCGAAATCGGCAATACGATCTTCAAGGATGTCGATCCGGTGGATGTCCAATTCCACGGCAAGATGCAAGAAATTATCCCTGACGGTGAGGAATTTGTACTGCGCCTGCCGTTGCCGCACGTCGAGATCGGCAAGGTCTCGATGACTAAACGCGGCGATGAGTTGTTCATCGAGATCGGTAACTTCCGCCGTGATATGATCTTGCCCACGACGCTGGCCGAACGCCCGGCAACAAAAGCTCTCTTCCGCAACGGTTTGCTGGAAGTGCGCTTTGGCCCGCCCGAAGAGATGGAAATATATGATAACGAGGCCGGCGTCGATGGCCAGGCGCCTGATCTGACCTGAGACTAGCCTATGGGGTGAATGTATCTGAATCTTCGGGTGTCCTGTATGCGCGGAGCGGGGAGCTGATCCTGGAATCGGCTCCCCGCTCTGATTCGTTATAGCAGTTGAAGCGTTTATTCGTTAGACCTGGCAGTTTCTAGATTCCTGTCAGGTCTTTGTGCAAGCCGCTAACCGAATTTGGTATGACCAAGGTGTTGCGATGGGTGTGCGGGTGTGTTATGGTGTTTATAAACTCCCCACGCTGCTAACAGAGCCCGACCGGGCGCATAAACTTGGACGTTAAAAAGCGACTCTGCTGTATGAAGCGCACACTCCCGGCTCGCCTGCCAGGATTGCTATAGAGAAGGTTGAAATTGGTATGAATGAATTAATCAATGTACGTGAAACCGCAATCAGGCTTTTCTTGGGAGCGCGCGCCGGCGGTGTACTCAACGATGCGCCGCATAGCGCTGCGATCAGTCCGGGGAACGCCGTTGCCGCTGAGCTGAAACGTGCGGTGAACGCGTTCCAGGCGATTGCTTTTGATGAAGAAGGTCGCCATATCGATTATTCGACGTTGCGGGGAAGTGACGCCTATAACCACTACCACACTCAACTGACGCCGCAACTACGGGCGCTTGACTTGAGCGTGCTGGAAGCCCGCGAGGAACGGCTGGCATTTTGGATCAACATGTACAACGCGCTGGTGATCGATGCCGTAATCGCCTATGATGTGCAGAAGAGCGTGACTGAGCGGCTCGCCGGCCTGGCCTTTTTCCGCTCAGCGGCTTACAACGTCGGCGGCATGCGATTCAGTTGCGAGGACATCGAGCACGGCATCTTGCGCGCCAATCGTGGCAACCCGTTCATTCCGGGGGCGCAGTTCGCCTCGAATGACCGCCGCTCGCGGTGGGTAATGTCGCCGCCCGATGTACGCATTCACTTTGCGCTCAACTGCGCCAGCCAGTCTTGCCCGCCGATCGGCGTCTATGCTGCGGCGAATATCGACGATCAGCTTGAATTAGCCACGCGCAACTTTATCGCGGTTGATACGATCATCGACGAGCAGCGCAACCACGTGCAGCTATCGCAGATTTTCAATTGGTATATGAACGACTTCGGCGGCCCAGAGGCGGTGGTCGATTTCTTGCTGCTCTATCTGCCCGATGACGAACGCCGATCCTGGCTCGAACAGGCCCAATCGGTGCGACTGACTTACAAGCCATACGACTGGGGGCTCAACATTTGACCGGATAGAACGCAATTTTACCCTTTCGTCGTACGATCCAGGCAAGTATACTGTGAAAAGGATTGGCTCGCACAAGCGTGCATGTGTTTACTGTGGCAGTGACAAGCAGCTCACGGTCGATCATGTTGTGCCGCTCTCGCGCGCTCGTGAATTTGGCGTCAAGCGAAGCGTGCTGGACAATCAGTCCAATCGGGTTGCCGCCTGCGCTGCCTGCAATGCCGAGAAAGGGGCGCTGTCGCCGCACGAGTGGTTTGCATTGCATCCTGAGTATCGCGAACGCTTTCAACGCGAGGCAAAATATCTCTCGAATGCAGTCCGGCGCATTGCGGGTTTGAAATAGCGCTGCGGCTTTGAACGGCGGCGTAGGAATGCATTCGACGGCGCTTGTTGCCAGGGAGGTTCAGTTATGGCTCTTCAGATCGTTACCGACTCGATCAACGGGTATTGGAAACCATCAACATCGGCGGCGAATCGTGACGGCGAGGATTTGATCGTCTTTGTAGAAGTGGAAAACGATGATCGCAAATTTGCTACCGTCGAGAGTCACCTGATTAACATTGGCATTAAAGATGATCAGGAGCGTTTGATGATAGCGGCGGACGCGGTTTCGGTCAACAACGGGCGTGCAGTCAGAATTATGAATAAGGCGCGCAAGAGCTTGCGCATTCTCTTCCAGGTGGCCGATTTGCCGCACGGCAAGATCGCGGATGTGGCTTCCACCTTTACGCTCACGATCGATACGACTTCTGAAACGGTCAAAACGGAAGTGAACCGGCTGTTTGGCGGTATGTAGCTTGCTCCAGGCGGCGCAAACATTCGTGCGCCGCCGGAGTCGCCTGTAGCCCGTTTAGCTGGTCATTGCGGCGAGTTCGACGCCAAACTGTTTCACTGCATCCCAATCGGTGTAGATATAGTCCGATCGTGTGTCCGTGTCCAGGCCGGCGCGTTTGGCGATCAGGCGCAGGATGAAGCGATTGAGCAGGTCGTAGCGCGTGTAAAACAGCGCGCCGCCGAACGTCGCGATCCGGCGCGGCTGCCAGCCGGTGCGCCCGCTGAATTTCGCCAGATAGCGCTCGACTTCGGCGCGATTCTCTACCTTCTGGCGGGCGGCATGCAGGCTGACCGAAAAGAATGCTGCGGAGGAGCGCTCCAACTGGTCGCGGTGAGCTTTGACAAACTTCTCGATGTAACGCTGGTGTTTCGCCGCATTCACAGATGCACCGATGATCACGCCGTCGTAGCGCTCAAGTTCGGCGCGTGACAGCTTGACCCGCCCCGGCATCAGATCAACCGAATGCCCCTGAGCGCGAATCGTGTCGGCGAGATACCCCGCGATTTTGTAAGTGTGATTGTGCTGCGTCCCGTAGATGATGACAAAGGTTGCCATATCCCCTCTTCTCTCCTGGCATAGGCTGCTCTGCGCGTATGCCGTTATCGCTTTCGTTGTGCCGCCAAGTATACCTGCACCTGCGCGAATCGTCGAGTTAGACGCCGATCGTAGAACCGGCGCCCTGCCGGTCGCGCCGCAAGCGTTCCTGCCTCCAACATCGCTCTAACACGCCGCTAACGGGGCGCTAATACAGTGTTTGCGCCGTTCTAACATATGTCAGGTATAACTATCAGCGGAAGAGCAAAACGCACGGGCGCGAGCGAAGTCGTTCGGATGCCTGAGAACTAAGCAACGAATTGCATACTGATACATGATAGGAGTTTTTCGTATGATTGCGCTGACTCGCCGGGGACCATTTCAGGAGTTTATGCTGCACAATGCGATGGATCAGTTGATGGGCGAAGCCGCTGCGACGACGCAGACCAACAACCGTATCCCGATGCCGCTGGATCTTTACGAAACCGAGCAGGAGTATGTGGTCGAACTGGTTGCGCCGGGCCTGACGCCCGATAGCTTCGAGATTACGATCCACGAGAATGTGTTGACGATCAAAGGCGCAGTGACGATTGAGCGCGCCGAAGGCGTACGCTACCACGTACAGGAGCGCCGCTCCGGTGAGTTTTCGCGCGGCGTGCGCTTTCCGACTATGGTGGAGGCGGGCGCTGTGGCCGCCGAGCTGTCCAACGGCATTCTGACCGTACGCGTGCCGAAGTCGGAAGCCGCCAAACCGCACCGGGTCGCGATCAACGCCGGATAAACAGAAATCATCGCTTCCTCCTTTCTCAACGCTCAGAGCGACATAGTTGTCGCTCTGAGCGTTTTTGGCGTTCGGCGGGTTGACGCCGTGAATCACTCATATGCCAGTACGTCGTGCACGGGGATGCGCGTGGCGTTCCAGGCTGGCCATAGGCTGGCCAACGCACTGATCGCCAACGACAGCGCCAGCCAGAGCAACGCACCGGTCAGCGAGGGGCTGAACGACAGCGGCGAGGAGAAAATCTGCTCGCCGAGCATGTCGCTCATCAGCTTGCCCAACGGCAGCGATAGCAATGCGCCGATCAGCCAGCTCAGCCCGCCGATCACCATGCCCTCGACGATGAACACCTGCAACAGGGCACGATCTTCTGCGCCGATAGCCCGCATCACGCCGATCTCGCGCATCCGCTCGATCACGTTCAGGCTCATCGTTCCGGCCAGCCCTAGCCCGCCGACCACAGCCACCAGCACCGCAATCAGCATCAGGCTGATCGTGATCACGTTGATCGCCGCGAAGTCGCCCTGGCTCAACTCGGAGATTGTCTTGGTGTAACTGATCTCGATGCCCTCGCGCTTGAATTGCTTCTCCAACCTATTGGCCAGTTGAGCCTGGAAGGCGGGTGTATGCTCGCGGGCGACAATGCGCAGATAACTGGCTTGATCGATTTCGCGGGCCGCCCGGCCATAGTAATCCTGGTTGGCATAGGCCCAGCGCGAATTGCCCAGAGCTTTCATAATGCCCACCACCTGCCAGACAATCTCACGGTCTTTGATCTCAATGGTGATCTTGCTGCCAACGGCCAGATCGGGATCGTCCTTGAGCATGCCGGTGCTGATTACCAGCGCGTTCTCGTCGGCGGGCTGCAGCCAGCGCCCGGCCACAATCTGCGGGTTGAGCGTGTCGCTCTCCGGTGGCACGGCGATCAGCTGCATATCCAGCCCTTTGCGGTCGTCTGGAAATACGCGCCGTACACTGGTTTGCACCGAACCCTCGGCGGCGACCACGCCCGGCAAGCGCTCTGCCGTGGCGACCAGATAGTCATCGCGGTAGGAGCGGGCTAGAAACACATCAACATCGTAGCCATAGAGCGATTCAACCAGTTCTTCCAACGTTAGGAATAACGAGGCGCGAATGCTGAACACCGAGATGAAAAAGGCCCCGCCGACCATTAGTGTGAACAAGGTCAACGTCACACGCGCCTTGCGGCGGAAGGTGTTGCGCAGCGAAAGCAGCACCGGGCGCGGCAAGCCGCGTATGCGGCTCAACAGCTGGTCGATCCCTCCCGATCCGTAGGATCGCCCCAGACCGCTATCGCTGCCGAATGCCTCGCGCACCGATACGCGCGTGCCGGTCAGCACCGGCAGAAACGCCGCGCCCATCGGTACGAGCAGCGCTGCCCCGATCTGAATGAGAACGACGAAGGCCGGAATGCCGGCGTCAGCAATGTCAAAGTTGAGGAATGCGGCGATGTAGCGGGCGAACCCCTGCGTAGCAACCTGGGCCAGCGGAATCGCCGGCAGCAGCGCGAGCACGCCGAAGCTCAGCGCCAGAACTATATAGATGGCGATGATCTGCCTGGGACGTGCGCCGATCGCTTTCATAATGCCGATCTGTTTGATTTGCTGGGCCAGCAGCGCCGAGATCGTATTGACCACCAGGAAGCTGCCGAGAAAGATCGCAAATACGCCGAGCAGCCCCATCAATGACGTGAGCGCGACGATCATAAAATTGAGCGGATGCTCGCCGGGTGTGGGAACCTGCGGAAAGGACGGATCGAGCCCCGATTTCTGGATTTTGTCATGCACCAGCTCGGCGACTTCTTCGTTGTGCTGCTTATCGTCGGCATTCGTGACCACCCGGATCATCAGCTTGTTATAGTCGCGCGATTCACCCATCCATTCCAGCGTGTCGAACGCGATGTAGCCATACACTGTGCCAAGGAACGGCGTTGGCCACTGGGTGAGGTCATGGACCACGCCGGCGACGCGCATCTCGCGCTGCTTGCCATCGGGCAGTTCGATCAAGATGGTATCGCCGATCTCGACGCCGAGCACGCCCATGCCCGATCGCTCGATCAATACCTCGTGCTCTTCTGGCGGCCAGGCTCCGGCGACAGAGCGGATCTTGTCGACGCGCACGTCGGCGAAATCATCGATGGCGGTGAACTGAATGCTTTTCCAGGCGTCCCCTACGCGCACCCGCGCATCGAATACGTGGCGGCCTTCGGCGTCGGCGACTTCGGGCATCCGGCGCACCGCGTCGATAAGTTCCTCGCTAAAGCCTTCCTGGTTCGCGGGCGCCGAGTTGAGCGAGAAATCTTCGTTGTAGCCGGTCACGCCGCCGGTGGTGATGATGGCGTGCGCAGGATCAATGTTTAGATAACCGGTTCTCAGTTCGCGGTCGAGGATCGCCTGCGCGCCGACAACCATGCCGATAGTGAAGATACCGATGAAGATCGAGAGCGTTACCAGAAGCGTGCGAACTTTGTGGCTCCCCAGGTCGGCGAGAACCTTACGCCAGCGAGGGCTGAGCATCGGGCGCACCCAGGTCGCCCCTTGCGCCGCCGTTTGAGCGGCGCCCGGCCCGGTGAGGGATTTGTGATGGTCAATATCGCGTGCCATACTCCTCTACTGCTTTCAGTTCGGCGGTTGCGGCACGATCGAATACGGCGTCAGGCGGAGATTCCGGCGATGAGCAAGCGCACCGCAGCCAGCACCTGTTGTTCCAGGTCAATGCCTTCTGGCACGACGCCCCAGATCAGCAGCGTACCTTCGTACAGCGCGCACAGCGTAGTTGCGGCCTGTTCGGCATCGATGGGGCGAAATTCGCCGCGCGCGATGCCCTGGCGTATCAGCGTGCTCAACAGATCGCGATAGGCGAAAAAATAGGTGCGGATAAACTCGCGGACCTGACCCTCGCGCTGGGCCATCGCGTAGAATTCGTAGAACAGCGGAATCAGGCCAATCGTGGTGACATGCAACGTATCGGCGATGATCTGCCGGCTTATCTGTAACAGGCGCTCGCCGACGGGGTTGGGGTCGTCTAGCAGCGCTTGCGCGCCCGCCAACTCCTGGCCGAAGAAGCGTTGCAGCAAAGCAATGATGATCTCGTCCTTGCTCTTGAAGTACCAATAGATTGCGCCTTTGCTCAACCCCGACGCCTGCACAATGTCATCCATCCGCGCCTGGTGAAAGCCATAGCGGGCGAATATTGCGGCGGCGGTATCGAGTATCTGGTTGCGGCGCTCGGCGCTGACATCTGCGCGAGGCGACATTGCGGCTCCCTGGAGTTAATAAACCGACTGGTCAGTCTATTTTAGTATAGCGCGAGCGAACGGTGTTGTCAAATACGCCCGCCGGTTGCGTGGTAGAATAACGCAGGCGCACCCGCCGCCGATCTCGCTCAGGGCAATTGCCGCAACAGGGCTGGCGATGACCGCACCACACGATCCGAACGTCGACACAGAGATGCAATCGACGCTGCGCGTGCTCAAGCTGCTGGCCGACGATACACGCTGGCGGCTGATCAACGCCCTCCGCTGGAGCGATTACCAGGTCGGCGAATTGGTTGAACAGCTTGAATTGCCGCAAAATCTCGTCTCCTACCACTTGAACGTGCTTCGTCAGGCCCGGCTGGTTCAGGCTCACCGCAGCGACGCCGACGCGCGCGTCCTCTACTATGGGCTGGATAGTGCGGCGCTTCAGGTCGTGCATCGGCAGATCGGCGCCAGCTTGTATTTGCCCGGCGTCGCGCCGACAAGCGAATTGCCCGCGCTCACGGTGTTCTTCCTCTGCACCGCCAACAGCGCCCGCTCGCAAATGGCCGAAGGCTGGCTGCGTCACATCGGCGGTGGTCGCCTGCGTGTACGTAGCGCCGGCACGACACCGCGACCGATTCACCCGCTGGCGATACAGGCGATGGACGAAGCCGGGATCGACATCAGCCACCAGTCGGCCAAAGGACTCGATGCCCTTGTCGGTCTCAGCCCCGACGTGGTGATCACCGTCTGTGACCTGGCCCGCGAACAGTGCCCGACCTGGTCGGGCGTCGCGCGCCGCATCCACTGGAGCATCCCTGACCCGGCGATGGTTGAAGGCAGCCTCGCCGATCAGATCGCCGCGTTCCGCACTGCCCGCGATCTTCTGCGCACCCGCGTCGAGGCGCTGCCGCCGCTCCTGGTCGCTTGCGTCCGCACATAGGCGTCGCCGCGCGTTCAGCGTATTTTCTCTGCTGTCAAGAAAATAACAATATAATTTGGTATAAATCTATCGTCTCCGGGGGCAAGTGTATCACGAACTTGTACGATAATACCAAACGATAATGAACAGGCCGCATGTCACCCTGAGCGGAGCGAAGGGTATCAGCGTCCTCAAAAGCCGGGATTCTTCGCTGCGCTCAGAATGACCACTTGCGGTAGATCCAAATTCGTTTGGTAAAGTCGTAAATTCGAGCTATCTGCGTAACATTTTCTGCTTGACAAACCCTCTTTCGGGATTTATAGTATCGATATAGATTGATATAATTGAAGTTCTGCATTCGTGCATAACCAATCAAGAAACGACCAATGTATTGTTCTGGAGATCGAGCGTATGGACGTTGTCCATTGCGCAGATCGCGAGAGGAGCGGCACAACGTATGAGTATTCGCATTGGCATCAATGGATTTGGGCGCATCGGGCGGCTGGCGCTCCGCGCTGCCTGGGGCTGGCCGGAGTTGACCTTCGCTCACGTCAACGAACCGAACGGCGATGCATCTGCGGCGGCGCATCTGCTGACCTTCGACTCGGTGCATGGGCGCTGGGATCACGCCGTGCGCGGCGAAGATGATGTTCTGGTCATCGACGAGACGGCGATCGGCTATAGCAGCCGCACAGAACCAGGTTCGGTTCCCTGGGCCGACGCCGGCGTCGATATTGTGCTGGAATGCTCCGGCAAATTTCGCACACCCGAAAAGCTCGCTGCATATTTTCAGGCCGGCGTGCGCAAAGTGATCGTTGCCGCACCGGTCAAGCAGGGCGCGCTGAACATCGTGATGGGGGTGAATGACGATTGGTATCGGCCCGACGAGCATCACCTGCTCACCGCCGCTTCGTGTACCACCAACTGCCTCGCTCCGGTGGTGAAGGTCATTCACGAAGGCATCGGCATTCGCCACGGGATGATTACAACTATCCACGATATGACCAATACCCAGACGTTGATTGACGCGCCGCACAAAGATCTGCGCCGCGCCCGCGCAGCGAGTATGTCGCTTATTCCGACCACAACCGGTTCGGCGACGGCGATTGGCATGATCTTTCCGGAGTTGCAAGGTAAGCTCGACGGTATTGCCGTGCGCGTGCCACTGCTCAACGCCTCGCTCACCGACTGTGTGTTTGAGGTTGCGCGCCCAACTGCCAGCGACGAGGTCAACACATTGCTGCGAGACGCTGCTGCGGGAGCGTTGCGCGGCATTCTGGGCTACGAGGAACGCCCGCTTGTCTCGGTCGATTTCCGCGATGATCCGCGCTCGGCGATTATTGATGCACCATCAACGATGGTGACTAATGGCACACAAGTGAAGATTCTGGCCTGGTACGATAACGAATGGGGCTATACCAACCGTATGATCGAACTGGCGCGCAAGGTTGCGCTGAAACTGCCTGCACGCTGATTAACTTCCTGATTGGACAACTTGCGGAGTACGGCGGCAATGCTGCCGAGTTTCTGACAGTGTTAACGCACTCCGCACACGCTTATCTACGAGAAATATATGTCGACTGATGCAACTGCCGCGCCATCCCGTCGCTCGAACGACCTTCGCAACTATATGCTGGTCACCGGTGCGTACTGGGCCGATACGTTGACCGACGGCGCGATCCGAATGTTGGTGCTGTTGTACTTCTTTAACCTGGGGTACACGCCGTTTCAGGTCGCGATGCTGTTCATTTTCTACGAAATCTTCGGCGTGGCGACGAATCTGGTCGGCGGCTGGCTCGGCGCGCGCCTGGGGTTGAAAGCCACGCTGTTCGGCGGGCTGGCGATCCAACTGGTCGCCCTGAGCATGCTCGCCATCAACCCGGCCTGGCTGGTCGTCCCCTACGTAATGGCCGCGCAGGCGCTTTCCGGCATTGCCAAAGACCTGACCAAGATGAGCTCCAAAAGCGCGATCAAGTTCCTCGTGCCCGAAGATGCTCAATCGACGCTGTTCAAGTGGGTGTCCATTTTGACCGGCTCGAAGAACGCACTCAAAGGCGTCGGCTTTTTCGTCGGCGGGCTATTATTGACGCTGGTCGGTTTCCGCGCCGCCCTGTTCATCCTGGCCGGGCTGGTGCTGACCGCGCTGATCACGGCGGTTGTCCTGATGCGCGGCGACCTGGGCGTGGCTGATAAGAAAGCGACGTTCCGCCAGATATTCTCGAAGAATCGGGCGGTAAACGTGCTCGCGGCGGCGCGTATGTTCCTCTTCGGCTCGCGCGATGTCTGGTTTGTCATTGGGTTGCCGGTGTTTCTCTACGAGGCGCTGGGCTGGAATTTCTGGCAGGTGGGCGGCTTCCTGGCGTTGTGGGTGATCGGCTATGGCGTTGTTCAAGCAGCGACGCCGGGCATGCTCAAGCGGCGCGTTGCAGGGCAGGGTCGTGAGCCGGATGGACGCACCGCGACCGGACTGGCGTTCGCGCTGGCGGCGTTTCCCGTTGGCATCGCGCTGGCGCTGCTGAACGGCGTCGAACCGGGAATCGTGATTGTGACGGGGCTGATCGTCTTCGGGATCATCTTCGCGCTCAATTCGGCGGTGCATTCGTACCTGATCCTGGCCTATACCGACAGCGACAAAGCGGCGCTGAACGTGGGCTTTTACTATATGGCGAACGCACTGGGACGACTGATCGGCACGGTTTTGTCAGGCCTGATTTACCAGGCTCATGGCTTAGAGGGCTGTCTATGGGCGGCGGCGGTCTTCGTAGTAACCGCCGGGACGATCTCGTTGCTGCTGCCCGTGCATATGCCCCGAATTACGCGTCCTATTCGGATCGAAAAGGCGTTGGAGTAAGAGCAGGGTGTGATGACCACTGCGCTCACGCCAACGCCGCAACGTTGATATTGCCTCCTACGTGCTCGCTTTCGAGATCGGCGCTAGATACTGCCGCCGGCCAGCCGCTCGGTGATCGGCGTCGTCGATCGGGCTTGCGGCTGGGGTTGAACTTGCGTTTGTGGCGTGCTGCGCATCTGGAACGCCGTCCGCATGAATGTCCACGGCGGCAGCGACGCGATCAGGCGCAGGCTCTCCCAGAGCGAGGCCCGCTCATCGAGAAAACGGAAGATGCGCTCGATCGGGTTGCGCCGGAACAGAGCGGTGAAGATCGGCTTGAGTTGCTCGCCGTGTCGTCTCATCACCCGCAGCATTACCGCATCGAGCCAGCGATAGGCGCGGCGATCCGCGGGCACATCGAACGGGTGACCGTTCGCGACCAGCGATGCGACGATCGCCGCCGAGTCTTGCAAAATACGCAGGAAAGCGTATCCCGTCGTTGGTTTGACGCGCCCGGCCTTCGTGCCGATGGTCATCACGCGGCGGCCAAGCTGGCGCGTGAAGTCGTAGTCGGTCGCCGGAATAACGCCGGATTCCTCGGCGACGATGCGGAAATCGCTCACGCCCAGGGTGTCGGCGAGATAATCGCGCAGGGCCTGCTCATAGGCGCGTTGGCTGAATCTGGCTGCCGAAAAGACCGTGAACTCGACCAGCGCGCGCGTCGGCGAGAAGGGCAGCACATAGAAAAAGCGCGTCTCATTCTTCTGCGGCGTGCGAAAGTCCATCAACGTCGCCGCGTCCGGGTTGAATATCGGCGCGTCGGTTTCAATCTCCCAGCCTTTGAAATACAGCTTCAGATATTCGCAATCCGCCAGTTCATCTCGTATCTCGGACGGCTTGAAGATGCTGTCAAACACCCACTCGGCGGTGTAGGCCTGGCCGTCGATAATCACGCGCGCGGCGTCGGCGCCGTCCTCGATACGCTCGACGACGCCCTGGAGAAAAATGATGTTCGTGAAGGCGGCCAGCTCCTGGCGAACGAAAGCATAGAAATCGATGCCGCGGATCATCTGATAGCGGTAGTCGCGCAGATCAACGCTGGCATCCAGATCATCACCCACCACCTGCAACCGATTCCACGAACGATAGACGATACTCTCGAACGGCGTCGGTTGATCGGCCCAGAAGGCCCAGGTGCGGTCATTGCAATCTTTCGCGCATTTATCGACAATCAAAATCGAGCGCTCGCGCAACGGGCTGCGGCTTAGATGATAGGCCAGGCTGAGTCCGGCGGCGCCGCTTCCGGCAATGATGATGTCGTAGTGTTTCACAATCGTCTCGCTTTTCCTATGTCTCTGTGTTCAACTCTCACGTAATGATACGTCGCTGCCGGGCATTTGTTGCCCGGAGCAAGGCTGAATCACCATTCCAGCACAAGTCAGGGCCGGAAATCCATCGCGAGACGGGATGGGGCTACGTCTGAAGGCGGAGATGTGCGGGTAGACTCGCCGCCGAAAATATACGATAATATAAGGTGACACTCACCCGAAACCCGCGAGTACAACGATGCGCGCCTTTCTGAGTTCACAACGGCCCAGATCAGTGAATGCGAGGATGACCGATAGATTTCAAGAGCGGATTCGTCAGGCGTATCATACCTACTATCCGGCGACGGATTTGCTAGCAGAGCCGCTCTACGGCGTCGTTTACTATTTTCACAACCAGCACAATCAACTGGACGCAGACAACTTGAGCAAACCGATCTGGGACGCCCTGGAAGGCCTGGCGTTTGAAGATGATCGCGTCATTCAGTTGCGACATGCCGGGGTTGTCGATCTACGCAGCACCGATATGACCACGTTCGATCTTTCGAGCATGCCGGATACAGTAATTGACGACTTCATAGAAATGATCGGCAGCGAAGATCATGTGTTGTATGTCGAGTTTGGGAATTTAGACCAAAGTATGTTTCTCTTTGGCCAGGAGATCGCAGGGGAGGCATAATATGCGGATTAGACAGGAGATCGCCGCCAAGCACTGGCTTGATGCCGCAATTGAGGACATAGCATCCCGGTATCTCGCGCAAGGATACGCCGTCGCCAAAGAGGCCCCGATCGGGAATGCCCGCGCCGACCTCATTGCGCGGAAGGGCGACGAATTGATTGTGATGGAGTTTAAACTTGGGAATTGGTCTGACGAGCGCACGAACGAGGTTGGCCGCTTGCGCGACGAAGTGGTGCATCGTTTAGGCGGCAAGTTCAACCTGGTCGTTGTTACGCCCCCCAAAGAGAAGCGTATCGAGATTAAAGGGATTGAGGATATTCTGTGTCAGATCTTTCTGACGGATATCGACGAACTTCATAAGCTCGCATCGCGTACGCACGTTGAAGCGGTTTCCGACGTAACCATCACCGCAGTCGATGTGGGGCCGAATCGTATGCGCGTGGAAGGAGCAGGCGTGGTTCTCGTCACCCTGCACTGGGACTCAGACGCGGAGAATGCGCCTGACGACGCAACTTCTGAAACGTCGGATAGTCTTCCGTTCGATTTCGCGATTATCCTCGACAACAACCTTCACCTTATCGACGTCGAACGAATAGCCGTTGACACATCAAGCTATCTGTAGCCATTCAGCAACAATGCTCCTGAGTTCTCTGCGCCGCATCGGACAACATGCGCTATGCATCAATGAATGAGACGAACTGTGAATGATCAACTACCAAACAATACTGGAGGCACCGTATGCGGTCATTCTGAGCGCAGCGAAGAATCTCGGATTCCCAGGCCATCGAGACCCTTCACTCCGCCTGCGGCTCCGTTCAGGGTGACATGCAGCATACGCATCATCGTTTGGTAACGTCCAAGCATTTCCCCCCGCGTTCTCGTCCAGGTCGTGGTTTTTGTGGTGATTATCCCATTCCTGCCGCTATTGATTTCCTGGCGTTGGGGCTGGCGGGAAGCCTGGGCGTATGCGATCATCTCGATCTTGGGCTTTTTCATCAGCCGGACACTCGCTGCTCGGCGCTATCCTGATCTGCTTGCGGAACGCGCCCGCTTTATGGATCACCTTGAAGAGACAATAAACCGAGGCCTTTATAATAAAAAGCTGTGTTGGTTCTCTTGCGCTCGAAGCGCTTGACTAGCTGCAGCGCTGAGGCGGTTCGGGAGCGTTCAAATGTTGGTTTTGGGAAAGAAAGGGAGGATAGGATATGCGCACAAGGCCTCTGGCTTGACCGCCTCATATAGGTTTTCGCGTGCCTCGTCGAGTGTGCTGCCTTCAGGTCAATGGGCCATGTATCTGTTGAGGTTTGGTTCTCTATGTAGGCTAACAGCATCTCGGTGCGTCTCTTCGGGTCATTTGCTCGTATTGTACCACGCGGAGGTTGAGACGCAGCCATAAAACATCCCTTCGTAACGAAAACAGGGGAGGGGAAAATGGAGCCAACGCGGGGGCTCGAACCCCGGACCTGCTGTTTACGAAACAGCTGCTCTACCGACTGAGCTACGTTGGCAATAACTACGGCAAGAATTGTAGCCGATAGCATCGCGACTGTCAAGATATTATCCCAGCGCAATGCTAGATCCGCCCGCAAATGCACGTGCCGGATCGCTGCTACGGCGCGTTGACAAGAGTGTGATCTAAGCTTACCATCGGTGCGAAGCGCCTCGGTTGCTCAACGCTTGTCTGCGCCATAGTATGCGGAGCCATTCGCAATGAAACGGCTATACCTGCTCTTATCACTGGTCGGTCTGGTCTTGCCCTACGCCTACTTTGTCCCGTTCCTCCTCTCCAATGGCCTGGATCTACGTCTCTTCGCCGCGGAAATGTTTGCCAATGCAATTGCGTCATTCTTCGCGGTCGATGTTATCATCTCCTCGGTAGTATTCTGGGTCTTCCTCTACCGCGAAACAAAAGCCCGCGGGATCAAAGAGTGGTGGATCTGCATTATTGCAAATCTAACGGTTGGGCTCTCGTTGGCCCTCCCGCTTTTCCTCTACTTCCGCGAAGGTTATCGCGAGCGATGAATATTCCCGAACGTTCGTTCCTCCTGCTGCGGCATCTATAATTTGATATAATGAAAAATACTTTCGTATCATGAACGAATGCGAGCACCGCGGCACGTTGGTATTGGCGTTGATCCGGTTTGATGATTGCGATCTTGCCACGACCCCGCTATTGGCGCATCGGCGCTGGTACGTCGCTGGTATGTCATGAATGCTACCATAGCGTACGCATGCATGCTTGAGTAACGTCAATACTTATTATTGAATAACCTGTTACTGTCGTAATCTATAATTTGTCATCGCTCAGCCGTAAGTGTGTCACCTGATATTTATGCCCTATACGTACCATGGTGTAATGAGGCGAGTTGGATGCTGCGCATAGTCGTCCATTCTATCCATGCCTTAGCTTCGGTACGCCAAGATTGAATTTCGACACAGATTTCGTCGGAAATGAACACCGCACATGTCCTGCTCAGTTTTGTTAAGGATAAGTCTGAAAACTGACGGCGGCAGAGCATGGATTCAATCGTAATCATCAAGGAGATGTCGAGATGATACGTTTATTTCTGCTGCGAATACTTGAAAGCTACTTTCGTCGCCCATTGCTGAACCTTCTGCCTATTGCCGTGATGATCGGCATCGCCGGCATTTTTATCGTTACGGCCGAACCCACTTATAACGCATCGGGCACGCTATTTGTACAAGATCAAACCCTGGTGCAGTCTTTGAATGAAATCTCGCTAGATGGAAGGTCGTTTTGGACAACTCCAGCGGATGCATTTAATTCGCAGTTGGCGCAGCTATTGGAAACTGAAGCGTTCATACGCTCACTTATTCAAGGGACGAACCTCGAGTCGCAGTTAGCGGCTGATCCTGAAACGACTACCGAGATAATGGATGAGGTTCGTTCGACCGTACAAGTGGAGGTGTTGGGAGACAGTCTGGTGCGTCTTGGCGCTGATTACTCGGATCCCCAAGTTGCTTATCAATTGGCGAACCGACTCGTAGAAGCATATGTTGCCTGGAAGTTTAACTCTGATTTTCAGGACAGTTCTTCTGCACAACAGTTTTTTGCCGAAATGATACCGGCATATCAGGAAGAACTAGAACAAACTCGCGAAGATCTTCGCCTCTATCTCGAACAGTATCCTGTGCCGATCCGTGGCGAACGCCCTGAAGATGAGGCGCTGGAGGTTGAACGGTTGCAGTCCGCAATTCAACAAGCGGAGGAGCAGTTGCAGGATGTTATGGCGAAAGAAGAAAGCGCGCGCTTGCTAATGATCCAGGCGGAGCAGAATATTCGCCAGGCCTACATCGTTATTGATGCGCCGGTTGTGCCTACCGAGCCGCTTACAGGTCTCAGAACGCTCGCGTTGCAGGGGCTTATCTTTGTAGCGGTTGGTATATTTATGAGCATTATTGGAGTGGTGGGCAGCGCGTTGCTTGACAGAAGCCTGCGCTTTCCTTCCGATGTGCAAGTAGGTACACATTTGCCGGTGTTGGCAACGATACCGATTCACCAGGAAAGCGATGCCCCGGATCTGCAAGCGGCTCTCGATGAGGGAAAGAGCAGTTTAAAAGAGACGAAAGACGCAAATCTCTCGCAATCGGTACAAGAACCACTTTCTGAGACACTGATCAATTAGGCGCTCTATTTTAACGCCTGTAGTGCATCGAAGGTAGTAGTGGCACTCCAGAAAACGTGTCAGTAAAGACAAGTGCATAGTTCATAATGCGCTGAAATCACTACCTTGGATATACCATCCGAACACCATCATATTTGCCGGTTCGATGTGCTGTAAAGAAGAGATTGCAAACTGCTATGAATGACAGCGGCAAGGTTATCTTCAAAAATACGAGCGTCTTAATGGGGTCGCAGCTCATTACCTGGAGCTTTGCGTTCTTCCTGACCATCTTCTTGCCCCGCTATATTGGCCCTGCCGGGATTGGCCAATATGCGCTTGCCTTGTCCATCTGGATTGTGCTTGAACAATTCATGGAATTTGGCACTACGAAATTTATGACAAAGGAGATTGCTCGTTTCCCCGAAAAGACGTCGAAATTGGTTAGTGCAGCGATTATTATTCGTGCTGTGTTGTTTGTTATAAGTTGCATTGCTCTGAGCACCTATCTCTATGTGATGCATTATCCTATAGAGACGGTCTATGTCATCCTTATTCTGGGATTCTTTGTTCCGATAGGGCAATTGTCAAGAGCTATCTCAGCCGCCTTGGTTGGTCTGGAGATAATGGAGTACATTTCTCTGGCCGATGTTATAGGCAAAGCCATTCAACTTATCGTTGTCTTTATCATTATGTGGCTAGGTTTAGGCATCTATGCTGTTGCTGTGACGGCTGGTCTGGTGGAAGTCACATCTTTTATTGTGCATTTCGTTGCGCTACGCCGACGATTTCCCATTCACATAAGCGTTGACAAATCACTGGTTATATGGATGTTCAAGTCAAGCTTACCGTTCGTACTGTCTGGTCTGGTGCTTACTATTTATCAGGAAATCGATATGATCATTATGTCGGCCCTGGTAAATGAAGTGGTGATGGGATGGTACAGTGTGGCAGTAAGGCTCAGCGCGACCTTCCTCTTTGTTCCAACCATTCTTGCCACGGCCGTATTCCCAGCTTTTGCTCGTGTCCACAAGGATGCTTCCGATGAGACTGTGGATGGAACAATCAAACTGTTAAGCAAAAGCACCGATCTTATGTTTTTATTTGGTATTCCGATTGGATTTGGTCTTGCAAGTATTGCGAATCAACTCGCGGTCTTTTTCTTTGGAGAGGAGTTTGCTCAAGCGGGACCTGTTCTTGCGTTGATGGGATTTGTGATGGTCTTCATCTATCTCACGGCAATATTTGGACAGTACATTATCGCGACTGATCGAGTCAATATCTGGACATCGTTTATGGTTGTGGCAACTCTAGTAACTATCCCGCTTGATCTGCTCATGATTCCTTGGTTTCAACAGGAATTTGGAAATGGCGCAATCGGGGGCGCGTTCGCGTTTATGATTACTGAACTTGGTATGGCAATTGGCGGGCTGTTGCTCTTGCCTCGTGGGACATTAACTTGGTCCAGCGTGCGCATTGCGACATTAAGCCTCGTTGCTGGCGTGACTATGATGGGAGCTTGTTGGCTTGTGCGCGATATGATCTTGGTAGTGCCGGTCATAGTTGGTGCGGCGACCTATAGTAGCATCATTTTGCTGCTGCGTGTCATTCCGCGTGAGGATATTATAGTGTTGCGCAACTTAAGTCAGGATCTCGTTGCACGCCTGCGTGCGCGTATAGCAAAACCATCAACAGGCGAGGTTTGATATGCTTAATGCTCTAATCCGCAAAAAGAAGGCTCCGACAACGGCCTTGAAGAGTGCCGTAGCGCTGCATCGGCCTGATGGTCAACCACTAATTGTCTTCTCTGGAGATGTGGTAGATGCCTGTCGCCGGATGGTTACCGGTTTGCTCTGGCGCGAAGCGTTTCCATCACGGGTCTCTGTTGTGTCAGCATTACGCGGCGAGGGCGTGACATATGTTTCGCTCGCATTGGCAGCGATTATGGCGCATGATATGCCCGCCAAAATTGGTCTTGTTGAGCTTAACTGGTGGTCGCCGGGAATGCAGAAGCTCTTATCGTCTCAGCATCAGCATACGGTGAGTGAAAAAGAAAAACGTCGAAAAAAGACCGACGCCTCTCCCAATATGGAACCTACAAACCTTTCGGTTAGCCCTGGTTTGGCGGGCATACTAACCAGGAAGAGTTCTATAGAGGAGGCGCTTGTATCGACAAACTTGCCAAATTTATCATTGTTGCCAGCTGGCGATTTGCCAATAGCGCAACGTCCGATATTTGCTCGCAGCAATGAACTGAAGGATCTTATCGATAGGTTGAGCCAGGAATATGACCACTTGTTTTTGGATGTTCCAGCGATCCTGGAGTCAAGCGATGCAATCGCAGCGGCATCCTTAAGCGAAGCCGCAGTAGTGGTTGTACAACAAGGTGTAACAACAACAAACAGTTTGCAATTGGCGCTCGATGAAATCCGGCATATGTCGATGCTTGGCGTTGTGATGAATAAGAATCGTATACATACTCCCAAATGGTTATACAACCTGATACCTCAGGAGTGATCGCGGTGACTGTCTTCTTAACGTTTATTATGGCGGCATTTTTTACTGGGATTTTCCTGGGGAAAAAAGATTTACAGTGGAGTGTGTGGATTATCGTTGGTCTGACTATGGTTGTTGGCGTGATGTACTACATCTTTGACAAAACGTAGTCAACTGAGATCAAACTGTTATGCTGGAAGAAAGTGTATTTGCCAGACGAACCATTAGTCATAACCTGCCGGTTCTGCCTCATTTACGAGTAGCTCATTTGCAGGCTCGGCGTAGCGCCATAAGTGATCTGATCTGGATGTTGGGTATTCTCGGCATGACTAGCCTGATCGGGTTTATGATGTTGAGAGATGGCCCGAGTCCAGCTATATTGGCCTGGATCGCCTATCTTCTTGGTATTGCTGCGATTGTATATCGTCCACGATACGGCGTTTATCTTATTGTCTTCTTTACCTTGCTTGGGGATGCCCTTTTATCACCGTGGTATCCATTTAATAAAAACTTCTCAAGCTTCGAGTCCCTCCTTTTTCTGAACAACTCGGTGAGTTTTACGCCTCTCGAATCATACCTTGGATTAACGCTTATTTCATGGCTATCCAGAATGGCGTTTACTCGCCAATGGAAGGTCTATTGGGGACCACTCTCTATACCGGTGCTGACATTTATTGCCTTTATTGCCTTTAGTCTGTTTTATGGCATCTTGACCGGCGGCAATCTGACTATGGCGCTGTGGCAAAGTCGCACGATATTTTATCTGCCAATGATGGTACTATTTGTGGGAAATCTCATTGAGCGACGTGAGCACATTAGCTGGCTTATGTGGGCAATTATTCTACCTATCTGTATTGATGGAATATCTGGCAGCACCTATGTGGCAACTGTGTTGCAGTTTGATCTTGGCGGCGTTGAGCGCATTGCTGAACATTCGCTCTCTATTCACTTTAATGCGATCTATATTATCCTGTGTGCGATAGTGATGTTTCGAGCGTCATCTTCAAAACGCACGGTGATTATAAGTATGCTGCCGTTTGTGATGCTGGCTTATGTAGCTAACAATCGGCGCGCTTCATTTATTAGCCTGGGTATCGTGCTCGTCTTGATGGCTATCGTATTGTATCGGGTCAATCGAAAAGCTTTCTGGTTGATTGTCCCAATGGTAGCTGCGATTGGTATTGCCTATACAGTTGTATTCTGGAATGCTGGCGGTCCGTTGGGAGCGCCTGCCAAAGCAGTGCGTTCGGTTATTGGCGAGCCTGATCTCCGAGATGCCTCTTCGAATATCTATCGGGAACAAGAGAACCTCAATATACTCTTTAATATTCACAGTAAACCGCTTACGGGCATTGGTTTTGGGAATAGATTTTATATTATCGTCCAGATGGCTGATATTAGCAACAATTTCCCCTTCTATGAATATCTCACTCACAACTCTTTCTTATGGATCTGGATGTATGCCGGGGCGGGGGCCTTTTTCTCACTGCTGATATTGATAGGTATGTCGATTGTCGTTGGAGTGCGAACATTGTATCGGATGCCGGGCGGTGATTTAAGTATGACGGCAGCCTTCGCCGTTCTCTATGTCATTATGCATTTTATCTATACTTATGTTGATATGTCCTGGGAAGGACAAAGCATGATTCTGGTTGGAACATCAATGGGTCTGATCAATAGCCTTATGCATATTGTGGCAAAGCCGGTTCCAATTCCTCGCAAGCGCTGGAATTGGCAACCTGATCCGAAACCTGTTCCAGGTCTGGTCTAATGTTTTGGGGCGTATGGCAAGGTAATCTCCGGGAGTCTGGAGCGTCGCTACCAAACGATAATGAACAGGCCGCATGTCACCCTGAGCGGAGCGAAGGGTCTCAGCGTTCCCGACAGCCGGGATTCTTCGCTGCGCTCAGAATGACCGCTTGCGGTA
>JANQID010000040.1 GCA_028282325.1 Chloroflexaceae bacterium | reverse complement strand
GTCATTCTGAGCAAAGCGAAGAATCCCGGCTATCGGGGACGCTGAGACCCTTCGCTCCGCTCAGGGTGACATGCGGCCTGTTCATTATCGTTTGGTATCAGATCACCTGCCTGTGTCGCACCATCCAACGCCTGCACTGCGCTGGCGCTCAGATTGCCGGGTGGGGCAAGATACCCGACGATGGTGTGGGTATCGGCTAGCACCGCGGTCATACGATATCCTCACGCAGAAAACGGCCCCACATCTCGCGCCGCGCTTCGTCGATCTCGTCGGCGCCGATCTGGACGTCCAAGTCGGCCCACAGCCCTTTGACGCCACGAAACGGCGTTTGTCGGCGCCGCTCGTGCAGAAACTCGACGAAGTCGAGCACTTCACGCTGCTCCTCAGGCGGAAGATGGCGCAGCTTGTCGAGTACCGTCTGTTCAAGGCCGTGTATGTCTGCCATACCCGCTCCCTTCAGCTATGTTCCTGTCACGCCCGAACATCGCGTTCTGCAGTAGATGTGTGTCAACCCTTGTAGCGCTATCCTCATTGTATCACCCTTGCTATGAGACGGCGGCAGATCGTAGAGGACTGGCAGTCCTACAGCCGCTTTTTCTCTATTAGATTTGTCTCCAGCCGCGCCACAGCTCCCGCAACTCCGGCCAGGCGTTGACGTGGAAGGCGTTGTGGCGATCAAAGTCAGCCGCGAAGAGCAGGCGGCTGTCCTGATTCATTCGCCCCCGATCCCCGCCTAACGCCACAGCCGCAAAAACTCCAGCAGCTCTTCGGGCGGCTTGAGCCACAGGTCGGCGGCGGTTGCTTTGTGTTCCGCGCGCACCAGCACCCCAAGGCCGCGGCCCTGCAATGCGCAAAAGCCATCCTCATCGGTGCGATCATCGCCCAGAAAGGCGACCGCAGCGTCGGGAGGCGTGGCGTGCAGCACCTGGTCCACGGCGTAGCCTTTGTCCCGACCGGGAACGCGAAGCTCAAGCCCGCCGTCGAAGGGATGCAGGATCAGGCGATAGGCGCGGGCAATCGGCTCCCAGGCCGCGAGGGCCGCTGCGCGCAGCTCGGCAATGCCGGCGGCGTCCATACCCCGCCAGTGCAGTGCCCGGCTGCTCGGCTTCTCTTCGATGCGCGCCTGCAGATTGCGCTCCTCGGCCCATCGCGCTGCGGCGTCGAGTCCCGCCAGCGCCTCCGTCGGCATCGCGAGAGGCTCCTCCCGGCCATCCACGTGGCGATGCTCCCAGCCGTGCGAGCCCCAGATTTCCGGGGTTTGCTCCAACGCCAGCAGCCGCAACAGGTCGCGAACGGGACGACCGCTAACAATCACGAGCCGCGTATTGCCGTTGGCGATGATCGCTGCCAAAACCTCGCGTACGCCGGGGTAGGGAACGGCCTGATCGCGTTCGATGCGAAACGGTGCCAGCGTACCGTCGTAGTCGAGCATCAGCACGCGCTGCGGCGCAGCGGGAATCCGGCGCATATACCCTTCGACATCGACTGCCGGGTTGAGCCTTTGCATCACGTGGTCCTTTCAGAAACAATACGAATGACGAGTGACGAGTCGTACCTTCCGCATCATAGTGCGGAGTACGGGCCGAGACTGGTCAGGTGCGGCGGCAACATAGCCGATATCCGATATAACGATAGCCGATAGGGCGGGCAATTGACGGCGGGGTGGTTGATGCCTGACATGTATTTGTTGTCGATCGAGAGCACACCATCGCCCCGCCATCCCAACCGTCCGTATTCGCCCCGATCTGCCCGGCGCAATCCGCGACCATCTTTGCGTTCCTCTGCGTTCTCTGCGGCGCAATCGACCTGTCGGCTCCGCTGAATAAGAGGAATACGTGAGAAGGTCGCAGCGGGCCGAGACTGGTCGCAACGTACCAGCCCGCACGCCGCAAACAGCTTTGCGTTCCTCATTCGTCCCTTTTTCATCCACTCTGGCGCGCCGCCGGTTCGATACGGCTGCCGCCTACGCACCATGCGGCGTATCCTCACTGTCGCCTACGCACCATGCGGCACGAGCTATTGGCCGAACCGGGATCTTTTAGGGATTGCGGCGGCGCACAGCCGCGCGGAATTTTCGGTGAGCGTAGCCGATCTGTCAAGAACGGCTGGAGGATTTCATAACGGAATGACAATGTGATACACTTCTGGTTGTGCTCGCCAGCTATCACGCAAACTTTTCACGCGCACACTCTGGTCAGGAGCAACCGTATCGTATGAGCAAACGCAAGTTTTACGCGGTCGTCAAAGGCGTCCAACCCGGCATCTACGACAAATGGTTCGGCCCTAACGGCGCGGAGTTGAACATCAAAGGCTTTCGCGGCGCCGTCTATAAAGGCTTTGCGGTTCGCGCCGACGCCGAAAGGTGGTATCGAGAGCATACCGGAGAAACGCCTGTTTCCTATGCCCGCGCCGAGTCGGACGCCCCTGCTCAGACGCTTGACCTGCCGGTCGAGTTGCAGCCTGAAACAGCGCTCCAGGCCGGTAAAGTCATTATCTTTACCGACGGCGCATGCGACGGCAATCCCGGCTCCGGCGGCTACGGGGTTGTCTTGCGCTACCAGAACAGCGTGAAGGAACTTTCGGGCGGTTTCGCCCGGACAACCAACAATCGTATGGAGCTGCAAGCCGCGATTGTTGCTTTGCAAACGCTCAAAGGCGCGCCTTCGGTGATCGTCTACAGCGACTCGAGGTACGTTGTTGATGGTATACAAAAGGGATGGGCGCGCGCGTGGCAGTCCCAGGCGTGGCAGCGGAAAGCAGGCGCGGAGCTGGTCCCGGTAAAGAATGCTGATTTGTGGGATACGCTGCTAACGTTGTATGAACGCTATGATGCGACGTTCGTGCGCATTCCGGGCCACGCAGGAATTGAGGATAACGAACGGTGCGATCAGCTTGCTGTTGCCGCCGCGCAACAACCGGATCTCCCCCCGGATAGCGGATTTGAAAACCCCATTCGACCGGCGACGCCGCAGCAGACTCTCGATATGCCGCAATAAACCCGCCCTATGCGGCGCTCCAGCAAACGTACGCCGTCCGAGCGTCTTCGTCGCGCGGGGTTATTGTTGGCGGCGCATATTTGTCGCTTCCTCCACCTCCGTTGGAAACCACCCGCACGCCGATGGATAGGGATTATACACATTGCGTTCGATGTTATGTTCGCCAGTGTTGACCAAGCGTCTTTGGCCGAACTCCAATTCACACCCTTCATCGGAAAAACCGAAGCGTGCAGCTTCGCATTCCCGGTTGAACACACCGGGCGCTGCTTAGCCGATACCCAACGCGGCGGAGCGGCCTCGTCAACGGCTCAGCAGAAACCAGCCGCCCCCAACTCGCTATCCAACCCCTGCCAATCCCAGGCGCTCTGCATCGGCTTGCAACGCGGCGATCACGTCCTGGATCACATCCTCCAGCGGGCGACCCAGCTTCTCCGCGCCGTGGATAATCCCCTCACGGCTGACTTTGGCCGCGAAGGCTTTATCTTTCATCTTCTTGCGAACCGACGAAACCTTGACGCTGTGGATGCTCTTGTCCGGGCGCACCAGCGCTACCGCGACGACAAACCCGCTCAGTTCATCGACTGCGTAGAGCGTCTTCTCCATCGGCGTTACCGGCTCGATGCCGCTGTAGTCGGCGTGGCTGAGAATCGCGCGGCAGACTTCGTTGCTCCAGCCTTGCTCGCGCAGATGCACGACGCCGTAAAACGGATGGCCGGGCAATCCCTCAGACGGCGTCGCCCCGTCAATGATCGACTGCGACAACGCGGCGAGATCCGCGCCCTCCGGCATATCAGGATAGCGCTCGTAATCCATATCGTGGAGCAAGCCGACCGCCGACCACAGATCCGCATCGGCGCCCTGGAGGCGGGCGAAATGGTGCATACACGCGGCAACCCCTTCGCAATGCTTGCGCAGACTGTCGGATTTAACCCACTCGTACAGCATGGTGCGGGCCTGTTCTTCAAGCATATGCAACTCCCTAATCTTTAATTGTTCACTCTCAAGACCAAAGATCTCCACGTCGCTACCAAACAATAATGAACAGGCCGCATGTCACCCGGAACGGAGCCGCAGGCAGCGTGAAGGGTCTCGACGTTGTGGGAATTTGAGATTCTTCGCTGCGCTCAGAATGACCGCTTGCGGTAGATCCAAATTCGTTTGGTAGCGTCGTCAAGGTGCCCAGGACAGCCCCGAATCCGCGTCAAGCCCCAGATCGTGCGTAATCTGGCGCGGGTTGACAGCGCGCAGCATACCTGTGTCATCGAGGCTGAGATCGGCCGCCCACAACTCAAATTGCCCCTGCCCTTCGGGAATCGCCAGAAAGGCAAGCATTGCCCCATCGGGCGAAAATACGGGCGAGCGGGCGCGCCCCAGATTGGTCAGCCGCTGCGGCAAGGGGGCGCTGCCGGCGGTGGCGTTCGCGGGCAACACCCAAATGTCGGTGCGCCCATCAGCGCTGGCCGCGAAGGCGAGCCACTGACCACTGGGGGACAATGCCGGATCGTAGCTCTGCGGCGGCGCGCCGGGGAACGGACTATCCGCGCCGCCGACCACATCAAGGCGATGGAGATGTTGCTCACCATCATTCCCGGTCGCGGCGTGCGTGTAAACGAGATACGTCCCGTCGGGCGCGAAAGCGGCGCGCCCGCAATGCCCCTCTTCGCTAGCGTGAATTATCTGGCGCGCGCCGCCGACGGAAGGCAGTGTAAATAGCGCCACATGATATTCGACCGCCGGCGATCCAACCGGCGGCGCATATTGCGATGCGACGACAATACTGTCGCCCTCCGGCGCCCAGGCCGGATAAAACGCCCAGATGCTGTCATAAATCCGCTCGTGGCTATGCAGTGGCTGATTGGATCCGTTGAAGGTGAGCTGATCGAGATGCACGCCGTTCGAATCGGCCAGCATCAGATCGCTATAACTGTCGCCGTACTCGATATACGCAATCCGCGAGCCATCCGGCGACCAGGAGGGCTGCCCAACATTACCGTCGCCGATCAACGATCGCCCCTGGCGATCCTGCCAGAGCCATATCGCGCCATTCTGTACAAACAGAAGCCGACCGGGGAGCGCCTCGCCCTGAACGCTGGCCATTTCCGCTTGCTCCGCCGGCAGTTCGCTCGCTGCCCCGCCTTGGCTTGGTTGCGCTGCGTCGGACGGTATGGGGTCAGATCCGCAGGCGACAAGCGCCAGACCGATCAGTAGCATACCTATCCACTTGACACACAAAGAGCAATAAAATGAGGGCGACATAACACCAGCACGAGGTCATTTTTACATTATGCGTAGGGCGTGAACTTCCGTGCGATTGGTTGATTATATGCCTGAATTACGATTTGTCGTGGCGAGCAGCGTGCCCCAGCACGCGATGGAAACTGCGAGCCGCCTGCGGCAGCATGATCGCGGGCTGTTGCAATAAATCGGCGGCTGGCAACTGATGGGGCATAAAAGCGCACAGCGCGCCGGGAACAACATGAAACGACATTGGCGTATGCCCCAACGAATCGCCATCGACTTGTACAGGCAGCGCCGGTCGTGCAGCAACGCGGATTGAACGGGCGCGATAATACTCGATATCGGGATCGTGGCTGTAGCGTTGGCGCAAAATCGCGACGACATGCCGCAGCGCACTGCCAAAGCTGTCGCCTTTGATCACACAGACGTCAAGCAACCCATCATCGATACTGGCACGCTTGGTAATCTTCACCAGGCCGCCATACAACTGGCTGTTGCCCACCACAACCATCAACACGCGCCCGATAACAACTTTGCCGTCGAGGATGAGCTTGGTGCGCGATCCGCGGATACGGAGCGCAATCTCGATCCCGCGCACGACATACGCCAACGCTCCCAGGCGGCGCTTAAACGCCGGTTGGATTCCGGCGGTGATGGCGGCATCAAAGCCAATGCCCGCCATTAGCAGGAAATACCGGTCATCGGCTTTGCCCAGATCGATAGTACGCACCTCCCAATTGAGCAGCGCCTCGGCAGCCGCGCGCGGATGCAATGGCAAACCCAATTCACGCGCCCAGACGTTCATCGTTCCAAGCGGAAGCGTCGCGAGGGCCGTTTTGCTTCCGGCTAATCCATTCACGACTTCATTAATCGTGCCGTCGCCGCCCGCCGCGATAACGACATCGAAACGACGCTCGGCAGCCTGACACGCCAGGATCGTACCGTCTCCCGGCTTGCTTGTAGGGCTAAGATCGATTTGCCATCCCCGTGCCGCCCAGACATCGGCGGCGGCGCGAAGCTCATGCTCCAAAGCACCGGCTTGTCCTGCACCGGGATTAAAGATAATCGTCGCACGCATAGATGTATATAGTGCCAAATAGCAGTGGCCAGCGGAATGCGCATTGTCGCCCATCGATCTAAATCTCTAAATCTGTTCTGGGTTTCGCGCTATTGCGGAGTCACTTGTCTATAAAATAATAGAAGAAGTATACCATAAACTTTGCGGCGACTCAGTATATGGAAGCGCATCCGCGACATATCGGCGTTTAGAGCGCCCCTGGCGTTGCTATGATGGTATGTAGTTGCACTGTACGCATCCGTGTGGTACAGTAGCATTTATCACTAATCACAAATCCACAATCGATACGCCGCCTCCCTCAACGCCCAGTGTAACGCTGCGCCGAGCTAAAAAACTGTTGCGCGATAGCTCGCTCATCGCACAGACAAATGCCGGGTCGAGCCGCAAGAGGCGCCGTTGAGAGTCGCCAACTACTATGCCTATTGCATTAATCGTTCACGGTGGTGCCTGGACAGTTCCTGACAACCAGATCGATGCGCATATCAATGGATGTCGTTCGGCCATCAGCGCCGGATGGGAGCGTTTGACGGCGTATGCCACGGCTATCGACGCAGCCGAAGTTGCGATCACGATACTCGAAGACGATCCGACCTTCAATGCAGGAACAGGCGCAGTGCTGAACATCAACGGCGAAGTCGAACTGGATGCCGCATTGATGGATGGCCGTACACTGGCCTATGGCGCTGTGACAAACCTCCGACGCCTTCGGAATCCGATAACGCTGGCACGGCGCGTGCTGGAAGGCCCGGCGACGGCCCTTGTCGGTGAGAGCGCTGAGCGCTTCGCAGCCGCGTGCGCATTGCCGCTGTGCAAAAATCGTGACCTGATAGTCGAACGCGAGTTGCATCGATGGCAACGGTGGTATGCCAGCCAGTCAGAGGCTGCATCTTCATATGCTGCGTCTGATGCGTCGTTCAACTATGCCGAAGAACACAGTTGCAGCGTCAGCCATGATACCGTGGGCGTCATTGCGCTCGATCACACCGGAAATCTGGCGGCGGCAAATTCGACCGGCGGAATGCCATTCAAGCTGCCGGGACGCGTTGGCGGGGCGCCGTTGATCGGCGGTGGGCTGTATGCTGATGAGTCAGTCGGTGCGTGTATTTGTACAGGCGCGGGCGAGTCCATCGTGCGTACAACGCTGGCTCGGCGGGCTGTAGAATTGCTCGAACGCGGGCTGCCGCCGCAATCGGCGGCTGAATACGCCATCAAGTTCTTGTCGCGGCGTGTGCCGGGCAGCAAAGCCGGATGCATTATTCTCGATTCGTATGGTCAGATCGGATTGGCCTGGAATACGCACCGGATGGCCTACGCCTATCGAACGGTGAATGGTGAAGAGCGCTGGGGCGTGTAGCGACTACTCGCGCACAATCGCATCGGTGGCAAACGGCAGCGTGAATGTGAAGACGCTGCCCTCGCCGAGTTTGCTTTCCGCCCAGATCCGCCCGCCGTGCAACTCGACTAACGAGCGAGTGATGCTTAGTCCCAGGCCCGTTCCGCCAATCCGCCGCGTGTTCGTATTGTCAACGCGGTAGAAACGTTTCCATATTCGCTCCAGATCTTCACGGCTGATGCCGATACCCTGATCGCGAACACTGATGACGATCCACCGACCGCGCGGGTGATCCGGCGGTAGATCCTTCCCCTTGTCTGCATCGTGGACACGCAACTCAATCTCGCCGCCCTCGGGGCTATATTTGATCGCATTCGTCAGCAAATTAAACAGAATCTGCTTCACTTTATCACGATCGATGTACACCGGCGGCAACGACTCTCCCATACGAATCACGACCCGGTGTCGCTCAATCTGGGCGTTAAGCTGATTGGTCAACTCGGTAATGATCTGGCGCGGGGCAACGACCCAGCGGTTGAGTTTGACTTTGCCCGCATCCAGCCGGGAAATTCCCAGAAGATCCTCGACGAGTACGGAAAGATGAGTCGCTTGATCATAGACCGTCTGAACAAACTGGCGCCGATCCGCTGGATCAAACTCGCGCGCCAGCAAGAGTTCGGTATATCCGAGGATCGACGTAAGCGGCGTGCGCAACTCGTGTGAGACAATCGAGACAAACTCGTCCTTGAGCCGATCCACTTCCCGCTCGCGCGTCACATCGCTGACCACCCAGAGCCGACCGGTCAATACGCCCTGACTATCGCGCGATGGCAACGACAGCACCCGTAGTTCCTGGGTCGGATTTTTCAAACGAATGGCGGTCGTATGCTCTTCGTCGAGTGATTGCTGGCCTCGGGCGCAAAATTCCGTAATGTGCATCGGCTCATTCAGGCGCGGCAAAAGCGCGTCTATTAGATCGAGGGGCACATGAAAAGGCGTTCGCGATTCCTGAATGGGCAAGCCCCAGATCTGCCCCCATGAGGGATTGGCGCGCAACACATATCCGTTTACATCAAGGAGCGCCAGGCCGGTGGGCAGGCCGGTAAACACCTGCTCCAACTGCGTGCTATTTTCCAACGACTCCTGGTAGACCAGAGCCCGACGCAACGGTTGGGCCGCCCGGTCGCACAACGCAGTGACAAATGCCAGTTCGCTCTCGCCGAAGGCGGCAGGGCGCGGGCTATCGAGTACCAGCACAGCCAGCGTCTGACCGCCCTCGCTGATTGGGGAAGCCAACTCGGCGCGTATGCCTGTACCGCTGACGCGCGTGGAGGGATCCTGCGTGATGTCGCGCACCAGCATTGCGCGTCCGCTGCGGGCAACTTGTCCGGCAAGCCCGACATTCCAGCTCCAGCGTGGTCTGCCGTGGTTCTGCAAATCTGGGGTTACAAAATACCCTTCGTAGACTTGCGTAACCAGTTCACCGTGCCGGTGATCTACAAGGCAGATTGCGCCGGCTTCTGCGCGAGTTGTATCAAGCGCCCAGCGAAGCAATAATGGCAACAGGCTGTTCAAGTTCAGCGGCGCGTCAAGTTGCCGCCCCAGCGCGGTCAGCAGAAGCGCTTGCGGCTCGCTCAAATGGGGATCAGCAATGACCGATGCATTGCTGTGAATGATGATCGAAGCGTGTTGTTGGCGATGCTGCTCGTTCGCTATGGCAGCGGCAAGCTGGGGTATGATCGCCAGCGCCAGTTCCTGCACATGTGTTGGGAAATAGTCGTCAAAACGAATTTCGAACACACCCCACGTCTGGTCAACCCATCGAACGGGCGCGCCGAAGTAGACAATCCCCCTGCTATCCGGCCCGCGCTGTTCCGCCTGGCTATTCTGTGCAATGCGCATCATCAACGCGTCGTCCCAGGGAATGGCGCGATCTTCAGATGAGAAAAATTGCTCTTGTGCGCTATACGCCTGGCCCCAACACGTCAGCCGAGCATCGCGATAATCTGCTGTGGTGCGTAAGAGCGTGAACAGGGTTTGTAGACGCACCGCTAAGGGTCGCTCGTCGTGCAAGCTCCGTGTGATTTCGACGAGCAACGTCAGCGTTTCAGATGTGGTTGGATGCATGTGCGGCAAAGCCATGCGGATGATTAAACCAATCTGTACAAGCTTGTATCGTCAGGCGTTTCTGCCGATAAGCTCAACGTGGAGCGAAGGTACGCCGATGTACGGTTATTGTAGCTTATCAACTGGCGCTGTCAATATCACGCCGCGTGATTTATAATGTAAATACCGGTATCAAACGCAACCGCCATAGAGAACGCCATTGAAACGTCGCGGCGTGTGCGGGCGAACCGTTGCTTCGGAACGTAGAAGAAGGGAGGATGTATGTTTACACATGTCGATCATCTTGGGTTTGCGGTCAGTGATCTCGATCAGTCGGTAGCGTTTTACTCCAGCGCGTTCAACATTGACGAATGGGAACGCATTGAACTCCCCGAACGCCATACCGCTGTTGCGGTAGCGCGGATGGGGGATGTGCTGCTGGAATTGATTGTGCCGACCTCTGAAGAGGCGAGTTTTGCGAAATATCTGCGCGAACGCGGCCCAGGTATGCATCATATCGCCTATCGTGTTGACGATATCGCCGCGTCGCTCGACGAACTTCGCGCGCGCGGGGTCCCTCTGATCGATCAAGAAGCTCGCCCCGGCATTCACAACACCCTCGTTGCCTTTGTGCATCCCAAGGCCGGTTCTCAGGGCGTGCTCGTCGAGCTAGTGCAACACCAGGACTAGCAAACGCCTGAGCGCCCGCACGCTATGCAACCGGGCGTGACGTACGATACCGCAGCGCCGGTCAGGGCGGCTTGCACGCCTATCCCTGGCCGGCGCTTGTTACTCGTCACTCGTATCAGATATAGCTGCGCCCGATCAAGCGGCGGAGGAGGTTGCGGGTACGCGAGCGCAGCAAGCGGGAGGCGATCGCTGCGGCAAAAAGCGCCAGAAGCCGCGGCAGCGCAAATCGTGGTCGCACAAGATCGCGCAATGCCTGAGGATCTTGCAGAGGCAGCGGCGATGACCCGGCCATCTGAAGCTTGAATGACCCGTGCCATTCTTTCTCGATCCAGAAGAGATCGGGCATGCTCCGCTGAAAGAGGTAGTACATCGGATTGTATTCGTAGAGGTAGTCGAACAATTCGCCGAACGGCTCATCCGGCTCTTTGGGATGCAATATGAGCGTATCGTCGATGAGGTTAACGTACCAGCGATGGAATGACCAGTGAAACAGCCGCTCGGCTATCTCACTCGGCGAACCGATGTAGCCTGCCGCACCGACGCGCATCAACTCGCGCGCAAACTGCGGCGGATCATCCATATGCTCCAGGATGTGCGAGCAGATAATATATGCGAACACATCATCGCGAAAGGGGAGATGGTGCGCATCGGCAACCACAAGCGGGCGATCAATGACGATATCGCCGCCACGTTCGGTATTATCGCCGATGAAACGATCGACCAGGATATCGGAGCGGGGATTGGGATTATCGCCGCTGCCGATTTCCAGAACCAGGCCGGTTGCGGGCGGATTGAGTTTTTGCTGCATACGTTCAGAGAGTGGCGTGGCGGCACGATCAGAGATCGGAGACTGAAACGAGCCTGATCGTCGCGCCAACCGCTAGTTCAACTCATCCCCGCTCAGGCTATCACGCAAAACTTCCAGATTTTCCAGCGCCAGCCCGGTGCCAATCGCCACGCAACTGGCGGGTTGATCGGCGACGTAGCATGGCACGCCGGTGACCTCGGTGAGCAACTCGTTAATCCTTCGGAGCATCGAACCGCCGCCGGTCATAACCATGCCTTTGTCGATGATATCGGACGACAACTCAGGCGGCGTTTCCACCAGCACCGCGCGCACTGCATTGATAATCGCTTCGAGCGGCTCCTGAATGGCTTCGGTGATTTCGTTCGACGACACTTCGATGATGCGCGGCAAACCGGCTACCTGATCGCGCCCGCGAACCTGCATCGTCAATGGCGGATCGAGCGGAAGCGCCGAGCCGATCTCGATCTTCACGCTTTCGGCGGTGCGTTCACCGATTACCATATTGTACTTGCGCTTGATATACGCCGCGATCGCCTCATCAAACTTGTTGCCGCCCACCCGCACCGAGTTGCTCACCACAATATCGTTGAGCGAGATAACTGCGACCTCGGAGGTACCGCCGCCGATGTCAACGATCAAGGTGCCGGACGGCTGATTCACCGGAATGTTCGCCCCGATGGCCGCCGCCAGCGGCTCGCGAATGAGCCATGCCCGGCGCGAGCCGGCTGTTAAGGCCGCGTCGCGCACCGCGCGCATCTCCACACTTGTCACGCCGGCTGGGATGCAGATCATCACATCCGGCTTGTTCATCCGAAGCCGACCGGTGGCGCGGCCAATGAAATATTTCAACATCGCCTGCGTGACGACATAATCGGCGATGACGCCGTTGCGCATTGGGCGTACCACCTCAATGCTCTCCGGCTCGCGACCAAGCATCGCTAGCGCTTCGGCGCCCACTGCTTTGACTTCGTCGGTGCGCTTCGAGAGCGCTACGACCGACGGCTCGGAAAGCACAATACCTTTTCCTTTAACGTAGACAAGAACGTTTGCTGTTCCCAGGTCAATGCCGATCTTCCGCGCCATACGTTCCTCACATGATGACATGAGTCAGAAGTCAGCAGCCGGCGAACATACAACCCCGGCTACTGACTTCCGCACCTTTAAAGATCATTCCTATTGACGACGCATCTTCTGAATCTGCGCCACTCGTAGGCGGATCATCGCTCGACGAAGCTCAGCTTCGGCCAGCGCTAAGTCCTGATCGCTCTGACGCTGGCGCAAGCGCTCTTCGGCGTTGATACGCGCCCGTTCAGCGCGAGCCTCGTCAATCTCGTCAGCCCGCTCGCACGTGTCGGCCAGGATAGTGACCCGGTTTGGCAGCACTTCCATAAACCCACCGAACAAGGCGTACGGCGTTCGCTCACCGCTTTTGATGATTGTCATTTCCCCTATATCCAGGATTGTCAAGAGCGGCGCGTGCCGCGGCAGGATACCGACGCGCCCATCCTTGGTCGGCACGTTTACTTGATCCACCTGGTCGGAGTACACAACGCGTTCAGCGGTTACGATTTCCAACTGAATTGGCATACTGTCGTCCCTTCGCCAACTTCTCCCGTTTCAGAGAACTCGCGAGCCAGCCGGTATATGGCGAATAGGCCTCATTCTCAGGATAAAGCCTATTTCTTCTCACTCGCCCCATACTCGGCGATCACGTCATCCAGCGTTCCCTGCAAGAAGAAGAACTGCTCAGGGATGTGATCAACTTCGCCTTCCAGAACCCGTGCAAAGCTCTTGACCGTATCGGCTACCGGCACATACTTGCCGGGGCGCCCGGTGAATTGTTGGGCGACCGTGAAGGGTTGGCTGAAGAAGCGCTCGATCTTGCGAGCGCGCTGCACGGTCAGTTTGTCTTCGTCGCTCAACTCTTCCAGACCGAGAATCGCGATAATGTCCTGCAAGTCCTTGTAGCGCTGAAGGATACGCTTCACTTCTTGCGCAACCCGGTAGTGTTCCTCGCCGACAATGTTTGGGTCAAGGATGCGGCTGGTTGAGGACAACGGATCGACTGCCGGGTAAATGCCCTTGTCCGCAATGCTGCGTTCCAGCGTAATTGTCGCATCCAGGTGGGCGAAGGTCGTCGCCGGAGCCGGGTCGGTATAGTCGTCGGCGGGCACATACACAGCCTGCATCGAGGTGATCGAGCCTTTGCGCGTCGAGGTAATGCGCTCCTGCAACTCGCCCATCTCGGTACCCAGGGTCGGCTGATAACCCACCTGCGACGGCATACGACCCAGAAGCGATGACACTTCCGAACCGGCCTGCACAAAGCGATAGATATTATCAACAAACAGGAGGATGTCGCGGCCTTCCTCGCGGAAATACTCGGCCATCGTGAGCGCGCTCAACGCAACCCGCAGACGAGCACCGGGAGGCTCGTTCATCTGGCCGAAGACCATAACGGTCTTATCAAAGACCGACGTATTCTCGTCGATCTTGGCTTCCTGCATCTCATTGATCAGGTCATTGCCTTCGCGCGAGCGCTCGCCGACGCCGGCAAAGACCGAGAAGCCGGACTGCTCTTTGGCAATGTTGGCGATCAGCTCCTGAATAACGACGGTCTTGCCGACGCCCGCGCCGCCAAAGATCGCCGTCTTTCCACCGCGGGTGAAGGGTGCGATCAGGTCGATGACTTTGATGCCCGTTTCAAACATCTGGGCCTGCGTACTCTGATCCTCGAAGGAGGGCGGCAGGCGATGGATCGGCCAGCGGTCAACATCGCCAAGCTGCGCGCCGCCATCGATCGGGTCGCCCAGCACGTTGAAGACGCGACCCAGCGAATTGGGGCCAACCGGCACAGCAATCGGCTTGCCGGTATCATGTACCTTCAAGCCGCGGCGCAAGCCATCGGTAGTGCTCATCGCAATCGCTTTTACTTCGCCGCCGCCGGTATGCTGCTGCACCTCGCACACGAGGCGCTCGTTATTGTCCAGAGGCACTTCAAGGGCATTATAGATTTCCGGCGCCTGATCTTCCGGAAAACGAGCCTTGATGACGACGCCAATAATCTCGGAAATTTCTCCGGTGGCTCCTGCCATGCTATCCTCCATAATCGTAATGGTATCTATACTAACCCTCTAGCGCCGCCGCACCCGAAGCAATTTCGTTTACCTCGTTCGTAATGCTAGCCTGACGCGTCTTATTATAGGTAAGCGTAAGATCGCGCACGAGATCCTTAGCGTTGTTGGTCGCATTGCGCATCGCCACCATGCGTGCGCTATGCTCACTGGCGATGCCTTCAAGGATCGCTTGATAGATCTGCACCTCAATATAGCGCGGAAGCAGTTCGTACAATACGTCCTGCTGATCCGGCTCATAGGTATAATCAAAGCGCCGCGTCGACGTTGCATCGGTCGGCGGCTCGATAGGGATTAAGCGCCGCAACGCCGGACGTTGAACCAGCGTGTTCACAAACTCGCTGTACACCATATAGACTTCGTCATACTGCTGACCGCGGAACCCGCTCACGACGTTGGAAGCGATGCCGAGCGTATCCTCAAGCTTCGGCGCGTCGCCAAGCTTGGTGATTTCGCCTACAAGATGCTGCTGCGTGCGCGCCATAAAATCGCGGCCCCTTTTGCCGATCGCATAGGTTTCAACACCCCGATTTTGCTTTTGCTGATCGAGGATAAAACGACCCGACCGGCGCAGCACGTTCGCCACCAGGCTGCCGCACAGCCCACGGTCAGGAGTAATCACGACCAGGGCCACGTTGTTTATGACGGCGCGCGGTTCAAGCAAGGTGTTACGGCGCGCTCCGCTGTTGATGCGCAACGACAACTCGCTGATCACATCCATCAACCGGTCAGCATATGGTCGTGTAGCGAGCACATTGCGCTGTGCGCGGCGCATCTTCGACGCCGAGACCATCTCCATCGCCCGCGTGATCTGGGCAACATTTTTCACTGAGCGGATGCGACGTTTGATTTCTCGACTACTCGCCATCGCTCTCTCCTAACTGTATCGGGTTTCCGCTCCCGAACAATGCTCTATGTGTAGAATGCTTAGTCGCGCAACCCGGGAGTGCATACCATCGCTTCGGCGCCAATCGGCGCGGGCATTCCCCGGTGAAGATCCGCCGCCACGCTGTAACAACGCGGCATACGAATTACAACGAATGCAAGGGAAGATGCTATCGGTTGTACACATCTTCCCCTGGTATGCTACTCTTCGCTATAGTCGCTCGTCTGCTTAAACTCTTTGATCGCGCTTTCCAATGCGCTCTTGACGTCCGGCGGCGGGAACTTCTTATCCAGCCGGTTCTCAAAGATCATCTTGCGCACTTCGGGATGCGCGGTCTTCATGAACTCGATGAAGTCGTCGCGCCACTGGACAATCTTGCTCACCGGCACATCTTCCAGATAGCCGTTATTTGCGGCGAACAGGAAGGCGACCATATCTTCCACCGGGAACGGCTGATATTGCGGCTGCTTCAGAAGCTCTTGCATGCGCTGTCCGCGATCGATCTGGGCTTTCGTCGCCGGATCCAGGTCGCTCGCGAACTGAGCGAACGCAGCAAGCTCACGGAACTGCGCCAGCTCCAGCTTCAAGCGACCGGCGACCGAACGCATCGCCCGCGTTTGCGCCGAGCTTCCCACGCGGCTCACGCTGATGCCGACGTTCAAGGCCGGGCGCTGACCGGCGTTGAACAAGTCAGCCTCAAGGTAAATCTGGCCATCAGTAATCGAAATAACGTTGGTGGGGATGTAGGCCGACACGTCGTTCGCCTGCGTCTCGATGATCGGCAGTGCGGTGAGCGAGCCACCGCCGAAGTCTTCGTTCAGGCGCGCCGCGCGCTCCAAAAGACGCGAGTGGAGATAGAACACGTCGCCGGGATACGCCTCGCGACCTGGAGGTCGGCGCAACAGCAATGACACCTGCCGATACGCGACCGCGTGCTTGGAGAGATCGTCGTAGACGATCAGCGCATCCTTGATGAGCTGGCCATTCAGCTCGACGCCATTTTCCATAATCTCTTCGCCAATCGCACAACCGGCGTATGGAGCGATAAATTGCAACGCTGCCGATTCAGAAGCAGTCGCCGACACGATGATGGTATGCTCAAGCGCCCCGTGCTTCTCCAGCGTCGCAATAACCTGCGCCACCTGAGCGCGGCGCTGACCGATGGCGACATAGATACAGATCATCCCCTTGCCCTTCTGGTTGATGATCGTATCAATGGCAACGGTCGTCTTGCCCGTCTGGCGATCGCCAATGATAAGCTCGCGCTGCCCGCGGCCAATCGGGATCAAAGCGTCGATGGCGGCGATACCCGTCTGAACCGGCGTATCCACCGACTTGCGCGTAATCACGCCCGGCGCGATGCGCTCGATCAGACGTCGTCTGGCGGTCGCTATCTGCCCCTTGCCATCAAGCGCCTGTCCGACCGGGTTAACCAAGCGACCGACCAATTCCTGTCCGACAGGCACTGACATGACCTGACCGGTCGAGTTAACCTGATCGCCTTCTTCAATGCTCAAGTAGTCGCCCAGAATAACCGCGCTAACCGCCGAACTCTCAAGGTTCAGAGCGATGCCATAAATCGGCTCAGAACGACCAGCCTTGACGGGAAACTCCAGAAGCTCTGACGCCATCACCTGATCCAGGCCTTCGATACGGACGACGCCATCGCCTGTCGTAATGACCGTACCGACATTCACCTGGCGTGGAGCAAATTCGACTCCGCTCGTAATGGCTGATTTGAGTCGTGAAAGCAGTTGATCTGCTTCAATCGTCATCGGTGCCTCCGCATATAAATATCAGCGGTCAGCGATCAATATTCAGCTTTGAGCGCCATACAGACTACACAAAGCTGACGACAGAGAGCTGACCACTGATCAACCTTTTGCTCGTTAACTCGACAACATACCGCGCTGGACTTCGCTCAGGCGTGTGCGCAAGCTGTTATCAAGCACCTGATCGCCGACGCGAATAACCAGCCCGCCGATGATCGACTCGTCCACTGCAAAACGAACATCGACTTCGGTGCCGTACTTCTGGCGCAGATCACTTACTATGCGATCACGCTGCGCATCGTCCAGAGTTACAGCGCTCACAACCTCGGCGCTTACCGCCTGCGATCCCGCCTGGACATATCCCTCGAACGCTTGCACGATCTCGGGAAGGCGATCCAGGGCGTTTTCCTGAGCCAGCGCAAGCAAGAAGTTGCGAACTTCAGGAAATGCGTTTGCGGGAAGAACCGCATTGACTTGACGCTCAATTTCCGGGTCGGCACCATTGCGACCAGCCAGCTTCGGCGCCGCTTCGCGCAACTGATCGAGCGCTACGCCAATCAATGTTTCATAAAGCGCACGAGAAAACGTGCGTGCATCAGGTGTTGTCGCCATATCATTTAGTTCCGTCGTCCCAATTCTGCTAGCGACTCATCAATTAATTTGTCATGACCCTTAGCCTTGAGCTCAGCTTGAAGCACGCGGCTGGCGGTCATTGTGACGAGATCAGCAAGCTGGTTTTTCAGCTCACGCAACATCTGGTCGCGTTCCTGGAGCGACTGCTCGCGCGCTTCGACGCGAATGCGCTCACCTTCTTGACGGGCCTGGGCGATAATTTCGGCTTCCTGGGCTTTAGCACGCTCCTGCGCCTGCGCGAGAATACCAGCCGCCTCCTGGCGCGCCTTGGCAATCTCGGCGTCATAATCGCGTTTTGCGTTGGCAAGCTGCTGCTTTACCTGATCGGCCTGGCTCAGGCTTTCCTGAATGCGCTGAGTACGCTCATTGAGCAATTTCAGCACTGGCTTATAGAGAAAAGCTGTTAGAAGCCAGACCAGCAGGATGACGTTGAAGATCTGCGCGATCAACAACGGCCAGTTAATTCCCAACTGCTCCATTCTGTTCTCCTCGTCGATCTTCGATCTTAGCTCATCATCGGCATTTGCCAAAGACGGCTGACTAGATGATACCGAAACCGATCAGCAGACCGAACACCAGACCGAAGATGAACAGCGCCTCGGTCAAAGCGAAGCCCAGGAACATATAGGTTCGCACCAAGCCCTCAGCTTCTGGATTGCGGCCCATTGCCTGAACAGCGCCACTAAAGACGATTCCGATACCGGCGCCCGGGCCAATTGCAGCGAGGCCAATCGCCAAAGCCATAGCAACCAGTCGCAGACCAGCGTCCGTCATAACAAATTCCCTCCTTAGAGCAAGCTTCCGAATACTGTACGCAAAAATATCCAGATAATCTCTTTATACGCGCTCGAACCACTCCGTATATATGGCTTCGGGCAGCCCTGAGCGTAAAAGATGAACCGTTTCGCAGGCCGGTTGCCAGAAACGGTTGTGGTCGTCTATATTAATGGCCTTGCGCCGGCACAGCGGAGCCATCATGGTCGTTGTGGCCGCCATGCTCCTGCACTGCCAGGCTAAAGAACACCAGCGTCAGAACCGCAAAAATAACTGCCTGAATAAAGGACACAAACACCTCGAAGGCGTAGAAAGGCAGCGGTAAAATGTACGGGAAGAGAAATGCCATCACAACGAGGATGACTTCACCACCGAAGATGTTGCCAAAAATACGAAAGGCGAAAGCGACAATGCGCATAATCTCTGAGAAAAGCTCGATTATGCCCACAAACGTCATAATCGCACCTTCCTTAAAGGGATTGATGAAGAATTTCCCAAGATACCCGAATCCAAGTGCCTGGAAGCCGTAGTACTCTACCATAAATACAGCAACAATCGCGACGGCGAAAGTTACATTAAGATCGGCCGCCGGAGCGCGCAACCATGGAACAATGCGTCCATCCGCGCAAGAAGCTGGCCAGCCTGTGAAAAGCGTTTCTTCGGCTGCTGCACCTTCGGCGGCAATCGGCGCGATCGCATCAGCAGGGGACGAATTTAGACTTGCAACCGTGACAACTGCAGCGCCGTGCTCTCCTTCACTCGGCATACATGCGCCAATACTGCCGAAGCCTGGTAAGAGTCCCGCCAGGTTGCCAACCAAAAAGAAGATGAAGATCGTCGCCGGCAAGGGGAAAAATTTTGCAACATTCTTCCGATCGACGCCCAACGCGAAGTTGTATAATGCTTCAATCACAACCTCGATCAGGTTCTGGAGACCTTTCGGCACCAGTTGCATATTGCGTGCGCCGACGAAGATCATCAGCGCTAACACAAGATCAACCAGGATGGTCGTAATGAACGCATTGGTAATTGGGAGAATAGTGTCAGCAGAACAGAATTCACCCTCAAGTTGGCCGCCGATGCATGCCAACGGTTCGGCGGCAGCGGAGATGTGGAGATCGGCCTTGCTCATCTTGAAGCCCAGGAAATAGAGCACAAAGCCTACTACCAGGAGCACCCCCAGTACGATAAGGATCCGATTGCGCATGGAACGTCAGCCTCTCGCAAATTTAATTTGAGAACACTTTCACAAATAAGCGCAAAAAAATACACATACTAAAGACAAACGTCTGAGGGAAGCTCACAATCCGACCTTCAGAGCAGTCTTTATGTGTATTCTTCGCGCGCAACCGCGGAGGAGTATAGCATAGCTCCGCACAGTGCGCAAATTAGCCCAATTTCTCACGCAACTCACGAATCGAGCGCTTGGCATTCACCCACACGGCGCCAATTTTCGAGCTGGCAACCTTCTTGTTGAAGATCAAGACAAGCAAATACTGCTGGAGGATATTAAAGCAGTAGATGTCGTAGTTATGACCTTCATGAATATAGAGGTTTGTCGCATCTTCCTCGTGGAGTTGTCGCGCAATTTCGCCAGCCGTCGAGAAGCTGGTCGAGAGTAGCGGCAAGAGCACCATCGTGGGCAAGTCCGCCGTGCTGCCATCTTCGGCCAACACCAGGCCAGCCCGATCGGTAAGCAACGTGCATTGGGCGCCCAGTTCTTGCGAGAGCTGGCTCATAATCGTGCGAATTGGGGCAAACTTGTCCTCCGTTAACACCAGCGTTCCGCCACGCTGGCGTTTCGGCGCTGTAGGAGCAGGTGCCGGATGCGAAGGCGAAGCAGGCTCCTGTGATGCGACATCTGCTTGCGCAGGCTTGCGCGCGCGTTCGTTGCGCGAGGGAAGGCGGATACGCGCCGGGGTGAATCGCTTCGTTTCCGGAGCGGTTTGCGCGGCAGGTTCAAGGGGAGGCTCTGGAGCGGGCGCTTCAGTCACTTCAACTGTTTCCGGCGTCTGACCTTCCTCTATGGCCGTGCCTGAAGCCCCGGCTTGCATCGCTTCTATCAATGTCGTTCGCAGATCCTCCATAGAAGTCGAGCTTTGCAGCAAGCTATATACCCCGTACTCGTCGGCTTGTTGGCGAACCGCCGGGGTCGATGTCTGGCTCCAGAGTACAAGACGCGTGGGCACATCAAAATTGGGTAAAATTTCTGCAAACTCCAGTCCGCTCATCCCAGGCAGATCGACATCGGCAATCACCGCTTCGGGCGGATTCGACCGAACCTCCCATAAAGCGTCGTTGGCCGTGTCAAAAACTTTTACTTCTACATTCTCGTCGAATTGCTCCGGCAACGCTCGTAAGGCCGGATTGTTTCCCGAAGAAACTACAATGAGTCGATAGGACATCACCTTGTCTCACTTTATTCATAAACTACATCACTGTATGGGTCGCTCGGACCCCCTTCGCCTTTATAGTACGGCAACGCGAAAGAAAACGTGCTGCCATGATGTATCGCGCTTTCTACAACAATCAATCCACCCAGCAAGTTAATAAGATCTCGCGCAATGGCTAAGCCCAGACCGGTACCGCCGTACTCCCGCGTTAACGAATCGGCCACTTGATAGAAGCGTTCAAAGATGCGTCCCTGTTCCTGTTTAGGGATGCCGATGCCATTATCGCGAACGTGAAACACGACCCAGGCCGTATCATCATCGTCCAGCGATGCATCCGCGGCATGTTGCCTGATCCACTCGCCATTGATGTAGGACAGCGGGGCATGCGGCAAATCCGCTCGCCAGCGATGCGCCCATATCCCGGCGCTGACTTCAATCGTGCCATGCTCGGGTGTAAACTTGATGGCATTGGAAAGCAAGTTTCCCAGGATCAATACCACCTTCTCGCGATCAGTCGTAAGCATCACTGTCGGATCGGGAATCTGGATGATCAGATGTTGGTTTTTCTGTTGAGCCGCCGGCGTGATAAGTTCAACTACGAAGTCTACCAGGCTTTGCAACGACACGTTCTCAATATATACGTTCGTTTCGCGCAACTCCATGTGACGTAAGCTTACCATATCATCGACGATATTTTTAATGCGTTGGGCGCTTTCGACCAGTCGCTGGACATAGGCGCGCTGCGCGCCGGAGCTCTGATCATAGAACATCGTCGCGTACCCCAGAACAATTGCGAGCGGGGTGCGCAATTCATGCGAGGCAATCGCGATGAACTCGCTTTTGAGGCGATCCAGTTCTTGTAAGTCGTGATACGTTTGCTGCAATTGACTATAGAAGTGTGCGTTGCGCAGAGCTGTTCCGGCATAGTTGGACAGTAGCGTGATTGTCTCTTGAACGCCTGGTTGGTCAATGGCCGCTTGATTATCGCATAAGAGCAATATTCCGATCACTTCGCCTTGCGCTCGGATAGCCACGGCTATTCCGCGGCGAATGCATTGCTCGCCGTTCTTGCAAAGGATGTTTTGCTGGTCGATAAGCCGGGTAACTCCATCGCGATAGGTCAGATTAATCGCGGCGCGCCCGGCTTCCAGCAGTGACCATCCGTCCGGCAAGGCCAACAAATTGTGTGGAGCGCACTGTTGATTGCTGAGAAACAGAAAACCCGCCGTGCAGGGAACATGCGCAATCGCGTGTTGCAGGATAATACGATTCAAGACTGCACAGTCGAGGGTCGCATTAATGGCCTCGCTGCTTGCAAGCAGTTGTTCAATCGCACGAAGACGGATACTATCCTGAAGCAAGCGGCGCTTACTCAATGCCTGGTCGATAGCCAGGCGCAACTCGTCTATTTCAAACGGCTTGGTAAGAAAATCGGCGATGCCGCTGCGTACAGCTTGCTGGAGGTTTTCGATCGAGGCATGGCCAGTGATGATGATAATGACAATCGACGGGTGAATTTCGCGAGCGTGTTGAGCTAATTCTAGGCCATTCATATGCGGCATCTGAATATCCGCAATCAACAGGTCAAAAGGCTGATCGTCGCACAACTTGCGCAGCGCCACATGCACATCAGTTGTAGACGTGACCTTATAAGGGCTGCTCTCTAACGCCCGCGAACAGATATCACACATAAGCTGCTCGTCGTCGACAATCAGAATGTGTGTCTCTGCATCGGCTTTCGCCAGTGTGTGTTGATCGGTTAAAGTTGGAACCTTGATCATGCCGGGTAGGTCGTGCTGTGCGTCTGATTCGGTTAATTCGGCTGGTGCCAGTATTCGTGCTCGTATCGATCAATTGATCATTCAATCGAGCGCTTCAACAGATGTGCGCGGAGTCCAGAATGGCGGTTTGTCGTCCACGGTCACTTCGACCGCCGCTACACGGATACCCGATTGCACGGCGCGAGGCAATGAGGACGTCGCCCGAATTTTTCCAATTCGGCCCAGATTCTCTGAATCAAGCAATCGCACGGTGGAACCCGCGCGCAGTTGCGGTCGCGATGGTTCAATCTGAGCGCTGTGCCCGCGTGTAAGCGGTATGATAACGCGCGGTCGCTGAAGCGGATAACGCAATCGGCTCGTTCCCTCGATAAAAGATTCCTGACGATCCTGGGCGCTGAGGAGATCAAAAATAGGGAGGGACATTGGCCGCTGTCCAAAACCTTCGGTTACGAGGATCGTCAAACTGGACGCGGGCGCCTTGATACGCCGTGTGTTCGGAAAGCGCCAGTTGCCTGTTCCAACTGCCCAGTGCGCGTGATCGCGCCATCCGAGAAACGTACGCAACTCGCGCTCGTCAATGCCGCCGACCACGATGCCGCGGACATTTTCTTGCACCGCGCGTCGAAGCGCTGCCGCCGTTATCCCCGCGCCGCCGATCAAGATGGCAAACGAGCTGCGCGCATCAATAAGATCGGCGGTCACGACTTCTGACGGGTCGGTGACAAGCAGGCGCAAGACCCCGTGTTGATCGTTGCCAATGCCGAAAGCGCCGTAGATCTGAGTAGCCGTTGTTTCGAGAATGACCCCGTGATTTGGGATCGTTTCCATAACAACGCCGCGAATTGCGGCTGGCAGCTTCTCTTCTATGCCGTCGGGTAAAATGGTAACGTAACCGGTCCCTGTATCGATACGTGCAATGATCCCTCCAACCGGAGCAATGCACGTCCGCCCGCCAATACGTCCCGTCTGAGCGAGAACCTGACCCTCGGCAACTTTATTCTTTGTCTCAAGGCGCATTGCGCGCTCGACCTGAGACGGCAGTATGCTCAATGCGCGCGCAACATTGATAACTCGGGGCGGCGGGAGTATAACGCCTTCGGCGACGACATCGTCCGGCTCCACTTGTCCGCCCGTACGCGCGCGCACATTACCGGCCTGGGGCAATCGACGTTCAACACGCGCCACTGAACTAGATATAAGTGGCGGCGTGCCTTCGGGTATATAAAGCGACATATCGCGTGGCGCCTTTCATATTCGCAGTTTTAAGGAACTATAGCATACCACATATCCTTTAGTTATGCATAATAGCAGATGGCAAATAATAGATTTGTCATCAAACGAAACTGGTATAATATCTATGAAAGACGAAATATTCGATGCATTCTCTGTCAATGCCTGATGTGGCAACCTTATGCACCTATGCAGCATATTTTTTCGATAGCGCAGCGAGCGATGCGCCGACTCCGCTATCGAGTTCAGCAGTTTCGTGCAGCTGTAAATGCGCAGGTAAGCGCATCCGAGCGCGCTTCTGCGTACCGGTTGCTCGCCCCCGGCGAACAAGCGTTGTTCGAGGCGATGTCGCGCTATGACCAGCGCCATTGCCTTGATGTTTTCCATACATTGCAGCAAGCCGGGTATAACGACGCTATTTTGCTCCGTGCAGCGTTGATCCATGATTGCGGAAAAGTTGATGATGATGGGCGCCCGACGGCGTTGGGATGGTATGTGTTGGCGACATTGCTCAGGCGCGCGCCGTCTCTCTTCCGTCTCGCGGCAACGAATGATTGGCCCTGGCTGCGCCCGCTCCGAGTCTATGCCGAGCACGAGCAGCGCGGAGCGCGGATGGCTGCGGCTGCCGGGAGTCCGACCGAGCTCGTCAAAATCTTGCGCTTCAGCGCGGATCATGATGTGTATGCCAATGTATTGTTGCTTCAGTGGGCCGACGATCAAAATTGACCGCTGCGAATGCCGCGTTGTGACGCTCGAACCGAGGCTGACAATGATCGCGGGAGCGTATCAATGCATACGGTAACGTTGCCAGCTTTTGAAGGTCCGCTTGATCTGCTACTCCAGCTTGTCGAGCGCGCCGAGCTTGACATCACCGCGATCGCGCTGGCGCAAGTCGCCGACCAGTATCTTGCCTATGTGCGCACGCGTGAATTCCCCGATCCGCGTTCGATGGCGGACTTTCTGGCGCTTGCCTCGCGTCTCCTGCTTATTAAATCACGCGCTTTGCTCCCGCGTCCAACTCCGGCGGCGGCCGACGACGAAGCCAACGCCGATGATGATGCCGAGACGCTGGCGCGCCAGTTACGCGAGTACCAGCGCTATAAGCAAGCGGCGACGATCTTGCGCGCGTGGCAAGCTCAAGGACGACGCACGTTTCTGCGCATGGCGCCGCCGCCGATTCCCAACGGTCATCGCGCCGACCGGCTTGATCACACGCTGGCCGAGTTAGCGGCTGCTGTTCAACGGCGGATTCAATTATCGTTGCCTCTGGAGGAAGCGAACTCGCTGCCGCTTGCCCCATGTTTTACGGTTGCCGACGCGATCAGTCGCATCGGCGAACGCCTGGAAATCCGCGAATGGATTAGCTTCGAAGACATTGTGTCAGGAATGACCGGTCGCCAGGAAGTGATTGTCACATTCTGGGCCGTGCTTGAATTGCTCAAACAACGGGCAATTAATGTCGAGCAAGCCGCGTTGTTCGGCGTGATCCAGATCGTGCGCGGCGGGAATTTCGCCGTTATTCTGGCGCAAATGAAAAGCGGCGGCGTCGCGTAGCGCATATCGAGCGCTATTCCGTTGTACAATAGCGCTAATCCAAGCCATACACCTTGCATCTCATCCGTTCCATAGTGATCGAGATAGTGTATGACCGCTGATGAGTCCAATCAACCGGCATTTCATGCTCCTGAACTTGAGCGCAGCTTGCCGATCGGTGATCTGCTCGCGCTCGGCACTCAGATTCGCGCCGACATTACTCCGTCCAGCCTGCTGCATGAAGCCACCGAAACGATACACCATATGCTGCAAGGGGCGGCGGTGCATGTGCGCTTGCGCAACCCCGACACCGACGAGTTGGAAGCGGTGGCGTTCGCCGGCGTTCCGGCGGATCGTCAAGCGAAGATCCGGGCAACCGCCGTCGTACCGTCATTCTATCAATCGCTGCTCCAACCGCATGCGCGGATCAGCGATTCGTTTCTGCTGCCCGCCGATCAGGGCGTGGCATGCGAGCCCTCAGATGTAGGCGCCGATGATGCGGCGATCACCGCAACCGACTGGCTTCTGACGCCGTTGCGCGGGCGCGGCGAGCGCCTCATCGGCATCATCTACACTGCGACTCCGCCGCACTCAAACCGATTAATCCTCGCCAGCATCCGAGTGCTTGAAGCCATTGCGCGCCAGGCGGCGCTGGCGCTGGAGAACGCGCGCCTTGCCGATCGCAGCGCGCGCCTGCTGGCGAAGGAGCAGCTGCTGGTCGATCTAGGGCGCGATGTCAGCGCCACCCTCGAACTCGACACCATTCTGGAACGCACAGTGGAGCGTTTGGATGTGGCGTTCCAAAATGGCGCCATTATGCTATTGAACGACGACGGCGAGCCGACGCTGGTCGCCGCGGTCGATCCTGAAAATGCCGCAATATGCGACGTCTGGAGCATCCTGTGCCGACGAGTTATCGATTGGGTGCAACAGAGCGGACAGACCTATTTCTCCAACGACATCATCAACGACATCATCGCGGAGCATAATCAGCGCCTGCAACTTGCGCTGCACGATGATGAAACGCCGCCCGATCTCGTCTACCGGTCGTGCATCATCGCCCCGCTCCGGAGCGGCGGGCAGGTGATCGGAATGCTGAATGTCGGCAACCCGCAGCCGCAAGCGCTTTCCTACGACGATATCGATCTGCTGGAGGCTATTGCAGCGCAGGTCGGCGGGCCGATCACCAGCGCACGGCTGTATCACGAATCGCAACGCCTCACCGCCCAGATTCAGCGGCGGGCCGAGCAGTTGACCGTTCTGAATACGCTGGCTCGTTTTGTCACGTCTACCCTTGACCTGAGCACGATTCTGAACGACGCGACGCGCCACATCCGACGCGGGTTCGGCTATAGCCACGTCGAGCTATTTCTGGTAAAAGATGAGAGCAGCGAGTTGGAGTTGGCTGCGATCGACGGCTATCGGTCAGACGCCATCACCATCGGTTATCGTCAATCGATCAGCGCCGGTTTGCTGGGGCGGGCTGTGCGCACCGCGGATGTGCAACAAGTCAATGATGTGCAACTCGACACCGAGTATTTGCCGCGAAGTGATCATACCGATACGCGCTCTGAACTCTGTGTGCCGATTGTTTCGAGCGGCAATGTCCTGGGCGTACTCAACCTTGAGTCGGCGCAAACCGGAGCGTTTACCGGCGAGGATGTGGCGGCGCTCAAGATAGCTGCGGATATGCTGGCGGGCGCTATTTCCAACGCCCGCCTGTACAAACGCGCTCAGGAAGCCGCCGCATTAGAAGAGCGCAATCGTTTGGCGCGCGAATTGCACGATAGCGTGACCCAACAGTTGTTCAGTATTGTCTTGACTGCCCAGGCCGCTCGCACCCAGGCGGCCAAATCCCCGCAACGCCTGAATGCCACACTCGAACGGTTGCAAGAAACCGCCACAACCGCGCTGGCCGAGATGCGCGCTTTGATCTCTCAATTACGCCCGCCGGCGCTCGCCGATCAGGGGTTGACGGCGGCATTGCAACAGCACACCAGCAGCTTGAGCCGCCGCGAGGGTTTGCGCATCGAGTTGAGCGTTGTTGGCGACGAACGTTACGCCCGCGGCATCGAGCAGCCACTCTATCGCATCGCCCAGGAGGCGCTCAACAATGTCGTCAAGCATGCCAGGGCGACCGTTGTCCGCGTGGCGCTGGAGTTCAGTTCTGAATGCGTGCGCGTCAGCGTCGTTGACGACGGGCAGGGCTTTGATCCGCACGCACCGCCGGACGGCAACGGACGACATCTCGGATTGATTAGCATGCGCGAACGGGCCGCCGAAATCGGTGGTACGATGCATATCCGCTCGACCATCGGCGGCGGCGCAGAGGTGACGGTAACTATTCCGCGCTCGCCCGGCGACCGCGACTAGCGGAGCGCGGCAGTTGCGCCGTCGGAGGGGCGGGGCGACATAGGAGCTTGCTCCCGCGCTCCTGAATGTATCTAACCGTTATAAGGAGCAGGCGTATGGAAACCATCGGCGTTCTTCTGATTGATGACCATCGCGTTGTGCGGCAGGGCCTGCGCGACTTTCTGGATATGCAAGACGATATTGACGTGATCGGCGAAGCCGGCAGCGGTGAAGAGGGCGTTCAACTCGCCCATGACCTTTTGCCCGACGTAGTGCTTATGGATCTGGTGATGCCGGGGATCGACGGCGTCGAGGCGACCCGTCGCATCAAGGCGGTCAGCCCTAGCACGCGAATTATTGTGCTCACCAGTTTCGCCGACGATGACAAGGTGTTTCCGGCGATCAAAGCCGGCGCGATTTCATACTTGCTCAAGGATGTCTCGCCGGAGGAATTGGCTCACGCCATTCGCGCCGCCCAGCGCAACGAAGCCGTGTTGCATCCGGAGGTCGCCGCCAAGCTGATGCAAGAGTTCAGCACGCCCAAAACCAGCGAGGCGCCGATCGATCAGCTTACCGAGCGCGAGATGGATGTGCTACGGCTGATAGCACGCGGACAGAGTAACAAGGAAATCGCCGACACGCTGGTCATCAGCGAGAAGACGGTGAAGACGCACGTGAGCAATATCCTCAGCAAGCTGCACCTGGCCGATCGTACGCAGGCGGCAATTTACGCTCTGCGCCAGCGCCTGGTGCCGATGGAGTAGACCCATGGCGCGAATGATTTTACTTGGCGTCGGAACGGGCGTTCCGGATATCGACCGTGAAAATACACATATGGTATGGGATGGGCCGGGCGGGCCGTTGTTGATCGACGCTGGCGGCAGCACGTATCAGCGCCTGTTACGAGCAGGAATCGATCCGCAGACATTGCGCGGGATTGTGCTTACCCACTCGCACGCCGATCATATCAACGGCTTGCCCGTGTTGCTGTTCAGCCTCTATCTGGCAGGCCGCCGCGATCCATTGCCGATCTATGGGCTGGAACCAACCCTGAATCTGGTGCAAAACGTCCTGGTCGCCTTCAACCTCGAAGGCTACGCCGCGTCGGCGGATTGGAAGCCGCTCACAGCGGGCGCAATCCTGCCGCTCGACAACGACTGGACGCTGTATACGGCGCTGACCGACCACTCGCGCCCATGCCTGGCGCTGCGATTTGCCAACGCCGCTAGCGGACGGGCGCTCGTTTACTCCGCCGACACTGCTCCATGCCCGGCGGTGAGCGATCTTGCGCATGGGGCGGCAATCCTGATCCACGAGGCGACCACCCCTGAACCATTGGTCGGCCACACCTCGCCGCGGCAAGCTGGAGAGGTCGCGGCCCGCGCGAACGCCGATCGTCTGGTGCTGGTGCATTTCAGCCCGCACTGGACAATGCCCGAAGCCGAGGCGCTCGAAGAGACGCGCGCCAGCGGGTTTCGCGGCCAAGCCGAAATTGGGCGCGAATTCCAGGTGTTGGAGGTGTGAACGTACCGCGTTGCACAATGTATGCACAGCATTGCCTTGACTTTCTTTTCGCTCGTCGGCATACTACCATCAGAACGAAAAATGTTCACTACTCTCTGCGCTCCGGCGCTTAACTGATAGAGTGAAAGGTCTGTTGCAATGAATCAAACGGTTTTCGTCACGTTGCCGCGCTTGCACGCACGCAACCTGGAGGGGAGCGAGATCGTCGTTCCCGACGATTTCGCGGGCGATTACACTGTGGCGATTTTTGCGTTCCAACGCTGGCACCAAAGCCTCGTCAACTCGTGGATGTCCTGGTTAGAGCCGCTGATGGAGCGCCGTCCCGATGTACGCGCCTATGAATTGCCGATGTTGTCCTCGATATACACGCTGGCGCGTCCGTTTATCGATGGCAGAATGGCGGCCATCATCACCAACAAAGCCGTACGCGAGCGCACGCTGACCGTGTACACCGACCTGCAGCGCACAATGACTGAGCTGCAAATTCCTACCACTGAGACCATCGTACCAATGCTGGTTGATCGCTCGGGACATATTCTCTGGCGCGGCAAGGGCGGCTACGATGCGTCACAGGCCGCCGAGCTGATAAGCGCCATCGGCGGATAGACGCCAGGAATGAGCTGGTCCCGGCAAGTCGTCTCCTGGAGCGCATAAGCCGTATCACGGGCATAACCGCCGCACTCGCCCAACAACAAACACCGCGCCGAGTATGTCATAGCGACGTACCTGACGCGGTGTTTGCGAATCAACCGAATATATGCTTGATTGCTAGCTTTTCCGGCCTTTGTCAAGCTTCTTTTGCAACGCCTTCAAACCTTCCCTATCGCCAGCGGCCCCCAGCGCCGCCTGCTCAGGCCAGGTTTCGGGATTGGCCAGCGCATAGCGCTTGCCAGCCGCCTGGAGAATCTCCTTCAGCCGTTCAACCGATGTATGAGCCAGCGCCTCAAGATCGGGGATGCCGTTCTCCATCAAAATGCCGGCGATCTTCGGCCCAATCCCTTCGATCTTCTCCAGGTTCCCGGTTTTCGATTTGCTTGTAGATTTGGAAGCAGCGGGCTTCTCCTTGATTGGCGCAGCTTCGACCGGCGCAGCGGCTTCGACCGGAGCGGGTGTAGTTGCGGAAACGGTATGCTCACGCGCAACGACGCCGATCGCATCGATGAACCAATCATAACGACCGATCAGGCCGACGACCGCGTATCCTTCGGGGACATCGTGGCGGAATTCATTTGCAGCGCCTATACCGCCGAAGCTCTCAGAAACGCGCTTGTTCGTATGAAAGCGCACACTATCGATGTACCAGTCATACAACCCGCTTATGCCCGTGATATGCTCATCGTCGTCCAGCGTGAACGCTTGAACCGCACCGCCGAGGCCGCCGATCCGGGGCAGTTCAATCAAGCTTCCCGCAGCATCCATATACACAAGCTGGATCGCATCGACAAAGCGCTCGCTAAATACGCGAACTTCTTTGATTATGGTGCCTTCCGGCAAAGTATAGTTGTTGAACTCCTGGCCTCCCAGGCCGCCCGATGGGCCAAAGGTAACGTCTGCCATACACATTCCTCCTCAACTCTCGCGCATCCGTATGTCATATCGTAAACGGATAAGCCATCTTGTACCGTTTCTCACGCAGTATTACGTGATCGTGAAATCGCGCGCAGTATACAGCACTCGGAAATAGCTTGTCAATCAGTAGATGGCGATATGATGCTCTCCGGCGCGATCTTGACATTTCATAAACCCTTATCGTACGGGTATGCGTCGCATTTCCCATCTGTCCTCTGTCCCCGGAGACAACGTCGCCGTCATTGCCATCGCACGCGCATACTCAGCGCTCTGCGCCGATACAGAGGCAATTATGCATAAGAAACTTGTGCCGCGAGTCGGAAGAGTCGCGCCGAAAATCTGTTATCATGGCGCAAGCCCGCCGCCTGGGGAATCTATATGCATCGTTGCGCTCACCCGGCATATCCGCGAACGGGTATGTATGAAAATCAATCTGTGGTCAGGTTGCGCTTACAGGTTATGTGGAGGTGACACTATGAATTGGACCGGAATGGAATGGGGACTGGCCAACCGCCTGTCAAAGCTGATCAAGCCGGATGGACGCTGTTTTTATCTGGCGATGGACCATGGCTACTTCCAGGGACCGACCCACGGGTTGGCACGACCCGGCGAGGCGGCGAAACCACTGCTCCCCTACGTCGACGGCCTGTTTATGACCCGCGGCGTCGTGCGTTCCACGCTCGATCCGGCTATGGAGACGCCGTTGATTCTGCGCGTGTCGGGCGGCAACAGTATGGCCATCGGCGACCTGGCCGATGAGGATGTTACCGTCTCGATCGATGAGATCATCCGCATCAACGCCGCCGCTGTCGGTATGTCGACCTACATCGGTTCTGATTTCCAGCATCGCACATTGATGGCGCTGGCCAATCTGGTCAACAATTGCGCACCTTACGGCATCCCGGTGATGGCGGTGACGGCGGTCGGACGCGAGTTGAAAGAAAAGCTTGAGCCGCGCTTCCTGGCGCTGGCTTGCCGCATCTGCGCTGAGCATGGCGCGCATGTGGTGAAGACCTACTATTGCGACGATTTCGAGAAGGTGGCCGCAGGGTGCCCCGTGCCGGTGGTTATCGCCGGCGGCCCCAAGACGGAGACCGAACTGGAAGTGTTGCAATTTGTGTATGACGGTATTCAGCAGGGCGCGGCCGGCGTCAACCTGGGCCGGAATATCTGGCAGAACGAGCACCCGGTCGCAATGGCTCGCGCACTCCAGGGCGTCATTCACGAGAATCTCACGCCCGATCAAGCGCACGATCTGTATCTCACCATAGGGAATAGTTGATAGCCGATATGCGCATTATGCGCCTGCGGCGCGCCAGAGCGAATGAAAAAGGGGAGACTGGCGAAGCGCATCCCGTCGCGCGCTCGGCCAGCGAAGACCTGTCAGGTGCGGCGTCAAACGGCTGCTGGACGGCGAAGGTCTGATGACCGTCGCACCTGACAGGTCTCGGAACGCTGCGACCTTCCTATGTATGACCCTTTTTCAACGTAGCCGATAGACTGGCAAACCTGACCGATGCGACGCCAAACAGCGCGAACACACCCGGCAGGCTTTGCCCGATATGAGAGTAAGACGAAAACCGATGAAAAGCTTGTGGCGCGAGGACGAAGCCTCGCAACTTAACACTGATCGCGCACGCTGCGCCTATGCCGCCCGCCTGCTCGGCCAGGGTCCGCATCTGGTCGCGCCCAGTCTCGGCGGCGCAGCGGTGAAAACGAGCACGCCGAATCTCTATGGTGAAGCCGAGCCGGTCATCGCTGTGACGTTGTGCGACCAGGATCTCGCCGCGCTTACCGCCGAGGATCTGATCGCCCTGCGCTTACCGGCGGTGAAGCGCTTGCTCGACCTCGATGTGATCGGTAACACACGTCTGATGAATGAGATCGCCGTGAGCCGGCTGAACGCCGATGCGCCGATTCCGCCGACCGATATATTGCTCTACGCAGCATTGCCCGGCGCATATACCCTACTCATTCAACCCGTCGCTTTGCTTGCTATCGTCAGTGCCGTCCAGGGTGAAGAGCGCCTGCGTTCTATCTATGGCGACGCCCTACCGGTCGTTGAGTATGCTACTATGGGTCTGCCGCTGGCCCGCGCCTGCAATCGCACCCTGCGCGACCGCGACCCGCGCGAGGTCAAAGGCATATTGCTGCGCGGCCACGGGCTGGCGGTATTTGCCGACAGCGCGCAGGCGGCGTACGAGCAGGCGATCGAACTGGTCAGCCGGGCCGAAGCCTATCTGGACGAACACAATGTACTGGACATGGATCTGTCGATTGATATCGGCGACGCCGTCGATCCGCCGATCCGCGCCGATCTGGCCGAGGTGCGCAAATCCGTCTCAGATATTGCCGGCGCGCCGATGACGATGACCCTCCGCCGCAACGTCTGGAGCCTGGGATTGGTCCGGCATGCCAATGTCGCCGTGATTGCCGACCACCCACCGCTGATCGCGCAAGCCGCGCTGATCGGGTGCGTGCCAATGCTTGGTCGTGACATCGAATCCTACTACGCCGCCCATAAACATGCCCCCCGCATCGTGCTCGACCCCGACCTGGGCGTGTGCGCGATGGGACGCACGGCTAGCGAGTCAGCGCGCATCGCCGCCTGCTATCGCCATTCCGTCGAAGTCATCATTCGGGCGCTGGCGCTGGGCGGCTACGAACCGCTGCCCGACAAAGCTTACACCGACGCCGAAGCGCGTGCGATGCTTGCGTGCGCCGCGCCACGGCGTGTGTTCGACGGCGAGGTGGCGATGGTGACGGGTGGCGCGTCGGGAATCGGCAAAGCCTGCGTCGCCGCACTGCTTGAACGCGGGGCGTCGGTGGTCTCGCTCGACATCAACCCGGCGGTCGAGACGCTGTTCGACCAACCCGGCTACCTCGGCATTCATTGCGATTTGACCGACGAGGCGGCGGTGCTTGCCGCCTTCGAGACGACCGCGCACACCTTTGGCGGCCTGGATATGATCGTGCTCAACGCGGGCATCTTCCCGCAAGGCGTGCGGGTTGAGGCGCTCGAGACGGCCTTGTGGCAAAAAGTGATGCGGATCAACCTCGATCACAACGTCGTCATCTTGCGCGAGGCATATCCGTTGCTCAAGCATGCGCCGGGCGACGGGCGCGTGGTGCTCAACGCCTCGAAGAATGTGCTTGCTCCCGGCGCCGGGGCGGCGGCCTATTCAGCCGCGAAAGCCGCTGTGACCCAACTGGCGCGCGTAGCGGCGCTGGAATGGGGAAAGAATCGCATCCGCGTCAATATGGTGCATCCCGATGCGGTGTTCGACACCGGCATTTGGACCGAGGATGTGCTGCAGGCGCGCGCGGCGCACTATGGTATGACCGTTCAGCAGTACAAAACGCGCAACGTGCTGGGGGTGGAGTTGAACAGCCGTTATGTGGCCGAACTGGTCGCCGAAATGCTCGGCCCGCTGTTTGGCAAGATTACCGGAGCGCAGATCGCCGTAGACGGCGGAAGCGATAGGATTATCTGATGACCAGCAACAAAGAACAGATACTCGGCCGGCTGGTTGCGATGTCGCGCAACCTGGGCTTGCCCGAACGCGATTATGTGATTCTCGGCGACGGCAACACATCGGCGCGCATCGACGATGGCTCGTTCTGGATCAAAGCCAGCGGCTCGCAGTTGCACCAGATCCGGCCCGACGAGTTTGTCGAAGTGGCGATCGACAAGGTATTGGAGATGCTGGAGCAGAAAACGCTTTCCGACGCCGAGATCGCACGCTATCTGGCCGGGGCGAAGGTTGATCCGGCCAATCCGAATCGCCCGTCGATCGAGGCCAGTTTTCACACCCTGGCCTATACGATCTGCGGCGCGATCTTCGTCGGTCACACCCACCCGACGGCGCTGAACGCGATCCTGTGCTCGCAGCAGGCGCGCGAGGCGTTGAGCAGCAACATTTTCACCGAGCAGATCCTCTATTGCGGGCCGGAACCGGCGTTCGTGCCCTATGCCGACCCCGGCCTGCCGCTGGCGCGCGCAGTCAAAACGGCGATGCTCGACTACATCGACGCCTATAATGAGCCGCCGCGTGTGATTATGCTGCAAAACCACGGCCTGATCGCCCTGGGCAAGAGCGCAGCGGAGGTGGAGAATATCACCGCGATGTGCGTCAAAGCCGCGCGTATTCTGCTGGGAACCTATCTGCTCGGCGGTCCGCGCTTCCTGAGCGCCGCCGATGTCGAGCGCATCTACACTCGCCCCGACGAGCGCTATCGACGTGAGAAGCTGAGTTAGGACGCAGCCGGAGAGCTGGCAGGGTTTGGAGATCTGTTAGCTCTTTGTCATACGATTCCCTGTCGCCGTATGCGCCTCATTCGCGCCTGATTGCCATCCGTACTCCATAACATCTCGTCAGTGTCGTCATAGTCCGCGTCGGAGTCTATCATCGAATCACCACCAACCATTGATTGCGACTGATTGCGACAACCGAACATCACATTGCCGCGCTGCCGCCCCGTCGGGCATGGTACACTGATACCGTCCGTCCGCTATTGCACCGAGGTGTATCAATGGCCCATCCACCGCAATCCACACAACGCAGCGCCCTGATCCGCCTGATCACCGTTCTCGCCGGAGTTATGCTGACGCTGATCGGCGCCCTGTTCGGGGCCGCGCCAACCCTGGCCCAGGAAACAGCGTGGCGCGAGCAGCGCACAACGTATTTTGTCATTCTGTTTACCGCCGGCAACGAAGCCGATGCCGAGACATACGCCGGGTTCGTTGACAGCATCTACGATGAGATGGCCGTCGTCTTCAACCACCGCGCCGCCGCGCCGATCACTCTGCGACTCTATCCAACTCAGGAAGCCTACGAGCAGGTCAACCCGCTGGCCCGCGACATCCCCGGCATCGTCGCCCACGCCGATTTCCGCCGCCGCGAGGTGGTCGTGATTCTGCCCCGCACGATCAACCAGACGCCGGTCGAGGTAGAAAACAACATCCGTCACGAACTGACCCACATTATCGCCGCCGAGATCACCGTCAACCAGCTTAACGTCGGCTTTCAGGAAGGCATCGCCCAGTATATCGAACACCCCTCGCCCAACCTCGAACGCACCATTGCGATGCTGCGCGCCGCCCGCGACCAGGGATCGCTGATGACGTGGAGCGAACTAGACGACCGCGAGAAGATCTACGGCGAGCCGCAGATCGGCTATCCGCAATCGTTGTCGATCGTGGCGTTTCTCGTTGAGCGCTATGGGTTCGAGAAGTTCCGCGAATTCCTGGCCGTCAGCGCTTCCAGCAGCGGCTATCGCTCGGCGTTGCAACAAACGTACGCCGTCGCGTCTACCGACCTGGAGCAGCAGTGGAATGCCTGGCTGCCCGATTATATCGCCGGCGGGTATAATCTCAACGCACTGAGAAGCTACGACTTCTCGCACGCGCGCCAGTTGCTGGAGCAAGGCCAGTACGAAGCGGCGACCGCCGAGCTTGAGCAGGCGCTGGAATGGCTCGCGAACAACGCGACGGCGAATGGGCCGGAGGTGTTGGCCGAAGCCGAAGCGTTGCTGGAATACAGCCGCGAAGGATCGCGCGCCGAGCGGATGGCGCGAGCCGCCCGCACTGCCCTGGAACACACCGAATACGAACGCGCCCAACAACTCGTCGCCCAGGCGCGCGCGGTCTACACAGCGCTGGGCGACACGCGCCGGAACGATGTGATGGATACTTACGACGAACACGCGGTGCGCGGGATGAGTGCAATGCAGACGCTGGATCAGGCCGCAGTTCTGGTGCAACGCTTCCAGATCCCACAGGCGCGCGCGCAGGTCGATGTCGCCGCGGCGGAATTTGCAGCTTTGGGCGACGAGACGCGCCTGAATAGGGCGCTGGTGTTGCGCCGCGAACTCGATACACGCCAGCAGTTTGTCGGCGTGACGCTAATTGCACTCGGTCTGGTCGGGGCGGTATCGAGTCTGGGGCTGCGCTGGTCGCGCCGGAAAGAGGCCGAGTTCTGGGTTTGACGCGAGGTTCGTTCTAATAAGACATCAGAGCTGGCAGGTTTTGAAAACCTGTCAGCTCTTTGTATATGACTTGGCGCAGTGATCGTTATCGTGCTACGGTGCAACCAGACGATACAACCCATAGCGATCGGTTCCCGCGACCCGGCGCGCCGACAGATCGGCCAGCGGCGGCGCGCCAGTATCGTCATCCCATAGCAAATAACCAATCCCTTCCTCGTGGGCCAGCGCCAGCGCCGCACGATCATCGGCGGCGTCCGGCCAGGGTGCAACGTGATGGGCCAGCGCCGAGTACTTAGCGATCGGCGTTCGCACCGAAACCCGCGCGATCAAACGATCGTCGGCATCGAGCGTCGCCAGGGTCAGCCGAACCGCCGCTACTTCTTCGGCGGGCTGGTGATCCAGCACATAACGTGCGCCAATCCCGAAACCACCCCAGAGCAGCGCCAGCAGCACTACCGCCGCCGCCGTCATAACGCGCGCTTCGGTCAGGACGGCGGAAAAACGCCGCC
>JANQID010000024.1 GCA_028282325.1 Chloroflexaceae bacterium | reverse complement strand
CGGGGGTCAACTCCAGGATTGGGATTGTCTCGGTCGTCATCTCATCCTCCTGCTCAGATAGTGCTGAACAGGATTATACCAGTTCTCGTTGTAGTACTATGATCGCCCAGAACCATCATAGACCGCCATCCATCAACCTATCACTCTCCCCGGAGCACAGTTCGACGAATGCGCATCCTGGCAGACAGGCTGATTATACCCTGCCGTTCAGCACAGTACAAGGGCGAGCGAGCGCATGTCGCCGGCCAACCAACTACCCCGGCTGCTAACGCTGCGCCGTCCCGCCGCCAAGCGGGAGCTGAGCGAACCACAAGCGCAACTGTATCGCCTATCGGCTATCGGCATCCTCACAGCCAACCCAACTCGCGCGCGCGAACGAGCGCCTGGGTGCGGCTGGTAGCACCGAGCTTGGCGTAGATATGGTTGACGTGCTTCTTCACGGTGCTCAGCCCGACAACGAGCCGCGCGGCGATCTCCTGGTTCGACAGCCCGGCGGCGATCAGGCGCAGCACTTCGTGCTCGCGCTCGCTCAACGGCTCGATCGGCGCGGCGCTGTCGGCGAGCGCCGGCGTGGCGGCGGCGGCGGGGAAAGCCGCGAGGAGTTGTTGGATGTATGCGATCAGTCCCGCATCGCGCGCCGGAGCGCGATGTAAGCGGGCGAGAACCTCGCGGAGCCGAAGCGCCAGCGGGGGACCGAGATCGAGGAAGGTGCGCATATAGCCCTCCGGCGCGGCCAGCGTCAGGGCGTGTTCCAGGGTCGTCAGCGCGCGCGCCGATTGGCTATGCGCGTGGAGCGCCAGCGCAAGTGTGGCCAGCGCCTCAATGGCATTGCCAATGCGCCCATGGGCCGTCGCGGCGTCGAGCAGGCGTTCCAGCAACTGGACGGCGTCGCCCGGTCGGCCCGTGGCCAGCAGCGTCTGCGCCAAGGTCAGGTAGTCGATTTCGACCATATAGGTGAACGCGTCGTGAATGCTCAGCCCGCGCGTCTGCGACCAGCGCACGGCGGCGGCGACATCGCCCTGCAACAGGGCCAGCCGCGCCTGCTCGACGGCCATCCAATCGACCAGGCGCGGCACGCCGGCGTCTTGCGCAACGTGCAGAGCGCGCTGGAGCGTGGTCTGCGCCGCAGCGGGGTCGCCGCGCAGGTGGCGGGTGCGCGCCAGCGTGATCGATCCCATCAGCAGATTTTCGATATTCTCGTCGAGTCGACTCAGCTCAACGCCCTCGGTCAGCAGACGCTCGGCCTCGGCGAGATCATTCCACTCGTAGTGCGTCAACCCCAGCCCGACGAGGGCCATCCCGGCGACCGGCAAGCGCCGTACGCCGTACGCGGCGCGGGGCGGGTAGCGCTCGGCGACGAAACGCAGCGCTTCCTCATAGATCTGGTGCGCGGCGTGCAATCGCCCCTGCTTGATGCAGATTTCGCCAAGCTGGCGCAACGCGAACAGCACCGAGATGACGTTGTCCGCCGCCTGGCTGATGTCGCGCGCGGCGGTGAACGCCTGGCTTGCCGCGTCCATTTCACCGCTCAGATAGTGCGCCATGCCCAGGATCAGTGTGACAACGCCGCGCACGAACGTGTTCGCCGCGGGCAGCAATTCGAGCGCCCGGCGCGCCAGCGTGATCGCGCGGGGAATGTCGCGACGCATTCCGGCGACGGTGGCGCGGATGGCGATAATCTCGCCGGAAAGGGCGCGTTCGGCCTCACTCTGCGCGTCGGCTGCGGGCAGCGTTTCTTCCACAACGAGCAGATGCGGCTCGACCGCGTCGAAGTGACCGGCGATAGTCAGCGCCCACGCCCACGTGAGTTCCAGCCGGGGCTGCGAGCGCACCAGGCGTTCCGGCAGCGCGTTTAGCCAGCCGAGGAGCGTGGCCGTTTCGCCGCGAGGCAGTAGCGTCTGGGCGATCGCTGCGATCATACGCGCGGCGTGATCGGGGTCATCGCCGGACAGGGCATGACCCACAGCTTCGGTGATCGCCAGCGCGCCGTCATCGGCGGCACGTTGCTCGTACCACGCCGCCGCGCGGCGATGCAACGCGGCCAGGCGCTCCGGATGCAGTTGGCGCATTCGTTCGTGTAGGAACTCGGCGAAGAGATGGTGATAGCGATACCAGCGCCGGTTGCCGTCCAGCGCGACGACGAAGAGATTGGCGTGCTCCAATCGTTCCAGCAGCGCTTGCGCGGCGCCGGTCGTGAGGCGTGCGGCTCCCGGTTCCGCGGCGCCAGCGACCTCCGCGCACAACTCCGCGCACATTCGCGTCAAGATCGCGGTGTGCAGCAAGAAGTGTTGAACATCGGGCGGCTGACGACGCAGCACTTCATTGGCCAGGTAATCGACGATGTAGCGATGCCCGCCGCCGATGCGTTGGACGAGCGCCGCGCGCCGGCCATAGCCCGAGTCGCCGGAACGCAGCGCCAGGGCCGCCAGGTGCAGCGCGGCGACCCAGCCCTCGGTGCGGTCTTCGAGCACAGCCAGGTCGTCGCGCGACAGATCCAGCCTCATCACCCGGTTTAGAAACTCGGCGATTTCAGCAGTGGTAAAGCGCAGATCCAGCGCGGTCAACTCGGTCAGTTGACCGCGAACACGCAGCCGGGCCAACGGCAAGGGCGGCTCGCTGCGGCTGGCGATGATCAAGCGCAGGTTCGGCGGCATATTGTCGATCAGGAACGCGAGCGCCGCGTGGATGGCGGGCGCAGCGATCACGTGGTAGTCGTCGAGCGCCAGCGTGATCGGCTGCGTGACATCGGCGAGAGCGTTGATCAGCGCGGTCAGCGTCGTCTCGATAGGCGGGAGTTGCGGCGATTGCAGCAGCGCGAGCGCGTGATCGCCGACGCCGGGTGCGCAACGGTCGAGTGCGGCGATCACATAAGCCCAGAAGCGCGTCGGGTCGTTATCGCCCGCATCAAGTGTGAGCCAGGCGACGTTGGATATATTGTGCGTCGCCAGACACTCGACCAGCAGCGTGGTCTTGCCGGATCCGGCGGGTGCGGTGATCAACGTCAGCTTGCCGGCTTCGCCTGCGCCAAGCTGGCCGGTGAGCCGTGGACGGGCGACCAGGTCGGCGCGGGCTGGCGGAATGGCTAGCCGGGTCGCCAGTAGCGCGGGCAGGTGGGTTGCGTCGCCGGAATCGTTTGGCAATGCGGCGTCAACCATCATCATTCACAAACCGATCACGAATATAACGATCCTGCGTTACGTGGAAACCTGCCAGGTGCGGTTTGACGAGCTTTGCGAACGCATCTGATCGCGGGTTGCCGCACCTGGCAGGTTTTCGATCTTTTGCGCATCTGCTTTCTTCTCTCCTTTATCTTTGCGTTCTTTTGTGGCTATATCGTCTACCGGATATTTTTACAGCACGCGGGTGATCTCCAGCATGCCGGGATGCTGCGCGTTGGCCGCCTCGATGTCGGTCTGCGAACCGAGAACGACGATATGGCCGTGTTCGCCGAACTGTTCGAGCACATCGGCGAGTGCGCGCACCTCGGCGTCGCCGGTTGCGAAAAGCTCGTCGCGGATCTGCTGCCGCGACTCGTCGGTGATGTCGAGCAGATAGCGAACCATCGACGTATACCCCTTCGCATCGGGCAAGCGGTAGGCATCCATATCGCCGACCGCGCCGATGATGACGCGCTCTAATTCGGTCTGGCTCAGATTGGCTTTGCGCAAGAACGATCCGGCGCGATCATAGACATCGAGCGTGTTCAGCAGGTTGGGATCGCGGTAGGAGACAAACGTGAGCAACCCCGAGTCGCGCCCAAAGTTGCAGAAACTGCCGTAGGCGCCACCCTGCACACGAATCTGATCCCACAGCCAGCCCGTGCGCAGAAGCCGGGTCAGCGCCAGCATCGACCCGTGGTAGGCATAGCCCAGGTCGTACAGATTGGCGGCCTTGCCGACATAATTGACTTGCGTTGGAACGGTCAAGCCCTCGAAGGCGGCAGGATGTGCGGGCGTCCACGTGGACGGCACGGTTTCCGCCTCGGGCATCGCGGCGATGAGCTCGTCGAGCCGGGGCGCAAACTCGCGCCAGTTGGCATTGTCTAGCGTCACGTTGCAGATCATCGCGTTGCGGTTGATCAGCAAGCGCCGGATCTGCTCCAGCTTCTCGTAGACCAGCGGCCAGTTCGCATCGATCTCATCGACGAGCCGGCGCAAAAAGAAGAGGTTACTCACGCCGCTGATCTGCTCGGAGGCCCAGTCAACCGTGTTGAAACGCGCGCCGAGCCGCGAGCTAACCACGCTGCTGCCGCCGGGGATCAGCCCGGATTCCTTGCCAGCTTTGGCGCGCAGGGCGATCTGGCGGAAGCGCTCGTGGTTATCAAGCTGCACCGTCAACAGAATGTCGCGCAGGATCGCCAGCAACTCGTCGGCCTGTTCCATCGTCGCCTTGCCGCCGAGGAAAAACCATGCCCGCCGCTCGTAGGTCTCGGCGGAGTGCGCCAGCAGCGAACTGGGAGCGATGCCGCCGGTATTGCGCCCGATACGTTGCGACAGGCGCACGAAGTCTTCTTTCTCGGTACCCATCTCCATCAGCACGCGCCCGAAGAGCGCCATATAGGGCAACAACTCCTGCGGAATCACCGAGAGATCGAACCCGATGTGCATATAGACGATGCCGCTGGTAAAGAGATCGTGATGCAACACCCTGACATTGTTTCGTTCGGTGACATCGATCGGAATCGTCCTGATCGCACGATCAAGGTCGGCCAGGGTCAGGCGAGGGATCTGGGCCAGCACTTCCGGCGGATCGGGCGTCTCTTGCATCAGCTTGAGCTGGCGCGTCTCCTCGACCAGCGTTTGAAGATCCTCCAGCCCCATTGTCGCGCGGGCTTCTTCGAGGCGGGCTTGTTCGGCGGCCTCTTCGCGCTTCAACTGTTCGGCGTCGGGGTGTAAGGCGACGCTCACGCGGTGAGTATTGTCGAGCAGAAAACGGGCGATCATCTGCTCGACATAGCGCTCGTCGGCACGCAGATGCTCCTTAACCGCCGCCAGCGGCGCTTCGAACATCAGCGGATTGAGCGGATCTTCACCGTGGAGCCAGTAGCTAAGCGCGCGGAACATCCACGACAAGCCGCGCGGGAATGAGCCGGTGTTATCCTCGCGCAGCGTAAACTCGATGGTGTTGATCGCGGCGGCGATAGTCTCCGGATCGATGCCATCGCGGGACAGGCGCTCCAGCGTGGCGAGGATAAGCGTCTCGACCGCTTCTACGTCGGTGCTCTGTACGCCTTTCATCCCGACCGAAAACGCGCTCTCGCGCAGATTGCTGCTCAACCCGCCGCCGATCACATCCTCGCCTAAACCCGAGTCGATCAGCGCCTTGCGCAGGTGAGCCGCCGGCGTACCCATCAGCGCATACGAGAGAATGCTCAACGACAGCCGCAGTTCCGGCTCGCGCGTCTCGCCGAGCAGCCAGCTCACCATCAGCTTCGATTTCTGGCTGGCGTGGTCGCCGTTCGAGGCATAGGTATAGGTAAGCTGCTTCGGGGCGGCAAAGCGAGGTTGCTGGGAGATCGTCGCATCAACCGTCTGGAGATCGAAATCCTTCAGATACTCGTTGACAATGCGCAAGCGCTCGGTGGGATCATCATCGCCGGAGAAGAAGATCAGCGCGTTCGATGGATGGTAGTGGGTCGCGTGAAAGCGTTGGAACTGCTCATACGTCAGATTGGGGATTTCCTTCGGGTCGCCGCCGGAGTCGAAGCCATAGACGGTGTCCTGGAATAGCGCCTGCTGGCTGTAGCGATAGATCAAACTGTCCGGCGATGAATACACCCCCTTCATCTCATTGAACACCACGCCCTTGAACTTCAGCGGGTCGCCGTCGTGTTCAAGTTCGTAGTGCCAGCCCTCCTGCTGAAGAATGCGCGGCGTGATTCGCGGATAAAAGACCGCATCGAGATACACATCGATCAAGTTGTAGAAATCACGCAGATTCTGACTGGCGACGGGATAGCACGTCTTGTCGGGAAAGGTGAGCGCGTTCAGGAACGTCTTCACCGAGCTTTTCAACAACTCGACGAAGGGTTCCTTGCTCGGATATTTGCGCGACCCGCACAACACCGCATGTTCGAGAATATGAGCGACGCCGGTTGAATCCGGCGGCGGCGTGCGAAACGTGATGCCAAAGCTCTTGTTTTCGTCATCATTTTCGAGCGAGAGCAATTCAGCACCGGTGCGCGCGTGACGAAACATCCGGGCTGTGCTGTTGATTTCAGGAGCGTATTGCTCGCGTATCAGATCAAATCCATGCATTTGCGCCATTGCGTCCTTCATTCTGGCGCGCGTTCAGCACAGCGATGAACGGGCGCAGCGTCGCGTCATCACAGGCTGTGTTATTCATCGACCGATAGGGCTGAACACACGCGGTATGCGAGAATTCCAATCGTAATGTTTATTGTACCAGAGTGGAGCATACAGTCATGGCTCAAACAAGCCAGCGCTTTTGCGTGTAGTGTAGCACACTTACGCGAAGTTCCAGAACCCGTCATACGAGTGACGAGCGCGCGGCTATTTACAATAGCGTGGTATTACTCGCGCGTCGCACCGCCGTTGTCAGTTTTTCTAATCGATCCACAAAGTTCTCCAGCACACCAAAGGTTTGTTCGATTGGTTCGGGAGAGGTAAGATCGACGCCCGCGTGTTTGAGAATATCGAGCGGATATTGGGAACTGCCGGCCTTGAGGAAATCCAGATAGCGTTTGACGGCGCCGGGATTGCCGGCCAGGATGCCTTCGGCCAGGGCGTGAGCGCCCGAAATGCCGGTGGCATATTTGTAGGCGTAGAAGTTTGAGTACAGGTGCGTCGAGAATTCGCCCCATGTCATACCAACACGCTCACGATCCATAATCACTTCATCACCGTACCCCTCGGCAAACAGGTCGGCCATAATAGCAATCAACGTATCCGCCGAAAGCGGCTGACCACGTTCGACGCGCTGATGGATTTCCAGCTCGAAGCGCGCGAGTGTGGGCATAATAAAGAAGTAGCGGTGGAAATTGGCCATTGCTTCTTCGATCAGCGCGATATGAAAGTCGTGTTCTTCGGCTTGAGCCAGCAGATGCGACCGCACCAGCGCCTGGTTGAGATTTGATGCGACCTCGGCTGCAAACAGGCCGTAGTTGGCGTACACAAACGGCTGGTTGGCACGCGTGTAATAGGAATGCATCGAGTGACCGAGCTCGTGAGCCAGGGTGCTCAGCCCGAAGATGTCGTTGTTATAGTTCATCATAATGAACGGGTGGGTACCCTGGATGCCCATCGAGAACGCACCAGCGCGTTTGCCCCGGTTCGGATAGACATCCACCCAGCGTTGCTCGATCAAGCCGCGCCGCATAACACTGACATATTCGTCGCCTAGCGGTTGCAGTCCCTCACATATCCATTCGATAGCTCGGTGATATGGCGCCAGAGTCGGCATCGAGGTGAGCGGAGCTTTTATATCGTAGGGATACAACTCATCATAACCAAGCGCCTGGCGGCGCACGCGCCAGTAACGATGCCAGATGGGCAAGTGGTTGCGAAAGGCGGCGATCAGGTTGTGGAAGACTTCGCTGGGCAAGAAATCGGCGTCCAGCGCTGCTTCGAGCGCCGATGCGTAGCCGCGGGCGCGGGCGGTGAAAACGTTCTGTTTAACGCCCGTAGCAAGGCAACTGGCCATCGTGTTTTTCAGCGCCAGATGCGCATCGGCGTAGTTTTCCCAAGCCGTGCGGCGCACCGTGCGATCGGAGTGGGCGAGCAAGGCGTCGATGGTCCCCTGGCTGATCTCATACGTTTCGCCGGTGGAATCATGCGCCGGGATAAAGCGCAGGTCGGCGTTCGCGAGGACACTGTGGATCGCCACGGCGGCATTGAACGGCTCGCTGGTCTGGTGCAATACCTCCTCAACCTCGACCGAGCGCGTATGCGCGCAGCGTTGCTCCAGCCGATCAAAGGAGTGATCGTAGGTTGCCAGACGCGGTTCTATGCTCATCCACTCGTGGAGCTTTTCCGCTCCAATGGCTAACAACTCCGGTTCGCTGAAGGCCATAGCGGAGACGACGCGGGCATAGAGGCTTTGCGCCCGGTCACGCCGGGCTACGGCTACCTGGTCCGTCGTATCCACAGCATATAGCATTGTGGCATAGACATTGATCTTGCCCACGCTATGCAACAATTGTTCCGAGATGGTCAGAAAATTGAGTAACGTTTCCGGTCCTTCGACAAGCCGACCACGAAAACGGGAAAGGTGCGGGAGTTTTTCGTAGACCTGAACGATCTCGGCCTCCCAGGCGGTATCGGACGCAAAGACGCTGCTGGCGTCCCAGGTATGCTTAACAGGAATCTCGCTGCGGTCTCGCACAAGCCGTGGCATCACTCTCCTCCTTCACAGATGCGTTTGTCAAGCATAATACTTTGTGCGGGTTGTATGCGTCAATAGGCAAAAAGACTCATCTCTGCGTTATGGCTTAACAAAGGAGCGCAAAGCCGAAGACGGTGTAAAACTGATAGAGGGAGGGCGAGGAAAGAAGCGGACTTTGGCGATACGCGGCAGCTATGCTGCAGGAAGTGCAGGAGCGTAGATCCCGCACTTCAGCGACTGGCGGATATTACGGATTGACTCGTTCGAGCACAGCGATCGGGAAACGGGCAAACACCATTGACAGGGGCAACCCGGGCGTACCAGCGTATTCTTTGACCTTCAGCATCTCGCCGGTGTAAACGTTACGATAGGTCTGGCCAACCTGCACATGGGATAGGTTCAACCAACTTCGACCCCACACCGATGGGCCAAGCGGGGGTTGCTGCTCGCCGTCCATCAGGCGCAAAACCAAACGTGGCACAATAACAAGCACTTCAGTTTCGGGATCGGCCTCGTCACCCGCTCTGCGCGCGAAAGCGCAGACGTGATCTTGTCGAGCGCCTTCGACATCAATTGAATGATATTCACCCTGGGTAAAAACATTGCAACTGGAATGACGCATCGCGAGCGTACGCCAGATGACGTAGAGTTTGATCCGTCCATCATAGCTGGTTTCCAGCAACTCATCGGCCAATGCCAACAGGCCATCGTCCGTCTGCTCCGCCTGTTCAACCCACCGCCGCATATCGGCGAGCAACTCCTGGCGTCTGGAATAATCTACAGGGCGGCGATTGTCCGGATCCACGAGGCTCAAATCCCACAATTCCGTCCCCTGGTAGAGATCGGGAACGCCGGGCGACGTCAGCTTCAGCACGGTTTGCGACAGCGAGTTGAAACGTCCGAAAAACGCGACCCGCCGCTGGAACTCGCGTATGTGCTCGAAGAAAGGATTTCTCGTGCGCGAGTCCAGCACCTGCATCACAAAATGACGCACGGCAGCGTCATATTCTTCATTCGCATTCACCCAGCTTGTATGCACCTTGGCCTCTTTGGTAGCCTTTTGCATATAATTGGCGATCCGCTCACGGAACTCATCGTAGTCAATCGGAACCCCCGGCGCTTCGATCGGCCATGCCCCGACCAGCGTCTGATAGAGCAAGTACTCGTCATTGCGATCAGGCGCGACAAGGTCAAGGTCCTCAATGGTCGTCTTCTTGCGGGCGTTCTGGCGACTCCAGCGGGTGATTGTCGTGTTCCATTCTTTCGGCATCTCCGAAAGCACGTTGATGCGTGCCCGCACATCTTCGCTGCGTTTCGTATCATGGGTTGATGTGGTGAGCAATGAATGGGGCCAGCGTTTCTGGCGCTCGGCATTTTGCCGATGAAACGTTGCCAGCGACACGCCGAAATGCTCTGGATGCCCGCCAACCTCGTTGAGCGAAACCAGCCGGTCATACACATAAAACGCCGTATCCTCCAGACCCTTGGCCATAATCGGGCCGGTGATCTGCTGGAATTTCATCACAAACTCGACCAGCGAGGGCTGTTCCTCGGCGGAGAAATCCTGGAGATTGCGCAACAGCAACACATCGCGAATAAAATCAAAGACGCTTCTGGCCGTACGCGGGTTGCGCTTCCTGGCCTCGGCCACTGCGCGCTCGACATAGTTCTGGTCATGCCGCGATACTTCGTCGGTTTCAACCGTGATATAGGTGCGATAGATCTGCAACGCGGCGATGATCTCGCGTATAGCGAAGGTGATGCTGTTGAGCGTGAAGTCGCGGTAGCGGCGGTTCTTCTCGGCAATCCGTTCGAGGCGATGGCTCAACTCGTTGATCTCGCTCGACAGCGACACCAGCATAATCATCTTCTTGGTCGAATTCACCAGATTCGAGAAATCGGGATGGGAGTTGATAAATCGGCCATAGATTTGATTAAAAGCGCGCTCGGAATTGGCATCGACGAAGATGCCGTTTGCGGCGTTGAGGAAATCGTATCCGGTAGTGCCATCCACCGCCCAAACTTGCGACAACGGTTCACCGCTGGCAAGGATCTTCTCGGCGACGACATAGAGCGGCCATATGATCGGATACTTGTCCTGGCTGCGATAGTTATCAAGCCACTCCGTGACATTCGCGGCGATCAGATCGCGATCAGGCGATTCATCGCCAGGCGGCATATCGTTCAGCAGCCGGCATTCCAGGTAGCCCTGTTGGAGCTGGCGGAAATAGCCCAGCGGATCCCACAGGCCATCGGGGTGGTCAATACGCAGCCCGGTGATCTTGCCTTGCGCGAGCAAATCGAAGATCAACTGATGGGTGGCATTGAACACCTCCGGTTCTTCGACGCGTATCGCCGCCAGATCATTGATATCAAAGAAGCGCCGGTAGTTAATTTCCTCAGTGGCGACTCGCCAGAATGCCGGCCGATAGGCCTGTGCAGTTAACAACTCGTCGAGCAGATCAAAACTGTCCGGCTCTCCAACCTGTCCGTTGAACTGCTCGACAGACGCGTCGATGGCGGCGCGAATATTATCGCTGGCCTCGCAGAGCGCGGCAATACGACGCTTGATGACTTCCTTCTCACGGTTGCGTTCGGCGATTTTCTCCGCCTCAAGCTCGGTGCGAGGCGGCAAATAGCTGATCGCGGTGAGGATGCTTTGGAGCTCCAGCAGATGCTCATTGTCCACGTCCAGGGTTTCGCCAAGCTTCTCCAGGCGGAGCCTCAGGATGCTATCGTAGGTGCAGGGGGCGACCGGGAACGTATGATCATAATAGTGGACAAAGAAAGCGCCTTCGGCGTACGCCAGTCGCAGCTCCCCACGTTCAAGCACATTGCCGTACTGATCGCCAAGAATGGGCAACAACACCTTGTTCTTAAGCTCAATCGGCACCGGCTCCCAGTCGATGTCAAAGTAGGAGGCATAGATCGAGCTGGGGCCATTTTCCAAAACATCCATCCACCAGGCGTTACATACATCGCCAATGCCCATATGATTGGGCACGGTATCGAACAACAGCCCCAGCCGATGCTCTTTCAACGCCCGCGAAAAGACTTCAAAACCCTCATCGCCCCCGATCACAGGATTGATCTGGGAGTGATCGCAGATGTCATATCCATGCGGGCTGCCGGCACGCGCACGCAGCAATGGTGAAGCGTAACAATCGCTGACGCCAAGATCGCGGATGTACGCCAGAATGCGTTGGGCGTCGGCGAACGTAAAATCGGCATTGAGTTGGATGCGGTATGTCGCACAAGGGGTATGGCGATTCCTGGCATATGCTTCGAGTAACGATGCAATTTCTTGATTGGTATGATCATTCATAGTGTTTGTCGTCTGGATCTGAGCATTCCCAGCATTCTGCCGCCACAGTCCGTCATCTTCGCTGTTGTATCTGCTCAACCGTCAAGCCGCACCCGAAGATCCTCGCCCAGGGCGGTAAAGTGGGTGAGCCACGTCTGGGCGCTTTTGCTGCCCCGACCGGCCCGATTCTGAAGATCGGGATAGACTGTCTGCACCATTTTATAATACACGTTCTGCGTCTTCCACAGATTGACCTCAAACGGCAGTTGACGCACGAGATTGATCGCGGTCTCCAGCTCTTGCAACAGAGTCAGGCGCAACGGGTGCTCCTCAAACTGATCGGCAATGCGGCTGATCGTGTGTTCAAGAGTATAACGCAGCCCTTCTTTGTCAAGCGTCACCCCTGCGCGCTGGGCTTCATCGAGCAACGCTGTGATATTCTCCGGATCGAGATGCTCGGCTTCAAGCGCGCGCCGTAGATCGGTGTTCAACGCAAACTCGGCGGACATCTGGAAGCTGCGCGGTATCGGCATATTCAGATTCGAGAGATAGCGCATAAGCGGGGCATGGTATTCGTAAATCTGGCGGTAGGCCGCCTCCGCCTCTGCCAGACTAGTGTCTAGGATCATGTTCAACACCTTGCGCTGCTGATCACGGAAGAGCAGCTGCAACGAATAGGTCTTGCTGGCGAAATGGCTGTCGAGCATACGAATAACGCCGGTAATATCGGCGCGGGCAAATGTTTCGCCGATCTCTTGCGTGATCTGGGCATATGTTTCGGCATTGTTGAAAATACGCAAGCCGCCGCTGAGATTATGGTCGCCCAGGTGGAGAACACCGAAGCACAACTCAACCGACTCCAGCGTCACATCCGACATAATGCGTGCCCGACCCAGCGCCATACGCGCCCGGCCGGCCGTCTGAAAGCGATAGTCTTGCAGATCAACCGTGTAGCAATAGACCTTATCGTGTTCTTCGTAGTTCTCGAAGAGCGAACTCATCGCATAGTGCGCGCCGACCTTCAGCAGATCGACCACGGTCGGCTTGACAAAGCGAACGAAGATATGCCGTCCGTCCTTGTAAGCCGAAACATTGCTCGGCGCTTTCCCCAATCGCTCCAAGAACTGCGCCTCAAATCCGTTGCCGAAGAGTTCCTGACCGAGTTGCAACGCTCGTTCCGCATATTGAATGACCTGAATGGTCTCGATGCCGGATAGCTCGTCGAAGAACCAGCCGCAACTGGTATACATCAGCATCGTATGGCGTTGCATCTCCATCAATTTGAGGAGCGTCGTTTTCTCGCTCGGCTTGAGCGTGCGGATAGCGTGTTGCTCAATGAAGCGCTCAATGGCATCCGCCGAACGATCAAGCACAACGGAGATGTAATCGTCGCGCGCCGCCCACGAATCGCGCACCAGCGTGCGTCCCAGTTTCTCGAAGTGCGGGATCAGCGTGTCGCGCAGCCAGTCGAGCGACCCACGCAGCGGCGCGCGCCAGGATTGATTCCAGGCGGGGTTCATACCGCTATTGCAGCCGCAGTTGCTCCGCCAGCGTTCGATGCCGTGGGCGCAACTCCACGAGGTATTCTCGATGATTTGCACTTCGTGGGTTGGCGGATGCAGTTCCAAAAACTCACCGTAATTCGTCAGCCGGGCGATATTCTGCGACTCGATGTAATGGAGCGCATAGGCCAGAGCCATATCGCCGTAGCGATGATGATGACCGTAGGTTTCGCCGTCGGTAGCGATGTGGGCGAGCTGCGGCCAGGATCGCTGGTTGTTGAACAGGCCGGCAATACGATTGGCAAAGTGTACGCCGTTGGAGAGCAAGCGCTCGAAGGCCACCGCGCGCGAGACCGGCCCATCGTAGAAGAAGACGCTGATCGTCTTGCCTGAAGGCAGTCTGACTTTATAGGCGCGCGTTGAGTCGACTCGTCCGCCGCTGACATCTTCCCAGGCGCTGGAGCCAGGAGGGCGAATCCGCCGCGCCTGGCCCGGTTCGAGGATCGTGAACACGATGCCTTCCTGGGCCATCATATCGAGCGCTTCGAGATCAACGGCGGTTTCCGGCAACCACATTCCTTCGGGATGACGACCAAAACGGTGTTCGAAGTCGCGAATGCCCCACACGATCTGGGTGTACTTGTCGCGTCGGTTGGCCAACGGCATAATCATATGGTTGTAGCACTGGGCAATAGCCGAGCCATGTCCGGAGAACAACTCGCGGCTTTCGCGATCCGCCTCCAGGATCGCCTGGTAGACATGCGGCTTTTGCCGTTCCATCCAGGCAAGCAGCGTTGGACCGACGTTGAAGCTGATCCGCGCATAGTTGTTTACAATCCGTACGATGCGATTCTGGCTGTCGAGAATACGCGACATCGCGTTGGGTTCATAGCATTCTTCGGTGATGCGCTCGTTCCAATCGTGGAAGGGATAGGCCGACTCCTGAAACTCAACATCTTCGAGCCAGGGATTTTCGCGGGGCGGTTGATAAAAGTGGCCGTGAATGCAAATATAGCGTTCCATAGTATTACGCGCTCATCTCTATCTCAATTCTCGAAGGCATACCAAATGCCTGCACATTGATGCGTTATGCACGCCTATGTGCATATGTACTGCTGGAAGTACATTCATCGGGAAGAGACAGTTGGTGAATTCAGATTGTATTTATCTTAACCGTTGGAGCGAAAGAGTGCAACTGCCTTTGGAGCAAGCGTTAGCACAATCCAGTCATCGGCGTTCAATTCACACGGCAATTGCGTCTTTGGATCAGTATGTGCGGGGTCGCTCCAACGCTCATCCGCCGAGTCGAATTCTTTCCGCCAGCGTCCGAGCGGAAACGGCGGCACCAGCGTCGCTTCAGTATCGCGAACGTTGAAGAGGAGACAGGCCGCATCGGCGCCGCCTTCGCTCCAGCGGTGGACGAAGATGACCCCTTCGCGTTCGTATGTATTGACCCCCATATGATCGAGGTTGAGTTCCGCCAGGGCCGGACAGGAGCGACGCAGGCGCAGCAACTCGCGGTAGAAATCACGAAGCGTCCGATGCCATCCCTGGTCGCGCAGTGCGTGGTTCAACTTCGATCGTTGGAAAGTGGCCTCAGCCTGGGGATCAGGAATTTCACCTTGCCATGCAAACGCGGCGAATTCGCGCTTGCGTCCCTCGCTTACCCCCATAATCAGATCGGGATCAGAGTGGCTGGTGAAATATTGAAACGGCGCTTGCTCGCCATATTCCTCGCCCATAAACAACATCGGAATAAAGGGCGAGAAGATCATCAGCCCGGCGGCGAATTTGAGCGCATCGAATGAGAGCGTCGCGGCGAGCCGATCGCCAAACGCGCGATTACCGATCTGATCGTGGTTCTGGGTGCAGACGACAAATTGTTGCGCTGCGCACCCGCGTGGCGAGTTGCCGTGACGACGCCGGCGATAGGCCGAATAGTCCCCGGCGTAGGCGTAGCCATTTCGCAGCGTCTGCGCCAGATGGCCCAACATCCCAAAATCGGCGTAGTAACCATCGCGTTCGCCGGTGAGCAACGTATGCACGGCGTGATGGAAATCATCGCTCCACTGCGCATCGAGTTGATAGCCACCGAGCGCTGCCGGCCTGATCAAACGCGCATCGTTCAGATCGCTCTCGGCGATCAGGTAGACGCGCCGATTGAGGCGTTCCGCCTGTTTGTGTACGGCGCGCGCCATTTCGGCCAGAATATGATCCGCCGAGAAGTCGTAGATCGCATGTACTGCATCGAGTCGCAGCGCATCGATGTGAAACTCGGTGATCCAATAGAGCGCATTGGCGATAAAAAAGCGGCGTACCTCATCGCTGTAGGCGCCGTCGAAATTCAGCGCCGACCCCCAGGGCGTTTTGTAGTGATCGGTGAAATAGGGACCGTAATCCCATAGGTAGTTGCCTTCCGGCCCCAGATGGTTGTAGACCACGTCGAGCACGACGGCTATACCTTGCTGATGACAGGCGTTAACCAACCGCTTCAGCCCGTCCGGGCCTCCATACGATTGCTGAATGGCGAAGAGATAGACGCCATCGTAGCCCCAGTTGCGCTCGCCGGGAAACGCCGCCGCCGGCATAAGCTCAATCGCCGTAACGCCAAGCTCCTTGAGTTGCGGCAACTGCGGAATGATCGCATCGAACGTTCCATCGGGCGTGAAGGTTCCAACGTGTACTTCATAGACGACATAATCGCGTAACAGAATGCCGTTCCAATGTGCATCGGCCCAGGCAAATGCAGGATCGACGACTTGCGAAGCCTGATGAACGCCGTCGGGCTGCAAACGCGACGCCGGATCGGGGCGCTCTTTGCCATCGTCAATGCAATAGACATAGCGACTGCCCGGCGCAACATCTTCAACCGTCGCGTGGAAGTATCCGCGCTCGTCGCGCTGCATAGGCGCAACCCGATCCTGCGGCGCAACAATATGCACCGTGACCTGTTGCGCAAGCGGCGCCCACACTGTGAAACGACAGCGATGGTCGTCCAGGTAGACCGCGCCGAGCGGCGCATATGGATGCGGCAGCGCGCCTGAATCGTGCATCATAGAGCCTCCGCGTTCCTTCCAATCGGGGTCATTGCCGCGATATAGAGCGTGGAGACGATATGCTCGCTCCAACTCCATCAGCTATCCTACCCTTCATTCTTGAAGAACACTGCTCCCAGCGGCGGCAACGTAATATTGATCGAGCACGGGCGATCATGCGACGGCAGCGGCGAAGCATCGACGCCGCCCATATTGCCATATCCAAAACCCCAATACTCGTGTGCGTCGCTATTGAGGATCTCGCGCCAGTAACCGCAGCGGGGGACGCCGATCCGATGGTTGCGTCGCAACATCGGGGTGAAATTGAAGACGGCTAGGATAATATCGTTGGTTGAGCGACCCATGCGAATGAAGCTGTAGGAGCTGTTATCTGCATCGTTCGCATCAATCCACATAAAGCCATCCGGTTCGCAATCGAGTTCATGCAACGCCGGTTCAGAGCGATACAGCCGGTTCAGATCGCCAACCAGCCGTTGGACGCCCTGATGAGACGGAAACTCAAGCAAATGCCAGTCCAGGCTTTCATCGTGATTCCACTCGCGCCATTGGCCAAACTCACACCCCATAAACAGCAGCTTTTTGGCCGGCTGGGCGAACATATAGCTCAGCACGGCACGAAGATTGGCGAACCTGTCTTCGACCGAACCGGGCATTTTATCGAGCAACGCCCCTTTGCCATGCACCACCTCGTCGTGCGAAATAGGCAGGACGAAGTTCTCGTTGAATGCATACAACATGCGAAAAGTCATCTCGTTGTGGTGATAATGGCGGTGGATAGGGTCGCGATGGGCGTACATCAGCGTATCGTGCATCCAGCCCATATCCCACTTCAAGCCAAAGCCCAGCCCGCCCAGGTACACCGGGCGGGAAACCATCGGCCACGCAGTTGACTCTTCGGCGAATGTTTGCACATCGGGATACTTCTTGTAGATCTCTTCGTTGAAGCGGCGCAGGAAGTAGATCGCCTCCAGATTCTCGTTGCCGCCGTACTCGTTCGGAATCCACTCGCCTTCTTTGCGCGAGTAGTTCAGGTACAGCATCGATGCGACGGCGTCAACCCGCAAGCCATCAATATGAAAACGATCAAGCCAGTAGAACGCGCTGCTCATCAAGAAGCTACGCACCTCGTCACGGCCATAATTAAAAATAAAGCTGCCCCAGTCGGGATGAAAGCCCTTGCGCGGGTCGGCATGCTCATAAAGATGCGTGCCGTCAAAATACCCCAGTCCGTGCTGATCGGTCGGGAAGTGCGAAGGAACCCAGTCGAGGATGACGCCAATGTCATGCTGATGCAGATAATCGACCAGGTACATAAAATCCTGGGGCGTGCCAAACCGGCTCGATGGAGCAAAGTAGCCGAGAGATTGATAACCCCAAGAACCGAAGAACGGGTGCTCCATCACCGGCAGGAGCTCGATGTGAGTAAACCCGGTGCGGTTGACATAGTCCGCCAGCAGAGGCGCCAATTCGCGGTACGAAAGCCAGCAATGGTTATCTTCAGGGTTACGCATCCAAGAACCGAGGTGGACCTCATAGATCGAGATCGGGGCGTTGAGCTGATTGCGCTGTCCGCGCGTCTGCAACCAATGGCTATCATTCCAGACATAATCCTGATCCCATACCACCGACGCCGACTTGGGCGGAACTTCAAAATAGTTCGCAAAGGGATCGGACTTCTCGACCCGATAGCCGTGATAGCGCGAATGAATGTAGTACTTGTAGACGGCGCCTTTGCTCAATTTGGGAATGAAACCCTCCCAGACGCCCGACAAATCACGAGCTCGCAGGTCGTGACTTTCGCGATTCCAATGATTAAAGTCGCCCATAACCGCAACACGATCAGCGTTGGGCGCCCAGACTGCGAAATAGACTCCCTCGACGCCACCAACAATCATAGGATGCGCGCCAAGCTTCTCGTAAAGATGAAAATGGCTGCCTTCGTTGAAAAGATAGAGGTCATCTTTAGTCAACAGCGACACATCATAGCGCACCGTCGGCTCGTCGGACACGGTTATGGCCGCAGATGGCTGCTTAGTCGGCGTTGCTTTCGTTGACTCGTCAATTGCGTCAGCAGATGGTTGATCAGCCTGGACGCCAGGCGTCATTGTACTTTCGTCAGCAGTCACGTCGTCAGTCTCCTAACATTTATAATATTGTCTATATCAAACAGCTCGTGCGCAACCTTATAACAACTGGAGAATACCTCGCAGCGGGATGGACACCCAATCTGGACGGTGGTTCAACTCGTAGCCGAGTTCATAGGCGGCTTTCTCCAGTACGTACACCTCAAGGAGGATACGTAGTTCTGCCCGATTATGCGGCAGAAATGGCGCTTGATCCACAGTCTCTAAATAGGCCTTCAGAAACGTCACACTGACCCAGAAGCTCCAGAAATTCGCCCATTGATCAAGCGAAGCGAGCCGGGAAGCGCGAATGCCGGCGGTTTGCGTTTGATCGCGCAACGCGGCGTACGCCGCGTAAGAGAACGACCGCAGCATTCCCGCGACATCGATGAGCGGCGAGCGATTGATCCGACGCTCGCTTAGCGGGCGTACCGGCTCGCCCTCGAAATCGATAATCATAAAATCTTTGCCCGTATTCAGCACCTGGCCCAGGTGATAATCCCCGTGGTAACGTGAGCGCAACGCGGTAATTTTCGTACCAATGACGGTGCGAAGACGTTCAAGAATGGCCTCTTCCTGCGCAAGCGTCTCGCTGGCTTCCGGTTGGACATCTTCAGGTAGCGTTTCAAAATTGCGTCGCAGCGTCTGGAATACCCGGCTCACGAGACTACGCGCCGATTGATAGATAGAACGCTGATAGAGCCGCGAAAACGGTTCGGGGGCAAAAGCCGGATCGTCCGTTTTTTGGGTGAGCGCCAGATGCATTTCAGCCGTGCGTTGGCCGAGCAAACGCGCCTGTTCTAGGTAGGCGCCAAACATTTCCAGCGCCAGCGGCGGCGGTTCGCTATCGAGCCGGTCGAGCATCGCCTGAATCGACATATTCGGCAGCTGGAGCTTCAGACTCTCGGATTTTGTCGTTGTCGAAGCATATTCTTCCAATGCCGCTTCCAAGCTGTCGTCCCGCATCCAGGAAAGCGTCATCGCATGGTCATAGTAGGGACCAAGCGTATCAATTGTATAACTCCAGGCGTCTCCTTCGTTGATGACAAAACCTTGCAAGATAGCCATCGTAATCGGCTCGCTTGCGGCATTGGGTTGATATTCGAGCGCTCCGGCAATCGGCGGCGTATTCTTGAACCCCGTCTTTTCCGTCAAGAACCGCCCAATCTCCAGGTCGGGGTTGACACCTGTATCGAGCTTGCGAAAGAGCTTCAAAATAAACTGATTGCCATAGATGATTGACGAGTTGCTCTGCTCAGCGCGTACGACCGCCGGTTCAAGCGGATCATCGCTTGAGCTGCGTATCTGGCGAAACGCACGCGTCACCGAAGCCATGACTTCGCCCCGTTCGCTGCGCAACCGCCTCCGCCCAGCAATAATCTCAAACAGGGTGGTGCAGAAGCTACGCTCGATCAATGGATCGTAGAGCACGCCTTTCGTATTGCTGTCGATCAAGTTGAGCCGTGCAATCACGGTGTGCGGGAAATCGCGCAGCAATTGCGTCGCTCGCTCTCCCGTTGCGAACGATAGCGGTATCATATACGTTTCCGGGTCATGATCAATATAGTTCACATTGACCATCGTCAAAAACGCATTGGTTGAGTTATGCAGAAACGGCACAACCTCACGGAACTGAATTGATTTAATACGTTGCGCCTTGCTTCCAAACCAGCGCCGCAAGCGAATATAACCCGGTAAGATACGTTCAAGATCCACGCGCTGTTTGCCCTGAACGACCCGCTCCCAGGAGCCTCTGACCGTAATAAGCGGTATCGACTCGGACGGATCGCCCACACCGATGCTGATACCTTCAATGCTATGCGGTTCAAGCAGGAACCAGAAGAACGAATGCGGCCCAAGAGTCAGGAAGTAGGGCAATTCGCCGATGGGAGGAAACTCGCCTTTGCTGAACGCTTCAACCGGGATCATGCCGCGATATTGCGACAGATCAAGTTCGACATACTGAACGTAGCGCGAGAGGTTGGCGACGACAAGAATGCGCTCATCTTCATAACTACGGGTAAACACCAGCACCTTGCGGTTTTCCGGATGCAAGAGTTCGATTGAGCCACGGCCAAATGCTTTATGGTTTTTGCGCAAGGCGATCAGTCGCTTCATCCACCACAGCAGCGAGTGGGGATTGTTCGAATGTGCTTCGACATTGACAGTTTCATAATGATATTCCGGGTCAATAATAATCGGCAGATATAACTTCTGGGGATTGGCGCGCGAGAATCCGGCATTGCGGTCAGCGCTCCACTGCATTGGTGTGCGCACCCCGTTGCGATCGCCGAGATAGATATTGTCGCCCATGCCGATTTCATCGCCATAGTACAGTACCGGCGTGCCCGGCAATGAGAACAGCAACCCATTCATCAGCTCGATTTTTCGCCGATGATTGCCGAGCAATGGCGAAAGGCGCCGCCGAATACCAAGATTAATGCGCGCGCGACGATCTTTCGCATAGACCCGATACATATAATCACGTTCTTCGTCTGTTACCATTTCCAGAGTAAGTTCGTCGTGATTGCGCAAAAACAGCGCCCACTGACTGGTTTCGGGAATAGCCGGCGTCTGGCGCAGGATGTCGATCAGCGGGAAACGATCCTCCATATAGATCGACATAAACAGGCGCGGCATCAACGGGAAGTGGAACGCCATATGGCATTCATCACCTTCGCCAAAATAGGCGACCGAATCTTCCGGCCATTGATTTGCCTCGGCCAGAAGCATGCGATTATGGTATTTCTCATCAACATGATGGCGCAGCTTCCGCAAAAACGCATGCGTTTCGGGAAGATTCTCGCAGTTGGTGCCCTCACGCTCATACAAATAGGGAACAGCATCCAGCCGCAGGCCGTCAACACCCATATTCAGCCAGAAGTCCATCGCGCGAAATATCGCTTTATGCACCTGGGGGTTATCGAAGTTCAGGTCGGGTTGATGGGAGTAGAAACGGTGCCAGTAATATGCGCCAGCCACTGCGTCCCATGACCAGTTGGACGATTCAAAGTCCTTAAAGATAATCCGCGCGTCTTTATACTGTTCAGACGTATCATTCCAAACATAAAAATTACGTGCGGCGCTGCCCGGTTTGGCCTGACGCGCTCGCTGGAACCAGGGATGCTGATCGGATGTATGATTGCACACCAACTCGGTGATCACACGCAAACCGCGCCGATGGGCTTCGTGCACGAAGGTTTTTACATCCTGCAAAGCGCCATATGACGGATTAACACTATTGTAATCGGCGATGTCATAGCCATCATCACGCAGGGGCGAAGGATAAAACGGCAGAAGCCAGACCGCTGTCACCCCAAGATCTTGCAAATAGTCAAGCTTCTCGGTCAGACCGCGAAAATCGCCGACGCCATCGCCGTCGCTATCAAAAAATGCCCGAACGTGAACCTCGTAGATAACCGCATCTTTGTACCAGAGCGGGTCACTCTCCATCGAGAAAGCCGCAGCTGTTTTACGCGCCATAGACAGATCCTGGCCGATCCAGGCAGATCGGTGTGCAATAAACAACATTATCGCGACGCAAAACTTCCCTTGCGAGAAATATGCGCGCGATCTCCCATTCCTTCCTGAAACCGTTTATACCGCACATGGGCACAGGCGGACGTCACACGTAGTAGTCAAAATCACGCTCGCTGCGCGTACGTCGCTGGATGCGGAAAATATGGATTGGCATCACCGCCGGGTTGAGTTCTACATAGTTACGGACGCCATTCCACATATAACGAACATCGCTCACCAGATCGTGGATCTGATAAGGCAAGCGAGGGTCAATGCCAAGTTCCTCGATTGGCAAATCAACCCATCCTGATTGGATATAGTTCGGATCAAGGTTGATCACCATCAACAGAACATTGTCGAGATTCGGCGTGCTCTTGCTGTAGACGAGCAGTTGATCGTTGTCAACATGGTGGAAGCGCAATCCATCGTTGCGTTGAAGCGCCGGGTTCTCGTTGCGGATACGATTAATCAGGGCGATGTAGTTTCTCAGGCTTTCCGGGTTGTCGATGTCCCAGCGCCGAATTTCATATTTCTCCGAGTCGAGATACTCTTCCTTGCCGCGTACCAGCGGACGGTTCTCGCGCAGTTCAAAGGCCGGGCCATAGATGCCGTAGTTGGCAGTCAATGTCGCCGCCAGCGCCAAACGCGTGAGAAACGTCGGGCGTTTGCCGATCTGGAGTTGCTCGGTCAAAATATCGGGCGTGTTGGGCCAGAAATTCGGGCGGAAGAACTCTATCACTTCGGTCTGGGTCAGCTCGATCAGGTACTGGGTTAGATCCCAGCCCGTTGATCGCCAGGCGAAGTAGGTGTACGACTGCGTAAAGCCAAGTTTAGCCAGCCGATACATAACCTTCGGGCGTGTGAATGCTTCGGAGAGAAAGATCACGCCGGGATGCTCGCGTTTGATCGCATTAATGCACCATTCCCAGAAGCCGAATGCTTTGGTGTGCGGGTTGTCCACGCGAAAGATCTTCACACCCTGCGCGATCCAGAAATCGAAGATGCTCTTCAGTTCTTTCCAGAGACCCGGCCAATCTTCCGTCTCAAAGTCGAACGGATAGATATCCTGGTATTTCTTCGGCGGATTCTCGGCATATTGAATAGTGCCGTCAGGGCGCTTGCGGAACCACTCCGGATGCTCTTTGACATAGGGATGGTCAGGCGAGCATTGGAATGCAATGTCCAGCGCTACTTCCATGCCATATTCTTTGGCCCGCTGAACCAGATGCCGGAAATCGTCCAGCGTGCCGAGTTCCGAATGAATCGACTTGTGGCCGCCCTCTTCGGCGCCAATCGCCCAGGGGCTACCGACATCACCAGGCTGCGACGCGACATTGTTGTTACGGCCTTTGCGCAAGGTGCGCCCGATTGGGTGAATGGGCGGCAGATACAGAACGTCAAAGCCCATCGATGCGACATAGGGCAAACGCGCCTCGACATCTTTAAACGTGCCGTGGCGATTGCCCTCCGGGGCGCACGAGCGCGGGAACATTTCGTACCAGGCGCTGAAGCGTGCGCGCTCGCGATCAACCACGAGCGGCAACTGGCGATCATACCAATTGGCGAAACGGCGCGGCAGATAGCGATACATCAGCCATTCAAGCTCGGACGCCAACGCGCTCTGGACGCCGACGCTTCCGCCGGAGCGCAGCTTCTGCGCGTACTGTTGCAGCATCGCAGCATATTCAGCGCTGGTTTCGGCCGTCGCCGCGGCGGCCTCTTCAACCAACTCAGCCCCGATCAGTAAATCAACCGTGACGTCCTGGCCGGCCTCGACGCGCTTGGCAAGATCACGCGACCACGATTTAAAGCGGTCCACCCATGCCTTAATGGTATAGATGTGGCGACCAATCTCAGTCATCGTAAATTCCGCCCGCCAGCGGTCGTTCACCAGCACGCGCATAGGAATTTCCGTCCACTCCGTAGCATCGATCTTGCGATACATCACTGCGCAAGAAACTGCGTCGTGACCGTCGCCGAAGACATCGGCTTCAACCACAATATCGTCGCCGACCACACGCTTGATTGGATAACGACCGCCATCTATTTCGGGAGAAACTCCTTCAATGATCGTACGCTTGCGTCCCTCTCCAATATCGCTTATGCCGTCCGGCGGATAATCAGGTTTCTGCTTTGGCGCGCTTCGTTTGCGTTTTGCTTCAACTGGCATTACCCGTCTCTCCCTGGCGCATTCATCATCAGCGCAAGACTATTCAAGAGCGAACGCCTTCGCGCCCCGCCGATGCTACGCGAAACATATATACAGTTTGCGTACTATGGCTGCAACAACTGATTGTGATTGTACAGAACGGTGACAGGCTTGTCAAACGAATGGACAGCCTATACATAGGCCGCCTGACGGCGTCTACTAGGGCATAGGTTGTAAGCGTTCGGCGAACCAGCGTGCACGCATGTCAAGGACGCCAGGGAAGGTCGTGTGTTCGCCAAACGGTGCAACAAAGATGTCTTTCGGCGCACTGATGGCATTGTACGCAGCAAAGATGGTTGATGGCGGGCAGATGTCATCCATCAGTCCGCAGGTGACGAGCGTCGCCGCACTAATGCGGTCGGTCAGATTCATACAGTCAAAATAGCTCAATGTGCGAAAAACTAGCGCGCTATCGGCTCCGCTTTGACGGCAATAGCGCCCGATTTCACTATACGGCTCGGTATCGACCAGGGTGGCGGCACGCTCGAAGTTGCAGAGAAACGGGATCTCGGCGACAGCGGCGCGCACCCGCGATCCGACGAGGGCGGCGGCCGCCAGCGTCAACGCACCGCCCTGACTGGCGCCGGCGAGTCCGATTCGGGCTGCATCAACTTCTGGGAGATCGGCCAACACATCTACGGCGCGCACGGCGTCAATGTAGACCCCCCGATAGTAGTAATCGCGCGGGTCGCCAATGCCCAGCGTTAAGAGTCCCAACGCGTGGCCGCCGGAATAACCGCCGCTATCGCTGCTCTCGCCGCTCTGACCGCGTATATCAATGGCCAGCACAGCGTAACCTTGCAAGATCCAGCCGAGCAGGTGGAACGTTTCGGGGCGACGCGATGCGTAACCGTGGTAGAGCACGACGCCGGGAAACGGGCCATCGCCGAGCGGCGTAGCATAGACGCCGACGATGGATGCGCCGCCCCACCCGCTGAAGCTGGCGCGAAACAGGTTTACGTTGCGATAGGGCGACTCAAGCGGTTCCAAGAGCGGGTTGAGCGGTTGTTGCACAGCAGCGTCCAACGTTTCTTGCCAAAATCGATCAAAGTCCGGCTGCCTGGTGTGCGGCGGACTATACTTCCAAAGCGCATCGAGCGACAAATCAAAATGAGCCATATGCCATACTCCTCTGATCTGCAACGGCATCAGCCGTTCCCGTTCGCCTCCGTCTCTTCCAGGCGTTGGCGCATCAATACGAGCGAGCGCCCTTGCAGATTGTAGACGTCGCCAGCGTCAAATTCCAGCATCTCGTCGTATTTTGGCATTGTCGTATCGACGATCAGTTCCCACGGGTGTGAGTCCAGTTTGTCGGGCAACATAAACGGAACTGGATCCAGGTTAGCGTTCAACATCATCAGCAACAACATATCATGGCTGATTGGCTGACCCCATTCGTCATAGACATCCATCGCCCGGCCATCAAGCAGCATGCCCAGGGAGCGCATCATGCTGTTGTTCCACGCTTCATCGGACATCTCCTTGCCATCGGGGCATAGCCATATGATGTCATGCACATTGCCGCCGTGAATGGAGCGCCCGATAAAAAAGCGCCGCCGATGCAAAATTGGATACTCGTTGCGAATGCGGATCAGCCGCCGGGTGAATTCCAGCAGATCCAATCCATTTTCATCGAGATCCCAGTTGACCCAGCCTATCTCGTTGTCCTGGCAATAAGCGTTATTATTGCCCATCTGCGTGCGCCCGCTCTCGTCGCCGCCGAGGATCATCGGTACACCTTGCGAAAGCAGCAGCGTGGCCATAAAGTTACGCTGCTGCTGAGCGCGCAGCGCATTGATCGCCGGGTCATTGGTTGGGCCTTCGAAGCCGCAATTCCAGCTATTGTTGTGATCATCGCCGTCGTGATTGTCTTCACCATTGGCGTGGTTATGCTTCTCGTTATAGCTCACCAGATCGCGCAGCGTGAAGCCATCGTGCGCGGTGACGAAATTGATGCTGGCATAGGGACGCCGCCCATTGTGCTGATAGAGGTCACTGGAGCCCGTTAATCGATAGGCCATCTCGGCGACCTGACTCTCATCGCCGCGCCAGAACCGCCGCACCGTATCGCGATATTTGCCATTCCATTCCGACCAGAGCACTGGGAAGTTGCCGACCTGATAGCCGCCCGGCCCAACGTCCCACGGTTCGGCGATAAGCTTCACCTGCGAGATTACTGGATCCTGATGAATAATATCGAAGAAAGCCGAGAGCCGATCAGCCTCGTGTAACCCGCGGGCCAACGTCGCCGCCAGGTCAAAGCGGAAACCATCGACATGCATCTCGGTCACCCAGTAGCGCAGGCTATCCATAATAAGCTGCAAGACGCGCGTATGCAGCATGTTGAGGCTGTTTCCGGTACCGGTATAGTCCATATAATAACGCGGCGCATCAGTAACCAGCCGGTAGTACGCCTGGTTGTCAATCCCGCGCAGCGAGAGTGTTGGCCCCATATGGTTGCCCTCGCCGGTATGGTTGTATACTACATCGAGAATAACTTCGATGCCGGCATTGTGCAGGGCTTTGACCATCGCTTTAAATTCGCGCACTTGCTCACCCATAAAGCCGCTGCTGCTATAGCGCACCTCCGGGGCGAAGAAGGCAAATGTGTTATACCCCCAATAGTTGCTCAGGCCGCGATCGACGAGGTGGCGATCATTGACGTATTGATGAACCGGCATCAACTCAACCGCTGTGACACCCAGTGATTGGAGATACGTAATGACAGCCGGTTCAGTCAGCGCCGCGTAGGATCCGCGCAATTCTGCCGGGATATCCGGACACAGTTGGGTGAATCCTTTGACGTGCATTTCATAGATAACGGATTTGTGCAGCGGCGTTGCCGGAGGACGATCATCGCCCCAGGGAAACGCATCATCGATGACCACGCAGCGCGGCATATAAGGTGCGCTGTCGCGTGCATCAAAGCTCAAGTCGCCATGGGGATGACCGATCTTATAGCCAAATACCGCATCGTCCCAACGTTTTGTTCCGCTAATCGCCTTGGCATAGGGGTCAAGCACAAGTTTGTTCGGGTTAAAGCGATGACCCTCCAAAGGTTCATACGGCCCATAAACCCGATAGCCATAGAGTTGCCCCGGCACCAGTCGCGGGATGTAAGTATGCCAGACCATATCGGTCTGTTCAGACATCATAATGCGTTCGTTCTCGTTCAATGCATCGCTGGAATCAAATAGACATAACTCAACACGCTCGGCATTTTCCGAGAACAATGCGAAATTCACGCCATATCCATCCCAGGTTGCTCCCAATGGATAAGGTTTGCCCGGCCAGACCGGTCTGGTCATAAGTTGCGCTCCCTGTCTATATAGCAATCCTATCTGATATGTTATGCAAAGTCTTTAAAGCCTATCAGGCGCAACGTTTCCGACGCAACAAACGCCTCCGTTCGCGTCTTGTCGTGCCTCACCGGTTGTACCATCGTGTAGGAATGCTCTACGATCAGTCAGCATACGCCGTATCGGCTTGCAATCTTCTATGCCAGGGAAGAGTATAACACACACGCCGACACTGATTTTCGCGCTGTGCATCTGGGCAAAGCGTAATTGGCAAGCGCGTTTGACAATCATTCCCATCTTATCTACCATGCATATCGTGTACATATAATTTACCGCCAGTTTCCCCTATTGAGAGGATCATACCAATAACTATGACAACCAAGACATCAATGCCAACATTGCCGAGTCGCGTGATTATCCGTGAAGTCGGTCCGCGTGACGGTTTGCAAAACGAAGACGCCATCCTCTCAACCGATGACAAAATTCGCCTGATTTATGCATTAAGCCAGACCGGTTTGAGCCACATCGAAGTCGGGTCATTCGTTCGTCCCCAGAACGTGCCGCAAATGGCGGACACTTCCGAAGTCTTCGCGAGGTTGCAGCGCCGCGAGGGCATTATTTACAGCGCGATTGTTCCGAATGTCAAAGGTGCGTTACGCGCGATCGAGGCTGATGTTGACTCGGTGATGATGTTTCTGAGCGCCAGCGAGAGCCACAATCAGAGCAATGTCAATATGAGCGTCGCCCAATCGCTGAGCCTGATGCCTGAAGTGGCACGGATCGTGCGCGAGGCCGGCAAGTGGTTTGAAGTGGTATTGTCGGTGGCCTTCGGGTGCCCCTTCGAAGGCGATGTTCCGATTACGTATGTGCTTGATCTCAGCGAGCGGCTGTTGAATCTCGGCGCGGGGCAGCTCACATTCGGCGATACCACCGGTATGGCGTATCCCACGCTGGTGCAGCGCACGGTGTTGGCGTTCCGCGAGCGTTTTCCCAATCAGTCGTTGCGACTGCACCTGCATAGCGCGCGCGGGGCGGGACTGGCGAATATCCTGGCCGCATTACAGGTCGGTGTCACCGAGTTTGACAGCAGCATTGGCGGCATCGGCGGCTGTCCCTTCGCACCCGGCGCTCCCGGCAACCTCTGCACCGAAGATCTTACCCATATGCTTCACGAAATGGGCATCGAGACCGGCCTCGATCTGCACGCCTTGATGGATTCCGCCCGTATGCTCGAACATATGCTGGGGCATGTGGTGCCCGGTCAGACGATTAAGGCTGGAATCTGCAAGCACCTTGAGAAGACGGCGTGAGATCCCTTGCCTAGCTAACCAACTAATAACTCTATGGACCCTCAAAACAAAGTTGTAATTATCACCGGGGCGTCGAGCGGCATTGGCGCGGCAGCAGCGCGAGTTTTTGCCCAGGCCGGCGCCGATGTTGTGCTGGCGGCGCGCTCGGCGGATCGGCTGGAGCAGTTGGCCGCGCAATTACCAGGGCGACCGCTGGCCTTGCCCGCCGATCTCGGTGACGTTGCTCAGGCGCATGCCTTGATCGAACAAGCTATCGCTGCGCATGGGCGGCTCGACATTCTTATCAATAATGCCGGGATCGGGCTAGCCGGGCCGGTCGCCTCAATCTCCCCCGCCGACCTGGATCGCATCATACAGGTCGATGTGTCTGGCCCGTTGCACACTATCCAGGCCGCCATTCCTCACATGAAACATCAGGAGCGGGGTCAGATTATCAATGTGTCATCGGTGCTGGGAATTCAGGCGCTTCCATACCTGGGCGGATATGCCGCTGCGAAAGCCGCTCTTGATCGGCTCACCGAGGCATTGCGCATAGAGTTGCACGGCAGCGGGATCGCGGTGACGCTATTTCGACCGGGAACGACCCGCACCGATTTTGCTACACACCGCCTCGGCAGCGGGAGCGAACATCGACGTATCGCCCCCCGCGGCGTATCGCCTGATCGGGTAGCGCGCGCACTGTTGCGCGCCGCGCGTCGCGAGCCACGCGTCGCCTATGTCACCCTTGCCGATCGCTTGCAAATTATGCTGTCACGCCTGGCGCCGTGGCTCGTCGAGCCAATGCTCGCACGCACATTCTCGTGGCATGAGCCGCAAGATGTATAAAGCGTCAATAGTGCCGACGGCGATCTGCGGTACAATAGAGAGGTTCGTTTTCTGACTGCACGTGGATTGCTGACGCCAGCGTCTCGTGCCAAACCTCCGCACTGGCGCTAGACTCCACTGGATATGAAATGCATTTCAGATAACAAGTTAAGGTACAGCTATGAGTGAGCGTTCACCACTTCGTTTCTCAGTCTGCATCGAAACCATTTTCACCGGTATGCCTTTTGAGCAGCGTCTGGAGCATATCGCCGATATGGGTTTCCAATCCTTCGAGTTCGTAACGCGCCAGGGCAAAGATATGAATATTACGCAGGCCCTGAGTTCTTTGCTACGACTAACGGTGAGCGCATTTCAGGGCAGTGTCGCCTCACTCGTCGATCCGTCGCAACGACCACAATTGCTCAATGATATAACGCGCGCTGCATCGCTGGCAGTCGATCTCTCATGCGCGCACTTAATTGTCCATAGCGGCCCGGAAGTGCCCGGCATATCACATAGAGAACAGCGGGCGCATCTTATCGAAGGACTGTGGCAGGCTTCCGAGATCGCTGCCGACGCCGACGTGACGTTGGTTCTTGAGCCGTTGAATCTGGTCGATCACCCCGGTGAATATTTGCACTCATTCGACGAAGGTTTTCAGATAATTCGTGAAATCAATGATCCACACGTGCGTTTGCTCTTCGATGTGTATCATCAGCATATGAGCGGAGGAGATCCGCTCGCACAGCTTCGCAACCATCTCGATCTGATCGGATATATTCAGATTGCCGATGCGCCCGGTCGTCACGAGCCAGGCACGGGCGATATCAACTTCGCGCCGATCTTTAAACTCCTGCGCGAACGAGCATATCCAGGGTATATTGGTTTGGAGTACACGCCGCTCATCGATTCAGCCGCCAGTTTGAATGCAGTTCTGGCAATGAGTCAGCGTTAGCGCGCGGTCATGATTATGACTGTACAGACGAATCGCCTTCAAACACCGAGCCAGCGCGCTCAATAGCCTCTGCGCCGACAGGCCGCTTACGGCCCGGCAGGGTAAGCGCCAACAATGCGGATGGGACGCCCAGCCATGCCGCTGCTTGCATCACCAGAAGCAAACCATATCGATCAGCTGCAAGCCCGGTCGCCCAGGCACCCGCAGCCCCGGAAGCGAAGGTAAAGCTTAGGAATACTCCGGCGGCAAGCCCCTGGCCGGTTGGCAAAAGGCGCTGGGCATGCATCACCAACACACTGTGTTGCCCGCCGATCATCCCGCCCGTGAGCGCGCTAGCCGCAAATGCAACTGTGGTTGACGGCGCAAGAAGACAGGTCAACCCGGCAGGAACGCTCAACAGCATCGGCAAGACCGTCGCCGCACGCATACCAAAGCGATCGGCGATATAACCAAACGCCACGTTGCCAACAGCCGCCGCCGCCATAAACGTTCCGGCCAACGCTCCATAAAGTGTTGGATCCCATCCACGATCGGCGAACAATTTAGGCAAAAACGATTGGTAGATCATCTGGCTCGCGGAGCGTAGAGCCGTCAGCAGTACAAATGCAGCAATAACGAGCAACGTGATTGTGGACCAGGATATGCGCGGAGTCTCACGGCGCAGTTGCGCTACGGTTGGCGTCGCGGCGCCGCGAGCCAACGGAAGGCTTCGGGCAGCCCAGAATGCGAGAGCCACAGGACCCAAAGCCAACGCGCTCAACGGCAGAACGCCTAATACTCCCGCGTTACTGAATAGCACCCCGCCCAACATAGGACCAAGAGCTAATCCCATCTGACCACAAAAGAAGAAGACCGCCGTTGCGCTGGTCGCGCGCTCAGGATGGGCGACCGGCGCCAGGGCTGTGCCAATCGGGTGAAACACACCGCTACCCAGCGCGGCGAGCAGAAAAAAGGGCAGGATTATGACCCAACTTTGAGCGAACGCAACGATACTGAAACACAACGCCATCCACGCCACGCCTGCTCCAGCCAACGCCACCGAACGACCATCAAGCTGAAACCGATCAGAAAGCCATCCGGCTGGCGGTTGCGACAACGAACCGACCAGCATATACATCGTCAGAGCCGCTCCGATCTGGGCGTTCGTCAATCCGAACGGGACGACCAGAATCGCCAACAACACCGCCCCGATGCTATTGAGCATGTCAACGGCAAAATGGCCGCTCACTGCGGCAAGATATAGGCGATTGCGAAACATATTACAGCGCTTTTCAAAGTATAGGATTTACATTCGACGCAAAACGCATTGGTCAATGATGAAGGAGTCAAGGTTGTCGTTCGTACATAATCCGTCCATCAACCATTGTAAGATCAACGTGTATCGCGTGAAGGTCAGAGGGATCGATTGCGAAGGGGTTGACCGAGAGCACCACAAGATCGGCAAGCATGCCCGGCGCCAATATGCCTTTCACGTTAGCTTCGCCACTGGCAATCGCCGGGCCGATGCAAAAGCCGGACAATGCTTCGACAAGGCTCAAACGCTGTTCAGGATACCAGCCGCCAGGCGGAGTTCCGTCGATTCGCTGGCGCGTGGTTGCCGCATGAATGCCGCGCCAGGGATTGAGCGACTCAACCGGAGCGTCAGAACCGAAGGCCAGAGTCGCCCCAGCATTAAGGAGTGTACGGAAAGCGTAGGCATATGTGCAACGCTTGCCCCATAACTCTTCTGCCATATCAATGTCGCTCGTCGCATGGATCGGCTGCATCGACGCAACGATATTCAACTCGGCGAACCGGGAAATATCGCGCGGATGTAACACCTGGGCATGCTCGATACGATTCGGCAATGCCAACGCAGACGGCACATCTGTCAGCATGGTTTGTGCCTGTGCAATCGCATCTAATACTTTGCGGTTGGCAGCATCGCCAATAGCGTGGATGACCACGCTGATTCCAGCCTCATTCGCTCGCTGAACCGCCGAATGGAGTTCCTCAGTCTCGATGGTCGCAATCCCCTGGTGACGGCGCCCCTCATAATAGGTAAGCATTTCGGCGGTTTCAGACCCAAGTGATCCGTCGGCAAAGATCTTTACGCCGCCGATACGCAGCCAATGGTCGCCGAGACCGCTGCGGATACCGAGGGTCATTGCGGCATCAAGATCGGGGAGCGCCATATGAGCCAGGCAACGCACCGTCAGATCTCCGCGCTTGCGCAAGATCTGCAAATCAGACAGCGTCTCGCCGCCATCACTGTTATTGGGGCTGGGAGGAATATGCAGACTGGTGAGACCATAACTCAACGCTTCAGTCAGCGCCGCCTGCAACGCATCCTGCCGCTGACGCGGACCGGGGAGCGGGATCGCACGCCGCACGAGATCTTGCGCCGATTCGAGAAGAATACCGGTGGCGCGCCCGGTGTGATCCCGCTGGATCTGACCTCCAGGCGGGGCGGAGGTGTCATCATTGATGCCGGCAAACGCTAACGCCCGACTATTGACCCATGCCGAATGGCCGTCTTTGCGCACGATAAACGCCGGGTGATCAGCGCATACGCGGTCGAGATCGTCACGCGTCGGCCACTGACCGCCCCAGGCGATATGATTCCAGCCGCTGCCGCGCACCCAGGCCCCTGGCGGCGCCGACGCCGCGTACGCCGCAATACGCTCAAGCGCTTCAGCATACTGTTGCACTCCATCCAGGCGCACCTGCTGCGCAGCCAATCCATACCAGGTGATATGCACATGCGCGTCGGTCAGGCCGGGAATCACCGCTCGCCCGCGCAAATTTACGCCCTCCACGTTTGATCCGACCGCGGCATAGACCTTGCCTTCGCTGCCGACAGCGACGATACGGCCATCGCGAACAGCTATCGCCTGTGCACGCGGTTGCGCCGGATTCAGCGTGTAAATAGGGCCATTGTAGAGAATATATGTGGTCATGTCGGCATACTAAGTTGCGAAACGTGAAAGCTGTATAGCATCCTACGTTGCCGAATGTCATTTGTCAATATAGCCACGACAATGGTATGATGCATGCTGTTGCTGTGAAATATACGCCATGAGTACGAAGGAGTTTCGATGCTCACGACCGTCTACTTGATACGGCACGGTGAAACTGAATGGAATGTCACCGGGCGCTGGCAAGGTCACACCGATGTGCCATTGAACGACATTGGGCGCACGCAAGCTTCTCTGCTAGCCCAGCATCTGAGCACTGCGGGTGCGCGCTTTGATGTTATATATAGTAGCGATCTTACCCGCGCCTACCAGACCGCATGGGAGATCGGCGCCGCCGTGCGAGTTCCCGTGCAGTTGTTGCCCCCGCTCCGTGAGATCGATCTGGGATCTTGGAGCGGTCTGACTCGCGACGAGATCCGATCGCGCTACCCGGTCGAATTTGAACTACTGGAACGCGGGCAAGACATTCCCCGCGGCGGAGCCGAAACCCTCAGCGCACTACGCAATCGCGTCGTCACCGCTATCGAAGCGCTCGTCGCCCGACACTCCGGTGAAACGATGGCGCTTGTCTCGCATGGCGGCGTGATTCGTATGATGCTGGCGCATGTGTATGGTTTCGATAGCACGCGCTGGAAAGAGTTGCCGCATATCGCCAATACATCGATAACAATATTGCAGCACCACAACGGGGCATGGCAAATAGCGCTGCTCAACGATACACGTCACCTGGAACAAGCCGTCGATATGCCCGACCTGATATCGATCCCGCCTGACGACGCCGCGCGGCCCCTACCCCTAGATTGGAATCCATAAAATTGCCGTTACTATGGACGAACGCTATACTATCGACACGCCGGAGAATATCGAATTCGCCTATCATATTGCGGGCATCGGCTCACGATTTCTCGCCGCCATCGTCGATTCGCTGCTTCTGGCGTTGCTGCAAATAGCGATTCTTTTCATCGTCTTTGTTGCCGGACAACAAACTGATAGCTCTATGGCCGGCAACATCTTCATCGCAGCGTGGGCGATCCTCTCATTCATCTTCTTGTGGGGCTACTACATCCTGTTTGAGATGATCTGGAACGGTCAGACGCCGGGCAAGCGCATCATCGGCCTTCGTGTGGTGCGTGAGGGCGGACGACCAATCACCTTCGCCATATCGGCCATTCGCAATCTGGTACGCTTCATCGACTTTCTACCCGGTTTCTACGGTATCGGCGTGCTGACTATGTTTGTTGATTCGCGAGCGCGCCGACTGGGCGACCTGGCCGCCGGTTCTCTCGTGGTAAAAGAACAGCGTGGCATTACGCTTGAAAGTATCTCGCGCCATACCGAACCATCCGATCACAGCCCTCGACCTGCCGATGCGCCCGATACGCCGTTGATTCCGAATCTCCACCTCGTCACCGATGCAGATTACGATCTGATCCAGGAGTTCCTGCGTCGGCGCGGCGATCTGGAATTGGCAAGCCGCCAGCATCTTGGCGCACAACTCGCCTATGGGTTACGCGCCCGACTTGGTTTGCCCTCAAGCGGCGACGCCGAGCTGTTTCTTGAACATATCGCCCGCGAATATCGTGTCAGCAAGCAAAACGCCACGACAAGCAATTCCTCCGCCGATCCACGTTAAAACGTATGTATTCACTGTTTATGCTCAAACATCGCTGGTCGTTGCAATGTCACTGATTTCACTTTTGTTACTTCTGAAGCGGCGCTGTAATGCTCAGCTTACAGTCTTCCCTATACTAATACTAAGAGGTGATACATTCGCAAACTTCTGCCAATAATGTGTGGAAAGGAGAAAGGCGTACTCGACATCGGCTGATGCGATGTATTGCCTTAAGATTATGCGGGACATACCGGTTGATGTTGTGATTTCCACCTATCGGCGAGGTTGTCAAATTGATCGCACGATTGCAAGCATTTGCCAGAGTGCGCATTGGAACTTCAACCTGTGGGTATTTGATCAAAGTGAAAATGATCTTACTGAAAAATGCGTCGCTCGTTATGTCCAAGTCGATCCTCGCGTTCACTACCATCGTATGCCGCTACGTGGGTTAGCGCCTACACGTAATGTTGGTTCGACTTTTGGCTCGGCTCCCTACATTTTGTTTACTAACGATGATTGCATTGTGGCGCCAAATTGGATCGAGGCATTAATTCAAGAATTCAGAGCGCCAGAAACCTGGTTTGTTTTTGGACGTGTGCTGCCGGGTGACAAGCCAGATTCTACTGAAATATCTCCGAACGTTCGACATAACGAGCAGGTTGTTCTCGCTTTGAAAGAGACGCCGTGGCGTGAAGTCTACAAAAACAATCGGTTTAATCTCGCCTTCGGTCACGGCCATAATATGGCGGTGCGCCGCGAGCATTTCCAAACCCTGTGCGGATTCGACGAGCTATTGGGGGCAGGCGGCCCGCTCGGCTCGTGGGACGAGCGCGATATTGGGTATCGTGCGCTCCGGCGCGGCGGTCAGATTGTTTACACACCCGACGCAACAGTATATCACTGCCATTGGCAGACATGGGAAGGCGTTCAGCAAAGTTATCGCAACTATGGCATCGGCACCGGAGCAGCGGTTGCAAAATATATGCGCAGCGGCGATGTCGGCGCGATTGCACTCTTCATTGAGTGGTTGTTGAGCCAGGGAATACGCCAGACGCTATCAGGCGCGATCAAGTGGCGCAGCATGAAAAAGGTTTTGGTCGGACTGTCACAGCTCTACTATCCCTGGGTTGGGTTTGCAAAGGGTCTGCGCTATCCTGTTGATAGCGCTTCCGCTTTATATCGGAGTAATCACGGATGAGCGCTGTTAGTATCATCATTCCTACCTATAATCGCGTTGATCGTCTCAAGCGCGTATTGTCCGCTTTGGAGCGCCAAAAATATCCGTTACCCAGCGTTGAAGTGGTCATTGTTTCCGATGGATCTACCGACGGAACCCACGAGTATCTGCGTTCGCTTCAAACGCCGCTGAATATGCAACTGGTCGTTCAGACTAATCAAGGGCCAGCGGCGGCGCGCAATCGTGGCATACAAGCCGCGCAAGGCGAGTTTGCACTGTTTATCGATGACGACGTCGTACCTGCCGAGCAGTTGATCGCGGAGCATATGTGCGTGCATACCGCACACGACGAAGAAGTAATTGTCCTGGGGCCTATGCTGACGCCGGATGACTTCACAATGGCGCCCTGGGTGCGTTGGGAACAGGCTATGTTAATGAAGCAGTACCGCGCAATGGAGAACGGCGACTGGGCGCCCACAGCCCGTCAATTCTATACCGGCAATACCTCGTTGCGACGGGCTCATATTCAGGCTGCGGGCGGCTTCGATGAGACGCTGCGGCGAGCAGAGGATGTTGAACTGGCCTACCGGCTGGCCGATCGCGGGTTAACATTTATTTTCAATTCGCAAGCAATTGGCTATCACTACGCCGAACGCAGTTTTCGTTCCTGGTTCGCTATTCCCTATACATATGGCCGCAATGACGCACTTTTTGCACACACCAAAGGGCAGGACTGGATTCTCGACGCTGTACGCGAGGAGTTCTCTTATCGCCATCCATTGGCGCAAATGCTCGTGAAGCTGTGTCTTGATCGCAAATTGTTAAGCGGGGCGACTATGTGGGCGTTGCGTCTGGCAGCCAGGGTCGCCCAGGTAGCCCGGATCGAACGCCTGAGTCAGGCATCATACAGCGCGCTGTTTAACCTACGCTACTATCAGGGTCTAATCGACGAGCTTGGAGATCGAAGCGTGTTGCAATAAGCGCGCAGCAACTGCCATAAGTGTTGCAGTGGCGAAACAGGCGACGGGGGAGATGTTCCCGCGTCGCCTGTTTGATTCGCCTGGAGTTAGGTAGATCGCAGCCCACGTCCGGATTACTCGACCAGACGAGGGCGCAACGCTTTGGCCCACGCGCCGATCGCCGCGAAATCGCGATAATCGCCGTCGCTGCTCTCGGTCGCGAAGATCCGGTAGAGGGCCTGATTCGCCTGCGACATCTTGCTGTAATCCTGAGTATACCGGCGCGTCGATGATCGCGGCGCGGTAGGCGCTGAGATCCGCCACGCTATCGACCCGACGAACGTCGGCTGCGATGCCGTCTACCAAATGATGATAAACACGCCGCACGTCACCCTGAACGGAGCCGCAGGCGGAGTGAAGGGTCTCGGCGTTATTGGAATCTGAGATTCTTCGCTGCGCTCAGAATGACCGCATGCGGTGCCTCCAATATTGTTTGGTAGTCCTCATACAAGGCTACCACTGTTCGCGTCATCCCCGATAATAGAGACTGGCTGGCGATTCCACTGGATGGTCCCAACGCCCCGGCGAATGGCACCGTCGATCAGGTGTATGTGAAGTATCGTGCTCCGCCCCGGAGCCGGGGATTCTTCGCTGCGCTCAGAATGACCGCATGCGGTGCCTCCAATATTGTTTGGTAGAAACATTCGAGGGAACGTTCCCAACCAGCAGTTGAGAATTACTCGACCTGAGGATTGATCCTCAGCCGTGCCACAGCTCCCGCAACTCCGGCCAGGCGTTGACGTGGAAGGCGTTGTGGCGATCGAAGTCCGCCGCGAAGAACAGGCGGCTGTCCTGGAAGGAGGCCAGCGCCTGTTCGGACAGCGCCCCCTGCGGTCGCCAGATTACCGGGGTATACCAGATCACACCGTTTCCGCGTAGCTGCACGCGGCAGGGCAGTTGGGGCGCAATGCTGAGCAAGAGGTAATCATCCTCGAAGCGCACCAGGCGCAATGCTTCGTCGATGCCGGGGATGACTTGCAGCGCGCTGACCAGCCGCCAGCCGGCTTCGTATGACGGATAGCGTTCGCGCCGGGCCAGGGCCGCCAGGCGCGCCTGGAGCGCGCGCATCTGGCGCGTGAACAGGTAGCGGTAGGCGTGCATACGTTCCACGAACTGATAAAGCGCGGCGGTAAAGAACAGGTCGGCGTTCTCGAAGGCGGTATACGACCGCCGCACCGGCGAGGCGCGCGGCAGCTTGGTCGCGAAGGCGTGCCAGGCTTCCCAGGTCTGGTAGTACGGATCGGCGGGATTCGCGCCGAACAGCTTGAACACCGCCCCGTTCAAGGCATGCGCAAAACCGAGTTCATCGAAGAGCGCCGCCGGGAACGGCTGGCGTTGAAGGTCATCGAGCAGCGCGCACAGGGCCGGGGCGTTGCTGTCGCGGGTGGCACCGAAGCTGATGGCGGCCAGGTGCGCCTCGTCCTGGGCGATGCGCGGGCGCTGGGCGTGGTCGAAGAGATCGTGCAGGAGCGCGCGCCGGGAGGGATTGATCGGCAAGTCGGGGCTGCCGACCGATGCGGCTTCGAGCGCCTGCACGTAGCGCAGATAGGTCTCGCGCAAGCGAAAGAGCTGGCCATGCTCCTCGAAGTGCAGGATTGTCGAGCGATGCACGCCGCAGGCCCGCGCAATGTCAGCCTGAGAAAGTCCGCGCGCCTGCCGCGCCCGGCGCAGCAGCTCGCCGAGATGGGAAATGATGGCAGGCGTTTCGGGAAGCGGGGCGCGCTCGGTCATATGGCATTCCTCTGCGCCAGGAGGCTGCTCGGTCGTGTATGATATGCAACAATGTTGCATTAACGGACTTGCCATTGCGACAATGGCCTCTATACTGTGTTTCAAGCCTCCATATATATGTCCATTATTGTAACACAAAAAGACTTCAAAGAATTGTTTGTCATTATCCGATTTTGCTTCGATAGTACCCTGTCTGGGTACAACAATAAGGCATTTCTACGCCGGGCCACAGTAGCACTTAGAGCAATCAATGATTGTGGACGCACAATGCGACAATGCATTGATACGGGCTTATACCAGTAGGGAGGACAGGAATGGGTAACAAGGGTGATAGATATGTGACCCGCGAACATAGATCCTTGTTTGGAGAGCGCTATCACGTCACCACGCGCGAGAAAACGGCCGCAGAGGAAGCTGAAGATATCGGCAAAGGTATTGGCACCGCTGTTGGGATTGCGGGGGTGTTAATTGGCGGTGCGGTCGCGCGACACCAGGCAAACAAGGATCGCCAATTGCAGGATACCGTCATTAAAGCGCGGAATGCCATTAACGACGGTGACTATGACACAGGATTAGCATTGGCTCAGCAACTAAAAGAGATAAAGAGGCACTGATGGGCGGCTATTATATTGCTGGAGTTGCTCTGCGATTCATGGATCGTCATGATGAGGCCATTCAGAATCTAAGCGAGGCACTTCAGCATATTCAAGCACTTGGAATGGAGAATGACTCAGAACAGGTGCATATGGATATGCATATGCATAGGGGATGGTGCTACCTGGCTAAGGGCGACATTGCCGGTTCGATACGTGACTTCACTGCCTGCGTACAGATCGAACCAAGGCAAGATACAGGCTACTTCTGCCGGGGCATTGCGTTGAGGAGGTTAGGTGATTATGAAGAAGCTCTTATCAACTTCAATGAGGCGGTGCGCATTAATCCTGGTGACGCAGCGAACTATCGTGAGCGGGGAACTCTATATACTAAAATGCAAAAAACTGACAAAGCCCTGGCTGATTATTCGCGGGCGATCACGCTTGATCCGAAATCGCCTTATGGCTACAAATTGCGAGGCATGTTGCATGCCTTCTTGACGGGAGACCATGCGAAAGCGGTTGCTGATTTTTCCGAAGCCATTGCCTTGCGGCAAAGTGATGCAGAGCTGAGAGAACTCCGTGCTGCGTCCTATAAAGAGCTGGGACAGTCGGATCAGGCTGAGGATGATGATCGAGAGGTAGAATCACTAGGGTACGTCCGAAAAGCTTACAATGCCTATCTGGACACCGCACAAACGCTTTACCAGCAGGGTATGACGACGCTGTATACGCAGGAAGACACCCAACCAAAGACCAACTTCAAGCTAATTGCAGTCGGAGTGTCTATAATACTGCTAACACTTGTGTCAATGATGTGTGTTACGCTAATGTATGGCGCTATGCCGTCCGCCGCGACTACCGCTTGTGGCTCCCTTATATTGTTAGGAATTTTGTTCGGCATTGTTTCTATAGTACAGGCATTTAATGTGCCGCGGGTCAAAGCAAAAAACGCTGTGGCTTTCATATCAAAGCTTGCAGAATACAACCAGGAGAAGCCGGCGTTCGATCGCTTCTTTGAGAAGTATTTGACCGCTCGCAAGAGCGGAACCCTCGATGATCTCGATGAGCAGACGCTCCCGATGTTCCAACCGAATGGTGAAGCATGGTCTTATATCGAAAACGCTCGATAAGGAGAAGCCAGCGTTCGATCGCTTCTTTGAGAAGTATTTGACCGCTCGCAAGAGCGGAACCCTCGATGATCTCGATGAGCAGATGATCCCAACGCCCCGGCGAATGGCACCGTCGATCAGGTGTATGTGAAGTATCGTGCTCCGCCCCGGAATCTGAGATTCTTCGCTGCGCTCAGAATGACCGCATGCGGTGCCTCCAATATTGTTTGGTAGTCCTCATACAAGGCTGCGGCGATAGCATCGGCCACGCCCCCTCGTCGAGCCGTACTGGCTCGCGTAAGCTACGAGTACTGCCCTGCTGGCAGCCGCATCGCCGTAACTTCGTTCGATGAATTTCAGGGGCGGCGGCTGCATCGCCCAGCCATCCAGAGCCGCCACGCTCACGCCCGCTGCTCTAATCAAAAAGCGTCTCCGACTGACGGTTGATACAGAAGTAAAGTCGCTAAACTGCCGCAAATTTGCAAAAAAATACTGGGTTTGCGGGGTGACAAGCAGCTATGTATTGTCGTACACTGTTCCTGTCCTTACCTACATCCTTACCTCTTTACAATCCGCTCATATCACCTGTTTCGAAGTCGGAATAGTCTTGCCACCATCGCAGTTTCTTTCCCAGCTCGCTTAACCTGCTGCGACGCCAGACTACCACGATCTGGCAATGTTGAAAGGAGAGGATCTTGAACGGTGCAACACGACGAGTTCTGTACGTATTCCTCACGCTGATCGGGGCAACGTTGTTGATAGGCAGTACTTCTTTCGGGATTGCTCTGTCAACAAAACCGGCTCTACAATCCCCCACACCCCCAATGGCCCCAGCTCAGCCTGCGGCAACGCAGCGCCTGGTCACCCACGCTTTCCAGGAAGGTATCATTATAGGAGAAGACGGAGCGATCGCGACTCTGAATATTGAGGATGTGCCTCAGGGCGCGGTTGTAGCCGGCGTCGATCTGAAGGTGAGCATCGAAGGCAATACCGGCTTACCAATTGACGCCTTCGTCGCAGCGCCCGAGACCAATGCAGTTCGCGTAGCTCTCAATGCGGATATGCAATCCGTGCAAGCGCCATCTGGATCGAAAACCGCTGATAGCGATAGCGGCGATATTACACTCAATCGAACCCAGGACACCTTCCACGGCCTGGATGGCGCCGACGTAGCCGGCGCGTGGACGGTTCAACTGAATCCCCAGAGTACTGACCTAGCGGGCCAAAGCGCTAGCGTGAGCATGGTCATCTCCTACGACGCTACGGTTGATCTGCCTGAACTACGCGGCGATGATGGCAGCGCACAACCGGGCGTACAATCCCTTCCGGCGCCGGTTTGGGAAATGGAATCCGAGTCTGCGCCAGATCACGACGTAAAAGCCCCTGGAGAAACCGGCGATGAGTCGCTCCAGACTACCCAGACCATCCTCTACGAAGGCTTTGAAGGAGCATTTCCATCCAATGGCTGGACGCTCTACGATTTGAGTGATGATGGCTATCAGCGCTATTGGGATGACGACGATTACAAACCGTTTGGCGGCAGTTGGTCGGCCTGGCCGGCCAACGGTGGCGCCGATGGTCTCGATCCCTATTATTATTACTATCCCAATAATATGAATACGTGGATGGTGTACGGCCCGTTTGACTTGAGCGATGCAAACGATGCCGAAACTATATTTTATCTCTGGCGCGAGATCGAAGTCAGTTACGACTATGCATTCTTCGGGGTATCGGGGAACGGGACGAATTTCTATGGTTATTACTGGGATGGCTACGCCGACTGGACGCAAATAACCGTTGGAATGGCCGATTGGGTTGGCGATAGCACCGTCTGGGTAGGCTGGAAATTCTATAGCGACGCATCGGTGCTTGATGACGGACCATTCGTTGATAACATCTCGGTCACGAAGGATGTGACGTTCTGCGGGCCATACACGGCTGCCGCCGATCGTACCATTCCCGACGATGGAAGCTGGCTGGAGCTTCCTCTGAGCGACCCCAACGCCCCGGCGAATGGCACGGTCGATCAGGCGTATGTGAAGTACCGTCTTGATCATCCCGATCCTGATCAACTGGAGGTGCGCCTGACGAAAGCGAATAGTGACGTCAGCGAAACCCTCTGGGATCAAGGAACGGCGCTTCAGGGCACAACCCTGGGCAACGCGCTGGGCCTGACGGCTTTTGAAGGCGAGTCGGCGGAAGGCGAGTGGCGCCTCATAGTGCGTGACCTTGTTCCCGGCGATCAGGGTGAAGTGACCGCTGCCTCGATGCGCGCGTACTATGCTCCACAAGGCCCGATAGTCGAGATTGAATCTGGGTCAATTGGCCGCGCCGGTTCGCTGAGTCGTCCCGATGCAACCGCAACTGCCGCTACTGACGATCAGCAGCCGGTGGATATTGCGCAGGGTGATGCACAGCCGAATAACTGGCAAGTCATCGACGCAGAAACTTTCGAGGGAATGTTCCCGACCAGCGGTTGGGAGTTGCTTGATGGGAGCGACGACGGCTGTGAGTTCTTATGGGACGACGATGATTACCGGCCGTATGCCGGTTCCTGGGCCGGCTGGCCGGCGGATGGCGGCGCCAACGGACTTGATCCGGCAACATCAAAATATCCGCCCTATATGAATAGCTGGATGATCTACGGTCCATTTGACCTGAGCAACGCCACTCAGGCCGATACCCTCTTCAAAATGTGGCGGCAGATCGAAACCAACTATGACAGCATCTTCTTTGGCGTATCAAGCGATGGAAATAACTTCAACGGCATCTTTTGGGATGGTTCATCAGACTGGACGTCCTACGATGTGAATTATGATGGCTATACGGGCGACTCTACAGTCTGGGTGGCCTGGGTCTTCCAGAGTGACTATATTGTTAACTACGAAGGTCCCTGGATCGATAGCATCGAGATTCGCAAGAATGTTGAAACGCAACAACAACCCGACATCACGGTCGATCCAACGTCGTTCTCGGTCTCAATGCCGCCGGGGCAGAACGAAACCCGCACGATGACCATCGGCAATGTTGGAAATGGCCCGCTCAACTTCAATATTGCCATTACCGGCGCCGGTGTCGCCGGTCAGCCCCTGAGCTTCCGGGAGGAAAAAGTCGAAGCGGGGCTTCGCCAGGAGATCGCAGCAGCGCCTGATGGGCAGGGCGATGTTCTGGTCTATCTGACGGAGCAGGCCGACCTGAGCCATGCCTACACCATCAGTGACTGGAACGAGCGTGGGCAATATGTCTACGAAACGCTTTGGAATACGGCCAGACGCAGCCAGGCCAGTCTGACACGTTTGCTCGATACCCAGATCCAGAGCGGCGATGCTGCAAGCTATGAGTCGTACTACATCGTCAATGCCATTCTGGTTCACGGCGGCCTCAATACTATCAACGAACTTGCCGCCCGCCCGGATGTCGCCTACATTGAAGCCGTTGAGAACTACGCGATCCCCGATCCGGTCATTGAGCCTGAAACCGATAGCCAGGTCGATGGGGTCGAGTGGGGCATTGACAAGATCAGAGCGAACGATGTCTGGAGCGATTTCAACAACCGCGGTGAGGGGGTCGTCGTCGCAAACATCGACACCGGCGTTCTACGCAGCCATGCAGCATTGTCAAGCCAATACCGCGGCACGACGACCGGCAGCCACGACTATAACTGGTTTGATCCGACCGGCACCTATCCAAGCGCGCCCAACGATAACAATGGGCACGGGACGCACACGATGGGCACGATGGTCGGCGATGACGGCGGCAGCAATCAAATCGGCGTCGCTCCTGATGCGCAATGGATTGCGGCGAAAGGGTGCGCGAGCAGCTCTTGCTCCGGCAGCGATCTCCTGGCTGCTGCCGAGTGGGTGCTGGCGCCGTTCCCGATTGGCGGATCGCCCGGAAACGGCGATGCAAGCAAGCGCCCGAACATTGTCAACAACTCCTGGGGCAGCAATAATGGCAGCGATACCTGGTATCAAGCTTCGGTCAACGCCTGGCGAGCAGCAGGCATTTTCCCGGCCTTCTCGGCAGGAAACAACGGAGCAGCCGGATCGGGAAGCGTGGGCTCGCCGGGAAGCTATGCCGAAAGCTTTGCCAGCGGTGCGACTGATAGCGGTGATGTGATTGCTTCGTTCAGCGCCCGCGGTCCCTCGCCGGTTACCGGTGAGACGAAACCGGATGTTACTGCGCCAGGTAAATCGATCCGCTCGTCGGTTGAAGATGGAGGGTATGCCACCTACAACGGCACATCGATGGCCAGCCCGCATACCGCCGGTTGTGCGGCCTTGATTCTTGCCGAGGCGCCGGGCACTAGCGTCGAAGCCGTTGAGAATATCCTTACCAGCACGACGGCAGACCTTGGCGCTTCGGGTCCCGATTATACGTACGGCTACGGAAGAATTGATTGTTATAATGCAGTCGCGGCTGCCGGCAGCGGCATAACCTGGCTCAGCGTCGCGCCAAACAGCGGCTCAGTCAGCGCCGGCGGCAGTCAGCAGATAACGCTGACCTTCGACTCGACGGATCTTGCGGCGGGAACCTATAACGCCAACATTGTCATCTCCAGCAATGATCCAGATGAGAATCCGGTGACCGTACCGGTGACGCTGGTTGTGCAGAACGGCAGCGTCTTGACGATCCCCAGCAACATTCCAGGCACGGTCGGTGCGCCGGTTGATGTGCCAATCATTCTTACCGGCAATGGCTTCAACTTGGCTTCGGCGATCTTCTCGGTGAACTACACGCAGGCGTGCTTGATTTTCGATCCTTCCGATGGAAACAACGATGGCATTCCCGATGACATCATATTCAGTGTACCGTCGCAATTCTCACGCTCGGTCAGCTTCAACGCCAGCGATACCGATGGCGAGCTAGACTTCGCGATCGTGGATAGCTCCGTGCCATTCTCTACGTTGCCTGATGGCGTGCTGGTAACGATGCGTTTCACCGTGCGATCAACTCAGGCGTGTCAACCGGGTTATGGCAGCACGATCATCGTGCCGGTCGAATTCTCTAACGATCCGGCGCCTTCTTTCGGCGACACGAACGGCAATGCAGTCGATGGCATCCCAGTCGATGGATCAGTTAAGATTCAATCCGGACTCCTTGGCGACTGCAACGGCAATGGGGTCGTCGGTTCGAGCGACATCACGGCAGCGATTCTGGAAATCTACGACGGCGACGGCGACCTTGCCGAAGACACGCCTGGAGGAACGTTCCCTGGCAACCCGGTGGGCTGTGACGCCAACCAGAATACCCGTATCGAAGCCGGGGACATCACGTCGATCATCTTGATCATTTCGGGTAATAACAATAACGCCGTAGCAGGCGTCCGACCCGGCGTTGCACCGGAGCTTGGCGAGCCGGAGATCGCTATTCCTGACAATATTCCGGTGATGCCTGGCGATCAAGTGGTTGTGCCAGTCAATCTCACAACCAACGGCGCAGATATCGTTGGGATAGACTTCATCATCAACTACGATGAAACCTTGCTCACCTTCGACCCGACGGATAGCGATAGCAATGGCGTGCCTGATGCAATAACGTTTAATCTGCCGACGGGTACGATTGCATCGGTTACATTCGATGCGAATGAGACGGACGGTGAACTCAGCCTGGTGTTTAACCCGCCCATTGCACCACCGCCGTTCCCGCAATTCACCGACGGCACGATTGCAACTATCACCTTCACTGCGAGCGACACGCCAACCCGTGACACAGAAGCCGCCGTTGACTTTGTGACGTTGTCATTTAGCGACTCGCAAGGCGGCGAACTTCCGGGGGTTGCGGATCACGGCTCGGTTTTGATAACCGACAATCCGCCCGATCCAACTGCTACGGCAACACCACAGCCCACTGTCACATCGACGCCAGCGCCCAAGGGTTCATCCCCGGACTACCTGACCTACCTGCCAATTGTCCAAAGGTAGCTCGGCTCACCACAGCGGCAGGCGCAATATGCGCCTGCCGCTCGCTTCACAATCGAAACTGATAGTATCTCAGAATTATCGCATATTAGCGCCGCTGCTACGATGCAGCGGCGCTATTCTTTCGTAACCATCCAATATTTAGACCCGGCTCTGCGAGGGCGGCCCGCTGCCAAACGGCGCCAGATCGGTGACGAAGCGAAATCGGTCGCCTCGATAGAGGTCTTTGCTATACTCCACAACTAGACCGGATGCGTCGTAGGTCAATCGGCGCTCCAGCATCAACGGCGTGCCAGGACTGACCGCGAGCAGATCGGCCTCATAGGACGTAGCGGCGACCGGTTCCAGGCTCTGGCGAGCCTGGCTAATCGCAACGCCATATACCGTTGCCATAACCTCGTAGATCGAATGATCACTCAGGTTGTGGCGATCAAAGTCGGGGAAGCGCTGCACCGGAACGTAAAACTTCTCCAACATTACCGGCTCTTGATTGATCAGGCGCAGCCGATGGCTGTAGTAAACCGGCGCGCCGACCGCAAAGCCCATCGTGTTGGCCACGGACGCTTCAGCCGCGCGTTGTTCCAGCAGAATAACCCGCGCGCTCGGCGTATACCCGCGGTGGCGCATCTCGATGCTGAACGGAAATAGATGCCCGGCGGCGCGCTCGATACGCGGCAGCGCAACGTAGGTGCCATCTCCCTGGCGACGAGTCAGCAGCCCCTGTTTATCGAGCATATTCAGCGCCTGGCGCAGTGTCATACGCGTCACGCCGAACTGTTTGCTCAATTCGCGTTCAGCCGGCAGACGACTGCCCGCAGCCAGTTCGCCCGACTCGATCCGCTCGATCAACGCTTCGGCGATCTGGACGTAGCGTGGCACCGCCGATACGCAGTGATCATCCCCGCCTGGGTTAGACATTTCACATTCCTCATGCTATACTGCCACCAAATTGGTCTATACCAATATACCAAAATTCGAGTATAACCATTTATTCCATACGCTCGATAGGGCTGCATTGGACAGCGTAAGCTTCTATTATACGGAAGAAATGAATGACAAACAAGACAACCATCTCCGCCGCACGCGATGGATTGCTGTTTACGCCGGGGCCGTTAACGACGAGTCGCACCGTGAAGCAGGCGATGCTCCAGGATCTCGGATCGCGAGATACACTCTTCCTGGAGGCGGTGCAAGACATTCGGCAGCGGTTGCTGCGGGTTGCCGACCTCTCCGCCGACGACTACACGACCGTGTTGATGCAAGGCAGCGGAACATTTGGCATCGAGTCGGTCATCGGTTCGGTCATTCCGCCCGCCGGCAAGCTGCTGGCAGTGACAAACGGCGCTTATGGCCGGCGCATTGAGCAGATCGCTCGTGTGCTCCGCATCGACTACTGCGCGGTTTCCGATCCTGAAGACGCCCCGTCCGATCTCGACCAGGTCAGGCAGGCGCTGGCCGATGATCCCGCGATTACTCATATTGCAGCAGTGCATTGTGAGACAACCAGCGGCCTGATCAATCCGATCGAAGCCATCGGGTCGATTGCCAACGCCGCCGGTAAAACCTTCATCGTGGACGCGATGAGCAGCTTTGGCGCGATTCCGCTGGATATTGCCGCGGCCGGCATCGATTATCTGATATCATCGGCCAACAAGTGCATCGAAGGCGTGCCGGGCTTCGCGTTTGTGCTGGCTCGCCGCGACACGCTCGTCGCTACCGAAGGCTGGGCGCGCAGCCTCAGCCTCGATCTGCTCGCCCAGTGGCGCGAACTCGAACGCAGCCGCCAGTTTCGCTTCACCCCGCCGACGCATACTCTGTTGGCCTTCCGCCAGGCGTTGCTGGAACTTGAAGCCGAGGGCGGCGTAGTCGGGCGCGCTGCGCGTTATCGGGCCAACTACGCAACGTTGATCGCAGGTATGCGGGCGCTTGGCTTCCAGGAATATCTGCAACCGGAACGCCAGAGCTACATCATCACCTCGTTCGTCTATCCGAACCACCCGCGCTTCGATTTTGCCACATTTTACGCGCTGCTGCACGACCGCGGCTACATCATCTACCCCGGCAAGGTCGGCAACGCTGACTGCTTCCGGATCGGGACGATCGGTCGCATCTTCGAGGCCGATGTGCGGGGGCTGCTTGGCGCGATTCAAGCGACGCTGGAGGAGATGGGCGTTGCTTTGACGCCTGTCCTTGAAGCTTGATGAAACAGGAAAAGAAGGCTTATGGAATTCATCTATCGCCGATCATACGCGGGGCCGCTGAGAGGCATCATCTTCGATTGGGCCGGGACTACCGTCGATTACGGCTGTTTTGCGCCGGTCGCCGTTTTCGTCGAGATTTTCAAAGCGCGCGGCGTGGCAATAACGATTGAGCAAGCCCGCGCACCGATGGGAATGGCGAAGAAGGATCATATCCGGGCCATTGCGCAGATGGAAAGCGTCGCCGGCGCGTGGCAGTCTGTTCATAGGCGGGCAGCGAGTGAGGATGATATCGAAGCGCTGTTCCAAACATCGGTGGATTTGCAACGGCGCTGCGTTCTCGACTATCCCGACTTGATTCCGGGAACCCGCGACACAGTAGCGCTCTGTCGCGCGCGCGGGATGCGGATCGGCTCGACGACCGGCTATAGCCGCCAGATTATGGATGCCCTCGCGCCGGAGGTTGCCGAGCGCGGCTATGCGCCGGATGCGATTGTTTGCGCGAACGAGGTTGTCGCCGGTCGCCCGGCACCGTGGATGGCGCTGCAAGCTGCGCAGCAGCTTCAGGTCTATCCGCCGGCTGCACTGGTGAAGGTTGGCGATACGATCCCCGACATCGAAGAAGGCCTTAATGCTGGGATGTGGACAATCGGTCTGTCACGGACCGGCAACGAACTGGGCTTGAGCGAAGCCGCCGCCCTCGCCCCCAACGATCTGGCGACGCGACTGGAGCGCATCGAGCGCCGGATGCGTCAAGCCGGGGCTCACTATGTCGTGGAAAGCATCGTCGATGCTCCACCGATACTGGACGCCATTGAAGCGCGCCTCCGCCAGGGCGAACAGCCGTAGCAGAGAGCAGTATTCCTGGTACGCTAGGCCGGAACGAACGAATCAAACGTGTCGTCAGGCAATTCGTTGAGTGTATCGACCTCGCGATCAGCATTCAATGAACCATGCGACGAGCGCACCCCAATCGCCGCCATACGCGCCCGGCGAGCGCCCTCAATCCCGGCAGGCGCATCCTCGACCACGATGCAGCGGGCGGGCGGAACCCCCAGGCGTTCGGCGGCAAGCAGAAAGACGTGCGGATCGGGCTTGCCCCGTTGCACGTCTTCCGCCGACACGATGGCGGCAAAATAGTTGTCGATGCGCAACGCATCCAGAATCGCCTCGATATTCTTGCGCGGCGCTGCCGACGCGATCGCTTGACGCCAGCCGGCGTTGTGCAAGCGTTCCAGCCAGCCGCCAACACCGGGCAGCAACTCGACGCCGCGTGTGCGCACCAGTTCGCGGTAATGCCGCTCCTTGACGTCACTGATGCGCGTGATCTCGTCCGGCGAAAAATCCGCCCCGAAGTAGCCGCGCAGAATGGTATCGTTGCGCTGGCCGAATGTTGTCGCGAATACCTCATACGTCAAGGGAAAGTCTTCAGCGGCCATCGTATCGCGCCAGGCGAGCCAGTGGTACTCCGCCGAGTCGAGAAGCGTTCCGTCCATATCCCAGAGCACCGCCCGTAGTGATTGGGTCATTCTCTTCTCCCTTTTTCCTTCTCTCTCGTCTCTCAAGCCATCGGTTTCAGCCTTCATTGCAGCACGCCGCGACGCGAAGCCGCATATTGCCGCACGCATCCTACCACAACCCAGACTATTCGTGTGGAGTGAGTCGACGAAGTCGTGCAACCAACTCGCTCAGCAGCAAGGCGGTCGCGCCCCAAACTTTGTAGCCGTGCAGGGCGAAGAATGGCGCCTGAAGGCGGAGATTGCGATGTTCCCACTCTTCGGTTTCCACCGTTGCCGGATCGAGCAACTGGTTCAATGCCACGCTGAAGACTGCTTCGACCTCGGCAGGGTTGGCGCGAATGTCAAACGGCATCGGAGTAAAGCCAACCACCGGCGTAAGCTGGAAGTTGCTCGGCGGTATGTAGAACGCAGCCAGTGTGCCGAGGATTTCGACGGCGTCGGGATAAACGCCGATCTCCTCCTGCGCCTCGCGCAGCGCCGCGCCGACGACGCCGGCGTCACCCGAGTCCACGCCGCCGCCGGGCAGCGAAACCTCGCCACGATGCAACGGCAGCGCCGAACTGCGAACCGTGAGCGGAAACCAGAGTTCGTTGTCGTGGGGGTAGAGCAAGAGCAACGCGGCAGCTGGTCGCGGCTCAACGCCCGGCGCCGGCTGCATCTGGCGCGCCAGCGAGCCATCGCGGCTGCGCATCAGCAAGAGATCCTCCCAATGCACAGGGGTCGGGTCGGCCAGAGCGCGCCGCACGCGCTCAAGTTGATGAGACCAATCGATCATAACGGATGATGCCAACGCTCGCCGCAGACGGATACGCGCGGTGCATCACGACGAGCGTCCTGGTGAAGTCCACCGTGCTATGGTTCCAGCACGCGCTCGGCGGCTGGAAGTTCATCAACGCCTGAGGTACGGCGCGGGTAGACATGTTCGGCGACAGGAACGAAGCGACCGACATTGGGCTGGTAGAGGTTCTGAAGGATGCGAATAGTCCGCCGGTCGATCTCGATCACGTTAAAGGAATTCAGACCACGTTCACGACCATGCCCCCGGCGCGATGTGGTTGTACCGCTTTGACATACGATGGTTCCCCGGCGGAGATCATTGCGCACATCCAGCGTATTGCCGATGTAAGAAATGTGAACATGTCCGCACAACACCAACTCGACATCGCAGCGATCCAGCATCTGGATAGCGGCGTTGGCGTTGGTGATAGCCCGATTGCGCCTATCGCCCGGCGTTTCAAGCGGCGGGTGATGCATCACCGCAACTTTGCAGGTGTCCTGATCGAAGCCGGCAAAGATGTGTTCAAACGCCGCCTGTTGTTCACGACTCAGGTAGCCGCCATCGACGGTCAAGCCGTGGGCGGTGTTCCCGCCGACGACCGCCAGGCCAGGAAGCTCGAACACCGGGTTGATGTTGGTCGAAATATAGCGGCGATAGCGGCTGAGTGAGAAAAACAGGCGATTGACGGGATTGAAGAGGGGGACGTCATGGTTGCCGGGGACGATTAGCTGGGGTTGGGGCAATGTCGCTAGATACGCAGTAATTGCCCTCCACTGACGCGCAAAATCGGCGCGTTGCACCAGATCGCCGGAGATAACTAGCAGATCGGGCTGCATATCGTGGGCCTGTTGCGCAACCAGTTCGGCAATGCGCGGGTTAAACGGCGGGCCGGCATGTAAGTCAGAGATGTGCATCAACCGATAGCGCACGAAGCTACTCCTCGTTTCCGTTCGCCAGGATCTCCGTCTCGGCGGCGCGAGCTTTGTCACGAGCCAGTTGCACGAGCGCCCGAACAATCAAGAAGACCTCAATCGCAAAGATGGGAAGGAACCCGTAGCGCAGAACCAGAGCTAATACGTCCATATATATCGCTCCATCAACAAGTCGTTGTTCCGGCAAGATTGTAGCATGGGGCGACGGCCTTTGCCAATTCCCTAGAAACGCTCGCGCTCCAGCGCGCCGATTGAGCGTAAATAGGCGATACTATCGGCGAATTGCTGATCTTCGTATAACTTGATCATCGCTTCTGAAGCGCCGCGTTCCCAGGGTGTGCGCCAGTCGTCATCGAGGATGCGCAGATTCTGGGCCATCAACCGCAGCATCGGCAGCAATGCACGCACATCACGCGGCCCATAGCCTTCCCACCATTCGTTCGTCAATAGCCGCACATGACGGGCGTTGTGCGAAACCAGTTCGATCTGACAAAAGACGTTGGGAGCGATACTGCGCACGCGATCGAAGAAAACGCGGAAATCCATCCCGCCCTCGCCCAACGCACAGCGCACGAGACGGTAGCCTTCGTCAGATGGATAGACGAGGTAGTCGGCCAGATGAATACCGCGAATATGCGCGCCAAGCGCTTCCAATGCCGTGAGCGGATCTTCTGCCACGATGAGCGCATTGACGGGATCGAAGGCGACGCCGATGTGATCGCCGCCGACTTCGGCGCAGACACGCAACAGATCCTCGGATCGAGCATCCTGGTGATTCTCAACTGCCAGGCAGACGTTGTACTGTTCGGCGAGCGGGCGAAGGTGTTGCAGCCGTTTGATCATCTCGTCGATGTGCGCTTCCCATCCGCCGGAAACACCGCCGCGCACACCCTCGATCGCATCGCTCAACAACACTCGCAGCACACGCACACCGAGCCGAGCCGCCGCCGGGATGACCTGCTCCAGATGCGGAACATACACCGCTTCGCTAGTGAGCACGGCGATCAGACCGCTGGAGATGAGACGAGCGTGGAGGGCATCGAGCCGATCCGATGAAAGATCAGGCAACATCGCAACCGGGAACTCGACGCTCTGCAATCCGGCGCGCGACGCCAATACCATCAAGTCATCGACGGTCATTGGATGCGAGACCTCGCGACTGGTGCCTTGCCCAAGCAAGCCGCATTGATAACTAAAGGTAAGTGCGGAAACACCAATCCGCATTGCCTGGTTGCTCCCTACTTCTGTCATCTATCCTGTTCCGCCATCTGCATACGCGCCATGAAGTGTAGTTCCGACGCTGCACTCATTATCATCAGGCCGGAGTTAAAACCACGCTGATACTATCTATCTGGCAATATCAGGCGTAGAATGCGCGAATATTCATAGCATGAACAGCTTGAAAGTGCTTACTATGATACCACAATTGCCAGCGGTATCATACTCGAAAACGCACAATAATGCCGCTATATGGCTTCGCGAGATCGGCGCCGGCTTCACTGCCTGGCTTTCTGCCCCCGTCGTTCAAACATCATGGAGAAGTAGATTCCGGTTAGGAGCACGACAAAGCCCAACAACTGCAGCGGCGCGAATTGCTCCCCAAATAGAGCCAATGCCAACAGCGCGGAGCCAACCGGCTCACCCAGGATCGCCACAGCGATGAACGTGGCCGAAAGATAGCGCAATGCCCAGTTGAATGCCGTATGGCCCAGCAGCTGCGGTCCAACGGCTAGCCCGATGATGCTGAGGTAGACCAGCGGCGAGAAGCCGAGCAGCGGTATTCGCAACGCCAGAACGACGAAAAGGAGAAACGCTGCGGCGCTGGTGTAGACCAGCCAGATGTACGCCAGCAGGGAGATGCGCTGCCGCAGGTTGCGCCCAATGAGAAAATAGCCGGTGACGGCCAACGCGCCCAGCAGCGCCATACCATTTCCCAGAGTCGGGTTCGCATACTGGGCCTGGGTTGCTGCGCTGCCATCGCTCAAAGCGATCAGAAGGCCGCCGATCAGGGTCGTAGCAATGCCGCTCATCACATCCCACCGCAGATGTTCACGAAACACCAGCACTGAGGCCAGCCCGATCCAGATCGGATGCGTAGTGACGATCGCAACGCTGCTGGCCACTGATGTATAGGCCAGCGAACCGATCCAGGCTGCGAAGTGTGCGGCGAGAAACGCGCCCGAAGTTAAGCCCAGCGCTATGTCGCGGCGTCGCAGCGTGTATAATTCACGTCGAGCGTGCGACCAGGCGATTGGCGTCAGGATCAATGCCGCCAGCGCCAACCGACCGGCGGCGATGCTTAACGAAGGCATTCCGCCCTGCTGAGCCAGCCGAATGAGAATTGACGCCGTTGATGCGATCAGCACGCCGGTGAATAAAATGACATAGGGCATCATTGGGCGAAGCGGCATACATCCTCCTGGCGACGCATCGAGCGGTATGCTGACGCGAGTCGCTATGTCATCATCACGACCGCTTCGCCTTCGACAAGCAACTCATCTTGCTCATTGACGACTGTGGTGCGCAGGGTAACGATCGGCTTGTCTTCGCGCGCTTTCGTCACCTCCACAGTCGCGGTGACGGTGTCGCCGATGAAAATCGGGCGTTTGAAGGCAAGCGACTGGCTGAGATATACGCTGCCCGGACCGGGAAGTTGTAGGCCGAGCACGGCGGAGATCATTCCGGCGGCGAGCATTCCATGGGCGATACGGCGTCCGAAGCGAGTCTCGCGCGCTGTTGCGTCATCGATATGGATCGGATTCAGATCGCCAGTGACTCCCGCGAACAGGATGACATCAGCCTCGGTAATGGTTTTGCGAAAGCTGGCGCGTTGCCCAATTTCGATCTGAGCCATATACAGTTCCTCCTCTGATTGTCGCTACCAAACGATGATGAGTATGCCGCATATCACCCTTCCCCTTCGCTTCGCTCAGAGTCAGGGTCTCGGCGTTGGGGGAATCGGAGATTCTTCGCTGCGCTCAGAATGACCCCATGCGGTGTCTCCCATATTGTTTGGTAGCATCACTTCTGGCGCATTTCTCGATTATACCGCATCCCGGTTGGCGTCGCGCCGTCAACACGCGCTATACCGCCTCTTGTCGGAATGGTCGTATACTATGGAGCACGCAAAAGCTCCGCCGTTGCCCGATAGCATGCCCGTTCTATTTCACAAGCGACAGGAGGGCAGCGTAATGGCTTTTTTGAGGCCGCATCAGTTTCAGTGTCTTGTTCTGCTAGGGCAGATCGAGTACAATACCTTATGCGCAAGGACAGACCGATTGAGACAGCGTGATGAAGATGTGCGTATACCGGGCGGAGCTAAAGAGAATTGAGGGTTACTGTGAATATGAGCGCGCCAATTGAAGTCGTTCGTGGAATGCGCGATACTTTGCCCGCGGATCGCCAGAATTTATTATGGACCCAGGCGCAGATCGAAGCCGTGTTGACAAACTACGGCTACACCCAGATCGACCTGCCGATCATCGAACAGCGTGATCTCTATCTGCGCAAGTTGGGCGAAGAGCTGGTCGGAAAGGTCTATGAGTTTACGTTCGGCGGGCGCAATCTGGCGTTGCGTCCTGAGTGGACAGCATCGGTATTGCGCGCCTACGTGGCGCATTTACAGGATCAGCCGCTGCCGCTGCGATTGAGCTATAGCGGCCCGGTGTTCCGCTATGAGCGACCGCAACGGCATACGTATCGCCAATTCACTCAGATTGGCGTAGAGATTATCGGCAGCGCCGGGCCGCGCGCCGACGCCGAGGTTCTGGCGCTGGCCTGCGCCGGGCTGGAAGCCACAGGCATTCATGACTACACAATTGTGCTGGGACATATCGGACTGGTACGCAATCTGCTCTCACGCTTCGATCTGGCCGAACGCACCCAGGGCCGACTCGTGTGGGAACTCGAACGACTCCGCACCCAGGGCATTGACGTCGTACGCACACGCCTCCAGGAAGCTCGCGGTGAATTGCCAATCGACCCGACCCTGCTTGAACGTATGGATGACGCCCAAGCATCCGAGTTGTTGTTAAAGCTACTCCCGACAGTTCAGGTTGATCTCGCCTTCGGCACCCGCTCGCCAGAGGAAATCGTCGGACGTTTGCTGCGTAAGCTGCGGCGGGGCGATCAGCAACCGCAGGTTGAGCGCGCACTGGATCTGGTTCACCGTCTCAGCCAGATTCGCGGCGCCCCTGCTGAAACATTGCCGCAGGCGGCAGCGCTTCTCTCTGAAACCGGGGCCGATACGACGACGCTCGATGAAGTGCGCGCGATCCTGGCGTTGCTCGAAGCACACAACGTGTCTCGTGATCGCATCGTGCTCGATTTTGGCATGGGGCGCGGGTTACATTACTACACCGGGATGATTTTTGAGATGTATGACGCCGATGACATGCAGTTGTGCGGCGGCGGCCGCTACGACGACCTGGTCTCGGCGCTGGGCGGTCGACAACCAGCTCCCGCCGTAGGGTTCGCCTATGGCCTGGAGCGTGTATCCGCCGCTTTGCCGAGCGGGAGATCGCCCATTGTCGCAACGCGCAGCGAGGTCTTGATCGTACCCGTCGAAGACGAAGATTACCCCTATGCGCTCGAGGTCGCCCGGCGGTTGCGCACCCACGATGTTATTGCAACAACAGACGTTCGAGGTCGCACCGTGACCAACAACTTACGCGATGCGGCGCGCCGCGGCGTTGCTTATGCCGCAATCGTCGGCGCCGAAGAGCGCGAGCGTGGCGAAGTGGTCTGGCGCAATCTTAATGACCGGATTGAACGCCGAATTAAGCTTGATGAAATCGCAACGGTTGTAGCATCACATGAGCATACAGGCGCCCAAAAGTAGGAGGAAGCATCGTGACAGACAAGCTTACCTGGGGACGTTATACGGAGCTGCGCCCCGACGCCTTGAATGCGATACGCGCCAATACGCCCATTGTATATTTGCCATGGGGCTCACTGGAATGGCATGGACCGCATTTGCCGCTGGGTCTCGACGGTCTGATTGCCGAGAAAGTGGCTGAGCGGCTGGTTCAACGCACAGGCGGCGTGCTTATGCCGACTACCTGGTGGTCGATCGCGGCCATTCCGCAAGGCGACACCGTCTCGGTCGACAGCCAGGTCATCCACAAACTATGGGATGACATTTTGGCAAGCATAGGCAAGCTCCGGTGGCGTATAGCGGTTATTGTCAGCGGCCAATATTCACAAGGCCATGAACTGGTGTTAATGGATGCCGCCGAAGAGGTGATGTGCCAGAGCGATCTCCTGGTGTTGGCACTGCCGCCATTGGCTCTGGTTGATGAAGAGATGCTCGATCACGCCGCAATGTGGGAAACCTCCCAGATACTGGCGTTACGCCCTGATCTGGTTGATCTCAGCGCACTCGGAGATGATCCTCTGACGCCGGGAGAGAGCGCGGTAATCGGTCGTGATCCGCGCGGCACAGCATCAATGTCGCTCGGCGAACGAATTATCAATCTAGGGGTGGAACGGATTGTCGGCGCGGTGGAGCAACTGCTGAACGATAAAAGCCCGGCGCGTCTGTATGCGCTGTACGAACGGCGGCGTTCGCGCTACAACTCGTACGTAAATCGCTACTGCCGCAATTCCACTTCGGTTGACCAGGCCAGCGCAGATTGGTGGAAAGATATTGCCAATCTGTAGAGCGCCATATGAAGCCGCTACGCTGTATCACACACGCGGTCATCGATTATCAGTTGAGAGCTCAGGGTATGGCCGACATTCTTGCCATACCCTATGTTGTTGGCGTCGCCTACGCCATCCGTGCGATCAACGCCCCGCCGATCACGAGCGCCAACAAAATGGCAAGCCCAACCAGCGCCGCCCAGCGACCCAAACGGCTGAACATACCACGCTGACCGGTTGCCATATGCGCCACGGCGGCGGAGACCAGACCCAGAATCGGATGCAAGATAAAGGGAAACTGGATATATTCTGAATTGATGCCCGCCGAGGTTGCAAGAAAGATTAAATATGCCCAGTAGAGTATTCCCAACGTCGCCTGGAGATCGACCAGGATTAGGAATATGCGAGTCGGCCAACCGCGCGGCGCATCAGGTTTCCAGGTCACCGTGAACCAGATCGCCGCAATTACGATAAGCAACGGCAAATACGCTGCGCCGAAGTCGCCGTGTACTGCACGAACGAGACGCATAATATCTTTCATTTTACATATTTGGACGATGTACGGGCGGATGCCAAAAGATTAGCTCCAGACGATGCTGCAGCGAAGATACACGCATGAGCGGGCTGTGTAAAGACAACATAATATCACAACTGCTCGTTGCGCTTGATGCGCTCATAGAGGCTGGTCGTTTCCGGCAACGGCTCGATGCCAAGATCTTCGCTGAGCGCCTGGACGCAGCGGGTATAGCTGCGCAATGCCTGTGATCGGCTGCCGGAGCGCGAATGAGCCCGAATCAATACCTGATAAGCCTCTTCGTAGCAACGATCACGTCGCAACACTTGCTCGCAGAGTTGGATCACGTCCTGAAACTCGCCGTTATCGGCCAGGCGCGTTGCATGGGTTGTTGCAGTAGCAAGAAAGCGTGCCAACAAACGCTCACGCTCTTCCAGGGTCCATGCGTCATACAACGACTCGGCAAGATAATCGCCCCGATAGAGCTGAATCGCAATCTGACCGCTGCGACGGGCAAACTCCGGGTCATTTTGTGCCAGTGTACCGGTGGCGCGGAGTTCAAACTCATCAACGTCGATCCAGCAGCCATAGGAAGGCGCAAAGCTGTATGCGAGACCCTGGCGATGAATGAAAAACGGTGCGGTGCGCGGCGGACGTTGCGGTTCCAGGGCGGCGTTGAGCGCGTTCAGGGTAACTTTGAACTGCCGCTCAGCGGCATCGAGATCGCTGTCAGGCCAGAGCCATGCACAAATCTGCTCGCGTTGGAGCCACGTTCCCCGATAAGTGAGCAAAAGCTGGAACAACTGGCGAGCCTTTTCACGTTGCCACTCACGCGCTTGAATTTCATGCCAGCCGCGCCAGACGCGAAAGTTGCCGAGCATCTGCACACGCAGCGTATAGCCAGGATGGTACTCTTCGACCGTATCGTCAGTGGCGATAGACGGAAAACCATGGCGAAGCAACTGCTGCGCAAATGTCATATATTCCGGCAACGCGCGCGCGCGCAAGAGTAATTGCGCCAGCATAGCCATATCGCGCGGCCCATACAACGTAGGAGCAGTGAGCAAGCTCTCGTAGCCGTACTGCTTGACGAGTGTCAGCAATCTGATGATGCATTCATCGCGTTGCTGATGGGCGCCGGAATGCGTATACGCCAGCGTCTTCCACAATGCGACCAGCGCTTCGCCATAAGCGTCGCCCCCGCGCACAAAGCGTTGCAACGCTTGATCCAGCCACTCGTGGGCGCGCTCGTTGCCAGCGCTCACGGCGGCGCCGCCGATTGAGACCATCGTCCACGCGACGATCCAGGTATCGCCAGACGCCTCGGCGATCTGGATGCCTTCCTGCGCATGCACTTCGGCGGTGGCCAGATCGCCGCTGTGTCCATACAGAAGCGTCAGGCCGAGACATACTTCGGCGCGCGTACGGATAACGCCGGCACGCTGGACCAACGCCAGCGATTGTTGATATAAATGCAGGGTGGTCTCATCAAATGCGAACGTGGATGATAAGATCTGCTTCGCATGGCCAACGCGCATAAGCGCAATAGCCTCGGTCATCTGCGACTTGCCCTGCTGAGCTTCCAGCAAGCCGCGACGCGCCATTGCCAGCGCTCTGGCTCCATTGCCCAACAATGCGTAGATCAAGGCAAGCAACAATAACGGCTCGCGATGGGCGGCGCTGCCGGAGGCTATTTCAGTGATCGTATCAGAAAGCTCTTGATTGGGCAGACGCAACCCCAACCAGGCTTCGATCTGATCGCGCGCCTCGATCAGGCGCCCGCTACGCAGGAGAAGGCGTGGCGGCAAAAGCGCGGCGCCGCTACTATCCGACGGTTGAGCGGATGAGAGAACCATTGATGCCGGACGTTGCGCTCCCGATTCGACAAGGCGGGCGGCAGCTTTTTCCAGCAGCAATGCTACGTCAGCTCGTCCGCGATTGGCCCAATTCTCAGCTTGAAGGCGCAAAATATCGGCGCGCTCTACAACCCGATCCTTTGGCAATGACTTCAGCGCTTGCTTGAGCAATGCAACGGCAGGCGCCGGCTGCACTGTATCCAGGTAGACTTCGGCTTGTCCACGCAGCGCACGCACGCGGCCATCACGGTTATCCTCTTGCAGAAAAGCTTTCTCTGCTTCCTGATAGAGCCGCAGCGCATACTCAAAAAACCCTAACTGCCGATAGGCTGTTGCACTGGCTTCAAGGAGCGCCGGACGTTTCCGGTGTTCCGCCGGCAGCCGATTGAGCCAGGTAAGCAGTGCATCCCCTTTGTTCTGGGCGATCCATTTATCAGCTATGGTCGCCAGCAGATGTGCAGCCCGCTCCGTGTCATCGGCCTCCAGCAAATGATAGATAGCGTTTTCTGAATCGTCGCGTTCCTGGTAATGTTCAGCAAAACGGCTATGCAATTCGCGATAGTTCGGCAACCGCCGGGCAGCCAGTCGATTGAGAAACGCCTGGAAAAGAGGCTGATAACGCAGCACACCGCCGGGAAGCATCTCTACGAACAGATAACGCTGCTGCACCGTCTCAATCATCGTCCGCACATCGATAGGATTCAGAAAAGTCGTGCAGGCGTCGGGGTCGATCCAGCGCAGACCGGCGGTATGCAAGAGGAAATGCTGCACCTCCAAAGGCTGATTATCGAGAGCCTGTTGCAGCAAATACTCATCGAGAAGGGCTTGATAAGATATGTGGAGCGATTCTGGCGACCACGAAGCCCCGATCGTTTCCCAGTCGGTCAAGATCATCTGGAGCGCCAGCGGCCAGCCGCGGTAGGCCGCAACCAGATTCTCGATCTCAGTTTCGGACGGCGGATTGTGCCCGGACAGAATAAACAATTCGCGCATTTCATCAGGGGTGAATGACAGATCGCGCTGCCCGATGCGCAGAACCTCACCACGAGCGCGCACGGTAGCAAATGTCCCGATCGTCGGCTCAGAGCGCGTCGAGAGCAGGACGTGCAAGCTGGCCGGTTGGATATCTATCAGCCGCTCGATCAAGCGCCGTAGCTCGGCATCTTGATCAGCATACTGATATTCTTCGAGGATTAAAAAAGTTTCGTCGGGCAACGAAGTCGCCAGCTCATTGACCAGCACATCAAGAGCGGCGGCGGCGCTCATCCTAGTTCGCGCGAGTTCCTGCCGAATGTGCTGCTCATCCAACTGAATGATGGGGCGAAACGCCGCCGCCAGATGCAGCACGAGCGATGCTGGCTGATCCGATGGCGTCATACGGCACCAGGCCGAGTTCCAGCCGCTATGCATAGCAAAGCTTGCTAGCGCAGTGGTTTTGCCGCTGCCAGGCGGAGCCATCACCAGCGTAAGCGGGTAATCAATTGCCGCAGACAATAAATTAGCCACACGGGGGCGTTGAATGAGTCGCGCCTGCTGAGGAGGAGGCGCCAGACGCGTCATCAAAAGCTCCTGGCTGCCCTGACTATCCGAGTGCTGATTGAACTGACCTGTAACTCGTGAAGCTACCATAACTAGCGAATGTTGTTAGTGTCGCTCCCTCGACGCGAATTTCCGTATATCATAATCATACTGTATCACATAAATAAATTTGTGCGGTCAGCACATACAATACTTTGTTAACCGCTATAGCTATATTTTGGAGGAACGGCATGTCAAACGAAGATGGTCACGACCTACAGGGCCAGATCTTCAAACAGTACCAGGATGCGCGCGAAGCCGCCGTCAAAACAATGCGTACATGGAATGAGCTACTGGCCGCCAGCACTGACATGGCTTTTGATGTTGTGCTCAAGAACTGGAATTACAACCGAAGTCTGCGCGGCTCAACTGAGCAGGCGATGGAAGATACGCTCAAGACCCAGCATCAGTTGGCCAAGGAGATGATGCAAGTGTGGAAGGGCTACGCTGATAGCGTGCAGGACATTCTCTCGCGAGTGAACGACAAATAGCCATACGCCGCACGATCCGCATTTGCGTCAGCTGTTTTTGTTTATGGCAGATCTAGTCGCTCTTCCGTGTCAATCGCTTCTCGCTTCACACCGCTCGCGCGTCAGCCCCTCTATGCTGCAAGTGAAACGTTAGCTGCGCCGCACGAGGTTTCCTGGTGTGGCGCAGCTAATATTATCATCTAGATTCGTTCAAGAATAGCCGCAATACCCTGACCGCCGCCAATGCACATCGATATCAGTGCGTAACGACCACCAGCGCGCTGCAACTCATAGATCGCCTTGACGGTGAGTATCGCTCCCGTTGCGCCAATCGGGTGGCCAAGCGAAATGCCGCTGCCGTTTGGATTGGTCTTGTCCATTGGCAGTTCAAGTTCGCGAACAACTGCCAGCGCCTGAGCCGCGAACGCCTCATTGAGCTCGATCAAGTCCATATCGGCAATGCTCATATTGGCGCGCTCAAGCACTTTGCGGATCGCGGGGATCGGGCCGATGCCCATATATTTTGGCTCGACAGCAGTGACCGCGTAGTCAACCAGTCGGGCCATCGGCTTCAAGCCGCGCTTCTGCGCAGTCTCAGCGTCCATCAACACAACAGCAGCCGCAGCATCGTTGATGCTGGAAGCGTTGCCGGCAGTAACCGTGCCTTGAGGGTCGAAAACCGGTCGCAATTTGGCCATCCGATCGAGCGATGTGTCACGACGAACGTTCTCGTCGATGTCGAACGGAACAATGTCTCGCTTCACCTTCACTTCGACCGGCAGAATCTGATCCTTGAAATAGCCGTTGTCGACTGCCGCCGACGCCCGGCTATGGCTTTCGACGGCAAGCGCATCCTGATCCTCGCGGCTGACGCCGTACTTCTTCGCCACGTTCTCGGCAGTGATTCCCATATGGATATTCTCGAATGGATCAGTCAACGTGCCGACCATTGCGTCGATCATCTGTGTGTTGTTCATCCGCGCTCCCCAGCGCATTCCCGGCGACCAATAGGGCACGTGGCTCATCACCTCGGCGCCGCCGCCTACCGCAGCATCATAATCGCCGAGCATAATGCCATGCGCCGCCGTGAGGATCGCTTGCAAACCGCTACCACACAGGCGATTCAACGTCAGCGCCGGGGTCTCAACGGGAAGGCCCCCGTTGATGCAGGCGACGCGAGACAGATAGTGATCGCGGACATCGGTGTGGATCACATTTCCAAAAACAACATGCCCGATGTCTTCAGGAGCTACTCCAGCCCGGCTGACCGATTCGCGAACGACCATCGCGCCAAGATCACTGGCTGCAAAGTCCTTCAATCCTCCGTTATAGCCCCCGATCGCTGTCCGAACGCCGCTAAGAATCACCACTTCACGTGCACTACTCATCGTCGAACACCTCCAGTACCCAGAATACGATGCTAAGAACTAGGAAGAACACATACGCTCGCCACACAGGGAAGAGGGATGCAGGTGTGATGCAAAGATTGCGAGCAACGGAGGACTGGTGGCTGCGTTCTGTGTTTCAATCATATCACATATGATCATTATATGGAAACGGAATGATATAGAACGGCGAAAAACGGGCGGAGAGCATACAGAGCCTCTCTCCGCCCATACCGCTGCCAATTGACTATTGAGCCAGCGCTAGAACAACAGGCCGCCGTCAACTTGCAGAACAACGCCGCTGACAAAGCTCGAATCATCAGAAGCGAAGAACAGATACGCGTTCGCAATATCTTCGGGGCGCGCCAACCGGCGGAGCGGCGTCTTTTCAGCAATATCGTCCAGCACCTTCTGCGGAACGGTGGAAATCATATCGGTCTGCGTAAAACCAGGAGCGACGGCATTGACGCGAATGCCCTTCGGTCCAAGCTCACGCACCCATGTCTTGGTCATACCAATAACGCCAGCTTTAGTGGCGGCATAGTTGGTCTGGCCAAAGTTGCCGTGGACGCCGACAATCGAGCTGGTATTAACAATGCTGCCGCTGCCTTGTTCAACCATATGCTGAGCAACGGCGCGGGTGCAGAGCCAGACGCCCTTCAAGTTTACGGCGATGACAGCATCCCACTGTTCCTCAGACATCTTCACCATACGAGAGTCGCGGGTAATGCCGGCGTTGTTGACCAGAACATCGATTTTTCCGCCCCATTCAAGCGCCTTTTTAACCGCTGCTTCAACCGATGCCGCATCTGCAACATTGACGTTGACGCCCAAGGCGCCGCCGCCATTGGCGGCAATCTCGGCGACAGCAGCATCGACGCCTTCTTGCTTGATATCAGCCACGACAACTTTCGCGCCTTCGCGAGCGAAAGTCAACGCCGTCATTTTTCCAATACCCTGCCCCGCACCGGTAATAAAAGCGACCTTGTCTTTCAGACGCATAAGAATTCTCCTCACATTGCAGAATGCGCCCTCTTCATTAAGAGCGCCCGCTTAACTTCCCCGTGATCTGTGTCGAGAAATCGATTCGGCTAGATTCTTCAGACCTGACAGATCCTAGGAACCTGCCAGGTCTTGCATCAGCTTTGGCATTACTTGCTTCTGGCCTCGAGCCAATCTTCGATCTGCGGCCAGAGCCGCTTGCGTGCGCCGCTGCCGGCCATAATGCCGATGTGGCCGCCACGCATTACCAGAAGCTCCTTGTCGGCGCTGCCGATACGATCCATCACCGTGGTGGACTGGCACGTCGGGACGATGTGATCACGATCGGCGACAACGTTGAGGAATGAGGCTTTGATGTTTTTGAGAAGTATCTTCTGACCACCCATCACCAGAGTGTCTTCCATCAGCCGGTTCTCGCGGAAGAACTCGACGACCCACTGGCGGAAGGCTGCTCCAGGGAAAGAGACGTTATCATTGACCCAAGTATTCATAGCCTGCCATGACTCAACGATAGCCGGGTCATCCAGATTATCCCACAGGCGGAGATAGTTGCTGATGAAGTTCTCGACAGGCTTCAGCATACGCGTTCCCCAGTCGATCATCGGACCGGGGATGTTGCCCATCTGATTCACCAGCGCATCAACATTGTAGAACTCGGTGTTGAGCCAGCGATTGAAGGGTCCGGCCTCTTTATCGGAGAAGTCGAGCGGAGCAGTCAGGATGACCAAATTGCGTAGACCGTCATCAGATCGCCCTGCTGCGTAGAGGGTCGTAATCGTCGCACCGATACACCAACCCAGCAGACTAAAATCGTGGGAGCCCGAATGGGCTTGCACTCTGCGAATGGCGCGCGGGAGAAGATCCAGAGCGAAATCATCAAACTTGAGATGCACATCCTCCGGGCCGGGCGTTCCCCAATCGAGCAAGTAGATATCGAAGCCGCGATGGATCATATGCTCAACAAAGCTGTTACCGGGGCGCAGGTCAAAAATGTAGGGGCGATTGATAAGCGCGAATACTAGTAGCAGGGGAACTCGCTGACGTTTCTCAGGCGGAACCTGGGGAATGTAGCGGTAAAGCGTTGTTTTATTGAGCGACCAGATTTTCTCCTTCGGAGTCTGCCCAACTTTTACATTGTCCCGCCCGCTGACCAGCCGGTTGGTTGTTTGCGCTGATTTGTAGATTCGCTCTAATTCTTCGTACAAGCGCCTAGTCATCGCCTCCGTATTAAGCGCGGATGGCGACTGGTTAGGTGTTGTCGTCATTGACCTGCTCCTTCAGGTGTTATAAGCCGAATAATGTCTGATAACCTTTCAAGACAGGCTCGTAAGCCCGCTCAATCCATCGCATCAGCCTGTTCCTATGAGGCGCCTTCCTCAGAAGATTCTCCCGAAGATGCCTTACGGCTACGCGATTTGGACGTTGTGGCAGGTTTCTGAGTCGCGGCGTTGGCCGATTGCACGGCCTCGATGATTTCCTCCATTCGTGTATCGAGCTGCTGAAGCTTTGCTTCAATCGTCGATCCACTCACGCCAGGCGTCCCGTCACCTGCATTCACTGCGGAGAGCGCGTTCAGCAATTGGTCGATCTTGACCTCCATGTCGTCAATGCGCATCTCAAGGTTGGTCATCCGTCGCGCCATTGAGATGACTTCACCTCGTGACGGCATGTTCAGATTGGCCAGGTACGCTTCCATGTACTGTTCGACGGCTTTTTGGAATGGACCTGATGTGGCGAGATAGGTGTCGAGTTGGGCACCAAGGGCCTGGGCGAAAGTGTCGGTACTCACGAACTGGGTCATTGCTTTGGCCCAGGCGTCCAGGTTTGCGTCGCGAAATGATCGCCAGATACCGACAGGATCGGTGAAGTCAAAGCCCTCGCTTTGGTTCTGGCTCATGCAGATCTCCTTCGGCATTCAAAGCTACCGCACATATGCTGGGGATACCACAGTATACACCATATTCCATCTGGTGTCATGAAGCTAACAAAGGTTTTTGGCTCTCCAGGATTTCCCGGAGCAGCTACTACATTTCGTAGGCGAGGGAAGACCCGGGACAGAATCGGTGGTAGCCTTCCCGATCCACAGGGTGATGCGTTGAAACAAGCGGCGCAGGTTAGAGATACCAGAGCAGCGCCGCTTGAGCACCTTTTTTGAAAATCGGTCAGGTCTTTTCGTCTCTTTTATCGCTGACGGTAGCGGAAATACGCCGCGCACGCGCCTTCGGACGAAACCATCGGCGCGCCGAGGGGACGTTCGGGCGTGCAGCGTACGCTGAATACCGGGCAGTCGTGCGGCTTCTTGACGCCGCGCATAATCTCGCCGCTGATGCACTCGGCGGATTCTTGCGCGGTGTAATCCGTCAGATCAAAGCGCTGATCGGCATCGAACGCGGCGTAGTCCGCCCGCAACCCCAGACCGCTCTGCGGTATTGCGCCGATGCCTCGCCACTTGCGCGACACGACTTCAAATACCGCGCCGACGATCTGCTGGGCCGGGAGATTGCCCTCGTGGCGCACCACGCGGCTGTACTGATTCTCGACCTCTGCGCGTCCTTCTTCAAGCTGCCGAACGCACATATAGACGCCCTGGAGAATATCGACCGGCTCAAAGCCGGTGACAACGATCGGCACGTTGTACGTGCGCGCGATTGGCTCGTATTCGGTGTAGCCCATCACCGCGCAGACATGTCCCGCCGCCAGGAAGCCTTGCACCTGGTTGTCCGCCGCGCCAAGCAGCGCCTGCATCGCCGGCGGCACCAACACGTGCGAGACCAGGATCGTGAAATTTTCGACGCCTTGCCGCTTCGCCTGGTAGACGGCCATTGCGTTTGCCGGGGCGGTTGTCTCGAAGCCGACGGCGAAAAAGACCACTTGCCGATCGGGATTGGCGCGCGCCAGCGCCAGCGCGTCGAGCGGCGAGTAGACGATTCGCACATCGCCGCCGCGCGCCTTCACCGCGAGCAAGTCAGTGTCGGAACCAGGCACGCGCAGCATATCGCCGAATGAGCAGAAGATTACATCAGGACGCGCCGCAATCGTTGTCGCCTTGTCGATCAACTCGATGGGTGTGACGCACACCGGGCAGCCGGGGCCATGCACCAGCGTGATCCCATCGGGCAGCAGCGCATCTACGCCAAATTTGACGATCGCGTGGGTCTGCCCGCCGCAGATCTCCATAATCGTCCAGGGTCGCGTCGTTATCCGAGCGGTGGCCTGCGCGTACTCTTCGGCGGCCTGGGCATCGCGATATTCGTCGATGAACCTCATACCGCGCCCTCGAATCCGGTCGTATCAAGCTCGCTCAACTCGCCGATTTCGCGCAGATAGGCAAACGTCTGGTTAGCTTCTTCCTCGTCCACAACGCTAATCGCAAAACCGACGTGAACGACCACATAGTCGCCGACGTGCGCTTCCGGCACATAAGCCAGGCTCACCTCTTTGACCACGCCGCCAAATTGTACGCGCCCCATCCGTATCAGCGGATCGTCACCGGCAACGCTCACAATCTTACCCGGTATCCCCAGGCACATTCGCTTCCTCCTCCCGTAACTCGCGCGCCGCAGCCACGATCTGGCCGAGCGCTAACCCGCCATCGTTCGGCGGAACGCGCTGATGCCAGTAGGGTCGAAATCCCGCCGCTTGCAGTAATTGTACCACGCGTTTTGTCAGATATACATTTTGAAAGCATCCGCCGGTCAGTACAACTCGCTCTTCGCCAACCCGCTGGGCCACAGCGACGATCATCGCCGCCAGCGCTTCGTGGAAAGCCGCAGCGATCTGCGCAACAGGCGTTCGAGTGCGGGCAGCGGCGATCACCGCACGCACAAGTGGCGCCCAATCGATCACTATTACACCGTCGCGTTCTACTAAAACGAAGGGGTATGCGGGCGTAGCGACAGCTGTTTCATCCAACGCGAACTCCAATTCCATCGCCGCCTGGCCCTCAAACTGCGTGACCTGGCATATGTCTGCGATGGCGGCAATTGCATCAAACAACCGTCCGGCGCTAGAAGTGCGCGGCGCATTGAGACCACGTGCAAGCATCGTTGTGAGGATCGCCGACTCCTGGCGCGTGAATGACCGGATGGGCGCCAGATCATTGACCGCCGTCAAATCGCCGTCGAACAGCTCGTAGAGCAGACCTAACGCCGTTCGACGCGGTTCGACGACCGCCTTGTCGCCGCCGGGCAACCGAAAGGTACGCAGATGCGCCGCACGCTCGAAACCCTGCGCGGTGACATGCAAAAACTCGCCGCCCCATACCGTACCATCCGTGCCATAGCCGGTGCCATCCCAGGCCACACCCAACGCTGTCTCGCCGAGATCGTTGTCAGCCATAGCGGCGAGAACATGCGCATAGTGATGCTGCACACGAACCACAGGGCAGCTATGCTCACGCGCCAGCGTCTCCGCCAGGCGCGTCGAACGGTAATCAGGGTGGAGATCGCAGGCGACGGCAGTCAGACGCAAATCGTACAAACGACTGAAGTCGCGCGCCGAACGCTCACATGCGTCAAGCGCGGGAACGGTTTCCAGATCGCCGATATGCTGACTCAGCAAGATGTCGGCGTCCAGCGCAAACGCCAGCGCATTCTTTTGCTGGCCACCCGTCGCAAGCAACATCGGCAGCGGCGCGCGCACGGATGCCGGTAACGGGGCGTAGCCACGCGCACGCCGGATAACCATTTCACGCCTCAACACCACCCGCGCCACCGAGTCATCGACGTGGCGCACAATCGGGCGGTTGTGAATGAGAAACAGGTCGGCAATGTCGGCCAGTCGCTCCAACGCTTCATACTCGTCAATGCAGATCGGCTCTTCGGAGCGATTGCCGCTCGTGGCGACTATCGCAAAGCCCAATTCGTCCATCAGCAGGTGATGCAGCGGTGAGGAAGGCAGCATCACGCCAAGGTAGGGATTGCCGGGCGCAACATTGGCCGCAACGTTCGCATGCGATTGGCAGCGAAGCAATACAATCGGCGCAGCCGGCGAAAGCAGCAGTCGCGACTCGACCGGGTCGATCATACAATCCAACGCAGCTTGCGCCAGGGTCGGATACATCAGCGCGAACGGTTTGGCAACCCGCCGTTTGCGCTCACGCAGTCGCCTTACTGCCCCTGCATCACGCGCATCAACCACCAGTTGAAAACCGCCCACGCCCTTGATCGCGACGATCCGCCCTTGTCGAATCGCATCTGCCGCTGCGGTGATCGCATTGCCGCCGATAGAATCCGACGCCAGCACACGTCCGGTCGCATCCTGTAACTCAAGGTGCGGGCCACAACGCGGACAGGCATTCGGTTGAGCATGAAAGCGCCGGTCACGCGGATCATCATACTCAGCCTGGCACGCCGAGCACATCGTGAAGCCGTGCATCGCCGTATGCGGGCGATCGTATGGCAATGCCTCGATGATGCTGAAACGCGGTCCGCAGTTGGTGCAATTGATGAAGGGATAGCGATAGCGGCGATCAGACGGATCGAACAGTTCGCGGAGGCAATCGGGACAAGGCGCGATGTCAGGCAACATTAATGCGGTTTTCGCGCCGCTTTCGTGGCTGTGACGCACCTCAAAAACCTGATAGCCGACCGGATCAAGCCACGCCGACTCGAGACTCTGGATACTGGCGCGCGGCGGCGGTTCGGCGACAACCCGACTCAAGAAGCGCTCCAGGCGATCGGACGAGCCTTCGACCTCGACAAACACGCCGCGAGACGTATTGTTGACCCAACCCACCAGTTCTAGCTCAGTCGCCAGACGATAAACAAACGGACGAAAGCCAACGCCTTGTACCATTCCGCGAATTTCCAACCGTAACCGGAAGCGCGGGTCACGAGCGTTCACTGTCGCTGGCGCGCGTTGTACCTTGCGCATCGGTTTCTCCGCTCATCTCACTCTCGACCAACGCGCGCACAAACTGTAATGCAGCGGCAACTTCACGCGCCGTTATGGGCGACAGATCCGAGCCAAACGAAAAGTCAAGCGCCGGAATGGTGATCAACCACGCTCCCGAATCACATCCATACAATGCTGCAGCGAGCGCCAGCAGACCGGCGGGATCGCCCACGTGGCCAAGCGAAATGTGCGCATCAGAGGGTTCAATCCAGCGCCTCCGTGCGCGACATTCGCCTTCGTAGAGGTTGCTCAGCGTCGCTCGATACGCATCCACAAAGATCACACGGCCCGCAGCGGCGACCGGTTCGGCTAATTCGGGTACCAATTGATGCACCGCCAGCGCACGCACGCCGGGCAACGCCCAATCATTCACTGTACGCGCAACAACCTGGCCGGCTGCATCATCGCCGCGCAGATCGTTGCCATAACCGATGACCAGCGTGCGCACCCTCATCGCTGCACTTCATCAAGCACCTCGCCGCCCGGCCCGATCAATTCCACGTGCAGCGGCATCATACCAACAGCATGGGTTGAACAACTTAGGCAGGGATCGAACGCGCGGATGCCGGCCTCAATTCGATTGAGCATACCTTCTGAGATGTCAGTTCCACGGATATAATGGCGCGCAATTTGCGCCACTGTGCGATTCATAGCCAGGTTATTCTGCCCTGTGGCAATCACCAGATTTACTTTTTTGATCAGACCATGCTCATCCACATGATAATGGTGGAAAAGCGTTCCGCGCGGCGCCTCACTGACGCCGACGCCTTCAAGCCGGTTGATCCCGGCGCTGGCGCGCAATCGACTCGACATCAGATTCGGATCATCAAGCATCGCCTCGATCTTTTCAATTGCCGCCAGGATTTCGATTATGCGCGCATAGTGGTAGAAGAATGACGACGACACCGCACCGTGACCAAGCGAGCGGAATTCGCGCAACTCCTTATCGGCCAACGGCGTGCCGATGTATGAGCAGACATTCAATCGTGCCAGCGGCCCTACTCGATAGATTCCGTCAGGATAGCCCATCGGGCGATAATACGGAAACTTCAGATATGACCACGATTCAACCGCCTCGCCGACAAACTTCTTATAATCCGCCGGGTCAAGTCGCTCGGCAATGCAGTTTCCGGCACTATCAACGAAGCGAAGACGGCCATCGTAGTGCTCCCACGCGCCATCCGGCCCGACCAGGCCGAGAAACAATGTCGAGAAGTTGCCAAAGATTTGCGACTCCTCGCGATATTGCTCCAGCATGCGCTTAAAATGCCCGATGGCATTGATCGCCGTGGCGCGCACTTCCGGCAAGTGCTCGCGGATCTGTTCGAGATCGGACTTCTGCAACGACGAACGCACGCCGCCCGGCGTTGCCCAGGCCGGGTGGATACGTTGGCCGCCAAGCATCTCGATGATCTCCTGGCCAAACTGACGCAACCGAATGCCGCTGCGAGCAAACGCAGGATCCTCAGCAATTAGACCAAAGATATTCCGTTTCGCCGGCTCGCTTTCCATACCCAACACAAAATCGGGCGCGCTGAGATGAAAGAAACTGAGCGCGTGCGACTGAATAATCTGCCCTAGATTCATCAGGCGTCGCAATGTATCCGCCGCCGGAGGAACCATAACCGCCAGAATCTGATCGCCAGCCTTGGCTGAGGCCAGCAAATGACTGACCGGACATATGCCACAGATGCGCGCCGTAATACCGGGCATCTCCCAGAGCGGTCGCCCTTCGCAAAAGCGCTCGAAGCCGCGAAACTCAGTGACGTGAAAACGCACATCTTCCACTTGACCGGCATCATCAAGATGAATGCTGATCTTGGCGTGGCCTTCAATCCGCGTTACCGGGTCGATCATAATGCGCTGGGTCATGCTTGCCTCTTTCAGAAAGTCCTACTCTGTTGTTACACTATGCTGCCATCAGCCAAATTTGATCAACTCGCGCCCGGCCAGTTGCAATGCTTCACCGACCAACAAACGTTCCAGGACGGCGCGAATACGATCGGCTGGCGGCGGACATCCTGGCAAATACACATCGACCGGAACGACAGCATGCACCGGAACAACGCGATCGAGCAAGGGCGGCACGATACCGGCTTCGTCGGGCGGCGTATTCTCGATATCCGATGCTTCAACATAGACGTACTGCAAGATATCTTGTACGCTGCTCAGTGGATTGCGCAGCGCCGTTACATTGCCCGTGACAGCACAGTCACCAAAAGCGATAAGCAGATCCGTACACCGGCGCGCTTGCTGGATCAATTTCAGGTGATCATCATTTGCAATCGCACCTTCGATTAACGCAACATGCACATTATCCGGATAGGTCTTGACATCGGCGAACGGGCTGTAGACAACTTCCACCCGTTCGGCGAGGGCAATCAACCATTCATCCATATCCAGAAACGACATATGGCAGCCTGAGCAGCCGCCGAGCCAGATTGTCGCCAGTGTTAACCGATCCATTCACGTTTCTCCCGTGCGGTCATTAAAACAGACAATCGCGAGCGATCGCGATCCATCTCGGCGACGGTAGCACCCTGGCGGAAGATTGCCCCGGTTGGGCAAGCAAGAACGCACTTCCCGCACGAAGTACAACTCCGCGCCTCGCCCCAAGACTGATGCAGATCGGTAATCACACGCGCGCCTATGCCGCGACCAGCCACGTCCCAAGTATGCGCTCCCTCAATCTCGTCGCACACACGTACGCATCGTGTACAGAGAATGCAGCGATTCTGATCGACGCCAAACAATCCGTGGGTAATATCAACCTCGCACAACGGCGACACATACTCGTAGCGCACGTGATCCATCCCCACAGTGATCGCGATGTCTTGCAATTCGCAATGACCATTGGCGACACAGACCGAGCAGATATGGTTGCGTTCTGAAAACAGCAACTCGACGATCATACGCCGGTATTTTTTCAAGCGCTCGGTCGCTGTATAGACGACCATGCCCTCGACAACTTTTGTCACACACGCGGGCTGGAGTCGATTCGGGCGATCCGGCGAGCCACTGGCAATCTCAACCAGACACAGGCGACATGCGCCAACATCTTTCACCCCATCGAGATGGCACAAGGTAGGAATCGGAATGCCCGACTCACGCGCCACATCCAATATGGTATCTTGCTCGCGGGCACTGACGAGCTTGTCATCAATGGTGAGCGTTTTAACTGTCATAATGCTTGTCCTCTTTGCAACGACGCGCACCTTATAGAATTCAGACTACATCGTGATCGGACAATAGCGCTTCATACTCATTGCGGAAGTAGCGCAGCGTGCTTAATACTGGGTTTGGCGCCGATTGACCAAGACCACAAAAGCTGGTGTGCCTGACCACATCGCAGAGTTCCTCCAGCCGATCTAGATCATCCCGCGTCGCTTCGCCCGAACGAATCTTCGTCAGAAGTTGGTGCATTTGCTGCGTACCTACCCGGCAGGGAACGCATTTGCCGCACGACTCATCCATACAAAACTCAACATAGAAATCCGCGACATCGATCATGCTGGTAGTCTCGTCCATAACGACCATACCGCCAGAGCCCATAATCGATCCGATTCGGAACAGCGATTCATAATCCAATGACGTATCGAACAAATCCGCAGGAATGCAGCCACCCGACGGTCCGCCGGTTTGCACCGCCTTGACCGATCCATACCCAGGCGCTCCGCCTCCAATATCCTCAACTATTTCGCGCAATGGCGTTCCCATCGGAACTTCAATCAAACCAGTGTTCGCAATCTGTCCGGTCAGGGCAAACACCTTGGTGCCTTTGCTACCTTCCGTGCCAATGTCAGCAAACCACTTTGGGCCGTTCCGTATGATCGACGCCACATTCGCAAACGTTTCAACATTATTGACCAACGTCGGATAGCCCCACAACCCGCTCTCCGCAGGGTACGGCGGGCGTGGACGCGGTGTACCGCGTCCGCCTTCAATCGACGCCATCAACGCGGTTTCTTCGCCGCAAACGAACGCGCCGGCGCCAATGCGAATATCAACACGAAAGTTAAAACTGGTTTCAAAGATCTGCGTTCCCAGCAAGCCCATCCGCTTGCCTTGCTGGATCGCCTTCTGCAAACGTTTGATCGCCAGTGGATATTCGCCACGAATATAGAGAAATCCCTGATCAGCCCCAACTGTATAGGCCGCAATAGCCATGCCTTCAAGCACACGATGCGGATCGCTCTCCAAAATGCTACGATCCATAAATGCGCCTGGGTCACCCTCATCGCCATTGCATACGACAAACTTGCGTTCGCCGCGTGATTTGGCCACCGTCGCCCATTTCAGTCCCGTCGGATAGCCGGCTCCGCCTCGTCCGCGCAGCCCACTGGAAACCATGGCATCAACAACTTCGTCAGTCGTCATCTCGTGGAGCGCGTGATAAAGCGCCTGATAGCCGCCAACCCGGATATAATCTTCAATCCGCTCTGGATCGATATTGCCGCTATGCTCCAGAACAACCTTCATCTGCCGCGTAAAAAATGGATGCTCTGGCTCTAATTTGCTGGCGGCGGACGTTTCGCCCTTCAACGCCGCAACGATTGAAGGCGCCTGGTCAGGCGAAACCTGCTCGTATACAATCTCATCAGGCTCAATTTTGACCAGTGGGCCTTTACCGCAAAGTCCCAGGCAGCCGACCCCGCATACCTGCACTTGATCCTCAAGGTCCTCGGCGGCGACGGCTTCTTCCAAAGCTTGTTTGATAGCCAGCGAGACTGTCGGTTGACATGCCGTTGAAGTGCAGCAACAAATGCGGATTGGCTTCTGGGCTTTCTGCCATTCTTCAGCAATATCAAGCAGCTCAGCGAGTTCCATAGGTGCGCCAGCCTTTCAGGTGTTCAAGAACCGTTTCAAATGTCTGATGACCAGCAACCATTTCATCAAAGACGACAACCGGCGCTATCCCGCATGCTCCCAGGCAACGCGCCGTTACCAACGAGAGTTGGCCATCCGGCGTTGTTTCACCTGACTTCACCCCGATCTCATCCTCAATCGATGATAAAAGTGCTGCGGCGCCGCGGACATAGCATGCGGTTCCCAGGCATACAGCACAGGTATGCTCGCCTTGCGGCTTCAGCGAGAAGAAGTGATAAAACGTCGCCACGCCATACACCCGGCTGGGTGGCAACTTCAAGCTATGGGCGATATAGATCAGCAGATCCGGATCGAGAAAGCCAAACAGCTCTTGCGCTTTATGCAGCACCTCGATAAGCGCATCAGCCTGATACTGATAACGTTTCATCGTGGCATTCAAAACCTTAAAGCGGTTATCGCCGCTCAAATGAGACGCTCTGGGCATTGTGGGATTATCCGTGGTATGGCCGGAAGAAGCAGACATAGTACATACCTCATCATCGAGGAAAGCCAAACCCTGAGGATGGCTAAGCGGAAGTAATTCGATCTATCAAAACCAAACCCGCCGCATCATAACATATCGCCCTGATCGGCAGTGAGAAGAAACAGCAACATCCAGTTACGAACCTGAAACCGTCCGTAAGGCTTCCAGACGCCAGAAACAGGCACAACACAAAAACTCCCGACACCTTATGGTACCGGGAGTAACTATGTATTGTAGATCTGAATTATTCTCTGGTAGCGGCGGCAGGATTCGAACCTGCGACCTTCGGGTTATGAGCCCGACGAGCTGCCACTGCTCCACGCCGCGACAGTCCGCGCGCCTGG
>JANQID010000044.1 GCA_028282325.1 Chloroflexaceae bacterium | reverse complement strand
AGGGCGAAGAGCCCATTCTGGCTGCCAAAAGCCTACAGCTCAGCGAAGACGACAACATCCTCGTCCAGGGCATCCAGGGCAGCCCCTACGCCATCGGCTTTTTCGGCTACGCCTACTTCAACGAGAACCAGGACACCCTCAAGGCCCTCAACCTTGATGGCGTCGAGCCGTCCGCCGAGAGCGCTGAGAACGGCGACTACCCGCTGGCGCGCCCGCTGTTCATCTACTCGGACGCTGGCATTATGGACGAGAAGCCCCAGGTTGCTGCGTTCATCAACTACTTCCTGACCAACGTCAATGACGAGATTATCGATGTCGGCTACTTCCCCGCTTCTGACGAGGCTCTCAACGATGCCCGCCAGAAGTGGCTCGACGCTAACAGCTAAGATTTAGACAGGGTTAGCTTAAAGGCGCTGGTGTCAGCCGACAGTGACGAGTTGGTTGACGCCAGCGCCTTGACTTTGAAATCATACACTCATCATATCATGGTATATTGTGTTCAATTCAGTTCTATCGAAACCCTTCGCAATCGTAAGGAGAAATCAGTTTATGGCAGAGCAAGCGAGGGTAAGTGCAGAGAGTCAAACCGCCGCCGCAAGCAGTACGGCTGTATCCCTCGATTTTCGCAAACGCACGAGAATCGGCGAATCGGTGATACAAGGCTTTCTATTTTTCTGTGGCGCGGTCTCCATCCTTACTACTCTGGGGATCGTTTTCGTGCTCGGTGAAGAGTCCCTACTCTTCTTCTTAGACGAGCGCGTCAGCATCGTCGAATTCTTAACAGCTACTTCGTGGCAGCCGGCCATTGAAGATTTCGGCATTATTCCGCTGATCAATGCAACGTTCATCACCAGCATCATTGCAATGGTTGTTGCGATCCCACTGGGTCTGGGAGCGGCGATCTATCTGAGCGAATATGCCTCGGCGCGCATTCGCGGCATCCTCAAGCCGGTGCTCGAAATCCTCGCTGGCATTCCGACCGTTGTCTACGGCTATTTTGCAATCTCTTTTATGACGCCCGTCCTGCGCGGAATGTTTGGCAAGGATACCGTACAAATTTACAACAGCGCCTCAGCCGGCATCGTGATCGGCATTCTGATTTTGCCGCTGATTGCCTCGCTTAGCGAGGATGCGCTGAGTTCGGTGCCGCGGGCGCTGCGCCAGGCTTCGTATGGCCTGGGAGCAACCCGCCTTGAAACGGCGGTTCGCGTTGTTGTACCATCCGCACTCTCCGGCATCATCGCGGCGTTCATTATCGGCATCTCGCGCGCCATCGGCGAAACGATGATCGTAGCCATCGCCGCCGGGGCCGGCCCGAAGAACTTCGATCTTTCACAGGACAACCTGTTCGGATATGTGCTTAATCCATTTGTCGCAGCCGAAACGATGACTGGCCACATTGCCCGTATCAGCGGCGGTGACCTGAGCTATAACTCGATTGACTACAACAGCATTTTTGCGATTGGCCTGATGCTGTTCATTATCACCCTGCTGTTGAATATCCTCAGCCGTTATATTGTTCGACGTTTCCGGGAGGTGTACGAATGAGTTCGGTGTCCCAAACCGGGAATACATCCAGCGGTATGCCAACCGACGAAGCAATGCATCGCAACATTGCCCAACGTCGCCAGCGGGGGCGCATCTGGCAAGGGGTGCTATTTGCCAGCACGACGATTGGTATGCTTGTGCTCGTGATTCTGCTTGCTACGATCATCAATGAGTCGTTTGGTCTGATCGCTGTGCAAAGCACTGTCGATCCCGCAACAATCGCCGATCGTCCGCTTGAGGAGTTGTCGAAAGAAGAACTTATCGTGATTCTGGAAGATAACCTGAAGCGACGCGTTTACCAACGGCTCGAACGTGAACAACCGCTTGCAGAGCGTGACCAGGCGGCGTTGTTAGAGATTGTGCGCGTTGAAGTCGTGCAGGAAGAAGTCGTCGGCAGTTGGCCACTCAACGAAACGCTGTTCAACCGCGCTGCGATTGAAGCCGAAGTCGCCGAAGAGTTTCCACGCGCCGAAATCCAGTTCAGGTCGTGGATCAACCCGGACTTTCTCACCAACCCAATGTCGAGCGTCCCTGCGCTGGCCGGTGTGCGCACAGCGTTGTTGGGCACGTTGTGGATGATCGGCATCACTATTCTTTTCGCATTCCCTATCGGCGTCGGCGCCGCGATCTACCTTGAGGAATACGCGACCGATACCTGGTATAACCGCATCATTCAGACCAACATCGCCAACCTGGCCGGCGTGCCTTCGATAATCTACGGTATGCTCGGCCTCGCGATTTTCGTTCGAGCATTTGAACCGTTGACAAGCGGAACGCTCTTCGGCCTGACCGACCCGACGACTGCGAATGGTCGCACGATCTTGTCGGCGGGCTTGACAATGGGTCTGCTGATTCTGCCAGTGATTATCATCGCCGCGCAAGAGTCGATCCGCGCCGTTCCGAATTCGCTTCGCCAGGCGAGCTATGGTCTGGGCGCCACCAAGTGGCAGACGATCTGGAATCACGTGTTGCCCGGAGCGATGCCCGGCATTCTGACCGGCACGATCTTATCGGTATCACGCGCTATCGGTGAGACGGCACCGCTCATCGTTGTCGGAGCCTCAACGTTTATTGTCACCGACCCAGATGGCCCGTTCTCGAAGTTCACTGCACTGCCGATCCAGATTTACAACTGGACTGCGCGCCCGCAAGATCAGTTCCGCGACATCGCAGCTGCCGCGATTATCGTGCTGCTCATCGTGTTATTGACGTTGAACGCCATCGCCGTGTTGCTGCGCGACTATATTCGCAAGCGAAGGAGTATATAGACCCTATGACTACAAATGGCGGAATAAGCCCCCAGGACGCCAAGTACGCGCTCGAAACCCGCGATATGCATGTTTACTATGGCAGCTTTCGCGCGGTTAAGCATATTAATCTGAATGTCGAGCGCCAGAAGATCACCGCACTGATCGGGCCTTCCGGCTGCGGCAAAAGCACCGTGCTGCGTTCCTTCAACCGGATGAACGAACTTGTCCCAAGTGCGCGCGTTGAGGGCAAGGTGTTTTTCCACGGCAAGAATCTGTACGATTCGAATGTAGATCCGGTGGAAGTGCGCCGCCGCATTGGCATGGTCTTCCAGAAGCCAAATCCCTTCCCAAAGAGCATCTATGACAACATCGCCTTCGGGCCGCGCATCAACGGCTGGCAGGGAACGAAAGCCGATATGGACAACTTGGTCGAGCAGTCGCTGCGCGCGTCGGTGCTGTGGGATGAAGTCAAGGACAAGCTGAAGGAAAGCGGTCTCTCGCTTTCGGGCGGTCAGCAGCAGCGCCTGTGCATCGCCCGCGCGCTGGCGATCGAGCCCGAAGTGATTTTGATGGACGAGCCGTGTTCGGCGCTTGACCCGATCTCGACGTTGAAGATCGAGGAGTTGATGTTCGAGTTGCGCCGCCAGTACACGATTGTGATCGTGACGCACAATATGCAGCAGGCGTCGCGTGCATCGGACAATACCGCGTTTTTCCTGATGGACAACGATCGCGCGGGCACGTTGGTCGAATATGGCCCCACCGAGCAACTCTTCACCAACCCGCAGGATAAGCGCACCGAGGATTACATCAGCGGACGCTTCGGCTAATCAACACCCACGACTCAAACGTATAACAGCCAGCGGGCGAGTGATCGTTCGCTGGTTTTGTTTTTTCGCCGACCCGCACCAGCGCAAGACGCGCTCGCCCCGGAAGCTTGCGACGCTACCAAACGAATTTGGATCTACCGCAAGCGGTCATTCTGAGCGGAGCGAAGAATCCCGGCTGTCGGGAACGCTGAGACCCTTCGCTCCGCTCAGGGTGACATGCGGCCTGTTCATCATCGTTTGGTAGCTTCCGCAATGGCTGGCAGATCTCCGTAGGGAATGCGAGATCAGACTTCGGTAAAATGAAGCGTCTAAGCGTCGTTCCGCTTGCGCCAGATGCCCGATTCGCCGATCTTGAAAGTGTTCGCCTGCTTGACCTTGCTGCCGGGAGCGAAGCAAATAGTCGCCTTGGAGAGACGCCAGTTGCTGCCGGAGTCGGCATTATTCCGCTCCCACCCGACCACCGGCTCGACCCGACCGACCAGATCCGCGCTATGAGCATGGACATGCGCATGGATAACATCACCGGTCTGGCAACGCACATATGGCTCATCCGCTTGCTCCTGCCATTGATCAAGTGGTGATACCAATTGCATGCGGCCCCAGCCATACTTCCGTTCACCGCCCATCTCGATGCGTCGCAGCGCATCTTTCCACCTATGCAGGTCGTCTGGCAACTCGGCCTGTACATACAACGCGCCGGTCAGATACACCGGCAAGGGGTCTTCATTATCCAACGGCTCGGCATAGGGGCGAATGCACTCGACTTCGTGCAAAAGCCCCTCCTCTGCCGCTTGCCGGTCGTAGTTCAGGGCCGTGCTGGCGTAACTGCTCAGGAAGCGATAGTCGAACAACTCTGGATCTTTCCAGGGATAACAAACCTCTAGATCGTCCGCCGAAAGAACATTCCCTTCCGCAGCTATTGGCACAGCGGGATAGAGATACCCGAAGCGAAAGCGCTCCTGTAGCATATTTCCCATGTGTTGATACTTCTCCCCCGTTGCACCGGGAAAATCATCGCGTGTCAGCCGGGCGGTGAGCGCGGCCCAGAGATTCTTGCCGGGCGCATAACCACGTGTCTGCATCAGGTTGCCCGTCTTACGATAGCCGATATGCAGCGGACTCAACAGGCGAAAGACGAGGTCGTACTGATGCCAGGTCATTGGCCGGCCTCCTGCTGCGACTGGCCGGCGCCGGCTTTTGTATCGCCCTTTGATGCGGCTTTCGCGCCGTAGCGCGCGTAGATCAGCGTTTGCTCGTACAGTTCTTTGACCAGGAGCAAGGTGTCAAGCTCTTCGCAGACGTGATCACTGTAGAATGGCAGAACTGGTTCGGCGGCGGTTTTTTCCTTAAAACCAGATAGTTTGCCGAATAATTCCGCGTTGTTCTGAAACACCGGCAACTGGCGCAGCAGTGCGTACAACGGCGCGCGGATGTGGGGTGCAATCTTTTCTTCATCGCTGCTGCGCGAGAACAGAAAGAGCGTCATAGCGTAGACGCCCTGCTCCTGCAAGACGCCCAATGTTTTTGTAACCAGCCGTTCCAGTGTTCCTGCCGGGTCTTTGACCTTCTCCACCTTTGCCTTGCTCACTATATCTTGAGCGTACTGAGCCGCTTTCTGATCTAAGTTGAGTGTAGTCACTGGCTCGCCTCCTCGCTCAACCACCGCACCCGGCCAAAGCCGCGCGTGCCCATGCCACCGATGCCCAAGTACTCGGCCAATCCTAAACCGGCCTTGATGACACTCAGCGGCGATGTCCATGTCTCGCCATTAGGAAAGGGCTTACCACTCTTCGCCTGGCTGACCGGCCAGGGCGAATTACCAGGATTTTGCGGATCTCTGCGAAACTCATCCTCCACCACATCCATCCACAGCAACGTAGCACGGGGAATGGCTTCGTAGGTGAACAGTTTGCCCTCGCTTGCGGCGCCTGTGTCCGGATCGATGCTGACCGAGGTGCGCACTTCGAGATTGCTGTTCACCACCTGGCTGAACAGCTTGTCGGAGATCAACACCGCACGCTCCCGGATTTCAGCGGGCGCTACCTGAATGGCATCCGGCCAATCAAACGCCTGGCCCGCTTCCAGCATCAGCCAGCCCAGGTTGAGATGCGAATGCCGGCCGAGGGACTGCGGCAGGCGCACCTGTTCGCCGGGATCGTCTCCGGTGACACCGAACTCGCGCAGAATACCGGGACTGGTGACCCACACTGGCCCGGTCAGTGAATGCACGGGGAAGAGCAGGATGCGTGCGTCGCCAATATTCACCGTGCCGCTCTGCCCGCCCTCCTGGCCTTTGAGATAGCCGAACGTGTAGCAGACCGGGCACTTTGCGTCACGACAATGACCTTCTTGCTTCTTTTCCTTATTCTCCTGCCCCGCTCCGGCACAGCGCAGGCTCTCGTAGCGGTACGCCGCATACTGGCGAATAGCTCCGCTCAGCGACGTGCCGGGAATCTTGGGCAGGCGCACGCCCGGCTCGCGCACAATGCTGTTATCGACCCGGCCCAGGCGCATGCCGCCCGTGCCGATATGTACGGGATCGAGCGTCATCAATACGAAGGTTTCCTGCTGATAGAAACTCATAGCTCCTGGTTCTCCTCGCTGCGTTGAGGCTTCGCTTTCATAACCCCCATATAGAGTTCGACCACATCGGCGAACAATCCGCTGAACAGCCAGTGTGCCACCTGTTCTTTCTGTTCGTTGCACAGCGGTTTTTTCCACTCGGCGTTGGCCGCCGCGTCATAGCATAGCTGGCGGAACGGCTCGCTGTCCAGCGATTGCGACGGACGATCGAACCATGCTTCCCGTCTAGCCTCAACCAGGTCGCGCAGGGCATAGATTTGGCCGCTGGTCAGGCTATCTTTGATGAAGCACCAGGCCTGCTGGATAGAATCCAGATCGTCGAGAAGGTAGGGCCGGGCGAGGCGTCCCCGGCGCTTGCCGGTCTGTTCGTCGTAGGCGATGGCAAAGCGGCGCGCGGCGGAGTCGAGCCACTCGAAGTCGAGCGTGGCCGGCGTGAAGTAGACCTGGTCGTCCTCCCGCAGGTCACCGGCGTGGACCAGCCACTGGCCGTTAGCGCCTTTGAAGACACGCGAACGCTTCTCGGCAGTTCGGATGGGGTCGGTGTTACCGTCCTTGTCGCTGTGGAAGAAGACATAGGGGTACCAGGCATCTTCGGTTTGCCCATCGCCCATCACCGCTGGAACATACCAGGTGAAAGAACGCTCGCTCTGTTCCAGTTTCACGGCTATTGTTTGCTCAAACTGCTGCGTAGCATCCCCCAGATATTGCTTCTCGACGGGCAAGGCTCCACTGGCGGCATCCGCCTGCACCCGCCAGGTCCGATCGCCGCCCAACGGCTTCTGCCGCAGCATGCGCCGCCCGGCGTCGAGGATGGCGCGCAGTGGAGTGCGCCGATGCGCATAGACCACGCCCAGGTGCAGGGGCAGGCGGTTGCGCACCTTGCCCATCTCCCGTTCATACTTCGTCTTGATCGCCTGCGCAACCTCCAGGGCCTTGTCGGCGGGCATCAGGGCCATAAACGTGCGCGGCTCGGCGAGGATGGGGATGGCCGGGGTATAGATACTTTCAGAGAGTGTTTCCACTTTCTGGATAGTGATTGTGCCCCATGTTTTGTTCTGGCTGCCGTAACCGGTCGGTTCTTCGATGCTAATGGTTTGGCCTTTGGACAAAAGGTCTGGCACCCGGCGGCCGAGCAGTTCAGGCTTTGCCAGGTATTCCAGGTTGTCGCAGGTGATGAAGCACGCTCTTTCTGGATCCCATACGACGCTGAGCCTGACACTACCGGTAAGTTTCAGGTCGTAGGCGTGGTAGCGTCCTGGCGTTTTCTCTATGCCCTGAGGAGTGAGCATGCCTGTAATCTTCAGGCGGGAGGGTTGAGTGTTAATAGTACTCCCAACAAGTGATTGTCGGATGTGACGGTTGGAGTCAGTCGGACACACCTCCTGCCAGAATCGGCGAGTGGTCTCCCAAACGCGGCGGAGGCGAGCAAAGGAGGGATTTTGGCGCACAAAATGCATAGCAGCAATAGTTTCTTCAGTAATGGCAGTTGTTGTCAGATGCTGCCGCTCAGGTTGAATAATTCCTTTAAAGTAAGGACGGAACTGGTTACCGAATTGTTGACGCACAGGTTTGGCTAGTAATGTAGTCAATAAGCCCTGAAACTGTTGTGGATTGCCTTGTCGAGTTGTTGAGAGAGAGCTACGACAATCTTGTTCAAGTTGAAGAAAATCTACGCTGGATGCAGCGATGATAGTACTGATAAAAGTGCCGTCTAGCCATTGTGCGAAATCCCACCACCCTGCGAGAAGGGCTAAGCGACCATTGTTGTCTGCTACTTCATCCAGCCATATGGTACGATCAAGCTGATTAGTCGCCCAGTCTTTAGACCGTTCATCACGTCTTTCGAGGCATGTATCACATAGTTTGCGTCCGCTTGCCTTATCTGAAGGGCCTTGTGGACGTAAACCACAATTTGCACAAATTTCACAGTTGTTTGCTCGATCCCACGCTTCCGCAATTCGTGCAGCATCCGAGGTTAGCTCAACCTCGGACGAGGCATCGATTTGTTCTCCTATGGTATAAACTGTGCGCGTACCATGTGGCATCAAGCTATCTTGCAGATCTGGATATAAGTCACCTTTTGTAGTGTCAACTACCTGTTGTTGTATCAGCGTTTCCAAACTTTGTCCGTTTTTATCTTGCCACTGCAACAAACCAGCTTCATCGGGCACCAGGAATATGGAAGTTTGCTCATCTCGGTAAATCTCTTGTCCGATGGGATAAGTGATTTCTATCAACGTTCGCAGTCCGTTTTGTGCCTTGGTCAATGTATTTTTTCGCCCTAATAGGTCGATAATACCAGAGACGTTTTGTAGGTAGGCCAGGCCAGTAAAGGGGATAGTCAGAGTGCGCCACTGGTACTGGGGTACAGAGCCGGACATAAGTGGCTTCCACTTGCCGGCTACAACTCTTTCGGCTAAAGCAGATTTGAAAAAAGACACCGATGATGCAGTCTGGTCAAAGAGGGTTACATCATTAAAGGGTAACCTGGTTTCCGCCAATGCTGAGCGAAAGTGACCAACAAGTTCTTGACGAAGCTCACCAATAATATTGCTCCAATCATGACTTGGCGACCATAATTGTGAGATCACTGCTTCTAGCTCATCATGTAATGCAGATGTTCTGTAATGGCACGAACTCAGTTGATACTCAAACCCAAAAGCGGTAGAAAAATAGATGTCTGGTACAGTTTGACTAGGAAAACCTGCTTGAATTTCGCTCTTGTCAATGTTTGAACCACGACCGTGTGCATCTACCAACAACATAGTGAGTTCATCAGCCAAGTTGTTTTGACGTGCCTTATTAGTTTCCCGGTGGTCACGGATGAATACACCAGTGTTGGTCGGAGCGGTAACAGGTAGTGCGGAAAAGATTGCTTGATAGTTAGGTGATGCTGGATCCAACAGACCAAACAGCTTTGGGTATTGCGTACTTAAATTAGACATAAAGTTTTGATAGTCATAGCTAGTTGTGTCGCCACACTGACTTTCAATAAACTGCCAATCGTATTTGCCCAACATATGCAACCATGCCCCAATTTCCGCCAGCAAGATGGCATCCCGATGTTGAGCCAGAGCTTCCAGTTGACTCATCCCTCCCCTCCTCTCAGCAATCTTGCCAATTCGGTTGCCCGGGTTTGCAACTCCTCCCAGTTAGCAACTGTGCGTTCAGCGATGGCGGGGTGATGCGGCTCTTCACGCGCAGGCGGCTTCGGTTCTTGCTCCGCCTGCTCGGCGAGCGCTTTGCCCTCGCGCTCCCACCAGCTTTGGGCTTTGTCATAGAGCTGACGGTCGCTCTTCTTCATCGCCTGTCGCTCGGCATCGCTTCGATAGCGGAAGCTGCCATCGGCGGCGCGAAAATCGGTATGCAGTTGTCCTGGCGCGCTCAGGTAGCGGGGCAAATCAGATAATGGTTGGCTCACATCATCCTCTGGCACGATTGTGTCAGGCGCCTCCAGACCAGACACCTGCAAATGCCCCTCGCCAAGCGTATCTGCTGCCATCCCAAACCCACTACTCGTTTTGGCCCCAAAGCCATAGGTCGTCATCATTGCCTGGATGCCTGCGGCAACCAGTTGCAGGTCGGCGGCTACCTGCATCCGCGTTTCGGCATCATCTTCGCCGATGCGGTCGAACGGCACATAGAGCAGGGTGAATACGCCGGTGGTATCGGCGGGCACGCTCTCGAAGTAGATCGGCTGCCTGCCCGCGCCGGTCTCGCGGTCGTGCGGGTTGATCACCTCCAGGCCGATGCGGTCGAAGAAGGTCGGGTAGAAATAGAGACGACCAGACTGTCCTTCGTCATCACGACTCTTGCCAAGCAAGCGGAGCAGGTCGGGTTGGTCGTTCGGCCAGTCGTTGTCCTGGCGCATAGCCGCGCGCAGCGCGCCCTTCCACTGGCTGGGGGCGATATACGGCAGCTTGAAAACCCACTCTTTTTTCACCGGGTTATCCAGAATGTGAAAATCCGTATCATCGCGGCTGAGATAGGCGCCGGTCAGGGTGAACGTACAATGCAAAGCAAAACTGTACCCGGGCAAACGCGCCAGGTCAGGCGCAGCCGGCGCAAGCCCTAACGGCGCCAGGTAGGTTTCCTTTTGCGCGGCAAAATAGGTATGCGCTTTGCCCGACATAATCCAATGCCCCAGGCCGCCGGCTTTGCCTTTGAGCTGCCCCATACGGGCACGTTCCTTGTAGGCCGACGCCTGAGCTTGCGCCAGCAATTGCAGGCGCGCCCCGTCATCAGCCACATCGGCCAGAGCTTGCCACTGGCGCGGCGGGTGCGCCTGCACGCCGGTCAGGAAATCGATCGCCTCCGCCCGAGTAATGCCGCTCTGTTCATCGAGAGCGTATTGAGCGTGAAAGTCGTATTTCATCGGCTTACCTCCTCAATCGCAAAGGCCCAGGAGGCAAAGGTTTGTTCAAGTGCACCGTTTGCATAACTCATTGCTCTATCCAGAATCACTTTCGTCAGGCGAGCTTCCTGCTCGGTACGATTAATCTTCCAGAATCGTGTAGCAGTCAGGTACGCCGCCAGGTAGTCCTTGTCCGTGTCGAAGCCAATGCCATTATTTGCAAACAACTGTGGTAGCTCGGACAAGACTTTTGCCCTGATGATGCCAGGTTTAGTCCCGGCTTTTCGTCCAAAACGACTAAGCACACCATCGGATAAAGCTATGGACAGGATGTAAGCATCGGTTGTTTTGTTGGCGAATTGGTTCAGTTGCTCCGGTATGCCTGTCGGGGTGTCGGCAATATGCAACACAAAACGCAGTCCCGGGTGTTGTTGCGTGGGCTGGATAGTCGATACCAACACATTAGGAAACTTGTGGGAAGGAGTAAACTGTAGCGCTTCTCCCCGCAGGTCATTGCCGATCTGCTCAAAAGATTGACAAATGCTTTCCATTGTTTCATCCTGATCCAGATCACGAAAAGCCAGGAGGCGTACCATTTGACCAGGAATGCCAGGTGCAAAATCCTGCTCCACCTTTTTTAGAATGCCGCTAACAAAATTGGTCTTGCCATCCACCGAGATTAGACGAGCTTGTTGAGGTAAAGCCCACTTCTGGGAAAGCCAAGCAAAAACAACTTCCTCGGTTTTGCCTTCGCCAAAAACAAAAAGCTCTTCATCCATTCGAGCCTCCCAGACGGTATTCCAACGGTGTTGCTACGATGCCCCAGAAGCGTGGGTCCATCCCATCCTCCAACCAGGACAGGAGATTACGATGGAGGAAACGTGAAGAGACCAACCGTCCGTCTTGCATACCGAGCCGAAACGCTCGCAGTTGCTCTGGTGACAATGTATCAGGTTTGGAGACCAGGCGCGTCAAATGGGCCACGACTTCGATGCTCTGCGTGGAGAAAAAGAGTTGGACAGGCTTGCCGGCAACCAGGCGGAGGACTTGCTCCAGCAGGTTCTGGAGGGAGGTTGGATGTAAAAACAATTCCGGGTCCTCCCACAAGAAAAGGGCCGGATGATCTTCATCGGCAACGGCGACCAGCGCCGTGAGGGCGGCCAGCGCTTTGAAAGCGTGGCGTGCGCCATCGCCAAACGCATCAATGGGCAATGGCCGTTGTCCGGGCAGCCGAATATAACCCACCATCCCCGCCTGGGGAGTATCGGCGGGCACAAATTCCACCCGGCAGTTCGCCATCTCCGGGAAAATGCCGGCCATAGCCGAGGCGATCTGCTCCGGCCAGTCAGGGAGTTGATACGCGAATTGGAAGAAGGTTGTCTGCAAATGATCGTGCGCCGTGTGAAAATCGAAGAAAAGAATATGCTCAGGGGCAGGAAGATCGCCGCTCAAGGACCACACGGCCAGCGAGCCGTAGTCGTCCGGCGGCTGAGACGCTTGATTATTCGCCGCAACGCCCTGGTTGACAAATGGCGGATACCAAAGGTAGGCCAGTCGGGTAGAAGCAGGATCCGGCGCCAACTCATTCTGGCTGTTGTTTGGCAGCAGTTCTGAAGGAAATTTGTCGGCGAACGGCAACGCAAAGAGAGCGGTCGTCACCACATCCTCGCGGCTAAAGCCTCCGTAATCTTCCACCTTTTCTGACGGAGGCGGGATCAGCCGGAACGAGCGCAGCGGATGCTCCTTCGGAAGCTTTGTGAGATGATAGGTGAGCGACCCCTGATCAGTAAGATCGCCGGGCGCAGCTTCCCAGGAACTCGATTTGCCGTGTCGCCGCCAGAGGCGCGACAATGGCTTATAGCCGAGAAAGTCATACGGCAGCGGCACATACGCCTCCAGGCTGCCGGAAGACGAAAGATTCTCGGCCAACAGGCCAACGCCGTGGCCGCTGACGCCCAGCAGATAGAGCATTTCCAATACAGCCGTCTTGCCGCTGTTGTTCGGCCCGACCAACAGGTTGATCCGGCCAAAGTTTTCCAGAACCCCCTGCCGAATGCCGCGAAAGCGATGCGCTGCCAGTCTGTTTATCATTGTCTCACCGTCACCCAATCTTGTACTGCCGCTGAACTCCGGCTTGCGAATATGGGGGTGTCAGGCCAGGTTTCCAGCGCACCCTGTTGCACGTTCAAGATCTCGCACCAGACATCTGTGCTGCAAATAATCTTCCACAGTTGTTGCCCAAAGGAATCATTCTGTTCCGGCAACCAGACCCAGCCACGTATTTCCCATACATCCTGATGTTGATATGCCCAGCTGATCGCTACTTTGCTGCGTATGCGTTCGTTCTGGCCGCCCACGGTACCAAACAGGTTCTTCTGCTCACGAAAGGGGCCCTGCCAATGCTGAAAGCGCCAGGCATTCTTGAATGCTGGCATAACCGGGATCAGCTTGTGCCGCAGCAACGCCTGCAGCGCCTGAGCCGTATCGCGTCGCCCCATCAGCCGCTCCAGGCCGTCAATATGGCTCCACCAGTCGGACCGTTCGGGCTGAAACCGGAAACGAAAAAATCCGAAGCGGCGCAGGTCGGGCAGTTTTGACTGAAGAGCGTTATCGCCAGCCTTCCAGACATCTGCCTGGGATTGGCTTTCTGGTTCTTGCACCAATTGAAACAGTTCGGTTCGTTTTTTTGGATCCAACTGAAACAGGCCGTAACCCAGTTGCGGCTTTGCCCCAATATTCCCCCACTGCTCCAGAAACAGAAACAACGCCGCCATCTGTCGCAATGTTTTTTGATCGCCGTGAAGAGTCAATGTGAGACTACCCATTCGACCCGGAGGCAAAAACCAGCCGCGCGACCGATCCGGCGGCCGAACATTTAGCGTATCAGACGGAGTATTCCAGGTTGCACCGGTCTGGTCGTCTATCTGCAGTCGAAACCGCCGTCGCCACCCCGTGGCCCCAAACACCTGGCATACAGCGCACAGTCCGTTATTGGACGCATTGGGATCATACAGACATTGTGAGGCTGTCGGATCGCACACCTCCCCGCCCAACCCGCGCACAATCACCTCGTACCACCAGCGCAGGCCGCCGATGATGCCGCTTGCATGGATGCGATCCATCTTGCCCGTTTCTATGCCGCCGGTCCACAATGGGGTGCGCATCTGAAGCTGTATTTCCATATCTGCCTCCGCGTGCGATGTATGCGAGAAGCGCGAATTCGGTAAGCGCCTGCGAGCGAGTCAGATTCGATCAGTCCGTGCAGCAAGTTCCATACGCGCCTGGCGAAAGTATAACACACTACTAAAGGATTCTGAAAGTTATAATCGCGGAAGATCGGACGTTTCCAGGGCCAGTGACAACGAGCTGCGCCTGATTACACAAACATCCCCGCCTATGCTATAATCACCCTATCATCCAAAACATTTCCAAACCATTGGCGTTAGCAAAATATCGAGCATGCTTATGCGATTCGCTGCAAGAGATTTCGTCCGTCAATATGTATTGCTGCTGCTCGCAATTGCAGCCTTTGCCATCACCCTCGCCGCTCATTATATTCATACGGCGCCATCGGATCTACGGGCAAGTCTATACAATGCCGACCTATTCTATCTTCCAGACCTGATCACCGATCTGGCTCATGGCGGGGATTTTAGGCTCTGGCATCTTTCCAACACGTCCTACCTCTTCCCAGATGTGGCCATCCTCGCGCTGACGCTGGCCCTGACCAACAATATTGTTCTCGGTGTTGTAATCGGCGGGCTGATCCAGATCATGTTGATCGTGGTCGGTTTCGCCTGGCTTAGCGCCCGCCTCTATGGCGCTAATATGGCTGCCATCAGCGTGGTCTGCGCCGCACTCTACTTTCTCGCACTGCGACACCTAAACTTCCACTTTGAGTTGATCCTGTTCAACGGGTTTCACGTCGGCATTGTCATCATGACACCCTATATCCTGCTGCTTGCACTCAGCTTGCAGGAAGAAAACCGGCGATCTCGCACGCAGGCTCTGGCGCTGATCGGGCTGCTGACAATGCTGACAACCACCTCCGACGCACTCTTCATACCGCAGACGGGCGCACCGTTGGTGGCTGCCATATGTCTGCTAGCCATTCGCCGGTCAATTTCTGCACGCCGCGCTACCGCCATTGCGGCGTTCATCGGGGCGACCGCTATTGCGGGGCTGGCGCTGAAACGGATTATTCTGCCTACCGACCAGATTCTCCTCCGCGTAAGTCCGCAGGATGCACTATGGACAATCGTCGCGCAACTGCCCGATCTCCTCGCCCCATGGCCCTGGCTCGGCATCGTATGGGCGGCATTCATCATACTGAGCACGGCATATCTCGTACGCTGGGCTGTATTCCCCACGCATAGCAATGACCGTCACGCACTGGTGTTGGCGACAATCGTTCTGGGCCTGCCGTTCACTATCGCGGCGATGGCGTTCGAGGGCGTTACACTTGAGCGCTATATGCTCAACCTGCTCTATCTGCCCACGTTTCTCGGTTGGCCATTGCTGATCGGCGCCTGGCTCGCGCCCTCGGCGGCGGGACAACGCAACGTAGCGGGACTCGCGACGAGCATAGCGCTGGTTGCCGGGCTGACGACCGCACCACAACTCGGCGCAGCGGCGACGTTGTTCAACTACGCCTGGCACTATCCGCCCCTGGTAGCCTGCCTGGATCGGCACGCCGCAACCTACGGCTTGCGTCGGGGCATCACCCAGTACTGGCAGGCACGTCTGATAAACCTCTTTTCGAGGCAGGGGCTGCGCGCCGCCCAGACGAAACCGGATCTCGTAGCCGACCACTGGATGAACTCGCTCGCCGAGTACGAACAAGAGTTCAACTTCGTTGTAGTTGATATGCCGCCGCATACAAGTGCGTTCAGCCTGCTGCCAAACCTGGTGTTGGAGCGCTTCGGCGCGCCTGCCGCCAGCTTTCGCTGCGGAAACAGCGAGGTGTACGTCTACAATCGACCCGATCATATTGCCTTCCGCGCTCACACTCAGATCAATTTTATCGAGCAGCGTATACGCCCCGGACTACCGCTAACGATTCCCGGCGCATTTCTGCAAGGCAAGCTAGGACATCCTGAGGGCGAACATCGTATCAGCAGGCCGGGTGAACGCGGCTACCTTTCGATCGGCTCACCCTTCCGGCTGCCAAAGGGGATGTATCGGCTTGACATTATGTATCAAGCTTCGGGAGAGGATAACCTCGGAGCGCTCGACGTTGTAGCGCTTCCTGATAGTGGAAACGAGATAGAGCTAGGGGAAGGTCTGCCGATCCTGACAACACCAGGTCGGCGTATACGCGTATTCTTTCACCTGAAAGAAGCCAACAATTTTGACATACAACTGTATGTAAACGGCAAAGGCAGCGTACGGCTTGATCATATTCAACTTACCCAACTGGACTTGCCGGATAAGCCATAACTTGCGAAGCGACAAGCGACCGGATGACCGCAGGTTCAGCGGCGCTCGCCGAAACGGAACTATCCCGCACGTTCCAGCAGTTCCCGCAACCGCAACACCTGTTCGCTGGTCAGGTAAAACGCGCGCTGACCATTGCCGGCGTGCGCGACCAGCACATCACCATACGCAGGGGACAACGACGCGCACGCCAGGCATCGCTATCCCCTATTTCTTCGCTTCAATTACCTGCCGTCCAGCCCATCACTCCCAGGTGCGCTCGTCGATAAACTTCTTCGCATCTTCCGGCAACTCGTGGATAATCTCAACGCCATCGCAGCGCAGCTTCAGCGATCCCTGCACCGCTGCAGAAACCTCGCCGATCAGTGCGTCGCTATTAACGCCTTCAACGGGAACCACCCGGCAAATCAATTTATCCCGATGATCGTGACGGGTAATCACAATTTGATAGGTGGACACTTCGGATATCCGGCCCATCGCCTCATCGACATGGCGCGGGTGAACAAAGAGGCCGCGTACCTTGACGCTATCGCCGCTACGCCCCAGCCAGCCAACCAGCCGCGGCGTCGGAATAGCGTCCGGCGATGGCGCATCCATCAATGCTGAGAGGTCGCCGACGCCAAAGCGCACGAGGATATAATCGGTGCGGAACAGTGTCACTACCACCTCACCTGTAGCGCCCAGCGCCACCGGTTCGCCGGTATTCAGATCGCACACCTGAACCAGCGCATCGTCGGGGAGATGCAACCCCTCACGCGACGGTCCTTCGTAACCCAGATTGCCGCACTCGGCGGTTCCATAGGCCTGGAACACCTGCACGCCAAAATCATCGTAGAGCAACGCCCGCAGCGACGGCGGTAGTGGTTCGGCAGTCACCAGGGCCTTGCGCAATGGCCAATCACGCGGCTCATGCCCCGCCTCACGCGCTCTCTCCAGCAGCACTTTGAGATAGCTCGGCAAGCCGACATACGCCGTCACGCCCAGGGACTCAAGCGCATCAACCTGCTGCGCTTGATTGCCGATGCCCGCCGGAACAACGGCGCAGCCAACCGCACGCGCGCCTTCTTCAAACATCACCGCCGCGGGGGTCAGGTGATAGCTGAATGCATTCAGCACAACATCGCCGGGGCCGAAGCCGGCCGCACGAAACGCCGGCGCCCAACGCCACGAGTCGGGCGTATCCGGTTCCGGGTCGTGGATCGGGCCGGGCGATTGGAAAATGCGCCGTTCTTTGTGCAACGGCACTGTCAGCATGCCCCCCAGATTCGGCCCGGTGCGTTGCAAATCGATCAGGTCTTCTTTGCGCAAAATTGGCAACCGACTCAGGTCAGCCATAGTCTGTATATCGGCAGGCGTCAAACCTGCGGCTTCCATCCGTTTGCGAAACGCCGGCGAGTGCTCATAGCCATACGCGACAATATGCCGCACCCGCTCATCAAAGCCGGCACAGAACGCTTCAATTGATACCGTCATTACGCCTCCCTGAAAATAGTAACAAGGCGAGGGGGCGTTTGTGCGTCACGTTGCCCCTCACCTTGTCACATCGGATTCGCCGCCGGATCACCTCACTACGATAGCCAGCGCTTGCGTCGCTTGTAATGCTTGACTTCACGATAGCTCTTGCGTTTTCCAACCTCGTTTAAGCCAAGATAGAACTCGCGCACGTCAGCATTGTCTTTCAATTCAGCCGGGGAACCATCGAGCACGATGCGGCCATTTTCCATAATGTATACGTGATCAGCGGCATCAAGCGCCAGACGCGCATTCTGCTCAACAACCAGGATTGTCGTACCTTGCTCCTGGTTAATCCGCTTGATAATGCGGAAAATCTCTCCGACCAGCAACGGAGCCAGGCCCAGCGACGGCTCGTCGAGCATAATCACGCGCGGATGCGCCATCATCGCTCGTCCAATCGCAAGCATCTGCTGCTCACCGCCGCTCAAAAAGCCGGCCGTTTGGCTACGACGTTCTTTCAGTCTTGGGAAGTAAGTATAAGCCAGCTCAAGATCAGACGCAAAGTTACCGCCGCGCCGCGTATACGCCCCGGCTCGCAGGTTCTCCTCGACGGTCAGGTGCTCGAAGACGCGCCGCCCTTCCATCACCTGAAAAATACCCAGGCGCACGATATCGGCAGCGTCGCGTTTGGCGATCGATTGACCATCGAAAATGACTTCGCCATCGGTGACTTCGCCATTGTCAGGCTTGAGCAGACCGCTAATCGCTTTCAAGGTGGTGCTTTTCCCAGCGCCATTGCTGCCGAGCAGGGCGACAATTTTGCCTTCGTCGACCTGCAACGACAGGCCCTTGAGCACCAGCACCACATCGTTGTACATCACTTCGATATTGTTGAGTGTAAGCATAGTAAAGTTGGCGGCAGGCGACAAGCGGCAGCGCTATCGCCCCGCCGCATGCCGCCGACGACATACTACTCAGCCGACAAGAAATCCGTAATCGGCGCCCACTTGCCGTCCTGCACCTGGAACAGCCGCAGTGAGCGCGTGGCGCGGTGGTCGGTTTCCGAGAACGAAACCGGAGCCGTCACGCCTTTGGTATCAAAGCCGCTGAGCGTCTCCAGCGAGGCCTTGATGTTTTCGCCGGTCAGTTCCTCGCCGTTGTCGAGCGTGCGCTGAACGCCTTCCATCAAGATCGCCATCGCCCACCAACCCTGGACGTACGGACCGGCGTTCCCGCCGATATCAATGTTATTCGCCGTCGCATAGTCCAACGCCTCTGCCGCACCCTCTGAACCGACCGGGTCGAAGGGGATCGCGCCGACAACGCTCTCGGCGGCTTCGCCAGCAAGGCTGATCAACAGCTCATTGGCGCACCAGTTCATACACACGAACTGGACATCTTCCATACCCAACGCCTGGGCATTCTGCAACGCCAGAGCCACCGGGCTGGAGACATTCTGGAAGAAGACATAGTTGGAGCCTGAGTCCTGGATCTGGGTCAACTGGGCAGTCAGGTCGGTTGCACCACGCGGCATTGGCACCTCAAGCGGCGCTTCCACGCCATTCGCCTCGGCATGCGCGGTTCCATCGGGAACCGGCGACTGGCCGAAGGGGCTGTCGTTGATCATATAGGCGAACTTGGGAGCATCGCTGCTGCCCTTCGCCGCCCAATCTTCCAACGCCCACTCTTGCGCGATGATCAATTGGTCGCTGTAAGTCGTTCCCACCAGGAAGTTGTAGGGCGTCTCAGCCGGATCGGCCAGATTGGCCGACAACGACGCCGAGATAAACGGGATCTGGTCCTGCGAGATCTTGCCCTTCAAGGCTTCGGTATCGCCGGTGCCCCAGCCCGAGAAAACTACCACCTGATCCTGGGTCACGTATTGAGTGTACAACTCTTCCGCCCGCGGCACCTGATAGGAATAATCGGAAGAAATCATCTCAATCGGGCGTCCATTAATACCACCATTCGCATTCTTCCAGGCGACGAACGCGACGATACCCTGCGAATAGGGATTGCCAACATCTGCCGTCGGGCCAGTCTGATCAAAAATCGCGCCGACCTTAATCGGTTCGCCGCTAGCCTCAGTCGTTTCTCCGCCCTGCTGCTCGCCGCCAGCCTCTGCCGTCGGCTCATCGCCGCCAGCGGGCGCCGCCGGCTGACCGCCGCCACATGCCGCCAGCATCAATGCTAACAGCGCCATAACCAACACCACGCCGTACCGCACCCCAAGCTTCTCACGTTGCAAACTCTGCTTCATTGCATCCTCCGCGAATCTTAGGCCACAACAACCTATACCGACTATCGACCGACCAAACCGGCAGGGATTATGAATTATCCCCTGGAACCTTGCTCAATAACTAAACGGCCATAACCGGAAATAGTCTTTCACATCGCGCCAGAGCTTCACAATGCCTTCTGGCTCTAGAATGAGGAACAGTACAATCGCCAGGCCAAACGCGCCTTGCTGAACATAAGGCAGATAGATGTTAATCTGTGGTATCGTATCGCCCATTGCCCGACCGATATTGTTTAACAACGCGGGCAACAGGGTAATGAACGCCGCGCCATAGATCGACCCGGAAACGCTGCCCAGTCCGCCGATGATAATCATCGAAAGATAGAGAATGCTCACATCGACGGTGAAACGCTCCCACGAGATAATGCCGCGATAGTGCGCGGTCAACGCGCCCGCCAGGCCCGCAAAGAACGATGATGTCGCGAAAGCAAGCAGCTTATAGCGCACCAGATCAACGCCGATCACCTGCGCCGCAATATCCTGATCGCGGATGGCGACAAATGCACGTCCGGCGCGACTCCGGAACAGATTGCTCGTGAAGATCACCGTTCCTGCCAGGCAGACTAGGATAATCCAGTAGAAACTAAAATCCGTCGCTCCGTTTGCAGTGAGATCGAGACCGAACAACGTCGGCTGCGGCAACGAAAGCGACTCGGCGATTCCTATCACATCGCCATGAGTCAACAACCAGATAATGATCTCCTGAGCCGCAAGGGTTGCAATTGCCAGGTACAATCCCTTGAGACGCGCCGAAGGAAGGCCAAAAAACGCCCCGACCACCGCCGTCGTCAGGCTGGCCAGCGGCACACTGAGCCACATCGGTAGTCCGGCCCGAGTCGCCAGCAAACCGGCGGAATAGGCGCCAACGGCGAGAAAGCCGCCATGACCGATGCTAATTTGCCCGGTAAAACCCACCAGAATATTCAGTCCAATAGCGCCAATGGCGGCGATGCCGATCTGGTTCGCGAGCGTCAGCCAATATCGATCAGCAGACCAGGGAAATAACAAAACAAAGAGTATAACAACAACGATGCGCCAACGCATTGGCCATGTAGGCCGCATCGACATATCACCGGCATACTGAGTGTGAAAAATGCCGCTCTGCATTACGGACTCCGCTTCTTCATCTCAACTGAATCGATCAGCTTAAACACGCTCGATGATTTTCTGTCCGAAGAGCCCATACGGGCGCACGAGCAGAATAAAGATCAGAATAATAAATGGCGCCACCTCGCCCATACCCAATTCAGGCGGCAAATACCCACCCGCATACGACTGGAGCAAGCCAATGATCAAGCCGCCGACGATCGCGCCGGGGATGCTATCGAGGCCGCCGAGAATAACAACCGGAAAGACCAGCAGACCAACCCGGCCAATCGACGCGCCCACGCCGCCAAAGATGCTCGCCAGCAAAATGCCGCCAATCGCCGCCGTCACCGCTGCAATCGCCCAGGAAACCGCCCAGACGTGTTTGATGCTAATGCCCATCGATAACGCCGCCTGCTGATCGTCGGCAACGGCGCGCATCGCGATGCCGTCGTTACTGCGACGAAAGAAGATCGTCAGCGCCGTCAGCAACACAATCGAAAGTCCAATCGCCCAGAGACGATTCGCACCAACCGACGCGCCCAGAATGTTGATCGTATCGGTGGGAATAAATTTCGGCGACGGCAACGGGGAAACGCCCCAGATCGCGCCGATAATGGCGCGCAAAAGCGATGAAAGACCAATCGTTATCATAATGACCGAGATAACCGGTTCGCCGATCAACGGGCGCAGGACTAATTGCTCAATCAAGACGCCGGCCACGGCGGAAAGAGCTACCGCAACCACTACGCCAAGCGGCCAGAACAGCCCGAACTGCTCGATTGCCGTATACGTCAGATACGAGCCGATCATCAACAACTCGCCCTGGGCGAAATTGATCACATCGCTGCTCTTGAAGATCAACACAAAACCGAGCGCGACGAGCGCCAGGATAGCGCCATTTGAGACGCCGGACATACTCAGTTGGATAAACTTCTCCATTGTTTCTCACCACACGGTTATATCAAATCGTTATTCCCCGGCTAGCCGTGCGCGCCGACATGCTCCGCCTGGGCTTCAGACGTCGATAGAGAGCCGTCCATCATCTCGACCCGCAGGCGCGTTTTGATCAAAGCCGTCCGCCCATCCTGATACGTAATGGTCGTCTCGATCTCAAATCCAGGCGCATCGCCATACAACGCCGTCGCAATCTCTTCATAGCGCTGCGCAATAAACCCGCGACGCACCTTGCGCGTGCGCGTCAACTCGGCATCATCGGCGTCAAGCTCTTTGTGCAACAACAAAAAGCGCTTGATCTGGGCAGCAGTTGGCAGATCGGCATTCGTGCGCTCGACATCTTTGCGGATCAGTTCATAGACTTGCGCCTTCTGCGCCAGATCGGTGTAAGTCGTATACGAAAGCTGGTTGGATTCGGCCCACTTGCCGACATTGCCAAAATCGATGTTGATCATCGCCGTCACAAACGGCCAATCGCCGCCGAAAACCACCGCCTCGCGCACGTAGGGGCTAAACTTGAGCTTGTTCTCGATAAACTGCGGTGAGAATTTCGTTCCGTCGTGCAACGTCATCACATCCTTGGCGCGGTCAATGACGATCAGGTGGTCTTCTTCGTCGAAGTAGCCAGCGTCGCCGGTGCGCAACCAACCGTCAACCAGCACCTCGCGCGTCGCTTCGGGATTACGGTAATACCCTTTGAACACCGCCGGGCTACGTACGAGGATCTCGCCGCTCTCGGCAAGCTTCACCTCGGCTCCCGGCAAGGGCGTGCCGACAGTCTGATATTTGATCGCGCCGTCGCGGTGTATCACGCTCAATCCGCTGCTCTCGGTCTGGCCATACACCTGTTTCAAGTTCACGCCCATAGCATGGAAGAAGCGAAACACATCGGGTCCAAGCGCAGCACCGCCGGTATAGGCCCGCTTCAGAAAGCGCAGGCCCAAGTGATCCTTCATCTCCTCGAGCACCAGCATACGCGCCAGCAAATAGCGGGTCTTCAAGCCGAACGAAGGCGCCTCACGCGCGAATCGCGCATCGGCCATCTCATAGCCCACACCCATCGCCCACTGATACATCCAGCGTTTAAAGCGCGTGGTATCCTGAATCTTGACCTGCACCGTGCTAAGCATGTTTTCCCAGATACGCGGCGGCGAGAACATCACATGCGGTCCGATCTCGCGGATATTCTCCTGAATGGTGCTCGACGATTCGGGGAAATTGATCGTGAACGCCGCTTGCAACCCCGAAGCGACAGTCAACATCTGCTCGCCGATCCAGGCCAGGGGCAAGAATGACACAAACTCATCTTCGATGGTCAGCGGATCAACTTCAAGCAAGCCCTTTCCCTGGCTAATCAGGTTTGCATGGGTGAGCATCGCCAGCTTAGGCTTGCCCGTCGTGCCTGAAGTCGTGGATAAAATCGCCAGGTCGCCGCCTTTGCCTTTCGCCAATTCTTGCGCAAAATATTCAGGGCGCGACTTGGCATATTCACGACCCGACACTTCAATGTCGGAAAAATCGGCGAGGAACGGTTCGGTATAGTTGCGCAACCCCTTTGGGTAGTAATACACAACCTTCAGCACGTTCTTCAGGTCATCCCAGATCTCTAGAATTTTGTCGACCTGCTCTTGATCCTCAGCCACAATGACGCGCACATCGCAGGCGTCCAGAATGTACTTTACTTCCTCGGCGACCGAGTCCTGATAAATGCCGATCGACGCCCCCCCCAACGCCTGAATAGCCAACTCGGCATAGAGCCATTCCGGGCGATTATCGCCGATGATAGCGATAATATCGCCGCGCTGCACCCCCAAAGAGCGAAGCCCAAGGGCAAAATTGCGCACGTGTTCAACAAATTGCTCCCAGGTTACCGTTTGCCAGATGCCAAATTCCTTCTCGCGAAGTGCGGCGCGATGAGCATAGGTGTATGCATTGCGCAAAAGTAACTGGGGAAGAGTCTCGTCAGTCATGCGTCCCTCATTGTCAAAGTCGTCTGCTCTAACCGAAGGCGTATACATCCGGGCATAGGTTACGCCGGCATAGCCTCTCCATGCTCGCGCCCAAGATAGGCTTCGATCACAAGCGGATTGACGCGTATCTCTTCGGGGGTTCCTTCACCGATAAGCTTCCCAAAATCGAGCACCGCAACTCGATCGCTGATATCCATAACTACGCCCATATCGTGCTCGATCAGCACGATTGTCGTGCGCCATTCCTCGCTAATATCGAGGACAAAGCGGGCCATATCTTCTTTTTCCTCGCTGTTCATACCCGCCATCGGCTCATCAAGCAACAGAAGACGCGGATTCATCGCCAGGGCGCGGCCTAGCTCAACGCGTTTTTGCAAGCCATACGCCAGTGATCCTACCGTGTTCTTTCGAATATGCTGTATCTCCAGCAGATCGATCACATGCTCCACGAATTCGCGGTGCTGAATTTCTTCGCGTTGTGCGAATCCCCAGTACAAACCGCCGCTGAACACGCCGCTCTTCATATGCACGTGGCGACCAAGCATCAAGTTGTCAAGCACGCTCATGTGACGGAACAACTCAATATTCTGGAATGACCGCGCCACACCGAGACGGGCGATACGATGCGGCGCAAGCCGGACAAGGTCATGCGTTCCTTCGAAGAGAATGCGGCCCTGCCGGGGTTTGTAGAGACCGCTGATACAATTCAAGAGGCTAGTTTTACCGGCGCCGTTCGGGCCAATAATCGCTTGAATCGTGCTGGGGTAAATATTGAAACTGATGTCGGTAAGAGCTTTTACGCCGCCAAAACTCAGACTCACGCGCTCAATGTTCATTTGCGGAGGCGGCGGCTCTTTGCCATCCAGGCTCGACATAGGTTGCTCCTGACGAAGTGCTAGATTCGGAGGAATACAGAATCAGAGAGGTTGCTCCACACAAAAGCTAAGGAGCGACCTCCTGTAGTGCAATTTGTTATCAATTTCAGATCTGTAAGCTTCGCATATTATAAGCTCTATAACTGAATTGTGCAAACATAATACTTCGACGCTTGAACAATGGCGTACTCGTAGCGTCTTTAGCAGTCTTGCGTAATATGTAAGCCTTTCAAACGAGATTCCGCGCGAACAGGAGATTCTGCCAAAACCAATAATCTGAAACTGATAGGTTTTATCATTTACACATCATGCACAAGCCAGCGCGCCAACCCCGCCGGACATACGTCTGACGCACGGATCAGTATTCGGGTATAATGGCGTATCTGCTTTATTTGTCGGGAAGGGTATGAAGGTTCACACTTATGGAGCGTGTCTACGTAGCCCTGGATGTTGAGACGACGGGCTTGCAAATCGGGGTGGATGAAATTATCGAGATTGGCGCTGTTAAATTTCAAGGCCGCGAAGTATTGGAAACATTTTCGACATGCGTCAGCCCGCGCCAGTCATTACCTCTGAAAATTACGCGCTTGACCGGCATCACCGCCAGAGATCTTGCCTCAGCCCCACGTTTTAATGATGTTGCTCCAAAGCTTGTGACGTTCATTCGCAATTATCCCCTGGTCGGGCATTCGATCAATTTCGATGTCAGTATGTTGAATGCCCAGGGCATACATTTTGCCCAGCCGGTGTATGACACCTTCGATCTGGCCACCTTGCTGTTGCCCCAAGCGCCCATCTACCGTCTCGGTGCATTGGCCGATCATATCGGCATCGCCCATCCCGAAGATCATCGCGCCTTCAACGACGCCGACGTGTGCCGTCAAGTTTTTCTGCACTTGCTCGATCAGATGTATGCGTTGAGCCGGCGCGAACTTACCGAAATCAATCGGCTGGCGGCTAAAACCAACTGGTCATTGCGCGACTTGTTCGAGGCTACTCTCAGCGAACGCGTGCGCACCGCCTTCACCGCGCCGCATCCCGCCGACGCCGCCAACGCCGACGAGCATACGCCGCAGCACAAGGCAGAACAACCGACGCCGCTCAAACCAACTGGGGATGTGACGCCGCTCGATATCCGGCAAATTACCGATTTCTTTGGCAGCGCCGGCCCGCTGGGCCGATCATTCCCTAACTATGAACAACGCCCGGCCCAGGTCGATATGGCCGAAGCTGTTGCGAACGCCTTCAACAACGGCGACGCACTGATCGTTGAAGCCGGCACCGGCACCGGCAAAAGTATGGCATATCTCGTTCCCGCCGCGCTGTTTGCTGCGCAGCGCGGCGAACGGGTCGTCATTTCCACCAATACGCTCAATTTGCAAGACCAGCTCTTCTTCAAGGATATTCCGACGCTTCAGAATATTATGTCGAGCGATACCGGTCAGGAAGCGCCTTTTGTTGCAGCGCTGCTCAAGGGGCGCGGAAACTATCTTTGCTTACGTCGCTACAAGCAACTACGCCAGAGCGAAAACCTCCAACCCGAAGAAGCGCGTATGCTGCTGAAGGTGCAGCTCTGGCTCTCTCATACCCAGAGCGGTGATCGCGCCGAACTGCTGCTTATCGACAAAGAGCAGGCGGCATGGGGAAAAGTTAATGTCACGCCGGACACCTGCACCGGGCCGCGCTGTTCCGATTTCCAAGACTGTTACTTTTTCCAGGCGCGCCGCTATGCTGAAACCGCGCACATTGTCGTGGTCAACCATGCGCTGCTTCTCTCCGATCTAGCAACGGAGAACAACGTGCTGCCGCCATATGCTCACGTCATCATCGATGAGGCGCACAACCTCGAAGATGCGGCCACTGACCAGCTCAGCTTTCAGACCGATCAGGCTTCCCTTCTGCAATTCTTCAACGATCTCTATCAGGAAAGCGGCGCTCAAATCGTCGGAGGGCTATTTTCCGAGTTGCGAAGCTATTTGCGTAACAGCATCGCCACGCAGGAGGAGCGCGATCAAGTCGATCAGATCGCACGCGAGATTCTGCCGGCCATCACCCGTGCGCGCAGCGACACCTACGAGTGTTTCAACCTGATTACCGCGTTCCTCCATCGTGAGGTTGAGCCCAATCACTACGACTCGCGCCTGCGCCTTACGCCGGGCATACGGCGCAAACCGGAATGGGAAACGATCGAGCAGTCATGGGGAAATCTCGATCTGGCCCTGAGCCAAATCAGCAAGAGCCTGGGCAAACTGGAAGCCCTGCTCGGCAAGCTGGCGCACGCCGAACTGCTGAATTACGACGAACTGGTGCAACGGGTCGAGTCATTGCATCGTTTTACCAATGATGTACGCATTCAGATGGGGAGCATTGTCTTTGGCGATGCGGAAACGATCACCTGGATCACACATGATCGCATCCGCGACGTACTGATGCTCTACGCCGCACCGCTCAGCGTCGCCGACGTCTTGCAAGGTCAACTGTTCGCCCAAAAACAGACGACCGTCCTGGCTTCGGCAACACTCACTGTCGATGGCGCCTTTAACTTCGTGAAAGAACGCATCGGCCTCTTGGAACCGGAAGAGATCATCCTGGACTCACCCTTCGACTATGAGCGCCAAGCGTTGGTATATGTGCCCGATGACACGCCCGAACCCAATCAGCGCGGGTATCAGCAGATGATCGAGCATGCGCTGATCCAGCTTTGCATTGCGACCGGCGGGCGCACGCTTGCGCTCTTCACCGCCAACAGCACGTTGCGCCAGACCTACAACGGCATTCAGGAAGCCCTTGAAGAACACGAGATCGCCGTGCTCGGGCAGGGAATCGATGGTTCGCGCCGCACGCTGCTTGAACGCTTCCGCGAGTCGCCGCGTACGGTGCTGCTGGGCACAAGCAGCTTCTGGGAAGGAATCGATGTGGTCGGAGAAGCTTTGTCGGTGCTAGTTATTACCAAGCTCCCCTTTAGCGTTCCAACCGACCCGATCTTCGCCGCTCGCAGCGAACAATTCAACAACCCATTCAACGAGTATGCGGTTCCCCAAAGCATCTTGCGCTTCAAGCAGGGTTTTGGCCGCTTGATTCGCAGCAAAGAAGATCGTGGCATCGTTATCGTCCTGGATCGCCGGATACTCACGAAGAAGTACGGCCAGCAGTTTCTTCGCTCGCTCCCAAACACCAGGGTGCGCACAGGATCGCTGCAAAATCTTCCAACATTGTCAGCGCGCTTTCTGGTCTAAAGCACACGCAACATTATTCATATAAACAAAAAGCGAGGCCGAGAATGCACAATGTGCATTCTCGGCCTCGCGAGCGACTACAACGCTATAACCAGTATTTTATTTGAGCTTGGGCGACTCCTTGCGTGAGCTGGCCAGCACCGCATTCACATCAACTCCGGAGCTTTTCGCCAATCGCGCCTGCTCCAGCAACTTGGCTTCCGCTTCTATACGGCGTCGATCCTGAGCTTTGGCATTGTCCTCACGAAACTCGTCCGCGCGGTCATTCACCCACTTGAAAGCCTGTTCCGAAAACAGACCGGCTTCGCGGAAAAACAGGCCAAAAATACCTATCTTGCTCCCCTGGGGTTTCTCGCTCATAAGGCACTCCTTTTACACACGGCATCCGCATCATGCATAACACAGAGCAGGCAACCAGACTCAGCCCCGCCTCGCCGCAATATTTCGCTTATTCTGAACTCCGCGCCACTGCTATTTTATTACGCCAGAGATAAAAAGTCAACGTAGGAGAATTGCATAAAACAATATACTCTGCTACAATTAGCAAAATCCTCCGGCGGTAGCATCTTCACCCTTGTGACAATGCATGTCATAAGGCTCAGGAAGGAGTTTCCATGACTGCCCCCAGTGCTGTTCACACAGGCGTCGTAGCAGATCATGTTGACCACGAACGATGCATTAATTTAGAAGGCCAGGCTATCCACGTCTTTCAATTCAACACCCCTGTGTATCTGGCTTACGAGTACTTTCTCGAAGTGCCACACATCCTGCAAATGCTTCCGGATATGTTAGACATTCAGTTGTACGCCCTCGACCACTATCGGCTGGTCGTCGGGGCAACCGATGGACATGGCCATGCTATGGCAGCAGTGTTCGATCTCCAGGCTGATTTTGAAGAAGATCGCTATATGAGTCTCGTGCCTGCAATGAACGGCCCGACGACGCGTCCGCGAGGAATGAATTTCAACGGCAACCTCTGGGCCGAGGCAGTTTTCCAACCTCACCGCCATGGAACAGCAGTCGAATACACGGTTGAAATCGAGCTAAAGATTCCCATTCCGCGGGTGCTCAAAGCCATTCCTCAGAAGTTCCTTCAGAATATGGGCGAGCGAGCGATGTCTTATAAGATGACGCATATGATCAATGGCTTCGTTCAAAGTCTCGAAGCTGATTTCTATCGCTGGTCGCATCGGGTTGCGTAGGTCGCACACCTAAAAACAACACAGCCGCTGACTGAATACGGTCAGCGGCTGTGTTTAGTTGTGTCAACCAACCCAAACGCGTGCTATTTTCTCTTGCGCTCTTCTCGTTCTGCTATGGACGCCCTCAATCCACTGCCTGCCTAGTCACGAAACCGATCCATAAAATCGCTGCGTTGTTCCTGAAGAGCCTGATCAAGCTGCAATCGGCTAATAGAGCCCATTTCATAGAGTATATCACCGAGTTGGACGCGACGTCCACGGCGGTTCATCTCCTGCTGGCGCTTGATCGCTTCGACAAGCTCGCTCCGGCTGATATACCCACGCCGAACGAGATAATCTCCAATCTGGGGGATGCCGCTCTGGGCATGATCACCGCCGACCTCCCGCTCAACTGCATCATTAAAGGCCGCCTTAAACGTGGCGGTGCCAATGGTGACTAAATCCCCCTCGAGGATGCGACCCTGACTCGCCACAATATCCCCATTCACAAATACCCGTGATGTCGGATCAAGCGGTACAATGAACCAGCGCTCAAGAACCTGACGAATCTCAGCATGGCGTGGCGCAACCATACGATCCTGAAGGACTATATCGCAGCTCGCACTACTCCCAATCGTCTTCGAGCGGGTGACCAGAGCAAGTTGTTCACCAACACGCGAGCCAGAAATCCCTGTCAAAATAAGAGCTTTCGGCATCAGTCCACATCCCTTCTACATCATCACAAGCTGTATAACGCTATATCATAGCGCTACAATGATGATCCCATACTGCCCTGAACAACAAATTAATCATTGCACGCGCCATATAAACGACAAATACAACATACATTGTCATACGCCAGTACATTGCATCACGGCATCTATCACAGTGCTTTCGGTGTTAGCATAACGCATCCTCGAGTGGTGTATTGAGGCGCGACGCATAATAATTTACGTATGGTGATTTGTAGCATCCGGGCAAGCAGTTGTCAATCATTCCAGATGACAATTTCTATTCCGTTCGTGGCATTGCCGAGGATGTCGGTGGGTGCTATAATTCGCAACGATTAACTTGCCTCTTTAAGTAGCATTATAGAGAGATCAGCCTAAGATATAGACAATCGAGGATTGCCAGTCCTTGAAGGACTGGCAGCCCTACAGCCACATTGTATGACCTCTAACTGATTTATCTATACGTTATCTTCATCAAGTGTTTTGCAGGCATTGATATGGTGACGGACGATAGCGTTCAGCGCGCACGCATATATATCAATGAGAATGATCGCCACGAAGAACAACCATTGTACCTCGCTGTTATGGAACGCCTACGCAACGAAGGAGCAACCGGGGCGACGGCACTGCGTGGATTGGCCGGTTTCGGTCCTAGTCATCGGTTGCGTGCATCCGGCCTGACCAGCCTGAAGGAGAATCCACCCATTGTTATTGAGTGGATTGATCGCGCCGACCGAATTGCGCGTTTGCTCCCGCTCCTCGATGATCTGGCGCCTGGGGCGCTCATCACGATCGATGCCATTCATATCCACCGAGCAGCGTTGCGCGGTCACGGGCCATTCGCAAACGAGCGTTATGTGGGCAACAGCATGCAAGCCGATCCACAGGCGATCAGTCATCAGGCTCAGCTTAGCGAAGCGATCACACTCCTTCTAGCATACAAGCAAAGCGTCTTACCGGTCATCGATGAACGACACCGGGTTCAGGGCATCATCACTGATAAAGAGATCAAGCGACGAGCGGGTTTGCGAATTCCACTGCGCATCTTGCGCAGATTGCGCGATGACGAGCGCCGTTCGATACTCGCATCGCTTCCCGAATATTCAGTTGCGGAGATAATGAACCGGGAGTCGCCCCATCTCTACGTGCAACTGGCCATTCCTCGCGCCCTCGAAACGATGATCGAGCAAGACTATGATCAGCTCCCCGTCGTTGATCGCGATAACACCCTGGTCGGACTTCTTAGCCATCACGATGTGCTGGCAGCAGCGCTCTATCAGGGAAACGAAACGCCTCCAGGCGTGCGCGAAGCTAATCCGCCAACATTGGTACGTTTGATTATGCAAACAACGCTGCCGCTGATAGAAAACACCATCTCGCTAGCAGCGGCGCTTGAGCGCTTGCTGCAAACCCGCGAACAACACCTTCTCGTTGTTGATGCGGCGCACCGGCTGCAAGGCAGCATCAGCGCCATCGGAGCGCTTCAGCATCTCAACGGCGCCGAACGCACGCTATGGCTCGCTGCGCTCCAAAGCGCCGAATCAGTGCAGGCTAACGATCTTCCTGGTGTACAACAGGGGCTGGAAGGCGTGCTGGAGGATAATCTTCACATACTTAAGCCCAACGACACGATAAATCTGGCAACTCGCCAAATATTTGATCTCCGATTAGAATATGCTCCGGTTGTAGACGAGGAACATATACTGGTTGGCATGCTTACCCGCGGAGGATTGCTGCGGGCCCTGATTCAAGAGAGCGATTAGAATATACGATTATGACAACACCCTCGCAGATCAAGCGCTATCTCATTACTGGCGGCGCCGGTTTCTACGGCATCAACATGATTAGGTATTTGCTTCGGTATGGTCACCAGGTTCGGTCGCTTGACATCGCGAGCTTCGATTATCCCGATGTCAAAGACCAGATTGATATTATCCAGGGCGATATTCGCGATAAAGCTACGGTTGATCGAGCGATGCAGAACGTCGACATCGTTATCCATGCTGCCGCGGCATTGCCGCTCTACAAGCCAGAAGATATTTACTCCACCGATGTTGACGGAATCCGCATCGTCTTGCAATCCGCCTATGAGCATCGGGCGGAGCGCGTGATCCACATCTCATCCACAGCAGTCTACGGCATTCCTGATCATCACCCGCTGGCTGAAGATGATAGACTCGACGGCGTCGGCCCCTACGGCGAAGCGAAGGTAATGGCCGAGATTGTATGTAAGGAGTATCGCAGTCGAGGGATGTGCGTTCCCATCCTGCGACCCAAATCGTTTATCGGGCCTGAGCGCCTGGGCGTCTTCGCCCTCTTTTACGACTGGGCGAAAGACGGCAAGAATTTTCCGATGATCGGCAGCGGCGACAACCGCTATCAATTCCTGGATGTCGAGGATCTCTGCGCCGCCACCTACCTCGCTGCAACCAGAGATTGCACGCTTGCAAACGACACATTCAACATCGGCGCGAAGGAATTCACGACGATGAAAGAAGATTATCAAGCAGTGCTGGATTATACCGGGCACGGCAAGAGAATTATCCCGTTCCCGGCGGGGCCGATGATCTGGACGTTGCGCCTTCTGGAAGCGCTACACCTCTCGCCGCTCTACAAGTGGGTGTATGAAACCGCAGCGACCGATTCGTTCGTTTCTATTGATAAAGCCGAACACATTTTAGGCTACCAGCCGGCATTCTCGAACAAGGACGCCCTGATCCGAAATTATCAGTGGTATATTGACAATCTGAGCCAGTTTGAGAACACCAGCGGCATTTCGCACCGCGTACCATGGAAACAAGGCATTCTCAAAACGGCTAAAGCTATCTTCTAATATTACATTCAGCTCAAGAGTTGGATTTTGCGACCTGACACATTTCGGAATCCTGTCAGGTCTTTGTACAAAACCCCCGCTTATAAGATCGCTGCACACATAGCAGACCATCTATGAACTCGGTGCACGGTCTGCACTTTACTCAACGCAACCGTTGCCATAGCGTTCGACAATGAGCCGTATCAATGCACTGGTCGAACGACCAGCGCGATAGGGAATCAATACAACACGACCGCCATAGGCATAAACCACCCGCGCTTCGGGCAGGCGTTGCTGATCCACCGCGCCCGCGCCGGGATGAGCGGCATAATCGCCCCCTTTAGCATACACATCGGGTTGCAGCGCCTGCACCAGTTTTTCAGCAGTGCGTTCATGAAAGATCACAACATAGTCAACACAACGCAGCGCCGCCAATACCTCAGCGCGTTCAGCTTCACCTACGAGCGGACGTAAAGACCCCTTGATCGCACGCGTCGAAGCATCGCTGTTTAGTCCAACCACGAGCAGATCGCCCAGCGCGCGCGCTTGTTGCAAATACGCGACATGGCCACTGTGCAACACATCAAACACGCCGTTGGTAATCACCAACCGTTGGCCATCACGCCGCCACCGATCACGCAGGATGCGCAACGCTTCGATGGATACGGCGCCGCTTGCATATTCTTTCGACTCCATTGCGCATCACCACCGACGCTTATGCGTTTGCTGATCGTCCGAAGATGACTTGCCCGCCAGATGTGCAGCGTATGGCGAAGTCAGGATATACAGGAGACCAATCACAAGCGCTGCGGCCAGGGCTGCCGCATAAAACACCGGCACAACCATTAACCAATCCGGTCGCGCCGACATCATCACACCACTGACAAGCATCGTCTCGGTCTCAGGGGCAAGCATCGACATCAACCCCGCGGCGATCATATAAATCGTTACCGGCGGCAACGCCATCTCGAAGCTTACAAGGAGGCCGCGAGTCCATTCGCCCCGACGCAAACGCTCACGCACATAGCGCACAATGGTTGTCGCGACGGCAACAATTAACGTCCACAAAAAACCTGCCAGAACAACCGACCATGCCTGGCGGGGGTTTGCCCACACAAACGACGATCCCGCCAACACACCCAGAACGCTGCTAACCCCGAAACCTACCAGATGCATCCAGGTTAGCTGAAATTTCCATGACTGCTCTCCGTTGAGTTTCGTCACACACCCTCCTCACAAGCCTACAATACGAACTGCCGCCCTGCCAAAGCTACATGCTATCCGTCCAACGGCGAATCAGGTGAATTATACTTGCTCTCGGTCGCTTCGAGCAACGTCTCGGGACGAAAAGTGGCTGCGCGTGAGATCGGCTTTACCACAACAATGGTTACAGGCGAACACGACGTTCCATCCTGGCGCACCATTTGAATGTCCTCGACAGAGCAAGCTCTGAAATTGATAAGCGCTATGCCGGGCATTCCGCTCACTTGCGCAGAATCGCGGCATATGCTAGAATGAATTCGCTGGCGAAACGTCAGCTCTTTCTTTTGTGTGCAAGCCGACGTAGCTCAATTGGCAGAGCAACGGTTTTGTAAACCGTAGGTTCAGGGTTCGATTCCCTGCGTCGGCTCCAAGTGAATAGAGTGTGGGTCGGTACCGAAGTGGCCAAACGGGGCGGTCTGTAAAATCGCTGGCTCTGCCTTCGCAGGTTCGAATCCTGCCCGGCCCACCATATCATCATTTGACACACAAATGGTTGGTGTGCGCAAGCTTCTGTTTAACAACCTGAAGCTTGTTATGTAATGTTAAGCCCACGTAGCTCAGTCGGTAGAGCACGTCTTTGGTAAAGACGAGGTCATGGGTTCAAGTCCCATCGTGGGCTCCAGATGTTTAAGCAAACTGATGAACGTACTATCACCTGCGCCAACGCTGCAATTGGCGCAGGAATGTCTTATCTTAAGAGGAGTTAGAAACACATGGCGAAGCAGAAGTTCGAGCGCACGAAGCCCCATCTGAATGTCGGCACCATCGGTCACGTGGACCATGGCAAGACCACGCTGACCGCGGCGATCACCAAAGTGCTCGCCCTGCGCGGCGCCGCCAGCTTCCTGGCCTACGACCAGATTGACAACGCGCCCGAAGAG
>JANQID010000082.1 GCA_028282325.1 Chloroflexaceae bacterium | reverse complement strand
ACCGCATAGTGTCATTCTGAGCGCAGCGAAGAATCTCTGACTCCCCCAACGCCGAGACCCTTCCCCTTCGCTTCGCTCAGGGTGACATGCGGCATGGGTAGCATCGTTTGGTAGCGACAACCAGAGTCGAATAGTCAATCGGTGGCGGTTCCGCCAGTGCGCCAATTGGCCCCTCGTCGCGATCCCAGTAGGAGTTGAACGAGTTCATACCTCCATAGAGCGGAATATGAACGATCAGCTTCTCGCGTTCGGTTCCCTGTAGAGATACTTCAGCCAGCGGCTCAGTCCCGGCTGGTTGCCGTAGGCTTCGATCAGCCAGTTGGCGACATCGTTCTGATTGACTTTATATTGAGGTGTGGAAGCGCCGAACGAAAGCAATGCTGCCCGTGGTTGCGATGGTTGTGTAGTCAAAATAACGTTCCTCCCTAATGCTATGCTAAACCTGTCAGATGCAGCCTTTGTGTAGCGTGCTGCTTGCTGCACCTGACAGTCGTTGTGCTTTTTTATGATGTCGTGGCGGAGTAATACGCCACATCGTAGCTTCTGATCTGGTACAATGCGTCATCGATGAAAGCCGTTTCGTCGAACACGAGCCTCGCGTGACTGAATCCGAACAAGGCCCGTCCAACCCGTCTCCTCCGTCTTCACTCGGCGGCGCTCGTGCACCGCGTTTGCCGAGGCTGCTGCGGCTGCGCTTCGCCGATCTGATCACCCGCGAGTCGAGCATTACCGAAGGCTCGGCGCTACTGATAGTCGCGTTTCTAATTTCAGCGGCGCTGGGCGTTGTGCGTCAGGTACTATTCAACGCCCAGTTTGGTACCGGCGTCGAGGCGAACGCCTACTATGCCGCGTTTCGTTTGCCCGATACCATCGCAACGCTGATTGCCGGCGGTACGTTGGCCAACGCGATGGTGCCGGTTTTGCTCGGCGTCGCTCGCGCCGAAGGCGAAGCAGCGATGCATCGCCTGGCCAACCTGACACTGACCGTCCTTCTGACCACGGCGGCGATCACCATTGCATTGGGAGCGCTGCTGGCTCCCCAGTTTGTGCATTTCCTGCTGGCCCCCGGCTTCGATGCCGAAACCAGCCGCCTGACGATTATCCTGACCCGATTGATGCTGTTTGAGCTGGCGCTTGCCGTGGCGACCGGCGTTGCGGAGGCGCTGCTCATCAGTCGCAATCAGTTTGTCCTGCCGGCGATTTCGATTGCTATTCGCAACATTACGCTGATTAGCGGCATCGTCGCGGCAATGTTTGTGCCAGGCGTTGGCATCTACGGTCCCGCTGTCGGCGCGGTCGGTGATGCCGTGTTGCAAGTCGCCGTACTCGCGCCGGGTCTATGGCGCAACCGCTGGCGCTATCGTCCGGTCTGGAATCTCGCCGACCGGCGGCTGCGTGAAGTCATTCGCCTGCTGATTCCCAACGGACTCTCCGGGGCGGTCAACTATGCGGGCGGCATTGTCGATACCGCTTATGCCTCGTTGTCCCGCAGCCTTATGGGCCTGTCGGCGGTTCACAACGCGTTTCTGGTCATCGGGCTGCCGATCCGTTTGCTGGGCATCGCGATTGGACAGGCGGCTTTTCCGCGCGTTGCAGCCTATGCCGCCGCCGCCCGCTGGCGCGATATGCGCCGGATTATGCTCCAGACGCTGGGCGTGACTCTGCTGCTTGGCTTTTTGGCCACGCTGGCGATTCTTGTGCTGGGACGCCCGACGATTGCGCTGATCCTGGAGCGCGGTCGCTTCGATGCGGCTGCCGGGTCGCTCACCTATACGCTGCTGGCGGCTTACGCGGTCGCCCTTCCGGCCTACATCGCCACCGAAGTGCTCACACGCGGCTTGATCGCCCTGCATGATACGCGCACGCCATTGTTGACGAATACGCTCCAGTTGGCGGGCCGTATCGCGCTGATCCCGCCGCTGCTGGAGCGCTTTGATGTGCTGGCGATCCCGGTTGCGTTTGCTGTCACCTCGGCCCTGGAAACGGTCGTGCTGGGATGGGCTTTGATGTTCAAGTTGCGTCGTCGCATCTCGGCGAACCGAGAGATTTGATTGTGAAACGTTCGATATATCAAATTAGCGTGATGCTGCTGTCCGGCCTGAGCTCGACGCTCGACTCGGCGCTCTGCGCGACCTCGTCGCTGGTCGCCGTGGATCTGTTCGGCGGGCGCGACTACCGGTTTCAAACGCATGCGGCGTGAGCGGGCATGATCACCCTCGTCGTGATCGGCCTGGGCGCGGCGCTGATCGGCTCCCGGCGAACCGAGGCGGCGCTGCTGCGGGCGTGATCGCGCCGTTCATCCGAATCTTGCCGATGCCTCTCGTTATGTTGGCAGACCGTACGTTCAGCCGTGTCACTCTGTAATATGCGTTCTCTGATCACAATTGAAGCTTGTAACCTGCATTTCAGCGTGATATACTACGGCTGGCGCTAGCAGTCAAGAATCCCGTCGCGGAAGCGTTGGCTGCAATGATATTGAGAGATCTTGCGGGTTAGAAGGCTACTACTTTACCGTTTAAGCAGCGCGAAATATCAGCCAAACATATCGCCGCCGCCGAACCCATAGCCGGAACATCTCGCCTGCCCCTTGATGAACATTGCTTCCTCTTTCGCTCAGAAGCTGGCCAGGACTGACCTGATGGAACCACTCACCACTGCCCTCCTCGCTACAATCACCGCCGCTGCCGGCGCTATCGCCGGCGGGATTGCCGAAGCCGTCGGCGACGATGTCTGGGCTGCGGCGAAGGCCAAGCTGGCGGCCTGGGCCGGCTTGGACAAGCGCCGCAAGATGGCCGCGGCCTTCGATCAGGCGGTGCGCGACGCCGTCGCCGAGTTGCGCCGGAGCGCCGACCGACGACCCGAGTGGGTCGAGCGGGCGCTTGGTTTGCTAACCGACGACAGCCCCGAAGGTCGCAGCTTTCGGGCCGTCGCCGTCGAAGAGTTGCTCTTCCGGCACACGCCCGATCTCGGTCGGGTGCTCGACGAGTATCGCCGCAACTTGCGCTTCGCCGCCCTGCTGCGCCGCGAGCAACCACCGCACTGGAACGAGGTGCAGCCGGTGTTGCAGATGTTGTTCCAGGCCTTCCTCCCGGCTGAACTGCTGAAGGACGATAATCTGCGCGAGATCGTGTTGGACCGCGCCGAGCTGGATGCCCTCGCCGCCGCCCGTGCTACCGCCGCCAGCACTGCCGATAGCGCCGCGAGCCTGCGCCGGATCGAGGCGCTGTTGCAGGATATGAACGACCTGCCGCGCATCCAGGCCGGCATTCAGGCCGTCGATGGCGCTAGCGTCCGCAATGCGCCGATCACGATCGTGCTGGGCAACCAGACGACCTACAGCCTGCCGGCAACGCCCCCGCCCGACCTCGATGCGCTTTTCCGGAGTTACCACGATTTCATCGCCAAAACCTACGCCACCCTCGACTTCCGCGGGATCGCTCAGGTGCAGAATGTTGTACGCCTGCGATTGGAAGAGGTCTATGTGCCGCTGCGCGGATCGGTGGCCGGGAGTAGTGCGAATGATCCGGCTTCTCGAAGGGTGTATGACCCACATGTAGGACGATTGGTAGACCTCAAAACTGGCGGACGACTGGCGCTGCCAGACGATCTGCGTGAACTCGATGCTATCCACATGGCGGGGCACGGAGATATAGCGGTTGGCGATGCCGCCGGCCGTGATGTTCAGAAGACCGCCCTCCTGGAAACTCTGGTGCGCGATGCGCCTTTCCTGGTGATCCTGGGCGACCCCGGCACAGGCAAGAGCACGCTGGTCAAGGTGATTATGCTGGCGCTGGCGAAGGGCCGCGCCGGCGCGGAGATCGGCCTGAGCGACGAGTGGCTGCCGATCTTCTTTCCGGTGGCCGCCTTCGCCGAGGCCCGCGGCGACCCCGGTCGGCGCGACCTGGCCCCGCTCGACTATCTGCGCGACTACTTCGCCGGGCGCAACCAGCCCGACTATACGCCGCTCTTCGAGCGGGCGCTGCTGGCCGGGCGGGCGCTGCTGCTCTTCGATGGGCTCGACGAGGTGCGCGAGGATCGCCTGACGGTGGTGCGTTGCCTGGAAGACTTCATCCGCGCCTGGGACGCCCCCGGCAACCGCTTTCTGGCCACCAGCCGCATCGCCGGCTACGAGGACGCGCCGCTCGACCCCGAACTGTTTGCGCGGGCCACGATCGCGCCCTTTGATGACGAGCAGATCCGCGCCTTTGCCGGACGCTGGAGTCGGGCCTTCGAGCGGGCCGGCCAGTCCGGCGGAACCGGCGCCGATCCGCTGCTGGAGCAGCGGGCCGCCGACCGCGCCGCCGATCTCGAACAGGCGATCTTCGGCAGCGGGCATATCGCCGACCTGGCGCGCAACCCGCTCCTGCTGACGATCCTGGCGATCATCCACAACCAGGGCGCGCGTCTGCCCGACCGCCGCGTCGATCTCTACCGGCTCTGCGTCGAGGCCCTGGCCGAGACCTGGAACCGGGCGCGTTCGCTCTCCGGGCGCGAGATCGATGTCTACCTGGGTGAAGAGAAGCTCGACGAACGTTTCGTGGTCAACCTGCTTGGCCCGGCGGCGCTGCGCATCCATGCCGAGAATCCGGGCGGCATCGTTGAGGAGCAGGATCTTGAACGCTGGCTGGCCGAGACCCTGGTCGAGACCGATGGGCTGCCGCGGGGTCGGGCCGGGCGGCTGGCGCGCGACTTCATCGGCCTGGTCAATCGCGAGACCGGCCTGCTCCAGGAGCGCGGCCACCGGCGCTACAGCTTTCTGCATCTGACCTTCGAAGAGTACCTGGCCGCCCGCGGGTTGCTCGAGTCGGCCACGCTGGACGACCCCGACGCCGAGATCCACCGCCGCGCGGTTGACTCCGGCTGGCGCGAGGTGTTACGGCTGGCAATCGCCTCGGCCACCCAGCGCGAGGCCTCGCGCCTGCTGCTGCTGCTGCTCGAGGCGCCGACCGATCCCCAGGCCCGTGGGCGGCCGGTGGTGCTGGCCGGCGAATGCCTGCTCGATATCGGGCGCAACGGCGCCACCCAGCGTGCTTGGCGGGGCGTGATCACTGCACTGCTCAACCTCCTGCGCCGGGGCGAGACGCCGATCGCCACACGGGTTGAGGCCGGGCACGTCCTCGGCCGCCTGGGCGACCCGCGCCGGCTCAACCCCAAAACCGGGAACGCCTTCGGCATCGACGAGTACAATCTGGTCGAGCCCTACTGGTGCAAGGTCGACGCCGGCCCCTTCTGGTTCGGCGACGAGCGGATCAAGGAAGAAGACGACGAGGACGACGAAGCAGAGGAAGCAGAGGAAGCCGGCGACGCTGCGGACGGCGACGAGGAGGAAGTGACAAACGAGGAACCCCGCCCGCCGCGTTTCGATCCGGCGCAGCTGCAGCGGGCCGAACTGCCGTACGCCTTCAAGATCGGGCGTTATCCGGTCAGCAACGCCGAGTTCGCCGCCTTCCTGGAGGCCAACGGCCCCGACGGCTACGACCCCGACGCGCCCTGGTGGACGGAGGAGGGGCGGAGGTATATTCTGCCCGGCGGAAAACGCTGGGTAAGCAGTGAGCCGGAGCAGATCCGTTTTCCTCAGCTCTGGGACAATCAAAACTATAACAGCCCAGCCCAGCCGGTCGTCGGCGTGAGTTGGTACGAGGCGACGGCCTACTGTCGCTGGCTCACCGACATTGGCCACAAGCGCGGCTGGCTGCCGTCCGACCGGGAGATTCGCCTGCCGACCTCGCTCGAATGGGAACGCGCGGCCCGCCACACCGACCGGCGCCCCTATCCCTGGGTCGACGCCGCGCCCGATCCGGAGCGGGCCAACTACGCTGCCGCCGATGTCGGCGCCCCCTCGCCCGCCGGCTGCTTCCCGGCCGGGCGAGCCGTCTGCGGGGCCGAGGATCTGATCGGGAACGTGCTGGAGTGGCTTTCTACGGCATATGCTGATGACCAGAGCGTGACTGCTATCGCACCTCAGAAAGACTTTACACCTAACGAGATCGCGCTATTAAGTTATACCTGGTTTCACGATAGCACAGATGAGCTATGCGGCGGCGCCCGTGACAGGAACAACCCGTTCAGCAGGTACGACGGCGGGGGATTTCGGGTTATCCAGTCCCTGCGCGCTCATAGATAAGGCTTCTGGATGCTGAATTCTGAGTTCTGGCTTCTGCGATTCTGAATCCTGAAGGGGGTCTGGGGCGCAGCCCCAGCCGCGCATGTTTTTTTGGAGGGGTGTGTAAAGAGTTTTTTGGGTTGGGAAGCGCCTATGCCAAAGACCTATCGCCGGCTCTATGACCAGATCTACGACTTCGAGCATCTGCTCGCAGCCTACCGCCGGGCGCGGCGCGGCAAGCGCAGCCGCCCCGACGTGGCCGCCTTCGAGTTTCGCTACGAAGACGAGTTGCTGCGCTTGCACGACGAATTGCGCACGGGGAGCTATCAGCCGGGAGCTTACCGCCGCTTCTATGCGGTGGAAAACGGCAAACGACGGGTGATCAGCGCAGCTCCCTTCCGCGACCGGGTCGTCCATCACGCCCTCTGTGCGCTGATCGAGCCGATCTGGGAGTCACGCTTCATCTACGACAGCTATGCCTCGCGACCGGGGAAGGGCGTCCATGCGGCGCTCAAGCGCGCCCAGCACTTTGCCCGTGGCCAGCGCTATGCCCTGCAACTCGATGTGCGCGAGTTCTTTCCCTCGATCGACCACGCCGTTCTGCGCGGGTTGCTTGCCCGCCACATCGCCGACGCGCGCCTGATCGACCTGATCGACCGCATCCTGGCCGGCGGCGCCGGTGAACTGATCGAGGTCTATACCCCGGTCTACTTCCCCGGCGACGACCTCTTTGCCGTTAACCGCCCGCGCGGCCTGCCGATCGGCAACCAGACCAGCCAGTTCTGGGCGAATGTGCTGTTGCACCCGCTCGATCTGTTCATCAAACAAGACCTGGGTTGCCGGGCCTACGTCCGATACTGTGACGACCTGCTCCTTTTCGCCGACGACAAGCCGACGCTGCACCGCTGGCGCGAGCAGGCGATTGCGTTTGCGGCCACGCTGCGCCTGACGCTGCACGAGAATCGGGCCCAGGTTGCGCCGGTCGAGACCGGGCTACCCTTCCTGGGCTGGCACGTCTTTCCGTACCGGTTGCGGTTGAAGCGACGCAATGTGCTGGCCTTCGTCCGCCGCTTCCGGCGTTTGCGTGCGCGGTATGCGGCGGGACGCTGTACGCTCGACGATATCGGACGGCGCTTGCAAGGCTGGCTCGGCCATGCGCGCCAGGGTAACACCCTCGGTCTGCGGCGCTCGCTCTTGCGCAAACCGTTGCTACGCCGGGGGAGCCGGCCGAAAGCAGCAGTGCAGTTCAAACTGTGAGGGCCTATGCCGACGCCAACCCGCCAATCGCCGATTTTCACGCGTACCTACGACTTGCTGCAGTGGCTTCTGCCGCACACCAGCGGTTGGCCGCGCAAATACCGCTTTACGCTGACCCAGGAACTGGTGCGGGCCGCGATGCGCTTCCAGGAGCGCATCTTCGAAGCAACGCTGACTGACGAGACGACGAAGCGCCTGGAGCAGGCCGACGTCGAGCTGCAGAAGGTGCGACTCTATCTGCGGCTCGGCTATGATCTCCATCTGCTTTCCCCCGGCCAGTACGCCCACGTGACCGAACAGATTGGGCATGTCGGGCGGCTGCTGGGCGCGTGGCGTAGCAAGGGCGGCGTCGCGCCATCGTAGGCGGGCCGATTGGTCCGTGGGCCGCTCCGTGACCGCCGTAGCGGGCCGGCTGTGTGGAGGAGCCGGCAAGCAGCGGCGCCCGTAACAGGAACAACCCGAACAACAGGAACAACAACAGGGGATTTCGGGTTATCCAGTCCATCGCGCTCCGACGGGTTCGGTCAGTACTCCGCCCGGCTCACGGGCCGGCGGCGCGGCCACAATGAGCGCGAGCGCGGGGTTTGGCCCGGCTGGAGCAATTCAGCCGAAGCGCGAGTTCAGCTCCGAGCAAGTACGGCCCAACTAGGCCGGAACGTCCGGGGCTGAGCGGCCTTTATCCTCCAACCCTTGCTCCCACCGCACGCGGCAGGCGCGGGGGGGGAGGACCGTCCGGCGCGCTCGGTCCTCACTGCCCGGCCCCCTCTTCCGCCGCATCTGGCGAGCTGCCGTCTCCATCGCCCGACGCTACCAAACGATAATGAACAGGCCGCATGTCACTCTGAACGGAGCCGCAGGCGGAGTGCAGGGTCTCGGCGTTGGGGGAATCTGAGATTCTTCGCTGCGCTCAGAATGACCGTATGCGGTGCCTCTCATATTGTTTGGTAGCATGTCACCCTGACCCTGAGCGTAGCGAAGGGGAAGGGGCTCGGCATTGTGGGAATCTGAGATTCTTCGCTGCGCTCAGAATGACCCCATGCGGTGTCTCCCATATTGTTTGGTAGCATGTCACCCTGACCCTGAGCGTAGCGAAGGGGAAGGGTCTTGGTCTCGAAGCCAGGGATTCTTCGCTGCGCTCAGAATGACCGTATGCGGTACATCTAGTATGGTTTGGTGCGTCATCTTCCCAACAATCACAGCCTTGACCGGGCAAAATGCTGGTGTTATACTCAACTTAATCCATTAAGTAAGCGCCAGCCAATATGCATCACCGCCAACCAAAGCCTTCTATGGCGACGATGAAAGATGTCGCCGAGCGCGCCGGCGTCTCGACGGCCACGGTGTCGTATGTCCTGAATGATGTCGGCGGCGTGACGGAAGCCACGCGGCAGCGTGTGTTGGCGGCCATCGCCGATCTGAATTACCAGCCGAACTACGCGGCCCGCAGCCTGCGCAGCCGCAGCCGCACGCTTGGTCTGATGCTGCCGGCCCTCGATGTTCGTCTCTCCAACCCGACGCTGGCCGAAATAATCGCCGGGCTGACCGAAGCCGCGGCGGCGCAGGGCTATTATCTGCTGCTCGCCACGGCCAACGCCGATCAGTCCGAGGCGACCCTGGCTGAGCAACTGGTGCGCACCGGGCGCGTCGATGGGGTGGCGCTGTTCGATATTCAGGTTGATGATGATCGAGCGTCCTATCTGCACGAGTGCGGTGTGCCGCTGGTCTGCGCCGGGCCGTTGCCTGCAGGGTCGCCGGTTTCCTGCGTGGCTGTCGATGCCGGCGCAGGGGCGCGGGTCGCAATGCAATACCTGCTCGGTCTGGGTCATAGCCGCATCGGGCTGATTATGCCGCCTTCAAACCTGGCGACGAGCGATCGGGCCGGTCAGGGCTATGTCGATGCGCTGACGGCGGCAGGCTATGCTATTGACCCGGCGCTGATGGTCGAGGCGGGAACCGCGCGCGATACCGGCATCACCGCGACCGAAGAATTGCTTGAACTGCCCGCGCCGCCGACGGCGCTGCTGGCGTGCAGTGATGAACTGGCCTTTGGTGCAATGCATGCGTTGCGCGACGCCGGTCTGGAAGTTGGGCGCGACGTTGCGGTGGTCGGGTTCGACGACGTGCCGATGGCGGCGTATGTGCATCCGCCGCTCACCGCGATGCACGCACCGCGCCACGCTCTCGGCGTGCAGATGGCGCAAACCTTGATCGATGCGATTGAAGGGCGGGCGGCTGTTCCAACGCATACGCTGCTGGAGATGCGCCTGATGGTGCGGAAATCGACCGCGCCGCCGGCAAAGTCCGGGCCGGTCGTGAAACCGGCGGGTATGTGAGCGCCGGCGTGTTTTATTCGCCGGGGCGTTTCCGCAAGCCGGGTCGAAAAGCTTGATCCGGTTCGCGGTTCGCGACGGTCGCTACCAAACAATATGGGAGACACCGCATAGGGTCATTCTGAGCGCAGCGAAGAATCTCAGATTCCCCCAACACCGAGACCCTGACCCTGAGCGAAGCGAAGGGGAAGGGTGACATGCGGTATGTGCATTATCCACGCTGCCTGCGGCGCCGTTCAGGGTGACATGCGGCATGGGTAGCATCGTTTGGTAGCTGTCATCTCTACGTGGATGGCGCCAGATTCGGGAGCAGTATGGAGCACGATGTTATTACGTTGCATCGGGCGCGATTGGCGCATGCGCTTGAAGCGATCGATGCACTCGATGAACTGGAGGTGTTGCGCGATGCGTTGACTTCTCTACGCGCCGCGATTCTTGCGGGTGAATGGGATGTCGCCGATCCTGCAATACGTGAGGACGCAGACGCGGAGACCGTCGAACTGCGCCGCGATGTGTTGAGCGCCGAGTTTGACCAGATGCTCGCGGCGCGAACGTGCGAGCGCGCGCAATATTATCTGCGACGGCTGCGAGCCGGCGTGCTGGCCGCCCGCACCGGCGCGATCAACGACATCAATCTGGCGCGCTGGAAAGAGTACGACGACATCCTGACCGACAGCCTCTGGATCGAACCGCGGCGCGACAATTCCGGTGCGCACCTGGCGTGGTACTGGGGCAATTTCATTCCCCAGATTCCGTACCAGATGCTCCGGCGCTACACCCGGCGCGGCGAGTGGGTGCTCGATGCTTTCGCCGGCAGCGGCACGACGCTGATCGAATGCCGGCGGCTGGGGCGCAACGGCGTCGGCATCGAGCTGAATGACGACGTAGCCCGGCAGGCGCGCGATCGCATTGCCTGTGAACCGAATGCCGCGGGTGCGGTGACGGAGGTGTATGCCGGCGACAGCCGGGTCGCCGATCTGCGGACAATCCTGCACAGCCACGGCGTCGAAGCGGTGCAACTGGCGGTGTTGCACCCGCCGTATCACGACATCATCAAGTTTTCGGCGCAGGAAGCCGATCTGTCTAATGCGCCGCACACCGAAGCCTTCCTGGACATGTTCGGCCAGGTGGTTAGCAACATTACGCCGTTGCTACAGTCCGAACGCTATCTGGTTCTGGTCATCGGCGACAAGTACGTAAAAGGCGAGTGGATTCCGCTAGGCTTTCGCTGTATGGAGGCGATCCAACAGCGCGGATATTTGCTGAAAAGCATTGTCGTCAAGAACTTTGACGAAACCCGCGGCAAGCGCGCTCAGAAAGAACTCTGGCGCTACCGCGCTTTAGTCGGTGGATTCTATGTATTTAAGCACGAATACGTGATGGTTTTTCAGAAGCGATCTGACGCAAAGGAGACGCACGCATATGGCAGCGATTAAATTCGACCACGTTTACAAGCGGTTTGGTGAAGTGACGGTCTTGAAGGATCTGAGCATCGATATTCCTGACCAGGAGTTTCTGGTGTTGGTTGGCCCGTCGGGTTGTGGGAAATCGACGGCGCTGCGCTGCCTGGCTGGGCTCGAAGAGATCTCCGACGGCAGCATCTACATCGGCGATCGGGTGGTCAACGACATACCGCCCAAAGATCGCGACATCGCGATGGTGTTCCAGAGCTACGCGTTATATCCGCATATGACCGTCTATGACAACATGGCGTTTGGCCTGAAGCTGCGCAAAATGTCCAAATCAGATATCGACGCGCGAGTGAAAGAAGCCGCCGAGATGTTGGGTATTGGCCATCTGCTTGAGCGCAAGCCCAAAGCGCTGTCGGGCGGGCAACGCCAGCGTGTGGCGCTGGGCCGGGCGATCGTGCGCAACCCGGCGGTGTTCTTGATGGACGAGCCGTTGTCGAACCTGGATGCCAAGCTGCGTGTGCAGACCCGCGCCGAAATCAGCCGCTTGCATCAGCGCCTCAAAACGACCTTTATCTACGTTACCCACGATCAGACCGAGGCTATGACGATGGGATCGCGCATCGCGGTCATGCGCGACGGTGTGTTGCAGCAGATCGACTCGCCGCAGAATCTCTATGATCACCCGGCGAATATGTTTGTGGCCGGGTTTATCGGCAGCCCGGCGATGAATTTTTTTGAGGCGAAGCTTGACCAGAGCAATGGCCGGTTGATGGTTGCTATCGAAGACTCGTTTGCAGTACCGATTCCTCCCGACAAGGCGGCATCGTTAAGCGGTCATGTCGGCAGAAGCGTCTCCTTTGGCATTCGGCCTGAAGATATTCACGACGCGCACTTTGTGCCGCGCGGCGTTGACGAGAGCGCTCGTGTACATACGAAAGTGAACGTGGTTGAGCCGATGGGCAGCGAAATCTATGCGTATGTTGAGCAAGGCGGCAGAGAGTTTATCGGGCGTTTCGATCCGCGCAGCGACGCGCGTACCGGCAACACCATCGAAGTAGTGCTCGATATGGGTAAGATGCACATCTTCGACCGTGAAAACGAACAGGCGCTCGTGTAACACAGGTCGGTGATCACGTTGTCGGGGTCATCACAAGCATCCCGTCGCTGCGTTCCACCTGCAGTGCGAATGCAAACCGGTCGGCCTGGGAAGCATAGTCAAGATCGGCTTTGTCCAAAGCTGGGTACGCAGGATTGCCAAAGCGTCGCCCAAAGTCGGAGGTTCGCACCCGCACGATGAAAGGATCGGGATCGGGATCGCGGCCTTCGAGCAACGCGGTGATATAATCGGCGCAAGCACGGTCTTCGTCGCCGTCGCGGTCGGTCCATTCGCCGGTTTCAACCAGCGTCACCACGGGCGGGTTGTGGCGCAAAAGGAACGCCGCTGTGGCGCGAGCGCAGACCATGCTCGCGCCCATCAAGATATCGGCGCGTTGATGACATTGCACCAGTCCGCGTACTCCGGCGGCGGTGCATTGGATAAGCCGCCGTCCGCGAAAGTTCTGGTTCGCTACCTGAGCCGGCGAATTGCTGAAGTCGAAGTCGGGTATAGGCCAGCCGCCGCCGATTGCACCTATTGTGAGCGCTTTAGGGAAATGCGTGCGCAGCGTACGTGCTTCATCAGGCGTATCAACGGGCAAAATGTCTACAGCGCCCGCCGCAAATGCATAGGCGGCGGTCGTGAAGGAACGGAGAACATCGATCACGACTACTGCTCCCCTGGCGGTGCTACACGTCGCCAGTTTGGCGCGGCGTATCTCCATTGGGCATTCCTTCCCAACGATATTCGACCGGTCAGAACCTGGTTTATGGGCTAAGAAAATGTCTGAGCAGACTGGGCCAGTCTCAAAACCGGCATATCAATGAACGTTTGAGCGCAATTTCCGTTGATGACTTCAGCAGACGTTTTCATAGAAGACTGGCCCAGTCTGCCTTCGGTCCCTTTTCAGACAGTGTCCAAGGTGCACCGCTTGCCGAATACTCTCTTGTCGGCAAGCGGTGCGTTTGATCTTTACGATACGATCATGCGCAGTTACACGCCCTCGCCGCTCAATACGGGCTGTTTGTCCTTCGCCGCGTTCGAACGCCGGATGAGGAACGTTAGCATCGGCGGGGTGAGCAACGTCGTCACGATCACCATTATCACAATCACGGCGAATACTTCCTCGGAGACCACGCCGAGCGACTGCCCGGTCGCCGCGAAGATCAATCCCACTTCGCCGCGCGGCACCATGCCCCAGCCGACGATTTGCTTGTTCACATTGCCGGCTACGAGTCCGGCAATGACTTTGCCGATGAACGCGATCACTGTAACGCCCAGAGCCACAAGCACAATCGAGGGATCGAGGAGCACCTCAAGATTGACATGCATACCCGTCACAACGAAGAAGATCGGAACCAGGAAATAGCTTAGCGGCTCGATTAACTCTTCGACATGATGATCGGCGTGACGATCGATCACCGACTGCACTTTGTTTTTCAACTCGCTGGTGGAATTGCGAACAACATTGCGCAGTTCGGCGATTAGACTCGAGTCCTCGAAATCTTTGAAATGCACGGCATCGAGCACCAGGCCGGCCGCAAATGCGCCGACGATTGGCGCAAGCCCGATTTGCTGAGCTATAAACGCGAAGAACAAAGCCGTACTTGCAGCCAGAGTGAATTTCATACCAATGCCAGTATGAATGCGCGAGAAGCCGCGGCCAATGAACGGGGCGACAAATATGCCGATCACGATGGCGCCGACCAGGAAGAGCAGCGCTTTGGCGGTAATCCATACCACCCCGCCGACGCTCACTGCGCCCACCGTGACAATCGCCGAAACGACCGCCAGAATGATCAGACCGAGCACGTCATCAATAACCGCCGCGCCCAGCACGATCCGGGCTTCTTTCGATTGCAACACACCCAGATCGCGAAAGACGCGTGCGGTAATACCCACCGACGTTGCCGTGAGCGTTGCTCCCAGAAAGATATAGGCGTTGTTTGACAAACCGGGCAGCAACCAGGGCCCGACGACGTAGGTTCCGAGCGTGAATGGTGCAACAACGCCGATTATAGCTACCAGAAGTGCGCGCCCGCCGACTTTGCGCATTTCATTGATGTTCGACTCTAGCCCGACCTGGAAGAGCAGCACCAGGACGCCTAACTCGGCCAAGAATGCGATGAACTCATTCTCTTTGATTGGCTCGAACATTCCAAAGCCGACCAGGGCCAGGTTTCCTAAAACAACGCCGACGACAAGCTCGCCGAGCACGGCCGGTTGCCCGACTCGCTCTATCAGTCCGGCAAGCTTCGCGGTGACTAAGATGACTACGATCCAGAGTAGCGTAAAGCCTAAGTGCAACTCCTCCATCGTCTCCTCCGACTGCTATTCAATCTTCAACCCAATTGTGCCATTGCGGTTATTTATACAAAAAGCCGCGCTAAAACAGTGGCTCAGGTTTGTTGCCTATCAGATCAACCAGTTGAAGAAAAAACAAGAGGGGTGAAAGCTGGCAAAACGTTTGCACCATTATACTCAACTGCAAGCGATTCACAAATGACGTGCTATCGTAGCGAGCGCGTTTCGCGGTTGTAGGCGCCCTCCAGATCGTCTGGCGCCGTACCCGCCACGGGTTTGACCCCCGTGAGGTAGGCGGCGCGATCGAGCATATGCGCCGCCACAGGCGCGGTGATGAAGAAAAACACAATCAGCGCCAACATTTCCAGTGCAACGCGCAGATCGACGTAATAGACCGCCACGCCAAGCAGCACGCCAACAACGCCTAGAGTTGCCGATTTGCCCGATGCATGGACGCGGGTATACACATCGGGCAGCCGTATCAGACCGACCGAGGAGAGAAAGATAAACAGTACGCCCAGCGCCGTCAACGCCAGAGTGACAATTTCCAACAGGCTCATCAGCTTCGTCCTTCCTCGATATAACGGGCGAGGGCTACGGTTGCCAGAAAGCCCAGCACGGCCACCACCGTCACCACGTCGAGCAATAGCTCTTCGCCGACCACCAGCACGAACATCGCGACCAGCCCGACGACGTGGATGGTCAAGGTGTCGAACGCAATGACGCGATCGGGAATGCTCGGCCCGTGCACCAGCCGCCAGGCCGACAGTATCATTGAAACAGCCAGCACAGCCATCAATCCGAGTATGATCGTTTGAAAGAGGGTCATGGCAGCAACTCCATTACGCGACGCTCGAACTCTTGCTTGGTTTCCCGGCGCAATGCGTCGGGGTCGCGCGCGTCCATTGCGTGCAGATAGAGGGTCTTGCGATCGCTCGATACATCGAGCGCCACCGTTCCCGGCGTGAGTGTGATCAAGTTCGAGAGGATGGTAATTCCGATTTCGCTCGTGATGTCCAGCGGGATGGCGATAATGCCGGGCTGGAGGCGCAATTGCGGTGAAAGCACGATCCGAGCCATCACGATATTCGCCTTAACGATGCTCCAAAAGCCAAACACGATGAAGGCGGCCCAGCGCCAGACCAGAAGCGGATAGTTGCGCCGGGCCGAGAATGTGAACCAGCTTTGCAACGAGAGCGGCTCGCGAGTCAAAACGCGGCGCGAGACGATGATCACTAGGAAGCCGAACAGCAGGCCGGCTACGAAATCGACCGGCGTATATGCGTTATTGAGCGCCATCCAGGCGATGGCAAACAAGATATTAAGGATGATCATTGCGTATTCTCCTGCCGGACGGTCGTCGCAGCCGCGTCGCAACCGGCGACTCCGCACACATCGACGACATAGCCGCTGACATCAAATGCCTGACCGGCTGCCAGTGCGCTGTAATCGGCCAGCGGTGCGGCGCCCAGCCCCAACGCAACGCTGGCGAGCGCCAGGACTGCGCCGGGGATCATCAGGCCAGCCGGCACGCGCGGCAACTGGCTCACGTCGGTATAGGCTTTTTTCCAGAAGACTTCGTTCCAGATCTTCAACATCGAGAAGAGCGTCAGTATGCTAACGCCTGCGGCTACTCCGGTAATTAGCCATGCCTGTTGCGCCACGCCGGCTTGTAACAGCGCCAGCTTGCCGAAGAAGCCGCTCAGCGGCGGAATGCCCGCCAGCGACAGAATGCCGATCAGCCAGAACGTCGCCAGCAGCGGTTCGCGCTTGGCCAGCCCACCCATTTTCTTCAACTCCGCCGTGCCGTAGATGCGCTCGGCGGCGCCGCCGATGAAGAACAGCGCGGTTTTGACGATCATGACGTGGGCGATGAAGAGAATGCCCGCTGCCAGCCCGGCCACGCTTGCCAATCCCAGCCCCATGATCGCGTAGCCGATCTGGCTGACGATGTGGAACGAGAGGATGCGGCGAATGTCCGTCTGTGCGACCGCGCCGATTACGCCGATGACCATCGTCAAACCGGCCAGCGTCAGGATCAGCGGAGCAAAACGTGCGAGTTCGTTCGGGAAGATCAGCCCGAACACGCGGTAGAGTGAATAGACGCCGACTTTGGTCATCAGGCCGCTGAAGATCGCGGTGACGGCGACCGGTGGTGTGTGATAGCTGGTCGGCAGCCAGAAGAACAGTGGGAAGATGGCCGCCTTCGCGCCGAATGCGAACAGGAACAGCCCGGCAATGGCCGTTACCAGACTTGGTTCCTGGATCGTGGTCAGGCGTTCGCCCAGATGGGCCATATTCAACGTTCCGGCGACGCCATAGATTAGCCCGGCGCCGATCAGAAAACTGGTGCTGCCGATCAGGTTCAGCACGACATATTTCAGCCCGCCTTCAAGCTGACCGCGCGAGCCGCCCAGCGTCAACAGACCGAACGATGCTACCAGCATCACTTCGAACCAGACGTAGAGGTTGAAGAGATCGCCGGTGATAAACGCGCCGCTCACGCCCGCCAGCAACGCCAGCAACAGCGGATAGTAGAAGAAGCGTTCCTGATCGCCGTCAAGCGTGGCGAAGCTGTAGATCAGCGTCGTGAGCATCAGCAGCGCCGCGACGATCAACATCAGGGCGCTGAGGCCGTCGGCGACAAGCGTGATGCCGAAGGGCGCTGCCCAATCGCCCGATTGCGTCGCCTGGCGGCCTTCCGCATCGACCAGCCAGAGCAGCCATGTGCCGTACCCCAGGTTGGCAAGCGTCGCCAGCAGGACGATCGTGCGGGCCAACATACGGCGTTGACCTGCGACCACCGCCAGCGCTGCGCCGATCAACGGCATCAAAATGGGTAAAAACAGATGATTGTCCATAGGCGTCACTTCTTTATGATGATTTCGCGTAGCAATCTATAGCTATAAAGTTCTAGAGTTTGTCCGTCAATGTCATATCGTCTAAATCGTCGCTCTGCACCGCCTGATTAGCTCGGTAGGCGAGTGACATAATGAACGTGATCAGACCAAAGCTGATAACGATTGCGGTCAGTATCAGCGCCTGGATCAACGGATCAGCCGCATTCGCTGACACTGCGCCGGTGACGCTGTCGACGAAAGCCGGTTCGCCGCGGCGCAATCCATCGCCCATCAGGAAGATCAGTAGATTGACTCCGTGGCTCAGCAGAATCAAGCCGAGAATAAGCTTCACCACGCTGCGGCGCAACATAAGGTAGACTGCGCCGGCGAAGAGCGTTCCCACCACCAGGGATAAGATCAACGTCATACCGATTCTCCTATGCTTCCGGCGCAACCGGCTCGGAAGGCGTCGCTTTCTTGCGCATCGGATAGAACAGCGGCTCTTCAGCCAGAATGAACGCGAGCTGGGTTGTGACGCCGATGACCGTCAAATACACGCCAATGTCAAACAACACCGGCGTTCCGATCTTGCCAATGCCCGGAATCGGTTCCGGCAACCAGAACGCGGTCATATACGGCTGGCCAGTTAACAGCCCCGGCAGCCCCCAGAGTGCGGTGAATACAACACCCGTCGCCGCGACCTGCAAATGGCTGACCGGGATGGCCTGGCGCGCGTAGTCTGGCCCGAAGGCGATGATTTGCAAGATGATCGCCGAGGCGGCCAGCAGCCCGCCGACAAAGCCGCCGCCGGGCAAATTGTGCCCGCGGATCAGCATAAAGACTGAGAGCAGAAACAGCAGCGGCAGCATAAAACGCGCGACTGTGCGCAGAACAATAGAGTCATACATCTTGCGTCCTCCTATGCTTCAACGCGATTAACCGGGGCCACATCTTGCACGATGCCGGTCGGGACATCGACGTACGAGCGAGCCGGTTGCCCATCCGCTTCACGCCGCCTGGCTCGTCCCAGCCGCAGCATGCCATAGATTCCCAGCAGCGCGATGAATAGCACCATAATCTCGCCCATCGTATCCAGCCCCCGAAAATCGACCAGGATCACATTCACCACATTCGCCCCCTTGCCCGCCGACAGGCTCTCGGCTTTGAAGTAGTCGGCGATCGTGGGGAAGAGCCGATTGCTGGCAGCGGCGTAGGTAACGCCGGCCATCGTGATGCCGATGATGGTGGCGATCACGGCATCGCGGGCGCGCGTCAGCTTGCGCGAGAGTTCCTCGAAACGTGCAGGCAGCACGGCGAAGACCAGCACCAGAAACACCGTCGATAAGACCTCGATCACAAGCTGGGTGAGCGCGAGATCCGGCGCGCCGAAGAGCACGAAGAACAAGGCCATCATCGCACCGACTACGCCGACGGCGATAATCGCGCCCAGCCGGGAGCGCGCGCGGATCGCAGCGATGATGCCGACCGGGATGAGCAAAGCCGCCAGCGCCTCATAGGTTTGCAGATTGGCGAATGATGGCGTCGGCAAGTCAGCCAGACCGTAGAGTGTGAACGCCGGGCCGACCAGCGCCAGAAATGCTAACAGCATCCACAGCATATAGACGCGCATCCGGCCATTCTGCGTTGCGCGGGTGAAGGCGGTCGCGCCGCCAAGCAGCCCGTTGATGGTCGCATCATAGATGCGATCGCTGTTGAGCCAGCCGGGCAGCGGTGAAGGCCACGCAACCAGTTGACGCTCGAAGCGGGTGAGTGCCGCGCCGACGCCGATCGCGACCGCGCTGAGACCCAGGGCCAGGGTGAAGCCGTACCATAACCTGAGATCAACCGCCACTGCTGTGCCGGCCACTGTGGTCGCCGCCGGGGTGAGAAATTCGCCTGCCAGCGGCAACAGACCGAGGCTCACCGCCAGCGAGAATGTCGCCGGGATGCCGGGGCCAAGCAACATGCCCACGGGCGCTTCGTGGACATGCGGCTTCATACCCGAACCAGGCGAGCCGAAGAACACGCCGCGCACCAACCGCCACGAATAGGCCACACCCAGCGCGGCGCTGACAACAACCACGGCGATAACCGCGTAGCGCGCCGGGTCGATCAGTGCGCTCTCGATTGTCGCCTTGAGCAGGATCTCTTTCGCCACGAAGCCGAACATAATCGGGATGCCGGCCATTGACAATGCCGCCAGTATGGCCAGCGCGGCGGTCGCCGGCATCGACCGACGCAACCCGCCGAGCTTGCGCAGATCGCGCGTGCCTGTCTCGTGATCCACGATTCCGGCCACGAGGAAGAGCGCGCTCTTGTACAGCGCGTGGGCGAGGATGGTCGCAACCAGCGCCTGATAGCCGTACTTGCCGCCCAGACCGACCAGCATCGTCAGCGTGCCAAGCTGGCTGATCGTGCTGTAGGCCAGCAGCGCTTTCAGGTCATATTGGCGCAACGCCGTGATCGAGCCGAATAGCAGCGTGGCTGCGCCGACTGCCGTCAAGGCGTATGTCCACAACGGCGTGCCGCTGAGTGCGGGATAGAAGCGTGCCAGCAAATAGACGCCGGCCTTCACCATCGTCGCTGAGTGCAAAAACGCGCTGGCCGGCGTCGGAGCCTGCATCGCGTTGGGTAGCCAGAAATGGAACGGGAATTGCGCCGATTTTGTGAATGCGCCCAGAAAGATCAGCAGCACAGCCGGCACGTAGAACGGGTGCGCCTGGAGCGTCTCGCCCGCCGCGAGAATGTCGACGAATGCATAGGAGCCGGCGGCCTCGCCCAGCATAATCAGGCCGACCAGCAGCGCCAGACCGCCGCCGACGGTAATCAGCAGACCTTGCTGAGCGCCGCGTCGTACTTCGGGATAATCGTGCTTGAAGCCGATCAGCAAATAGGAGCTGACCGAGGTCAACTCCCAGAACACAAACATCGTGATCACATTGCCCGCCAGCACGAGGCCGAGCATCGATCCCATAAAAATCAGCAGATAGAGGTAGAAGCGCCCGCGCCCGGTATCCTCAGCCATATAATAGCTCGTGTAGAGGACGATCAATGTGCCGATGCCGGTGATGATCAACCCGAAAAGCAGGCTCAGGCCGTCGAGCGTGAATGCCAGGTCGAGGCCCATCTGGGGAACCCAGGCGTAGGTTTCGCGAATGGACGCGCCGTCGATGATCGCAGGGATCTGCGTACAAAGCAGCGCGAACAGCGTCAACGGAATCAGCGCCAGCGCCCATCCGCCCAGATGCCGGTGCGGACGCCGGACGAATAATCCGGCTGGCGCAGAAGCCAGCGATAGCAATACCATTGATGAGAGCATTGACGACCTTACTTGGTTATATCAAATCAATTCAATATATGACGAATGCTATCGCTTGAACGCTTGTACGCCGGTTTGCATCGGCGCGTCGATTGTCTGTTGAATTGCCGATTGATGGTATAGTTACATCCGAATGTATCGGTAATCCGTCAGTAAAGTTTCTCATTCTCACGCAAAGCTATGGTTCAGATTCAGCTACTCTTACGCTCATGCATCGTTACGCTCGGCTTGCTCGTGATTCTGGCCCTTGCCGCTTGCGGCGGGCCGCCGCCGCCCGAGCGTTCGCTCACCGTGACCGCGGCGGATGGCCGTTTCACGCCCGAAACGCTCACCGCCCGCGTCGGCGAACAGGTCTTTCTCACGCTGAACAACGAAACCGACAACCCGGTTACGCTAGTTATCGAACTGCCCTACGGCGACCGCCGCGTCTCTGTCGAGCGCCGTGTCGATGCGGTATTGGCGTTTCCCGCGCGCGAGGCGGGCAAATTCCCGTTCCACTGCGACATCCCTGGATACGAAGAGATGCGCGGCACATTACTCATCGAGCCGTAATGTCGTTTCACAATGCCGCTGCCTTACGGCGGCCCGCATACAGTGCGCGCAGGCTCGATGCTATCAATGTCAACACAGTCAATGGGATCGCGACGAACAGCATCACATTGACGAATGTCGGCAACGCCGCGTGGCTTGTGGCCGACAGGATCAAGAACGCGGTATAGGCGATGTAGTAGCTCAGGAAGAGCGCACCCTCCCAGCGTTCGATAATGAAGCCGGTAAAAAAGATCGGCAAACATATCACCGCGACGGCGATCATCACCGGGATGTCGAACGACAGCGCCTCTGCCGGAACGGCCACTCCGCCAGGCGCGGCGGCGGCGGTGATGCCGAGAATCGCCAGGATGTTGAACAGATTGCTGCCGATGATATTGCCCACCGCAATATCGCGCTCGCCGCGCAGGCTGGCGACGACCGAGGCCGCTATCTCCGGCAGCGAGGTTCCGATAGACACAATCGTCAGGCCAATGATCAACTCGCTTAACCCGAAAGCGCGGGCCAACGCAACTGCGCCTTCGAGCATCCAGCGTGATCCCAGAACAAGCATTCCCAATCCGACCACGATCAGCGCGATATTCAGCGCGAGTTGGCGAGCAGAACGCGCCTGCACTGCCTCCTGGCAATATTCTTGTGCGTATTCGGTCTGCACCTGGGTGCTCTCGCGACGGCTCTGCCAGACGACGAAGACGATGTATGCAACGATGCCTGCGAAAAGCAGCAGCCCATCGCCGCGCCCAATCACGCCATCCAGGCCGAGGATCAACGGGAGCGCCGACACCCCGATCATCAGCGGCACATCCAGGCGAATGAGCTGTTGATCAACAAACAATGGCGCGATCAACGCCGAGAGGCCCAGGATCAAGAGAATGTTGAAAATGTTGCTGCCGATGACATTGCCCAACGCGATGTCAGCCTGACCGGCCAGCGCCGATTGCAAGCCGACTGCTAGCTCAGGCGAGCTGGTGCTGAATGACACCACCGTCAAGCCAACGATCAGCGGCGAGATGCCGATTGCCGTTGCCAGACGCGCCGCGCCGCGTACGAGCGACTCCGCGCCGCCGATGAGAAGTGCCAGGCCAACGACAAACATTACCGGCGTCATCAGGTCCATAAACATTGCTCCTTTGATTGGCCGACCGCCAAGAATCGCACAAAAAGAAAGCGAGACCGTCACGGCACATCATGTCGTGATGGTCTCGCCAGTAGTGACTATGCACGTACGACCAGCCGGAGGGTATCCTCGTAGTGACGGCTGACCGGCCTGCGCTCGCAGGTGGCTACTCCCCAACCTAGGCAAAAAGTATAACACACTGCACAGGTCATGTCAATGTTTTGTTATGTATTCTTTGGAGCTATTTGTAAAAGCCAGGCCAATCGGTGATCCGCCGCATTTACGTAGCCGCTCTATCAAACAAGCGCCTGGTGTGCAGATCGGTTAGCTAGCCATGCACAACGGCGGAGCAAAACTGCCCCGCCGTTGCGTTACGAGTATGTACCGGTTGGAGACTAGTCGTGGGCGGCGGCGGTGCCAGAACCACGCGGAACGCGCACCGACTCGACCAGTTCCTGGATCTCAGCCGGCGGTGCAGCCGTCGAGCGCGAGACGACCAGCGTGACGACGAAGTTGAGGATCATACCGATGGTGCCGATGCCCTGGGCGCTGATGCCGAAGAACGGCCCCATCAGCGGTTCGGCGGTTCCCAGCACCTTCGTCGATTGCATCAACACAATCATCACCATCGTGAAGATCAGACCCACCGACATACCGGCGATCGCGCCTGTGCTGTTGGTGCGCTTATCGAAGATGCCCAGCAGGATGATTGGGAAGAAGCTCGCCGCGCCCAGACCGAAGGCGAAGGCCACCACTTCGGCCACGAAGCCGGGCGGGTTGATACCGAACCAGCCTGCGACAACCACCGCGAGCGCGATAACCACACGCCCGACGAGCAGACGTTGGGATTCGGTCGCTTCAGGATTGATCAGGCGATAGTAAATATCGTGCGAGATCGAACTCGAAATAACCAGCATCAATCCCGACGCCGTTGAGAGTGCTGCAGCCAGACCTCCCGCCGCCACCAGGGCAATCACGAAGGGTGAAAGCTGCGCAACCTCCGGTGTTGCCAGCACGATGATGTCGCGGTCGATCGTGATCTCGGTTGTATCAGTATCCGGCGTCAACTGAAGGAGACCGTCATCGTTCTTATCTTCAAACCCAAGCAGGCCGGTTTGTTCCCAGCTCGTTACCCAGTTCAACGAGCGCACATCGTTAAGCGACTTGCCATGCAGGCTATCGAGCAGGTTGTAGCGCGCGAAGATCGCCAGCGCCGGAGCGGTCAGGTAGAGCAAGCCGATGAAAAGCAGCGCCCAGCCCGCCGAATAGCGCGCAGCGCGCACGTTTGGAACGGTGTAGAAACGCACAATCACGTGGGGTAGACCGGCGGTTCCGACCATCAGCGAAATGGTGATCGCAATGATGTCGATAGGAGCTTTGGTGCGGAACGGCTGGGTGTACTCTGTGAAGCCCAGGTCAACCTGAATCTGATTCAACTTTGGCACAATGTCGCTGAAGATCAGGCCAAGCTGGGGGATTGGGTTGCCGGTTAACGTGATCGAAATCGCGATCGCCGTGATCAAGAACGCGCTGATCAAAACGGTATATTGTGCCACCTGGGTCCAGGTGATGCCCTTCATACCGCCGAGCACGGCGAAGAAGGCCACGATGACCATACCGACGACCACGCCCCAGTTCACATCCAGCCCAAGGAAGCGGCTGAAAACCACGCCGACGCCGCGCATCTGGCCGGCGACGTAGGTCAGCGAAACGAAGATCGCTGCGACCGCAGCGACGCCGCGGGCGGTTTTGGAGTAGTAACGGTCACCGACAAAGTCCGGCACGGTGTACTTGCCGAATTTGCGCAGGTAGGGCGCCAGCAGCAGTGCGAGCAACACGTAGCCGCCGGTCCAGCCAAGCAGATAGATCGCGCCGTCGAAGCCCATAAAGGAGATCAGACCGGCCATTGAAATGAACGAAGCAGCCGACATCCAGTCTGCCGCGGTGGCCGCGCCGTTCGCAATTGCGGGAACGCCCTGACCGGCAACATAGAAACCCTTCGTATCGCGAACGCGGCTGGCGTACCCAATGTACAGATAAAAGCCGAAGGTCAATACGACCAGAATTGTTGTCCAAACGGCAACAGTCATATGTTTACCTCATCTCTCCTTAAAAAGCAAGCAAAACTACTCGTGTACGCCAAACTGCCTATCGATCCGATCCATAACAGTCGCATAGGTAAAGATCAGGATAATAAACACGAAGATAGCACCCTGCTGGGCAAACCAGAAGCCAAGCGGAACATTGCCCAGCATCACATTTTGCAGTGGCAGGGCAAGTGCGTACCCGGCGCCATATGACACGAGCGCCCAGACTGCGAGCAAACTGAGAATGAGCGTAATGTTGGTTCGCCAATAGCGCTGCGCCGCTTCCGATCCTCCCTCGATGGATGCGATTTTTCGCTGAGACCCTTGCATTGCTTCCCTCCTCATACTGTGGAATAACCGACCGAACCCGCCAGACTTATGCTTTGCTCTGCCAATCTGTAGGCAAACGAATTGTTGCTCAGGTTTGGCATTGAGAGGTAGATAACATAGTGCAATCGGCGCTTATGAGCATACGCCAATATAGCCGACACGGGCGCGTATGCCCGGTCGCTGTATATGCCAAAACACCCTTGGCGCCGCCAAAGCTAACCAGGGAGAACGCTCCAATCGCCAACTACGCCAAGCAGTTGCGGCCAAGAGCGCGGATCGATACTTATAAGATCATAGTTTAATAATGGTTATATTCTAAACGAGGAGTTTGAACTGATGATAAGAAACATGTAAAGTTTTGGTAAAGATAGCTGCGAGTTACTGATTCCGGGTGGGGTTTTATGTCATAAAGAAAACAAGTTTATGGATGGCGCAAGCGATCGACTAGCGCTTCGACTGTATGGGAATGCGCCGGGACGAATCGGCTCACGCTCCAGGTAACCAGCAGGTTGACCGCCATGCCGAAGATTCCCGCTGCGCTGTGCGAGATGCCCAGCAGGTTCAGAGCGGGATCAACGTAGTTCGCAACCATATAAATGGTTGTAACGATGAGACCGCTGGCCATCCCTGCAACCGCGCCGTGGCTGTTTGCGCCTTTCCAGAAGATGCCCAGAACCAATACCGGAAAAAAGGTGGCCGCCGCGAACGAAAACGCCCAGGCGACCATTTGCACGATAATCCCCAGGCGCTGGATCGCGGTCAGCGCCGCCAGGATTGCGGCTATCAACACCATGATGCGTCCGAAGCGCAGTCGTTCGCGCGGCGAAGCGCGCGGGTTGAGCGTGCGATAGTAGATGTCGTGCGCCACCGCCGAGGCAATCACCATTAACAATCCGTCGGCGGTTGAGAGTGCCGCAGCCAGACCGCCCGCCGCTACCAGTGAGGTGACCGTCGAAGGCAAGCCGGCGATTTCTGGCGTCGCCAGAACGATCAGATCCTGGTCGATCTGTAACTCGCTGAATTGCAAACGGTCATCGCCGTTTCCGCCTTGTTCGGGGTCGTCGGCAATATTCAGCAAGCCGGTTCTTGCCCAATTTTCTGCCCAGGAGGGCAATTCAGCGACCGATCTCCCAACGACATCTTGCAGGATCTCCCAGCGCGAGAAGGCTGCATAAGCCGGCGCGGTGAAATAGAGCAGGGCGATCCAGACCAGAGCCCATCCCACGCTGCTGCGGCTTTCGCGCACCGATGGCACAGTATAGAAACGGACCAGGATGTGCGGCATTCCGGCGGTGCCCAGCATCAGGCATAGCATCAACGCGATGAAGTTCCACGATGTCCAATCGTTGAATGGCGCCACGTAGCTTTGCGCGATTCCCTGGGCTTCCTCCAGCAATGCAATGTTGCGCAAGGCTTCGCCATACATCAGTTGCGGCAGCGGTATGCCGGTCAGCCGAAGTGACAGCCAGGTCACCGGTACGAGGTAGGCGATAATCATAATTACGCCTTGCAGCGCCTGGGTCCAGGTGACGGCTTTCATACCGCCGAAGAATGAACAGAACAGCACCGCCGCCAGACCGACGATCACGCCGAACATATAGTTGGTGCCCAAGAAGTAGCTCATAATAATGCCGACGCCGGTCACCTGGGCAGTGACATAAGTGAAGCTGATAATCACGCTGGTGATCGCGGCGACGACGCGGGGCAGCGTGCCGGGGTAGCGTGCGCCGATGAAGTCGGGAATGGTATACGCGCCAAATTTGCGCAGGTAAGGCGCCAGCAGCAACGCCAGCAGCACGAATCCCCCGGTCCAGCCTATTAGATAGGCCAACCCTTCGTATCCAAGCAGCCAGAGCGCGCCGGCCATGCTGATGAACGATGCCGCGCTCATCCAATCCGATCCGGTCGCCAGGCCGTTCAAGATGCCCGGCACGCGCCGCCCGGCCACATAGTAGTCGTCCAACGTTCTGGCCCGCACTCGCAGTCCGATAACCGCATAGCCCCCTAGCGTCAAAAACAGAAAGGTCCAGACAATTACCACGGGAGCCAGATTGTTCACAACTTCCATCACGCCGAGGAACAGGGCGATCGCGACAAAGACCAGCGTGAACATGGCGTAGAAGCGCCACAACGTGCGCCGGTAGCGCCGTTCGCCGGTGGAGACTGGCGCTGCCTCAAGCTTGTAGCGACGATCAAGGCGCGCCATCCGCCAGGCATATGTGAAGATCAAAATGATAAAAATAATCAAGGCGCCCTGCGATCCCATGTAATATCCCAGGGGAAAGCCGGTGAGGATCTCGATCTGGTTGAGCCAGGGAGCAAGGATTGCGGGCAGGATGGCGCTCGCCAGCCAGATGAGCAGCAGCGGCGCGATGATCCGTTGTGAGGAATGCCAGTAGGCGCGCAGCCAGCTTGGCATTGGGCGGGCCTCATCTGCTGCTGCGTTGGTCGCAGTGCGTTCGACAGAAGGCGGCTGGGGTGGTGGAACTGACCGGGAACGCGGCGGCACGCGCGTCATCGGCGGACGTTCTCCCGTACTGGGAAGGCTGGCGCGCTCATCGATGGTGCGCGAAATCCGCGGAAACAGGCCATCGAGGAGCCACAACGCTATCCATACGACGCCGAGCCAGATAATAATGAGAAGAAGAAATCCTCCCCAGTTGAATGTTGCGAGATTCTGGAGCACAGCTAGCTTTGCTTTGAAAACGGCGTGAAGTTTTCCACACGCTCTTCCTGCGCCGATGCATAGCGGGAATCACGCGCAGTCCCGATTGATGGAACCAGCAATGCAACCGGCAGCGTAAAGCGAAAACATGCACCTTTGCCCGGTCCGGCGCTTTCGGCCCAGATCTCGCCGCCCTGGGCATAGACCAGGTGGCGCGCGATCGTCAGACCGATGCCACTACCCCCGCTGGCCCTGGCCCGTGACTTGTCCACACGGTAAAAGCGCTCGAATAAGTGCGGCAGATGTTCGGGCGCGATGCCCACGCCGGTGTCTTCCACCGAAATCAGCAGGCGCTCGTGCTCCGCTGTCGCTCGCAACGTCACCTGACCGCCGCTGGGGGTATACCGATAGGCGTTGGCCAGCAAGTTGATCAGCACCTGATTGACCCGATCCGGGTCGGCCCAGACTAGAGGCAGCGTGAGTGGCAAAATGAGTTGATGGCTGATGCCGTCGGCGTCGAACTGCGGCTGGAACTGGGCATACACGTCTTTCAGCATCAGGGCGAGATCGACCGGTCGAGCGGAGATCGGCACTTGCCCGGCTTCCACCCGTGATAGCAATCCCAGGTCTTCAATCAAACGCTGCAAGCGATTCGTTTCATTCAGGATTAGTGAAAACGTTTGATTGCTCGGCTGGATGACGTGATCGATCAGCCCTTCCATATAGCCGCCAATCGTTGACAATGGCGTCCGCAACTCGTGGGCGACATCAGACAGCAACGCCAGACGGCGGCGTTCGGTCTGGTCGAGGGTTTCGGCGAGCTGATTCACGCTCTGGCTCAAATCCGCCAGTTCGTCATCAGAGCCAATCATCGTGCGCTCGCGGTAAAAGCCCTGCGCCAGGCGACGGCTGGCAATCGAAATTGCGTGCAACGGCTCTACCACGCGCCGCGACACAAACAAACTGACCACAACCGCCGCCGCCATCGCGGCAAAGCCAGCCACCAGCAACGATTGCTGCACCACGAGTTGGAAGCGTCGCTCAAGTGATGGTTCAGTCGGCGTATTGGCCGAATCAATGCCGCTTGTCTCGGCTGCGGCGGCACCCAGCGTCAACGGCATGTCCTGCACAAGTCCGACGCTTGTCAAGAAGCTGGCCGTCGCCATCATCACCACGCCGGATATGATGACGATTACCAGGTGTGAAACAAAGAGCTTCCAGCGAAGTTGGCGATACCACTTCATCGTTGTTTACCGGCGAACTTGTATCCTACGCCGCGCACAGTTTGCACCAGCACTGCGTCGGTCGGATCATCTTCGAGTTTGCGCCGCAACGTTCCGACATGCACATCCACAACGCGATCAATACCGACAAAGTCGCGACCCCACACGCGTTCCAACAATTCTTCGCGCGTGAACACGCGACCGGGCTGACGAGCCAGAGCATACAGCAGATCAAACTCGCGGGGGGTTAATTCAATCAGGGTGTCGCTGCGCCGGACTTCGCGCCGCTCCGGATCGATCGAGATCGTTTCGAATTGCAGCGCCGGGCGTTCGATTGGCTTATCCGGCGCTTGCCGATTGCGCCGCAGAATGGCCTTCACCCGCGCGACCAGCTCACGGGGACTGAACGGCTTGGTTAAATAATCATCGGCGCCGACCGACAAGCCGATAAGCTTATCGACCTCGTCGGCGCGCGCCGTCAACATCAGTACATAGACGGCAGTTTCCTGGTGCAATGTTCGGCAAATCTCGATTCCATCGATGCCGGGCAGCAATACATCCAGCACAATCAAATCGGGACGCAGTGTACGCGCCATTGCCAGCGCCGTTTCGCCGTCATAGGCGCGATGCACCGCATACCCCTCGGCGATCAGGTAGCTGGCAACCAACTCGACGATGGGTTGCTCATCGTCCACTACTAAGATCGTTGCTGCTTCCACTGCGGCGCCTCTCACCTCTATGTGTATAATCGAATGTCATATGGTTGGGGATGGCTCAGACGAAGAGTGTGTTACGCTGTACACCAGCATTGTGTATAGCACCAAATCGGTAGCGTAACTATACCATAGGTTTATAGGTTGCTGCGCCTGATCATGTGCGGCGACCGCATAGCAGTCAGATATAGGCGCTGTCTCCTCAATCAAGCGACGCCGGCCATTTGCATTAACCGCTCCCACTGCGCCGAGCTTACCGGAACGACCGAGAGGCGCCCCTGGCGTATCAGTGCGAAATCCGCAAAGAAAGCGTCAGCCTTGATCGCCGCCAGCGTTATGGGGTGCGGCAAGCGCCGGGACGCTCGGACATCCACGACCACGAGCTTCGGATCACCGACTTGCGGATTGGGGTATGGCGCGCTCGTTATTTCGGCCAGCCCAACAGCTTGGCGTTCGGCGCCGGTATGATAGATCAGCGCCACATCACCGAGACGCATTGCGCGTAGATGCTTCAATGCCGCAGCGTTCCGTACGCCGTCCCATATCGTTTTCCCCTCGCGCTCCAGGTCGGCGAAGGTGTAGCTGTCGGGATCGGTTTTCAGCAGCCAGTAGGCGGACATATGACCTCGCACGGGCGCTATCAAGCGCTCATTACTGCTTTATCCGGTACATTGGTGATTGTAACGTTCCGTAAGTCGCCTGTCAAAGCTTAGGACACGTTGTGCTATAATGACAACGTTGCGATACAGATAGCTTCAAGCGCGCCTCTGCATAGTACAAGAGGATTTCCAGGGTTGTTCAAGAAACCCTAGAGCTTATATGGACGATTTCTCGCATCTCGACTACTATGAATTGCTGGGAGCGCCCCGCGACGCCTCGCTTGAGGATATCAAGCGCGCCTACTACAAACAGATGGTGCGCTATCACCCCGACCGGTTTGCCAATGCTTCTCCCGAAGAGAAAGAATATGCCAGCAAGCGCGCTCAACGCTTGAACGAGGCGTATCAGGTATTAAGCGATTCCAACAGCCGAAATGCCTATAACCTCAAGCAGGCGTCTGCCCGGGGAAATGCGTCGGTTCGTCGTACGGTGCATCAGCGCCCCGCGCCGCTCAAGCGCGATCAGGCCAGCCCGGCGGATTATCTAGTTGCGTTGTATAACCAGGCCCGGACGCATCTCGATGCCGGACGCTATGCGCAGGCGATAGGCGTTTTGCAGCGGTTGCAGCAGATCGACCCCTTTTACCGTGACAGCGCGGCCCTTCTGTCACGAGCCGAAGCATTGCAACGCGATCACGAGCAGGCGACTAAGGCGCCGCCGCCGCCAACCCGGCCTGTCGCCGTATCGAACAAGAATCGTCAACGGATCATCTTCGGCGGCATCGGCGGCATTGCCCTTGCTGCATTGGTAGCCGCTGGGTTCTGGTTACGCCAGGGTCAACAACCAACCGTTTCCAATGCTTCTGCCAATGCTTCGACGGCTGAGGTGAGTGATACATCGGCAAATGAAGCAAGCATTCCGCCCTTGTCGGCGCCATCGGTAACGCCGGAATCATCAGCGACGGCAGCCCCGTCGGCGACGATAGCGCCGTCGGCGACGCCATCGCCCATACCGGTTAGCACGCCGATGATGGCGCCGGCTGAGGAGGGGGAATTGCTGCTCGTCGACGGCTTTTCCAATCAGTCTAACTGGGCCAGTGTACAGGAGAGCGCATGGAGCGTCGGCTACAACGACAACGCTTATGAAATAACCGTCCTGCCGGGTATCGGCAATATCTGGAGCTACAAAACCGGCCCGGAAGAAGACAAAGTCGGCATTGGCGTCAATGTTGCAGTTGCTGGCGGCGATGCAGGGCTGCTGCTGCGCTACATCGACGCCGGCAATTATTCCGCTTTCTTTGTTAATCCTGGCAAAGCTCGCTACCGCCTCGAACAACATCGCAACGGGAGCGTTGAGATCATCGCCGAGGGCGGCGCCGATGAAATTAAAGTTGGAAAAGGGAAAAGCAATCGCCTGGTGGCGCATCTGGATGACAATACCGTTCGTCTGTATATCAACGACGCGCTCGTCGAGACGAGCCTCCTCAAAGATGCTGCAAAATCGCCTTTGTATGGAATGATTGCGGCGGCCGGAACTGACGTTGCAGTTGCCCGCTTTACGAAACTAGAAATCCGCGCGTTGCCGTAATCTGCTCAATAGTACGGCTCTGATTCACTTTACTTGATAGAGAATGCAACGTTTTGCGCACTGGAACAAAGCGCCGATGTATGATAGGATATGCCTATCTTTATGATAAGCAACAGATTGCGAGCAATATTCGGGCATTGATGAATGTGCCGGGGAGGTTTGTGCTATGACACAGGCGGCTATTGAGCAACTCATTAGCAAGTTAAGTGCGCACGACTTTCGCTATTTGACAAGCACGAGCTTTGAAGTGTATATGATCACCGGTGCGATCTTCCTGTTTGGCTTTACCGTCTCTTTCGTGCTCAGCGTTCTTGCCCACCGCGAAGTTATGCTCTGGCCGGGCGCGCTTGCTTCTGTCATCGTGTCATTTATCGTGCTGAAGCTTTTGGAGCGCCGCGAATTTCGGGCGAAACTCGCTGAGCTTGCCGGTGAGTACGAGCAGGTTGATAGCGTTGAGTAACGTCTTGGTCTCGCTACGCTCGAAGCCATCCATTGTCTGCGTCAATCAAATAATCCGGTGTTTTGGGGCTGTTCAAGATGAAGACTAGGCGAACGGCTCCGCCAGTACGCCGGTGCGCGCTTGCAACTCGTCGGCGCGGGACTGCACCACATCCCACGGCACTTTGCGCGCCCACGGTTCGGGCGTTGGACGATCGACCGCATAGAGCTGGATCAGATCAGGTCGTATCCGATCGATTGCATTCACCAGCGCCTCCCAGGGTTCGCCGCGCACGTTGTTTACCCTATCGCTATCCACCAGGCATGTTTGAATAATAATATTCGGCATTCGTGACAGTTCAGCGATGATCGTTTCGAGGCGGATATTCGCTGCCGGGCGATCAATCGCCTCGAAGGTCGCTTCGTCGCCGGCATCAAGCTTCATCATACGCAGGTCGCACAGATCGATCCCGACCCTGGGGCGCGGTCGCGTCAGCAATGCCGCCGATGAGAGCACACCGACGCGTGCATACGGCTGGATTCGATCCCGCATGTCGCGCACAGTCTGGACGATTTCCGGAAAGCGCGGATGCAGCGTTGGCTCGCCGTGACCGGCGAAGGTGATGGTGTCCAGGTTGGGATAGCGGTGGAGCGCATGCTCAATTGCTTGCTGCACTGCCGCGATGGTCGGAAACGTTGTTGGTCTGCCCTGTTCATCGCGCGCCTGATCAATCAATTCGGTGGTATCGCCGCACTCGCAATAAACGCAGTTAAACGAGCAGATTTTGCGACCGACCGGCAGCAGATTTACGCCGAGCGACAGGCCTAAACGTCGCGATCTGACCGGGCCGTAGATAATGCCAGGATACATAATAAGTGCGGGCATAGCATATCCTCGCTGCCAATTGCCTCTCTACGTCCGGCCCTGAACAGGGCGTTCTCCATAGAGAATCTTTCTTGATCATGCCGCGAAATGTTGGCAATGTCAAATGTGTTCGCCGATTCGCTGTTCCAAAATGTTGCTGATGCTATCGAGGCTTGGGTGACTCGCACAACTCTCTCAAGTCTGCTACAATAGCGCCGTCATCGAGAGGACGGGAAATAGCGTGTCATCCCCAGATTGTGGTCGGGGATCTGGTGCGCGCAGTTTCTGCTCGAATGAGCGGAATGTCAGATTGCGCGCCGGTTTAGCCAGATCAGGCCCAATCGCGAGTCCCATCACAGCGATAGCGTAATGCCGGCAATGTATGGCGGGTATTCAATATGGCAGAGACGAACAACGACCAGGCGCGGATGATCGTTCTTGAGGCGCGCGGCATTACCAAACACTTCCCCGGCGTCATTGCCAACGATAACGTCTCGTTGATGCTTCGAAAGGGTGAGATTCTGGCGCTGCTTGGCGAAAACGGCGCTGGCAAATCGACCTTGATGAATATCCTCTATGGTCTCTACCATCAGGATGCAGGCGAGATCCTGGTTAACGGCCAGCCAGCCCGTATTGAAAGCCCGCATGAAGCCATCGATCTGGGCATTGGCATGGTCCATCAGCACTTTCAGCTTATTCCGGTGATGACCGTTGCCGAGAACGTGATGCTCGGAGCCGAAGCATTGCGCGGAGGGATGTTTCTCGACCGCGAGAAAGCAATCGGGCAGATTCGCACGATCTCACGCCAGTATGGCCTCGATGTCGATCCCGGCGCACTCATCGCCGACCTGCCCGTCGGCGCCCAACAGCGCGTTGAGATCATCAAGGCGCTGTATCGTAACGCCGATACGTTGATCCTCGACGAGCCGACCGCCGTGTTGACGCCCCAGGAAAGCGATGACCTGTTCCGAGTTATGCGTACGTTGACCGATCAGGGGAAATCGATCATCTTCATCACGCATAAGCTGCGCGAGGTGCTCACCGTGGCTGATCGCATCGTGGTTCTGCGCGACGGCAAGGTCGTCGGCGAAACCACGCCCGCTCAGGCCGATGAGCAACGTCTGGCGGCGATGATGGTCGGGCGTGATGTGTTGCTGCATGTTGACAAAGCGCTCGCTCGACCTACATCGATCGTCCTTGATGTGCAGAATTTGCAGGTTCTTGATGATCGGCAGCATAAAGCCGTCGCCGGCGTTGATTTTCAAGTTCGCGCCGGTGAAATCCTGGGCATCGCCGGCGTTCAAGGCAACGGTCAAACCGAGCTTGTCGCCGCATTGACTGGATTGCGAAAGCCGGTTGATGGAAGCATTCGCATGCTTGGACACAATATCACCGGCGCGTCGCCCCGCGAAATCAGCGAGCTTGGCGTCGCTCATATTCCCGAAGATCGCCAGCGCGAGGGATTGGTGACGAGCTATCCGTTAACCGATAACAGCGTGCTGGAGATGTATTATCAGGAGCCATTCGCCCACGGCGTATTCAGCGATGAGCGCGCCATTCAAGAGCACGCTCAGAAATTGGTCAAGGAATTCGACGTGCGCACGCCAAGCGTGCATATTCCCGTCAGTTCATTGAGCGGCGGCAATCAGCAGAAGCTCATCGTTGCGCGCGAGTTTACACGGCCAATCAAGCTGCTGATTGCGTCCCAACCGACGCGCGGCATTGATGTCGGTTCGATCGAGTTCATTCATCAGCAAATCGTGCGCAAACGCGATGAAGGCGCCGCCGTACTGGTCGTTTCGGCAGAACTTGACGAGATTATGTCGCTGTCGGATCGCATTGCGGTGCTGTATCGTGGACGGATCATTGCTACCTTGCATGCCGGCGAGGTCACGCGCAAAGATTTGGGCTTGCTGATGGCCGGCGGAACGCCGGCCGAGTCCCCTGCACCATAGCTATGTGATTGGCGTGCGTCGCCCGACGCTTGTCGCATCGGGCGCGCAATCACGAGAGGAACAACAAGAGAAGCGTATGGCCGACGCAGCCAATGCCCCTGAACCGACCGGCAGCTCGCGAATATTTCGTTTTATCCGGCGCTTGCTGTCACCGTTGCTGATACCTTTCTTCGCCGTCTTTACTGCGCTGGTCATTGGCGCTATTATCATTCAGGTTACGGGCAAAGATTGGGTCGCTGCCTATGTCGGCTTGTGGCAAGGATCGTTCGGAACTCCGGGCGCGATTATCGATACGATTGTACGTTCGACGCCGTTCATCATCGCGGGACTGGCGGTAGGGCTGGGGTTTAAAGCCGGGTTGTTTAACATTGGCGCGGAAGGCCAACTGTACGCCGGGGCGACGTTCGCGGTTTTTGTCGGCTACAGCATTCAGGGCATTCCTGCGATCATTCACATTCCGCTGGTGATCATTGCGGGTGCGCTGGGCGGCTTTCTCTGGGGAGCAATCCCCGGCTTTCTCAAAGCTCGCACCGGCGCGCACGAAGTCATCAACACGATTATGCTCAACTATATCGCCATTCGCCTGACCGAGTGGCTGATTAAGAGCAAAACGCCCTATTTGATGGGCGACCCGAAAGATGCCAGCGGCGCACGCACTCGTTTTATCGCCGAAAGCGCCAGGCTGCCGGCCATTCCCGGAACCGATCTGCACGTCGGGATTTTGATGGCCGGCGCGCTGACGTTGCTGGTCTACTGGTTGCTCTATCGCACAACCATCGGCTTTGAGCTGCGAACGGTCGGCGCTAATCCGTCGGCGGCGCGCTACGCTGGTATGAACGTGCCGCGAACCATCGTGCTGGCGATGGCGCTGAGCGGTATGCTGGCGGGACTGGCCGGGGCTGGCGAAGTGCTGGGTGTCGAACACGCGCTCAAGGCCGACTTTTTCGCCGGTCTGGGGTTTGACGCTATCGCCGTCGCACTCCTGGCCCGCAGCAATCCGATTGCGATGATCGCGTCCGGCTTGCTTTGGGGTGGGTTGCTTACCGGCGCCAGGTTGATGCAGGTGCGGGCCGAGCTTTCGATCGACCTGATCAAAATCGTTCAGGCTTTAATTATTATGTTTATTGCGGCTGACCAGATTGTGCGCTGGATCTATCGCATTCGCGCGCGCAAACCCAGCGAAGAGACGATCTTCTCGCGCGGTTGGGGAAGCTAGTGAAAAGGGGCTGTGTATGACCGGCGAGATTACGATGATTCAGCTTGGGTTGGGCGGCGTCGGGCAAGCGTTGACACATCAGGTTCTTGCTTGCCAGGCGGCGCTGGAGCAGCGCTACGGCTTTGCGCTGTGTTACCGGGCGCTGGTCGATCGCAGCGGCGCGCTAGTCGCCGAACAATCGCTCGACCGCGCGACGATCCAGGCTGCGCTTGACGCCAAGCAGCAAGGCGCGACGCTGGCAACACTCCCCCAGGCGCAGCGCGGTCCAATCAACCTGGCTGATATGTTGCCCGATCACCCGATCATTATCGTTGATGTCACCGCAGCCGATGGGATGGAAACGCTGCTGACGGCGGCGGTCGCCGCGGGACACCGCATCGTACTGGCGAACAAGCGCCCGCTTACCGCCGGGCTGGACGCATTCCAAGCGTTGACCGAGCACGGCGCCACGCGCTATGAGGCGACCGTCGGCGCGGGGCTGCCGGTCATCAGCGCCCTTCAGGCATTGCTCGACGGTGGTGATGTTGTGAGGAGCATTGAGGCCAGCATGAGCGGAACGCTGGGCTATCTCTGCACTGCCCTTGAAGAAGGACGACCACTCTCGGCGGCTGTCCGCATCGCCCACGAGAACGGCTGGACCGAGCCCGACCCGCGTGATGATCTGAGCGGCGCCGATGTCGCCCGCAAAGCATTGATCCTCGCCCGCACCTGCGGTTTGGCGTGGGAAATGAACGATGTGCCAGGCGAACCATGGTTCCCGCCGCCGATGGCTGTCGTGAGCGTGAATGAGTTTATGCAGCGGGTCGGCGAGCTTGACGCCGATATGGCCGGGCGCGTGACCGCGGCGAGAGCAAAGGGTATGGCGTTGCGTTACGCCGCCGTGATGGAACCCGCGGGCGCGAGCGTAGGGTTGCGCGAACTGCCGCTCGAACATCCGCTGGCGACATTGCGCGGAACCGATAACCTGTTCAGCTTCACCACCGATCGCTACACAAACCAGCCACTCGTGGTGCGCGGTCCCGGCGCCGGCGTTGATGTCACCGCCGCGGGCGTGCTGGGCGACATCGTTGCTACTGCCCGCGAACTCAGCGAGCGCCATCGCGCCTGATCACGCTTCGAATCGCGTGTTGACACACATCCCGCTACGTCAGTATAATCAATCTTGATTAATCTAACAGTGACCTTTACCAAACGATGCTACCCATGCCGCATGTCACCCTGACCCTGAGCGAAGCGAAGGGGAAGGGTCTCGGCGTTGTGGGGATCTGAGATTCTTCGCTGCGCTCAGAAGGACCCCATGCGGTGTCTCCCATAGTGTTTGAAGTTGGAGGC
>JANQID010000061.1 GCA_028282325.1 Chloroflexaceae bacterium | reverse complement strand
ACCGCATGCGGTCATTCTGAGCGCAGCGAAGAATCTCGGATTCCCAGGCCATCGAGACCCTTCCCCTTCGCTTCGCTCAGTGTCAGGGTGACATGCAGCTTCGCTTCGCTCAGGGTGGTATGCAGCATACGCATCATCGTTTGATAGAACAACCCTGCCGGGCGCGATCAAACATGCCTGCGGCAAACCCGAACTCGTGATAGAGCAATCCTATTCAGATTGTGAAGCCACTGTAGTGCCGCCTGAAGGCGGCGAAGGGAACCGTCTGAAGGCGGTACTATGCAATCTTTACGACTGCGGTAGGATTGCTATAGCATCGATACAGAGCGGAGTACGACAGCACGCAACACGGGTTTGCAAACGCCGGTTGAGAGTTGATTATTCGGTTGTGCTGTGAAAGGGGAAAAGGAAAAGCTTCGGGGTGGTCCGCTGCATTCGTTGTTGTCCTGGCCCGTCGCCGGGAGGCGTTGAACGAACGCTTGCAGGCGGCGTCCTGCGCCTGGGAGGCTTCCGCTGATAGCTCGATGTTCCGATCAGCCCTGGCCGACCGTTAGCCCCGCCCGCCGACGGGGAACCTCCGCCTCGTCAACTCCAACGCTCACGCGCCGGAGTCCATGCGCTTTACGGCAATTGTTTCGCTGGCGTTGCATTCTCCTTCACCGTGGTTCCCCGCCACGGCCTATCGTCGTTTGTTCGTTCTGCCGAGTATAGCATGGCCTGCCGGTTAGTGACAATGGTAGTTTGATGAATATTTTGCCATAAAACGAATCACCCTACGATCTCAATCGGCTGACCAAATGCTTTCTTGAACAGGCCGCTGCGTCGATTCGCGTCCCACACTTCGACCGTTGCATCGCCATCGGCCTCGACGCGGGCCAGCACTCGATCACTCTGCAACTCGACATGCACATCGCGCACAACCTGGCTCTTGCTGCGCTCCAGGTACTCGGCGAGGCGCAACAGCGAGCTGAGCTTGAGTAAACGCTCGCGATCATCTTCGGCGAGCACCTGACTGTACTCGCTGACATCAGCCTCGCCCTTGCGATGGTTGCGCGCCAGCAGCGCCAGCAGCACCAGTTCACGGTGGCTGAAGCCCATCAAGGCCGAGTTAAACACGAGATACGCCGAGTGTTTGTGATGGTCGTAGTAGCCGACCCGCACGCCAATGTCGTGGAGCATCGCCGCGTAGTCGAGTAGCTCGCGTTCCCAGGGACCATAGCCGTGCAAGGCTTGCAACTGGTCGAAGAGCGACAAACTGAGCGCACGAACTTTCGCGACATGCAACGGTTCGTAGTAGTCAAGCAACGCCAGATTCCGGACGCTGAACTCGCGCACATTGTCGATCAACGGCGGCTGCTTGCCAGCAAGAAAATGCTCGTAGAAGAGCCCCTCGCGCAGCCCCTGGCCGCTCACGGTCAACGCGGCGAAGTTGCTGCGATCCATCACCTGCCGCACAATCACCGCGCCGGCCAGGATCACGTCGGCGCGGGTCGTGTTCAGCCCGGCGATGGCTTCGCGCTCGCGTTGCGTGCTGTCCCGCAACTGCTCCACGATCTCTTCGAGTGCGTCGCGCGTGAGCACATAACCGTGCGTACGCTCGACCGGGTGGCGGCGTTTTTTCTGCGCCATACGCGCCAGAGTACGCACCGTACCGCCCATTCCGACCAGCTCGAGACCCGGTCCGGCCACGAACCAGTCGAGGCTGCTGAACGCCCTGACCGCCGCGGCTTCGAGCGCACGAAAATCGCGCTTGGAGATCGGATCGGATTTAACAAATTGCTCGGTGAAACGCACGATCCCAGCCTGGCACGAGAACGAGCGAATCGACTCACGATTGCGCACCGCCGTGACCTGAGTCGATCCGCCGCCGGTATCAAACACAAACCCGTTTGTAAACGCGAGCGAGTTGATCGCGCCCAGATAGCCATAGCAAGCTTCTTCTTCAGTGCTCAAAATGCGCAAGCGTAGATCGGACTGTTGACTCAACACGTCAAGGAACTCGTCACGGTTCTGGGCTTCACGCAGGGCGCTGGTCGCCGTTGCGATGATCGTATTGACGCCGCTGGCGCGACAGAATGTGTGAAACATCTTCAGCGCCTCAATCGCGCGATACATTGGTTCGGGCTGGAGCACGCGCTTGTCGCCGACGCCCTCGGCCAGGCGTGCCACTTCGCTGACTTCATCCACCAGTTTGAAACGATCCGGACGTTGATATTCCATCACTATCAGACGCGTTGTATTCGATCCCAGGTCAATAACGCCAACGCGCTCGTGCATAATGCCTCGCTCCACTTCTACTCTATGCGACAGGATGAACGGATAATCACTTCACAGGTATGAACGTCAGAGATCGCCGGAAAAGACCGGATCGATCACGAAATTGGCGGAGCAACGAGAGCGCTCAACTCAACACGTCCGCGATTTGCGTCACAACCGTTTCCAGATCATCATAGCCGATCACAAGCGGCGGCAGCAGGCGCAGCACGGTCGGCCCGGACGGCAGCGCCAGGACGCCGCGATCGACCAACGCCGCGAGATAGGACTGCACTCGCTGCTTCAGTTCGATGCCGATCAGCAGACCCAGGCCGCGCACCTCGCGGATGTTTGGCGAGGCGATGCCGCGTAGACGTTCCAGCAGCCATGCGCCTTTCTCGTTGGCCTGCCCCGGCAGATCATCGTTGCGCATGACGTTCAGCGTCGCCAGGGCCGCCGCCATCGCCAGCGGGTTGCCGCCGAACGTTGTGCCATGCGCGCCGGGCGACAGGCTGCCGTGGCGCTCGTGCAGGGCGACCGCGCCCATCGGGAAGCCGCCGGCGATGCTTTTGGCCAGCGCCAGCATATCGGGCGTGACGCCGCTGTGCTCAATAGCAAACAGCTTGCCGGTACGCCCAAAGCCGGTTTGCACTTCATCGAGCAGCAGCAGCGCGCCATGCTCGTCGCAGATACGGCGCGCGCCCTCCAGGTAGCCGGGGCCGGCCGGGCGCACCCCACCTTCGCCTTGCACCGGTTCGAGCAACACCCCGGCGGTGCGCTCGTCAACCGCCTCGGCCAGTGCATCCAGGTCGTCATAAGGCACGTGAGCGAAATCGGGCACCAGCGGCGCAAATGGTTCGCGATACTTCGGCTCCCATGTAGCGCTAAGCGCGCCCATTGTGCGCCCGTGGAACCCGCGCTTGGCAGCGACGATCCGCGTGCGCCCGGTGAGCAGGCGGGCGAATTTGAGCATCGCTTCGATCGACTCGGCCCCGCTGCTACAGAAAAAAAGCCGCGCCGGAAACGGCAGCGCGGTGACGAGGGCTTCGAGATAGGCGGCGCGGCGGTCGTTGGCCAGCACTTCGGTGCAACTGATCAGCGTATTCGCCTGATCATGCAATGCCGCAACCACAGCGGGATGACAATGCCCCAGATTGGCCGATCCCTGTCCGCTCATACAGTCAATGTACATCCGCCCTTCGGCATCCCATGCGCGCGCGCCGGCGCCCCGCACAATGGCGACCGGCCGCTTGGCGTACAGTCCGACTTCGCAACGTTGCTCGGTGGAGATCAGCGTTTCATTCCGCATAGCAATTCCAATCGGTTTTGATGATACCGTATGATTGTCGCCAGGAGCGAAAGATATTCCGCCCTTGCTTCACAGAGTATCAAACAGTCAAGCCGGGCTTAGTATAGCATGCCTCCGCGCGGCGAATGGCTGTTGCTGCGTTTACGCGATTGGGAAGCGGAAGCCGTTGTGAATGTTGAGCGGACAGGCATTGCTGCCTGCCCGCCCTGCACGAAGGAGAGATGAGAGATGTCGGCACACCGGTATGCTACGCTCGCTGTAGCACAAGTATGCCTATAGTGTAGTATGCCACATATTTTCCATGACAGCATTCATATTTAGCTGAGCATTTGATGAGAAATTCATCAAATGTTGATCGCCGACGCGGCGCATCAAGCACACGATCACGCAACCCCCAACTCGGATCGCGCCTCGTCCAGATCTACAAGTTGCGCCGGGCCGCCAATGCCGCCGCGAATGATGTCGATGCCCAGGTTCAGGCTCGCGATCTTCGCGACGACGGCATCCGCATAATCTTTGAGGGTCATAAACACCACCGTCGGCCCGGTGTCGGTCGAAGCGTAGACCGGGACGCCCTCCGCGCGCAGGTCGTTGCACATGCGGAAGAGTGCGATGTTCTCCGGCTCCCAGCCGATCAGCTTGTTTTCGCGGCTGCCCGACATCGTTACGCCATGCAGGCGCATACTGTCGAGTTCGGCGAACTGGCCAAGCGTGCGCCAATCGCCAGCCTGCACCGCATCGATGCAAGCGATGACTTCGTCGCGACGGTTGAGCATCCAGCTTTTGAAGAACGAGCTGTGCGGGGCGTCCTTATGGGCCAATTCGGTTTTCAGACCGACGCGCGAGTTGATCGGCGTCGTGATCAGCTGCAGATCATCAAGCTGGCCCACCGTGTCGAGCCGCAACGCGAAGCTGTCCTCGTGGGCGATGCCGGGATACGACAGCCACAGCGACACGCCGCCCACCGCAGTACGACACCCGGATCCAGCCAGCAGGCGCGACATCGCGCTGACGAATCGCGCATTGCCGGACGCCTCCGGGCCGAGCAGCGCTTCAATCGCCGCCAGCGCCAGCGCCGCCGACGCCGAGGCGCTCGAACCAAGGCCCTTGCCGGTTGTGCTGGCGCGTACAACATTATGCGACGTCACGCGCGCGCGACTCGCGACCTGCGCGATGGCGCGCACGGCATCCAGGCTCTGGCGCACGCGCTCGAAATCACGTCCCTGCGCCATCTGGCCGCCGATCACGACCGTATCTGCGGCCAGATCGGGATCGAATTCGACGCAGGTCAGCGAATATCCCGCGTCATTGCTTACCGAAATGCTGGGCAAATAGCTAATGCGCCAGTCCCAGTCAGACAGACCGTGATATTTGAGAATGCCCTGCATCGGATAGGCGCGCGCCGCCGCCGCGCCGCGCGGGTTGCCGGGCCGGTCAAAAACGGGATAAGCCGCAAAACCGAGGTTGTGTTTCGCGAGCGCTTCGAGTATCGCCGTATGGGTCGCTTGCATTGGGGCGACCGTGTCTTCAAAACCCTGCGGAATGCGCGTCGTCACTGTATGCCTCTCCCTGGATCTGATCGCTACTCCGTCGCCTCGCGGAGTATACCACGGTCTGGAGATCTTGTTCATCTCACCTGAATTTGGATGCCAAAACCGCCCGCGAGAACGCAGGTCACGTTGAATTTATGCAGTCAATATGCTACGATACTTGCGCCGCACCCATCGTACTACCCGTGTTATGGCATGCTATCAATGGTTGATGCACAGCTTCGCCAATGTCACTGTTGACAAATGTGACAGCCCGCCTGCATCCATATGCACCTGAGTTGCACAGTGTAATGCCGTCCATATGCGCTTGCCGAGTATGATTAGCCAGGAGGAGAGTGTATGGCTTCCGAGATGTCGCAACATGACCAGCCTGCCAACGGGCAGGAACGATTGCTGCAAGACTTCCCCTTTACTTCCTACGAGGAGTGGCGTCAGGCCGCCGAGCAGATGTTAAAGGGCGCTCCGTTCGAAAAAAAGCTTGTCACCCGAACCTACGAGGGCATCAATGTTCAGCCCATCTACTGGCCGGATCACGCCGAAGGTCTTGACCATTTGAACTCGTTCCCCGGATTTCCGCCGTACGTGCGCGGCGCCGCCGTGGCCGGATACCAGGAACGCCCATGGGATGTGGCCCAAGAGTTGCCCTACGGAACCGCCGAGGCGTGGAATCGCGCCGCGCGCTATGACCTGGAACGCGGTCAGACGGCGATCAATCTGGCGCTTGATGTCGCCGCGCGCCAGGGACGCGACCCCGACCAGGCTGCCGTAGGCGATGTCGGCGCGTGCGGGTTGTCGCTGGCCGCACTGGCCGATCTGGCCACGGCGCTGGAGGGCGTCGATCTCAACAGCGTACCAATCAACATTCAGGCCGGAACCGCCGCGCTGCCAGTAGTCGGTATGCTCGTTGCGCTATCCCAACAACGCGGTATGAGCCTGGAGGCGCTGCACGGCGCGATCGAGATGGACCCGCTCGGCGCGCTCGCTCTCGACGGCGCGCTGCCGCTGGCGCTGGAAACAGCCTACGACGAGATGGCCCGACTGACCGACTGGGCGATCACCAATACGCCGGATCTGTCAAGCATCGCCGTGCATAGCGATGTCTACGCCGACGGCGGCGGCAATGCGATTCAGGAACTGGCGTTCGCCCTTGCAACGGGCGTTGAGTATCTGCGCGCATTGCAGGCCCGCGGACTGAATGTCAACGCAGTCGCACCGCGGATGCGCTTCACCTTCACGGTCAGTGCGAATTTCTTTATGGAAATCGCTAAACTGCGCGCCGCCCGACTGCTCTGGTCACAGGCGGTCGAAGCCTTCGGCGGCGACGCCGACGCCCAGCGGATGACGATGCACGTGCGCACAGCGAACTGGAATAAAACCACGCTCGATCCGTACGTCAATATGCTGCGCGCGACGGTCGAGGCGTTCGCCGGCGTGGCGGGCGGCAGCGGCAGCCTACACGTTGGCGCGTTTGACAAAGCCCTGCGCGCACCCGACGAATTTGCCCGCCGCATCGCGCGCAACACACAGCTTATCCTCAAGCAAGAAGCGCACCTCGACAAGGTGATTGACCCGGCCGGCGGCTCGTATTATGTCGAGTCGCTTACCGACGAGTTGGCCCGCAAAGCCTGGGCTCTGTTCCAGGAGATTGAAAGTCAGGGCGGGATGTTCCAGGCATTGCAGGCTGGAACGCCCCAACAACTGGTCGCCGGGGTCGCCGAGCAACGCGCCGCCGGTTTGAGCGCCCGCAAAGATGTGTTGGTGGGAACGAATATGTATGCGCATCTGAATGAGCCGAAACTTGAATCGCAACCTCTGGATTACGCCGCCGTTCAGCGTGAGCGGGCGGCCCAGGTCGTCCAGCAGCGCGCGGCGGTCGATCCCGAAGCCCACGCCGCCACATTGACCCAGGTGAGGCAATCCTCCGAGGAGCCGGTAGCGGCGCTGGCGGCGGCGGCGCTGGCCGGTGCGACCCTGGGCGAAATCGTGGCCGCGCTGCGGACAAACGCTGCCACCGGGCCGACGGCGACACCGGTGCGCGCGTATCGCGCCGCCGAGCCGTTCGAGGCCTTGCGCGCCGCCGCCGAAGCCTACCGCCAGAGCACGGGCGCGCGGCCCCAGGCATTCCTGGTGAATATGGGGCCGATTCCCCAGCACAAGGCGCGCGCCGACTTCTCTGCCGGATTTCTGCAAATCGGCGGCTTCGAGATCATATCCAATGCTGGTTTTGCAACCGCTGACGAGGCCGCGCGCGCGGTGATAGAATCCGCCGCGCCGGTCGCGGTCATTTGCTCCACCGATGATACCTACCCAGAACTGGTTCCACCGCTGGTGCAGCAGATCAAGGCCGCTCGCCCCAATACCGTCATCGTCCTGGCGGGATACCCCGCCGACCAGGTTGAAGCGCACAAGGCCGCCGGCGTGGATGTGTTCATCCACCTGCGCGCGAATCTGTATCAGACGCTGGATCAGTTGCTGCGTAAGATTGGAGTCATCGCATGAACAAAACGCCTGATTTCACCACCATTGCCTACGCGCCCCGCCGCGCTCCGGTCGATGTCGCCGCCTGGCGCGCACAGGTTGAGCAGGCGACCGGGCAATCGCTCGATGAACTGGTTTGGCGAACAATGGAGCAGATCGACGTTAAGCCGCTCTACACGGCTGACGATACCGCCGGGCTTGAGCATATTGGCTATACGGCAGGCATTCCGCCCTACCTGCGCGGCCCCTACGCAACGATGTATGTGCTGCGTCCCTGGACCGTGCGCCAGTATGCGGGATTCTCGACCGCCGAGGAGAGCAACGCATTCTATCGCCGCAACCTCGCCGCCGGACAAAAGGGGTTATCGATCGCATTTGACCTGGCCACGCACCGCGGCTACGACTCGGATCACCCGCGTGTGGTGGGCGACGTGGGCAAGGCCGGCGTAGCGGTCGACTCGATCCTCGACGCGAAGATTTTGTTCGATGGCATCCCGCTCGACCAGATGTCGGTGTCGATGACGATGAACGGCGCAGTGTTGCCGGTGATGGCCTTCTACATCGCCGCCGCCGAGGAGCAAGGCGTCAAGCTGCCGCAGCTCACCGGCACGATCCAGAACGACATACTCAAAGAATATATGGTGCGCAACACCTACATCTATCCACCCGAACCGTCGATGCGCGTCATTGCCGACATCTTCGCTTTCACGGCGCAGAATATGCCACGCTTCAACAGCATCAGCATCTCCGGCTACCATATGCAGGAAGCTGGGGCAACCGCCGATCTGGAGCTGGCCTACACCCTGGCCGACGGGTTGGAGTATGTGCGCACCGGGTTGCAAGCCGGTATGGATGTCGATAAATTCGCGCCGCGGTTGTCGTTCTTCTGGGCCATCGGGATGAACTACTTTATGGAAGTGGCGAAGATGCGCGCCGCGCGTTTGCTCTGGGCCAAACTGATCAAGCAGTTCAATCCGCAGGATACCAAATCGATGGCGTTGCGCACACACTCGCAAACATCGGGCTGGAGCCTGACCGAGCAAGATCCGTTCAACAACGTCGTGCGCACCTGCATCGAGGCGATGGCCGCCGCGCTCGGCCACACCCAATCGTTGCATACCAACTCGCTCGACGAAGCGATCGCCCTGCCAACCGACTTCTCCGCCCGCATCGCCCGCAATACGCAGCTTCTGCTGCAAGACGAAACCAGCATCTGCCGCGTGGTCGATCCATGGGGCGGCTCCTACTACGTCGAGGCGCTGACCGATGCGCTGATGCGGCGCGCCTGGGAACACATCGAGGAAGTCGAGTCGCTGGGAGGCATGGCCAAAGCCATCGAGACCGGATTGCCCAAGATGCGCATCGAAGAAGCCGCCGCGCGTCGGCAGGCGCATATCGACTCCGGCAAAGAGACGATCATCGGCGTCAACCGGTATCGTCTGGCCCAGGAAGCGCCCATCGAGATCCTAGAAGTGGATAACACCGCCGTGCGCCAGGCCCAGATCAAGCGGCTCGAAAAACTTCGCACCAAACGCGACGAGACCCGCGCCCAGGCCGCGCTCAACGCCATTACCCATTCCGCCGAAACCGGCGAGGGCAACCTGCTGGAACGCGCGCTCGAAGCGGCGCGCGCACGGGCCAGCCTGGGCGAGATTTCTGATGCAATGGAAAAAATATTCGGGAGGCATAAAGCAGTGATTCGATCCATTTCCGGCGTCTACAGCACCGAGTTCGGTGATGAAAGCGAAGTCGCCGAGGTGCGCCGGATGGCCGATGAGTTTGAGCAAATCGAAGGCCGCCGCCCGCGCATTATGATCGCCAAGATGGGGCAGGATGGCCATGATCGCGGCGCGAAGGTCGTCGCCACCGCGTTCGCCGACCTTGGCTTCGACGTGGACATCGGGCCTCTGTTCCAAACCCCGGAAGAAGCGGCGCGCCAGGCGGTCGAGAATGACGTCCACATCGTCGGGATGAGTTCGCTGGCTGGCGGGCATAAAACCCTGTTGCCGCAGGTAGCCGAGGCATTGAAGCAACTCGGTCGCGAAGACATCCTAGTCGTCATCGGAGGCGTGATACCGGCGCAAGACTATGAATTCCTCAAAGCGAACGGAGCAAGCGCCGTCTTCGGTCCGGGCACGGTAATCCCGGTCGCCGCACAAAAGATCCTCGACGAACTCAAGCGACGCATTGTCGAGCCAGAGGTCTGAGGCGAGAAGACAACCAAACTTACGCTGACGCGGCGGGGATCGGTGCATAACCGATCCCTGTCGTTGTGTTTTTAAGAAAAATTTGACAAATTTTTCCCTCTGTGCTATCTTCCGCGCGATTTGCAATCCTAGCGCATTGGAACTAAATATTGCAAGCGACCAAACTGATGATACCCATGCCGTATGTCACCCTGAGCGCAGCGAAGGGGAAGGGTCTCGGCGTTGTGGGAATCTGAGATTCTTCGCGGCGCTCAGAATGACCCCATGCGGTGTCTCCCATATTGTTTGGTAGCGACCAGGAGGTTCGTATATAGCTATGCGCCCTGCATTGCGTCGTGCACTGCTCTGGCCCGTTATACTCTTACTATGGGCAATCGTTGCGTCGCAACCTGCCGCCGTCTATGCGGCCAATCCGCCGCAACTCTGGCTCCCAACGCCGATCGGCGAAACATGGGAGATACTCCAAGGCTTCTACTGCGGCTCGCACGTAGGCCGTCAATCACGCTCGCTCGATTTTGTTAATGCATCCGGGCGCACCGCCGGAGCGCCCGTTCGCGCCGCCGCCGATGGAACGACGTTCGTCTGGGAAGGACACACCGGCACCCTGATACTCTCGCACGGCGACGGCTTTTATACAATGTATTCGCATCTCCAGCAGGTGATCACCACCCGCCCCGGCTTGACCGTACGCCAGGGCGACGAAATCGGTCGCGTGGGCAGTGTAGGAACCGGCATCGCCCACCTGCATTTCAACTTCTTCTATGCGCCCGACCGAGGAGCTTACCAGCGTACGTTGCTCGAACTCGATTTCGCCGATGGCTACAGCTTCCACGACACGGCGGGATGCAGCCAACACCAAGGCAAACACATCGTTGCTCGCCCGGCCGTTGATGTCGAACCGCCCGCAGTTACCTTCAGCACGTCTGTACGCCCGGAGCAATGGTATTGCAACGACCAGCACATCGAATTTCGCGTCGATGACGACCGTCGCGTCGTCGGATTTAGCCAGGCGTTCGACCACGACCCCGGCAACGCGACCCCTGAATTCGCCGCTCAGACCGGCTACGTCCAACTGGCCTGGGCCGGCGAGGGGATGCACACGATCAATGTGCGCGCCTGGGACGAAAGCGGCAAGCAAACTCTGGCCACTTTTGGGCCGATCGGCTATGATGCGAGCGATCCCGTCTTTGAAGCACCCGGCGATATGCCTGCCCGGCGTTACACCGCCAATGCGCCTTTTACGCTCACTTGGAATCCGGCGGACGATGGTCGCGGATCAGGCATTGCGGGATATCGCCTGTACCTGGGAGAAGATCCTGACGGCGTCTCGAAGTGGTTTAGCGCGGAGAACCAGATGCGCATCGATGGCATACCGGCGGGGCGATACTGGTTGCGCGCGCAAGCGCTTGACGCCGCCTGCGGCCAGAGTTCGTGGATTACCCTCCAGGAGGTCATCGTCGAGTAGGGAAAGCTCGACGCAATAACGGGAACGCCTCTACACAACGGGGCGTTCCTCCACACTGACCGCGATTGATATGCCGCTATTCGACAAATCGCTCTGTACAACCTTCCAGCGCGGATCGCGGCGCAACGACAAAAGGATGAGCCAGATCGTCGCTCGGTGCGCGACCACTGCGACCTCCGGGGCAGGCTCGGCAGTAATCTGCCGCCACGCTGCCCGGATGCGTCGATAGCTCTCCATCCACGATTCTCCTTCGCCATACGGCCAGAGCATCTCCAGATACGACCGAACGAACAGCCAGCGCAACGAACGATTGCGGCGCGGAGAACGCCGCACGCGCGCGGGCTGCGGCAACACCTCGCGCAATTCGGGCAGCACCTGTGGCGTAAGACCGATCGCCTCGCCGATGATCGCGGCGGTGGACAAAGCGCGGGTGAATGGGCTGCTGTACAGGCGAGCGATAGTCGCGCGCATACGCAACTGCGCAGCCAACATACGCGCCTGCCGCACTCCCTCTGGCGTAATCGGAGCGTCAGGTGAACGTTCCAACAGATCATAAAAATCACCGACGGACGTTCGCGTGCTGAGATCCAGCACATTTTCTACGCTCTGCGCGTGGCGAATCAAATACACTTTCACAGCATGCCTATCAGGATATCCGCCAGACCCGCGTCATTGTAGCATACTCGCTTTTCACGTATCTCCACACTTGTGCGACACGGTATAGTTGCCAGACGTTTACTATCATGCATTGACATCCACAAAAAAGGACGTTGTATGGCTGAATACAGCTTGCTCATCAAAGAACTGCCGACCAGCGAAAAACCCCGCGAACGGCTGATCGCACACGGCCCCTCCGCTCTTTCAGACGCCGAGTTGCTCGCAATTTTGCTGCGCACCGGCGTGACAGGCTCCAGCGTGCTGCAACTATCCCAAGCGTTGTTGAAAGAATTTGGCGGCTGGAACGGATTGCAAAGCGCCAGCTTCGAAGACTTGAGCCGCTGGAAAGGCGTTGCCGAAGCCAAAACGGCTCAACTCAAAGCCGCGCTGGAAATCGGACGCCGGCTGGCGATATTAAGCTACGGAGAGCGATTTCAAATCAAATCGCCCGCCGACGTGGCCAAACTGATGCAAGTCGAAATGGGCCACCTGGATCAAGAACACCTGCGCGCCATCTGCGTCGACACCAAAAACAAAGTCCAGAAAGTTCACACGGTCTATGTCGGCAGCCTCAACGCGTCGGTCGTACGCATTGGGGAAGTCTTCAAGGAAGCGATCAAGCTGAACAGCGCCTCCGTGATCATTGTCCACAACCACCCATCCGGCGATCCGACGCCTTCGCCCGAAGATGTACAGGTCACTAAGCAAATCGTTCAAGCCGGAGCGCTGTTAGATATTCAGGTGCTCGACCACCTGGTGATCGGCCACGGGCAATATGTCAGTATGCGCGAACGATGCCTCGCTTTCCTCGATTAGCCATCGCCTTCCGGAGATCGGATCATCACGTACGGTAAGCGCCCTTTACGTCAGGTCCGCCGCGACGTATGGTATCCTGAACCTGATTGGAGCTTATCGTAAAGGAGAACTGTGATGCAAATCCGCGACCATTACGCCCGCCAGATCGACGCTCTCCACGGCGAACTGCGCGAATTCGGCACGACGGTCATCGACGCGCTGACGCGCGCAATTCATGCGCTGGATATGCATGATGTCGCAGCAGCGCAAAAGATCATCGCCGACGATCGCCACATCAACGCAACGCAGTTCGATCTCGAACGGCATGTTCTCGTGATTATCGCCACCCAGCAACCAAACGCCCGTGATTTGCGACGCTTGATGGGCGTTAATGCCATCTCCGGCGAACTCGAACGCATCGGAGACTACGCCAAGAATATTGCCAAAATCACCCTGCGCAACGCCGATCAGCCCCGCCTATCGTGCCACAGCCAGATTGGCGAACTGGCGCGGCAGGCAATCCATATGCTGGATATGGTGCTTGATGCGTTTATCAAGCTCGATGCAGCCCTGGCGCACCGGCTGGCCAAGGAAGATGATCGTGCCGATGCTTTGAGCCAGCAGATCCGAAGCGAGTTGATCGGCATCATCCGGGAGGATGCCGACACCGCCGCGTATGCCAGTGATCTGCTTGCGGCCACCCATATCACCGAACGAATCGCCGATCGAACGACCAATATTGCCGAACGGATCATCTTTATGGTCAACGGCGAAATTGTTGAGTTGAATCCTTGATGTGCATCAGAAAGCAAGCGCAAAAAATATGACTCGATCCTATGTGTGGTGGCAAACCGGGGTGATCTATCAGGTTTACCCGTGGAGTTTTCAAGACAGCAACGATGATGGGATCGGCGATCTGCCAGGCATACTCAGTCGCCTCGATTATCTGCAATCGCTCGGCATTGACGCGATCTGGCTTTCGCCGATTTTCCCTTCGCCAATGGCGGATTTTGGCTACGACATCTCGGATTATGTCGCAATCGATCCCCGTTTCGGCACGCTCGTCGATTTCGATCGCTTGCTTGACGCGGCACATCAGCGCGGCATAAAAATGCTGCTCGACCTAGTTCCCAACCATACCTCCGACGAACACCCCTGGTTCCTCGCCGCGCGTTCAAGCCGCGAGCATCCTCAACGCGACTGGTATATCTGGCGTGATCCTGCGCCCGACGGCGGCCCGCCGAACAACTGGGACAGCTATTTTGGCGGCCCCGCCTGGACATTTGATCCGGCAACCGGCCAGTATTACTTGCACCTCTTCGACCCGAAACAACCCGATCTCAACTGGCGCAACCCCAAGGTGTGCGCCGCAATGCTCGACGTTATGCGCTTCTGGCTCAATCGTGGCGTTGACGGCTTCCGCGTTGACGTTATCTGGATGTTGATCAAAGATGCGCAACTCCGAGACAATCCGGTCAACCCCGACTGGAAACCCGGCGATCCACCCTGGTTGCGCCAGATAAAGCTCTACAACGAAGACCAGCCCGAAGTTCACGACGTGATCCGCGCAATGCGTGCTGTGATCGACGCCTACCCGGATCGGGCGTTCATCGGCGAGATCTACCTGCCCATCACCAAGCTTGTGCACTACTACGGCCCAAACCTCGACGAAGTGCATATGCCTTTTAATTTCCAACTGCTGCTGATGCAAGGTTGGGATGCGCGCCAGACGCGCGAAGCGGTCGACGCCTACGAGGCGGCGCTACCCGAAGGCGGCTGGCCGAACTGGGTTCTGGGCAACCACGATCGCCCGCGCATAGCCAGCCGCGTCGGCCTGGCGCAGGCGCGAGTCGCTCAGATGCTGCTGTTGACGCTACGCGGCACACCGACGTGCTATTACGGCGATGAGATCGGGATGCGCGACACGCCGATCACGCAGGAGCAGGTGAAAGACCCGCAAGGCATCCGCTCGCCGGGCTACAGCCGCGATCCTGTGCGCACGCCTATGCAATGGGATGCCGGTCCCAACGCCGGATTCTCCGCAAACACACCCTGGCTGCCTCTCGCCACTGACTATGCCGCACGCAACGTTCATCGGCAAGACGTTGACCCAATATCCGAACTGACGCTCTTTCGACGGCTGATCGTCTTGCGCCGAAGCATATCGGCGCTGACGATTGGCGACTACCACTCGCTGGATATAGCTAATCCGGCGATCTTCGCCTACCTGCGCACCGATCACGACCAGCGCGTACTCATCGTCCTCAACTTCAGCGCAACCACACACGAGCTTGACCTCTCTACGATCGGCGCAACTGGCGAAGCGCTATGCTCGACGCACCTGGATCGCTCCGGAACCGTCGATCTGGCAAAGCTGGCTATGCGCGCCGACGAAGGGCTGATCATCCACCTGATCCGCGCCTCAGGCTGAACCGCTTCAACACCAACAGACAGGGCGGATGCCAATATTTTTGCTGGCATCCGCCCTGTCACGAATCTGCACATGCGTTACGCTCTCACACGAGGTTGGGAATGATAAAGATGTCGGCGGCCATCGAGATCATTGTCAACATATGCAAGGTGACGCCGCCCCAGAGATTTTTGGTCTTGATGACCAGATACCCGGCGGCAATCCCGATCGGCAGCGCCATCACCGCCATCAGGCCGCGCTCAAGCATGCCGACCGGGGCCACGGCGAAGTGATTGGCCATATAGAGCAACGTAGTGATTACGACAACCAGATGCTTATTCACTCCGCGATCGAGCAAGGCGGAGAACATCAACCCGCGCCATAAAAACTCTTCGGCAATGATCAAGACCGGGAAGAGATACAGCAGCTTCATCTCAACCAGGATCGCTTCCATCTGGGCCATCGGTTCGCCGCCGCCGCGATAGTACTGATACGTGTTGAACACGTCCATAAAGAACAACGCCAGGCCAATACCGCCGCCCCACAACAACGCGGTTTTTAGATTCGTCCGCGTGATATACACTTCTTGCCAGGCATTGTAACGCCAACAATAATAGACAGTTAGACCGATCCCGCCCAGAACATAGATGAAGAGCGCTGGCCACTCCTTGACCACAGTGAAATGGCCGATCAATCCGACAATCCAGATCACGCCTACCAGGCCAAAGGACCACGTTAATCGTCGCTGCGTAGATTGCTCGGCATTTCCTAGGGGCATCGCTCGCGAAACCATCGCGCTTACCTTTCAAGATAATCTTATGTCAATGAAAACCGATTAGCTCTAGCAATTCAAGTGGGGATATGGCACACGGCCCATAATACTTCGACTCCGAAATACCTGGAGAAACCGTTTTTTTACCTATCGTAATAATTTCACAACCCAAACCCCGGCAGCCGTACTTCCAGATACGGTGCAATAGCCCGACAGAATGGTTGATGCTGGTTGACACGCCTCTCGCTTTGCTGTACCATGCGCCTCACGACTTTGTTATGCAAAATAGTGTTAGAATCAAGTCCGTACTGAACTGCAACTATTCTTCCCCCCAGCGCAGGCGGGCGTAAGGGATTCCATATGCAAGATTATGTAGCACAGTTCCTTGCCCATATCGTAAGCGAACGTGGAATGACCGCCAACACCACAGCTGCTTACCGAACTGACCTCGAACAGTTCAATGCATTCTTGCGCGAACGCGGCATGTCTGATCCCCTCGCTGCGACGCGTGAGGATATGCTCGCATTTATGCTCTTCTTGCGCGAGCGCCAGTATGCCAACTCGACGATCGCACGCCGCACCGCTGCGGTGAAATCATTTTACGGGTATCTCCTGTCAAATCAGCTAATCACGCAGGATCCGACCGAGCACATTGACGCGCCAAAGGTGAATCGCTACCCACCGCGCGCCATCTCGCCTCACCAGGTCGATGAGTTGCTGGAGTTGCCGTTGCGCTCTTCAACGCCGGAAGGTCTGCGCGATAAGGCAATGCTGGAACTGCTCTACACCACCGGGATGCGTGTGAGCGAACTGGTTGCGCTGGATGTCGGCAGTATCGATTTTGCCAACGTCGGCGTTCACTGCCCCGGCAAAGCCGGTCGCGAGCGCATTCTCCCCCTGGCCGAATCGGCATCTACCGCCTTGGAAGAGTATTTCGACATCGCTCGCCCGCAAATGGCCCGCAGCAGCGCTCAACCAACCGATGCCGCGTTTCTCAATCATCGCGGCAAACGCCTGACTCGCCAGGGATTCTGGCTGATCCTGAAAGGGTATGCCGAACAGGTTGGTCTGCACGATTTGACGCCGCACGTATTGCGCCATTCCTTCGCCGCACATATGCTCAACCGCGGGGCCGAGCTACGCGAGGTTCAGGAAATGCTTGGTCATGCTTCGCTCTCGACAACCCAGATCTACGCTAACCTATCCAACAACAAGAATCAAGAATCGCAAGAAGCTGCGCGAGAACAGCGCCTGACGCCGACGCAGGCAATACGTTCGACGCCCCCAGCGATCGGCAACGGTCTGCGCAATGGCTCCTATAATGCGTTGCTTCAAACCGATGTTGATGTTGATCGCGAAGCCTGACCGTTGCAACCTGACTACGAGCATGCTATACTGCACACCAATTGGCGTTGAAGCAGAGGAGTACGTCGCGGGCCGGTCGGCAGCGAGCCAGGGGCGGTGCAAGCCTGGCGGCAGGGTGCGGCGGAAGGGCGCTGTGGAGCCACACAAGTAAACCAGAGGGAGGAGCCGGTGCAGCGCCGACAGCGCTGTCAGGCTGCTAACTGGGGTGGAACCGCGCATTGCGAATGTAATGCGTCCCCAGGCGATATATGACGTCGCCTGGGGTTTTTCTATGTATGCAAGGGGGAGTTTATGCCGGCTGCTACGATGGAACAGATTGTCGCATTGACCAAACGGCGCGGGTTTATTTTTCCCGGCAGCGATATTTATGGAGGTCTTCAGGGAACCTATGATTACGGCCCGCTTGGCGTCGAGTTGAAGAACAATCTCAAAGCCGCCTGGTGGCGGGCCAATGTCTACGAACGCGATGATATGGAAGGACTCGATGCCGCGATTTTGATGAACCGGCTGACCTGGAAATATTCCGGCCACGAGGACACCTTCGTCGACCCGCTGGTAGACTGCCGCAACTGCAAGAGCCGCTGGCGCGCCGACCACATTCAGGGTCGCTGTCCCAACTGCGGCTCAACCGACCTGACCGATCCGCGCCCGTTCAACATGATGTTTAAAACGCAGGTCGGTCCGGTGGCAGATGAGCATTCTTTCGCGTATTTGCGCCCTGAAACGGCGCAAGGCATTTTCGTCAACTTCGCCAACGTGCTGGCGACAACCAGCCGCAAGCTGCCCTTTGGAATCGCGCAAATGGGCAAAGCGTTCCGCAACGAGATCAACCCGCGCAATTTTATCTTCCGCGTGCGCGAGTTTGAGCAGATGGAAATCGAGTACTTCGTGATGCCGGGAAGCGAGGACGAGTGGCATCAGCGCTGGCTGGAAGATCGCCTCGCCTGGTGGCGCGCGATGGGGTTGAGCGGCGATAATCTCCAGGTATACACAGTGCCGCCGGGCGAACTCGCCCACTACTCCAAAGCGACCTACGACCTGATGTATCGCTTCCCAATCGGCTTCGAGGAGCTTGAAGGCATCGCCAGCCGCAGCGACTATGACCTGGGCTCGCATTCGAAGGATCAGGATCGGCTGGGACTGACCGCGCGCGTCATCGAGAATCACGCCAGTACTGCGCGCCTGACCTACTTTGATCAGGCCAACAACCGCCACCTGACACCATTCGTAATCGAGCCGTCAGCCGGCGTTGATCGCGGCGTGCTCGCTCTCCTGACCGAGGCCTACGATGAACAGCAGATCAAGGCGCTCACGCCCGAACGCGAGAAAGCCGTCGCCGATGCGCTGGCCGCCTTTATAAAGAGCGTCTCGCGCAACGACAAGCTGCCTGCCGAACAGCGCGATGCACTGCTGGAACGCAGCGAAGCGATCAGTCGTGACTTGCCTGTCACGCTGCCCCAGGTCATCGCCTTGCTCGATATGCCTGGCGCCGGCAGCATCGAGTTGAGCAAAAAGCTGCGCGGGCAAGCCGAGCCGGCCCTTGATGAAGCATTCCGCACCGTGCTGCACCTGAAGCCATTCCTGGCGCCGATCAAAGTGGCCGTGCTGCCGCTCAAACGCAACAACCCGGAAATCGTCGCGCTGGCGCGCAGAATTCGCAAAGATTTGCAATTCGACGGCACGATGCGCACGGTATACGACGATACCGGGGCTATCGGTCGCCTGTACCGCCGCCAGGATGAAATCGGAACGCCATTCTGCATTACGGTCGATTTCGACACGCTGGGCCAGGGGAAAGACGCGACGCTTCAGGGCACCGTCACGGTGCGCCATCGCGACACAATGGATCAGGAGCGTGTGCCAATCGCTGAGTTACGCGCGTATCTCGGTGAAAAGATGAAGTAATTGCGCGGCGGCGGCATCCCTGCCGATTGCATCGCTCAGTCGCGCGCAGGGATGCCCGTCTTACAGCGATGATGCGGAGTTGAATTCAATCGATGCTCAGCGGAATGAGAACCCGAAACGTCGAGCCGACGTCAACTTCGCTCGACACCTCGACGCTTCCTCCCATCAAACGCACCAGACGCGAGATGATCGTTAAGCCCAGTCCGGCGCCATCGAAACGGCGGGTTGATGAGCTATCGACTTGCCGAAACGCTTCGAAGATAACCTCTTGAAAGTCTTCCGGGATGCCGATACCGGTATCCGCTACTTCAATGCAGACCATACGCCGGCGGTCGGCATCGGCAGTATCGGCTGGCAGAGGAAAGACACGCACCTTGATGCAGCCGCGCTCGGTGAACTTGATCGCATTGTCAAGCAAATACTCGATAACCTGGCGTATACGCCGCTCGTCGCCTATGACCAGGGGCAATTCAGCTATAATTTCGGTCTGTAAATCCAGCCCCTGGGCGCGAGCGTTGCGGGCTGCATCGAAGCAGACCTCACGCGCCAGCACAACCAGATCATATGGCTCCCTGGCGATCTGCACATGCCCAGACTCGATCATACTCAGGTCGAGAACATCGCTAATCATATGCGTCAGGTGCTGGGCATTGCGTTGAATGCGGTTCAGCGGGTCATTGACCAGATCGGATAGCGGGCCGTAGAATCCTTCCAGGAGCATCTCGGTATAGCCGGAGATCGAATGGAGGGGCGTCCGGAGTTCGTGCGAGACCATTGCCAGAAACTCGCTCTTGAGTCGATTCGCGGCGGTCAGCTCGTCGTTGATCCGTTGAAGATCAATATACAATCGCGCGTTCGCCAACGACACGGCGGCCTGCGCTCCCAACATATTCAGCAGCGTGATTTCTTGCTCCGAGAAGGTATGCGTCTTGTCAAGGCGCGCCACTACCACGACGCCCTGCAAACTTTCGCCGCAGAGCAGTGGAACCGCCATAGCAGCGCCCAGATAGGAGCAGCACGCAGCCGAATCGAGACCATCCGCATTGACATCAGCGCTGGAAACGACCTGTCGCAGTGCAGCCGCCTGGCCTACAAGACATTCTCCGATCGCGATGCGCAATTTCACGTCACCGCTAGCAGCGCCATCGTGCTGAGCAAGCGCCAGATCACCCTGTTGCACATCCCACAAATACACCCACGCGCTATCCGCTGCGATCAGCCAGCGCGCCTGAGACGCCAGGCGCGTGGCGATATGGTTGAGATCATCACCTTTGGAGATATCCAGCGTCGCTTCATAGAGGTGAGATAGTTCAAGGCGTCGTTGGCGCTCCTGCATATAGAGCTGATCGCGCTGGCGGTTGGAGCGAGCCAGTTCCTCAGCCCGTTGCTGAGCGCGCTCGTAGACAATGGCCCGCTCGATGGCGACAGCGGCGTGAGCCGCGACGGCATTGATCACATCAACCAGATCGGGGGTGAAGTAACCGACGTTGACATGCCAGAGGGTCATCACCCCGACAACCGTCGTATTATGGATCAGCGGAACAACCAGAGCTGAACGCGGGGATTCAGAAGCGACATCAATCGTGCTTGGCACCCAGCGGGGATCCTGACGCACATCGTAAACAACAATTGCTTGTCGTGTTGCAATGGCATGGCCGGCGGCGCCATCACGCAGTACGCGTTCGATATCAGAAGATGGAGAAGCAATGCCAGCTCCGGCGCGAATCACAAGACCTTGGCCTGGCAATTCATGGTGTAAGACAATAATGCTACCGCGGGTCGCACATGTCACAGACACAGTGCGATCAAGCAGACGGGTTAGCAGGTCTTGCAAACTACCGCCTGCAATGAGCGTGCGGCTAATATCATAGAGTAACTTTAAATGCGCTATTGATTGCTGTTCCAAAGTTTCATCGTCAGGATGACATGTTCAAGCAAATTGTCTCTATCGTCAAAAGTAACTTCCTCGCGCTCTTGCCCTTATTCTACCATAGCCTGTTCAGCGTTACCCATAAGTAATATGGAGTATAATCTATAGCCGTCAAGAACAACGTTGCAAACATTATGGCATACTGCACGTATGCTACAAGACCGTATGATGCCAGAAGGTCGTTTTGTTATCCCAACACGAATATTTCTGACTTCGGAGCAACGCGCCCAACTGGAAGGGATTGTACGTCGACAGGGCATCGAACTGGAGGAGCTGATGACCGAACTCGTCATCCGCCACCTCGAACAACAGCCCGAACCAGAAGCGCCGCTTACGTCGGAGTCGGCTGAGCATATGCACGTCGAACTTCAACGGCGACGGGCCGAGTTGCGTCGGTTACGCGGGCAGCAGGTCATTGCAGGATCGTCGGCGCCGGATTGGCTCGCACCCTACATCGCAGATCTCGAACGCGAAATCATACGCCTGGAGCAGGATATCCGTGGCTAAAGCGCGCCTCGATCAGTTGCTGGTTACTCGCGGTCTGGCCGAGAGTCGCAATCGCGCTCAGGCGCTGGTGCTGGCTGGAGTCGTGCGGGTGAATGGGCAGGTTCAATCGAAGCCCGGAACAACGGTCGATGCGCAGTGCGAGTTGACTGTGGCTCACGCTCTGCCTTACGCCAGCCGAGGCGGCTACAAGCTGGCCCACGCACTTGATCACTTCGCACTGAGCCCGGATGGCCTTGTCGCGCTCGACATCGGCGCTTCGACTGGAGGTTTCACCGATGTGCTCCTCCAGCGGGGCGCGCGTCGAGTGTATGCCATCGATGTCGGATATGGCTTGCTCGACTGGCGTCTACGCCAAGATCTGCGCGTCGTCGTGCTGGAGCGCACCAACGCCCGCTATCTCGAAGCCCTGCCGGCGCCGGAAGGCGACGCGCCGATACTGGCCCGATGTGCGAGCATCGATGTGTCGTTTATCTCGCTGCGGCTGACGCTGCCCGCTGTAAAACGCTTGCTCACGCCTGATGCCTGGATCGTAGCGCTGATCAAGCCGCAATTCGAAGCCGGACAAGAGCATGTTGGCAAAGGTGGCGTTGTGCGAGATCCGGCAGTGCATCGTATGGTCTTGCGTGATGTGCTGCACGCGACGGATCAACTTGGATTGCCCCCACGCGGCCTGACCCGCTCGCCGATTACCGGGCCGGCCGGCAATGTCGAGTTCCTCGCCTGGCTCCAACGTGACGGCCCTGTCTTCGACCTTGACGCTGCCATTCAGCAAGTCATACCAGCATAAATTGCAGTTTCGGTTCGATACCGTTAAAAAGTTGCTTGCCCATTAAGCGTTTTCTAACTTTTATGGTTTCCTTTCGCGGCGTTCTACAGTTAACATTCGACAACTTTATTTCATTACGGGCCGCATCACAAATGAATTGCTACACCTCAGCCAGCCCTACGCCAACCAACGCCACCAGAGCCATACGGATCATACGCCCCAAAAAAACGGCGCTCAGAAACATCCAGAGCGGCACGCCCAGCGCGCCCGCCAGAAGGCCAGCGACATCGAAGGCCGGGTTTGGCGGCGCCGATAGAATGAACAACGCCAGCGCCGCCCGCCAGGGCTGCTGGAGTTGACGCCGCACCCAGCGATAGAAGCGCGTTTCCTCAGCAGCGGCGCGCCCCATACGACCAACGAAGAACGCGACCGACTCGCCCAACGCCGAACCGGCGGCGGCTGCAAGCACAACGCCCCACACATCCAGCGCCTGGGCCAGCCGTGCGATCACCGGATAGTAGGGGACAGGGACAACCACGCTGGCATTAGCGATAGCGGCGGTGATGAATGCTCCGACATACCCGAAAGCGCCTGCTCGTTGCAGAACATCGACCGGGATCAGGATGTACGCCAGAATGTTCAGGAAAACCACTGCTGCACCGGCCAATCCCGGACGGATCCAGCGCTTCCAGCGTTGTCGCGCAGATGCTTCAGAAGAAGGAATCGGTTCTGACATAGGCATACCCTTGGAGACAAAGAAAGGAGTCTGAATATGCTTCGGCTTTATACAGTCACGCCACGGACTGCTATCGTAACCGTGCTGGCTGTAATCGGGCTGATGCTGTTAGCAAGTTGCGGCGGAGGTGCGGTCATCCAAGATCTGGAGATGGAAGAAGCGGCCAATGTTATCGCGGAAGCGCGCAGAGCGCCAACCGACGAACCAGCGCCGCCGGTTGAACCCGGCAGAGGCGATCCGGAAACAGGCCAGCGAATCTTTCAAGGTGAAGCTGAGATTGACGGTTTTCTCGCTTGCAAGACCTGCCATAGCTTTGAGCCAGGCAAGGAGGACTTGATCGCCCCGAATCTCCTGGAAGTGAGCATCCAGGGAGAAACGCGCATACCAGGAGTTTCCGCCGACGAATACATCCGTCGTTCCATTCGAGTTCACGATGACTATGTCGTCGAAGGGTACGAGCCAGGACTGCTCGTTAGCATGCAAGGCAAAGACTATCAGGAAGTGTTGACCGATGGACAAACCGAGCACCTGGTCGCCTTTTTGATGTCGCTCGACATGGAAGCCGTCGCTCAGGCGTCGACCGCCCCGGAGCCGATCCAGCCATCGAGCGACGACATTCCTGCCGGGTTAGTGCAATATCTGGCGTGTATCGACTGTCACAACCAGCACACGCCCGATGTCGTGCTGATGCCGCATCCGGTCGCACCACAGTGTCGCGAGTGCCACAGCGGAACGCCGCAACGCATCGGATGTCCGTCATGCCACAGTATGCACGCTGTCGATGTGCCGCATCCCAACGACCCGGATCTCACCTGCGAGAGCTGCCATTAATTACATGGTGTACTCGGTGGCCACGACAACGCGGTTGCGGCCACTCCGCTTGGCTTCGTACAGCGCCTTATCAGCAGCATCGCTGATAGCAATAGCATCCCGATAATCCGCGAGGGAAGCTAGACCGCAACTGAATGTTACCGAAAATGTATCTTTGCCATAATGTTGGCGGAGCCGAGCAAATTGCTCACGCAGCTCATCGAGGATTATATACGCTTTCGCTGTATCAATGTTTGTCAGCACGATGGCAAACTCCTCGCCTCCATAACGCCCGATAATATCAGTCTTGCGCAGCCGCTGTTGCAACATATGCACCAGGCTTTTCAGTACGCGATCCCCGACGGAATGCCCGTATGTGTCGTTGACCGACTTGAAATGATCGATATCAATCATTGCAAATGTCAGCGGCGTCCGTTGGCGCAGCGCACGCGTGATTTCAATATTCAACAACTCTTTGATCCGTGTATGATTATATAGACCGGTCAAGCTATCGCGAACCATAAACGAGCGCAGAATACGTGAGCGTTGGGCGCGGGCCAATACCGATGACACCAGGTGATCGGGTTGAATGGGTTTGGTCAGGAAGTCATCGCCGCCCAGACTCATCGCGGCCAGTTGTTTGTCGGTGTCGGTCTCGCTGGAGAGGAACACGATTGGAATACTGACGTAGGTCTCTTCCTGGCGAATCACCGCAGCCAGATCAAGACCGTTGCAGACTGGCATATAGACATCCATCAAGATAAGATCGGGCCGAAAATCGCTGAGCGGCTCCATCACTTGCATCGGATTGGTGACAATCGTTGTAAGCATTCCCGCATGGCGCAGAATCAAGTCGTAGTACATCGCCAGCGAGGAATCATCCTCGACAATCAAGATGCGATACGGTTCTGGAATTTTGTGAGCCGTGAGCGTATCCAGCTTATCGATCAACCCGCTAATATCAATTGGTTTGGTGAAGTAGGCGCTTCCACCGGCTTGAACCGCGTGCAACCGAGCAATGAAATCGCTTCGCGAAGAGATGAAGATCACCGGCAGGTCGGCGTGCATTTCATTGCGTAGAGAGCGTATCGCATCGGCGCCGGCAAGATCGCCTTCCGGAAAGATAATATCCATAATGACCGCAGCCGGGCATACTTGCTGAACCGCAGTCTGGAGATCGAAAAGCTGGCTGAAAGCCTGGACGGAGTAGCCAAAATAGCTAATCTGCAACGACAACTCGCGGATCAGCATCGTGTCATCTTCGATCAGGAAGATGGTCCGGTTTCTGTCGACCTCCTGCTGCACGCTACTATTGACAGGAGGGGGAAAAGCTTCGGTATTATCAGAGGTGACAGGCTCGCCAAGACATGCAGCGAGCTTCAACGATTCAATATCGGTTTCAATCCGCATGCGCTGGTCTGCATCAAACCCGGTCACGTCCTCAATGCTCGCACGCAAGAACCTCTCTAGCGCGCGGGAAATGCCGCTCAGTGTAACAAAACCAAACGTTGCGCTGGTTCCGGTCAATTTGTGAACCTGCTGATGCAATCGGACAGCGGCTGCATGATTTGTATCATCAGCAAGTACATCACGCCAGGTTGCTTCGATATCAAGCAAATCCTGCTCAAGCTGCTGCTCAAACTCGCGGCGCAGCGCAGCAAATTGATCTTGAAAAGAAGCGAATGCAGTGTGGTCAGACATGACGTCTTGCCTCTATCCGTATCGCTGCTGCCGACGGTTTTTACGATGAGGAGAGAACATTAACGATACATCACTATTTATCAAGCGTCAAGGTCTTGATCAAACTATCGGCGACACCAATAACTTGTTGCGCAAAGGGATGTTTGGGTTGAGATGCGATCAACGGTACGCCGCGGTTGGCGCTGAAAACAACCGGACGACCGCCGCTGACAATCTGGAATGAGACGGGATGTTTCAGGGCCCGCTCGATCTCAGCGATATCAATGCCAACATTTGAGTTAGCGCGATTCAGGACAATGTAGATTTGTTTTGATGACAACCCCAGCTTTTCGGCGAGATCCAGAAACAGACTCGTATTCTTGAGCGGGCCGATCTCAGGCGTCACAACAAGCAAAATTGTATCGGCATGTTCCAGAGCCACCAGCATACGCTCATCATAGCTTGCCTGGCAGTCTACAACAACATAATCATAATTGCGCACCAGCGATTCCATCAACAAGCCGACGTGCTCAGCTTTGACCAGCTCGGCTTCTTCAGGGCGAAACGGGCTGAGCAATACGTGAATGCCGGAAGGGTGCGGCATCATCACCTGACTCAGCAAATCTTGATCAAGATCCTCAATGCGCTCAACGAGATCAATAACGGTGCGGGTAGGCGATAGGTTGAGATGGACGCTGATGTCACCGAAATGGAAATCGGCGTCGAAGAGAGCAACGCGTTTTTTAGTGCGCAGCCGAAACACCAGCGCGAGATTTACCGATAATGTCGTTTTGCCGACGCCGCCCTTCGTTCCAAACACTAAAACAGCCCGCCCCTTGGATGATGCATCATCCGCACTTGGCGCCGGCACGCGCGCCAGAAGGTTTTTCACACGATAGGGCAGCTCTTGGGGAGCGAATGGTTTGGTGATGTAATCATTCGCGCCGGCTTCAAAGCCGGCCACCTTGGCGCTGATATCATCCTGCGAGGTTAACATCAGAATGGGCACATAACGCGTCGCGGGATGTTGACGCAAGCGTTTGCAGAGCGTGTATCCATCGATTCCCGGAAGCACGACATCAGAGATGATCAGATCGGGCGGAGTGCGAATCGCCTGGCCAAAACCTTCTTCCCCCGATTGGGCGCTGATGACTTTATAGCCGGCGTGGCTCAGCACCGTGTCAACGAGCTCTCTCACGTTGGCATCGTCATCGATGATCAGAACACGAGGTTGAGCATCATGAGGCATACTTCTCCGCTCCTTCCTAATACGCTCTCGTTACCAACACCAGCTTGACGCATCACCATAGAGCGTGTAGCCGTGCAGGTCACTCATCGGCAAGTATGAGCTGATCGCCTCCCAAACGCCTGGCTTGAGCGAGGGCATTCTCGGCGGCCTCCACCAGTTATTCCGCATCCCAATAGTATGGCGAGTTGACGATACCGCCGCTGAAGTGTATCTGCGACATCGCCCAGGCGATGCCGCAGAAGACGCGTCAACGCTTTGAGAGCGTCATCATCGGCAGCGTGGCCACATGTCGATCGCTGCAAGGCTATCAATCTTGACAATAGCAAGCGCCAGACGAGAATCGTGCTGCAATGCATCCATAACGCAAGCTTCTATGTGACTGTGAATAATAGTATGGTTAAATACACCCGTCAAGGCATCGCACGTCGCCGCTATCTTGATCTCACGCCCATGCTGCGCATAGGTACGCACCGTGGCAAAACTGATGCAACGATTATTGATGTCGTTGCATTTATTATAGCTTCCCCTGATAATCTAACAATCCAGAATCCGTGCGAACTGCATCCAGACATTCGATCAAGGCGCCGACTATACTGCAAAGCCTCTTCTCGGAGGGATATTGCTATTATTTCCCTGCGTTGTACTATGATTATACTTTTTAACGAACCGGTCAAGCACTATCTCAAGCTGTTTAGGGGTGGACATCACCCGCATTTCCTTTATAATGTAAAGTCAAGGAAGCTCCTGCTGCCGCGAAACATGATCCGCTCCTATCGAAATTATGTGACAGGCATTCCATCTCGTGAACAAGGGCAACGGCTCAACTGCGCAGGTCAGGGTAGTTTTGTTGCATATCTCCGGTACATCAAGTATAGTTTGTCAACTCAAGCTGGCAGTCTCACAACCAGAAGTGGCAGGAGCGTTATGACCGAAGCAGCACATAGTTTCGTGCTGATAGGCGTTGATAAATCCGTTATCAATCAACTGCAAGAGGTATTGTCGCAAATTGAGGCTCCTCGCTTTCGTCTTGTAACCGTTCGAGATGTCTCCGAAGCGCAACAATATCTCTCAGAAGACTTGATAGCGGCCGTTGTTCTGAGTCTGGATCAGGATATCGAGAACGAAACGGATATTCCGTCATTCGTCCAGACGCAAGCTTCGCACATTCCAGTGATTGCGCTGGTTGAAAACGAGGAAGATCCGCTTATCCACCAGGCGTTTCGCTGGGGCATTCAGGATTATCTTATCAGAGACGCCATCGGCATCGGCAGCCCTAGCACAGTACAAATTATTCGCAACGCGCTTGATCGCCATCGAATACAGCAGAAGCTACGTTATTCAATTGCACAGGCCGAGGCAAGTACAGCCCGCCTGCTTACGATTATCAATAAGAATGCCGATGGCATTATTGTCGTTGACCGCGAAGGGCATGTGCAGTTCGTCAATCCGGCCGCTGAAACGTTGCTTGGACGATCGGCGGAGCGGCTCCTGGGGCAAGCGTTCGGGTTTCCGATTATTGACGGCAACCGAACCGAGTTAGATATTTTGCGCAATGACGGCGAAATCTTTGTCGCTGAGATGCGCGTTGTCGAAACACACTGGGAAAACGATCTTGCATACGTTGTTTCGCTCCGTGACATCACCGAGCGCAAGCGCAACCAGGAAGCCCTGCGTGACGCCGAGGCGTTCAGCCGGGCCATCCTGAATTCGCTGACCACGCACATCGCCGTGGTTGACGAGCATGGTACGATTGTCGCCGTCAACGAAGCCTGGCTTATATTCACTGCCGAAAGCGGCGACACGTTGCAAGAGCATACCGGGGTCGGAGCAAATTACTTTGAGGCTCTTCGCAATGCGTCAAAAGAATCTATGGGGCAAGCGCCGGAAGCATTGCAAGGGATCCATACCGTGTTGAATGGAGAGCAGCCGTCTTTTGAATTGGAATATGCTCACCGCTCGCCTCTCGGCGATCACTGGTTCCTCATGCGCGTCGTACCGTTGCAAAGCGATCGGCAACCCGGGTTGGTCATCGCACACAGCGACATTACTGACCAGAAACGAGCCGCCAAAGCGCGTGCCGAAGCGGAAGCGCTGCGTGAACGAATGTTGGAGCAAGAGCGCGAGATGAAGTCATTCGAGCACTTCTCAGCGCTTCCAGCAACAGAAGCCACGGTGCGTCCCGCCGGCTTAGGGTCGTTGCGCGAGCGCGACCCGGACGCGTTCAATGCAGCCGTTGATAACTATACTGCAATGTTGGAAAAGGCTCTGAAATTGCGCGCATACAAAATCGAAGGCAGCCTGGAACCGGAAATTGAGCATCTTGCGCGTATGATGGGGCAAGTCCAAAGTTCTCCCCGCGATGTCGTCGAGTTGCACCTTACCGCTATTCGCAAGCAAAGCGCTACGGCGACTCCGCAAAAGCTTCAGGTATATATGGAAGAGGGCCGGGTGTTGGTGCTTGAATTAATGGGTAATCTGACTTCATTTTACCGATCATACGTCTTGAGCGCCCAAGGGCTTGTGAATCGAGGACCTGCCGAATCACGTAACCAATCTCGTCGTTGAGTAGGAGCGCACGTGTGAGTAAGATTTCGTTACGGTTGTTCATTGCCGGTCGCACGTCGCGATCCGAACGAGCAATTGCAAATCTACGTCGAATCTGCGAGCAAGAGCTGGAGGATTACCAGTGCGAGCTTGTTGTAATCGATGTGCTCGCGGATCCACAACAGGCGGAGATAGAAAAAATTCTGGCGACGCCAACGCTTATTAAAGACGAACCGCTTCCTCGTCGGCGGGTCATTGGTGATCTGAGCAATATAGCCGACGTTTTAACAGCATTGAATTTGCCACCATACATCGAAGGAGATCTCGTGCGATGACTTTGGAACAGGAACCAAGCTATATCGAAAAACTTCTCACGGGAATACCCGGCTTTGATCATATCTCTAATGGGGGATTGCCCAAAGGTCGCACCACATTGATCTCAGGGACTGCCGGTAGTGCAAAAACTGTTTTCGCTGCTCAGTTTTTGGCGTCAGGCATCGTCCATTCGAATGAAGCCGGGGTTTTTATCACCTTTGAAGAGTCGCCCGCCGATCTCCGTAGGAATATGCGCGGCTTTGGCTGGGATATCGAGCGCTGGGAAAAAGAAAGCAAGTGGGTTTTTGTTGATGCTTCACCACAGTTTAATAATGATGAAGCCATAGTGATCGGCGAATACGACCTGGGCGCGCTTCTGGCGCGAGTGGAGCATGCTATCAAGAGCGTCAATGCGAAACGAGTTTCGATGGACTCGCTGGGCGCTGTGCTCACTCGACTCACCGATACGGTGACAGTGCGCAACGAACTCTTCCGGATTGTCTCGGCTCTCAAGCGGATGGGGGTCACCGCAGTGCTGACCGGCGAACGCACCCAGGAGTATGGCGAGATTGCCCGCTATGGCGTTGAGGAATTCGTCGCAGACGATGTCGTCATTTTGCGTAACTTGCTTGAGGAAGAGAAGCGCCGCCGTACGGTCGAAATTCTCAAGTTCCGGGGTACATCGCATCAGAAAGGCAGCTTCCCGTTCACCGTCATTCCACGGCAAGGTATCGTCGTTATTCCGCTCTCAGCGATTGAGCTTGAGCAGCGTTCTTCAAATGTACGCATTAGTTCAGGTAGTACCGAGTTGGACCGAATGTGCGGCGGCGGCTTCTTCCGCGACTCAATCGTCCTGGTCTCAGGAGCGACCGGTACAGGCAAGACGTTGATGTCGACGACCTTTATGGCCTCGGGCGCGCTGCGCAACGAGCGTTCCTTGCTATTTGCGTTCGAAGAGAGTCGGGATCAGTTGTTCCGCAACGCGATCGGATGGGGCATTGATTTCGAGCAGATGGAGCGCGAAGGCAAGCTTAGGGTCGTCTGCAAGTATCCTGAAGTCGCAAGCCTGGAAGATCAGCTCATTTCGATGAAAGATGAGATTGACGAATTCCAGCCGCAGCGGGTAGCGATCGACAGCCTCTCGGCGCTCGAACGCGTCTCCACGATCAAGGGGTTCCGCGAGTTCGTCATCGGCATCACCTCATTCATCAAGCACCAGGAAGTCGCCGGCCTATACACTTCGACGACGCCGACACTGCTGGGCGGTTCGTCGATCACCGAGGGGCATATCTCAACGATTACCGACTCGATTATCCTATTGCGTTATGTCGAGCTGTATGGCGAAATGCGGCGTGGCCTGACCGTGCTGAAGATGCGCGGGTCGGCGCACGATAAAGATATTCGTGAGTTTTCGATTGACGGCTCTGGCATGCATATCGGCAAGCCGTTCCGTAACATATCGGGCATTCTCTCCGGGCAGTTCATGCAGGTCTTCCCCAGCGAGATCGAACGCATCAGCGATCTGTTCCGCGAGGATGACGACAAATCGGTGAGCGGATAACTCGTTAGTTTAAGCCCAGGAAAATTCTGGCGCTCTTGCTTATGGTCAAATCATAAGCAGGAGCATCAGTGTTTACGTTATACCACATTCGGTTAAAGGCGTATATAAAGACCTGACAGTCTTCCAAAACCTGTCAGGTCTGGCAACCCATCCCTTGGGCCGAATTTGGTATCATTCCAATCACTACAGGTGCAAGTTACGTGTTGTGATCCTCAACCGGCGCATCACTCAGCGCCGATTTCGCCGCATATGCTGTTAACGCGTCTTCGAGCACTATCGCTCCGATCGGCAACAGCGGCACCATCGACAGGTTGTAGCGCTCGGCCGCCTCGCCTTCAAGCCGAAGAACTTTTTGCCCAAAGAGTATCAGGAGCGGCAAAGCTGCCGGCAGAGCGCCCAGCACAATTGTCCGCGGGAACCAGCGTTCGCGCGGCAGCTTCTTCAGCGCTGCCTGTCCAACAGTCACAACCATCAACGTATTGAACAAGAGCCGTGAATGTTCGGGGATACTCTCGTTGCGCAAACTCAGATAGGGTATCTTAGGCCAGAACTGCTTCGAATTACCGTGAAGAATAATCATCACGAACACGTTTGAGAGCAGAAAGCCAAATTTGCCCAGAATTTTACGCCCCATTACGCCATTTTCCTCCATCGTAAGTTGCTGCAAGCTTCCGTATACGCGCGGCTATTATAATCGATGCGCGCGGCGGGTCTGTTATAATAGCGCCCTGGTTACAGGGATGAGCGCTGCGCGTCGGTAGCGAGCATCGATGAGGCAAATGTTCTGAAGGAGATATCATGAAGGAGAATGACCAACGACGCCAGGATCTCATTCGTCTGCGCCAGTTGCTTGATGATCCCCAATCCGACCCGGTCGATATCTCAGATTGCTATGTGCAAATATTGAGCACACAGTTGAAGGCGCTTGCCAAAACAGGCCGCGCTCAGTCTGGACGAGGGCTGCTGAAAATCGATCTGCGGGGCGTCGATCTGCGCAGTGCCACCGGAAACCTCCCCATCGCGTACGCTCCGGCCAAGCTGCCCAATCCCGATTGGCCGAGAGAAGCTCTTGAGCTGCTGCGATCCTACAATCCGCGACGCGAAGCTGTGGTGTTACTTTTACAGGATAGCGGTTCCTTGCTCTACGTCATTGATTAGCCTGCGCGCTAGCCGCATACCAGTGACGGAAAAGAAGCCGCGCTGGATACATCATAAACATAACCCCGAAGTTTAACCAAGATTTAACAAAGACTTAATCGCAACCCAACGGCTGTATGCTATACTCCCGCGGGTTTTATTGGTATATACCAATAAGCTCGCTGTCTTCATTGGCCTTGCGCGCAGGCCAGTGACAAGTGATCGTGTGTGACGAGGAGTAAGTATGCACAAGCAAATGCTACGGTTGAGCGCCATTTTACTGGCCATTGGCGTGATATTGAGCGCATGCGGCGCTCCAAGCGCCGAAACTCCCGCGACCGAAGTTCCCGCCGAAAATCCGACAACTGCTCCCGAAGGCGCCGGTCAGGCCGATGGCGGCTGTCCGGCTGTGACTGTGGCTAACGACCAGGGTGTGGCTGCTGGCGCGTTCCCGCAGCAATATGATCTGGCCGAATTCCAAGAACTGGCCGGCTGCGAATTGGCGTTCTCGGAAAATCCAAGCATCGCTGAGCTTAACGCCCGCATCGGCGGCAACCCTGCCGACTTGCCGCCCGTCGCCGAACGTCTGCCTGAAGAGTCGCTGGTCGTTGCGCCATATGACTCAATCGGCGTCTATGGCGGCGTGCTCGACGGTCTGTCCAACGCTACTGAGGCCGGCACATCCGACCTGCTGAGCTTGCGCCATGTCAACCTGGTGCGCTACTCCGACGATCTGCAAACCATCGTTCCCAACGTTGCCAAGGGTTGGCAGTGGAATGACGATTTCACCGAATTGACCTTCTCTTTGCGCAAGGGCCACAAGTGGTCAGACGGCGAGCCCTTCACGGCGGAAGACGTCAAGTTCTGGTACGACGATCTGATCCTTAACACGGATATTTACCCGGAAACCCCCAGCCGCTGGCTGTTTGACGGCGAGCCAATGATGGTTGAGGTAGTCGATGAAACGACCGTGAAGTGGACCTTCCCGGTACCCGCACCGGGCGTTCTCAATTTGATGGCCGTCGATTATGGCCAGCCGTTCCAGCCGAAACACTTCCTGTCGCAGTTCCACATCACCTACAATCCCGACGCCGACGCCCTGGCGGAGGAGAAGGGCTTCGAGAACTGGGCCGAACTGCTCAACAACTACTACGGCGGCAGCGACTGGAAGGACGTTCCATCGCCGTTGATCGACGACAGCGACACGATCGTCGTGCCAACGCTGGAGTCGCACATCCTGGTCGAGGAGACGTCGGAAGGTCGCCGCATAGTGGCAAACCCCTTCTTCCATATGGTTGACACCGCCGGCAACCAGTTGCCCTATATCAACGAAATCAACGAAGTCTACATGCCCGACGAGGAAGTTCGCAACCTCAAGATCACCAACGGCGAGGTTGACTACAAGACCCAGGCGGTCTTTATCGAGAACTACTCGCTCTACAAAGAGAATGAGGCCAAGGGCAACTACACCGTTGATCTGCCGGTGGCGCTGGGACAAAACGTCTTCTACGCCTTTAACACCACACACAAAGACGAAGAACTGCGCACGATTTTCAACGATCTGCGCTTCCGCCAGGCGATGTCGCTGGCGCTCAACCGCGATGAGATCAACGAGGTCGTCTATCTCGGCCAGGGCCGACCGATGCAAGCAACCCCGGCTGATCCGCGCACAGTCACCTTTGTCACCGAAGATCACTTGACCGCGTTCATCGAGTATGATCCTGATCGCGCCAAGTCGCTGCTTGATGAAATGGGTCTGGTAGACAGCGATGGCGACGGTTTCCGCGAGAAGCTCGACGGATCGCCGCTCGTGCTCCTGATCCAATACTCGAACCAGGGCGCCCCGGTTCGTCTGCACGAACTGGTCAAGGACTACTGGGAAGCGGTGGGAATCCGCGCCGATCTCAAGGAAGTCACGTCGGATGAATATCGTGAGCAAGCCAACAACAACGACCTTGACCTCACCGTCTGGCGTAACGACAACACCAGCGGCGTCACGATTTCGGGCAACACCGTGCGCTTCATCCCACCGTTCGGCAGCTACTTCAACCCGGGCACGGGCTTCGAATGGGACAACTGGATGAACTCCGACGGCGCGGAAGGCATCGAGCCGCCCGAAGATGTCAAGCGCCTCTACGAGTTGTCCACCGAGTGGCTGCAATACTCACTGGGCAGCGAAGAGAGCAATCGCATCGGCGCCGAAATTGTCGATATCCATGTCCAGAATCTGTGGAAGATCGGCATTGTCGGCGACCTTTCCGAGCCGGTGGTACACCACAACACTCTGGCAAACTTCCCAACGTATACCGCCAGGAGCTATGACTACTACTGGTCCTATCCGTACCGGGCTCAGCAGTGGTACTTCAACGACCAATAAAACCACATTTGATTAGAGACTGACGCAAAGACCTGACAGGTTCATGAAATCTGTCAGGTCTAACAACCTGAATTAGGATAGCTTTTACCGACGCGATCTTCAAATGCCATCCCTGTCGCCGCGCACATAACCACGCTCATCGGAAAATATGCGGCATTTCGTTCCTCTCCAACCAATGTCGTGACGAGGCAATCGATTATGGTGAAATTTCTTCTCCAGCGCGTGCTGGGCCTGGCGGTGACGATGTTTTTCGTCTCCATCATGGTGTTCGCGATTATGGAACTACCGCCCGGCGATTATGCCGAGCGTTACGCCTTTCGCAAGTTCTCGGGCACCGGCGTGACCCTGTCGGAGGCTGATATTCAGAGCATTCGCGTCGATCTTGGTCTGGATAAGCCGCCTTGGGAACGCTACATCAGTTGGATCGGCGGCATCATCACCCGTTTCGACTTCGGTCCGGCGTTTGCGTTTGAGACATCGGTGAATAAAGTTATCGGTCAACGTATCTGGCTAACGCTGGCAATCCTCTTCTCAACACTCATTCTCACCTATCTGATCGCTATTCCGATCGGCATCTACGCAGCAATCCGACGCCACTCTATAGCCGACTATTCATTGACGGTGTTTAGCTACCTGGGTCTGGCGTTGCCCAACTTCTTGCTTGCACTGGTATTGCTCTATATCAGCGTTACCGCATTCGGGTCGAGCGTCGGCGGGCTGTTCTCGCCGGAATATGCCAATGCGCCCTGGAGCTTCGCCAAGGCAGTCGATTTGCTGCAACACCTGATCGTTCCCACCATCGTGCTGGCATGGTCGGCGACTGCCCTGCAAATCCAGACTGTACGCGCCACGATGCTCGACGAAATCAACAAGCTTTCGGTCGCCGCCGCACGGGCGCGCGGCGTGCCAGAGACGCGGCTGTTGCTCAAATACCCGGCACGTCTGGCCATCAACCCGGTCGTTAGCACCATCGGCTTCGACATCAACCGTATTTTTTCCGAATTGCCCATTGTCGCGCTGGTGCTGGGCTTGCCCGAACTCGGCGAGTTGCTCATCAAATCGTTTCTCGACCTGGACATGTTCGTCGCCGGTGCAATTTTGCTCATTCTCACATTTATGATCGTTTTTATGAATTTTCTCTCTGACATCGTGCTGGCCATGCTCGATCCACGCGTCAGGCTTCAAGGAGGATAATCGGTGACTATTCTCAACGAGACGTCTCAGGATACCAGCATCCCCACCGTCAGATCAGGCGAGTCCGAGGCGACTCTACGCTATTATTCGGCTTCGCAATGGCAGCTTATCTGGTGGCGCTTCCGGCATCACCGGACGGCGCTGGCCGGCGGTATCGTGCTTATCGTTATCGCGTTGGCTGGCGCCTTCGCCGAATTCTTAACGCCATATACGGGGACAACCCGCAACACAGAATATCTGCTTGGCCCGCCGCAACCCATTCGGTTCTGGGACACAAACGGCTTTTCGTTGCGCCCGTTTGTTCACGGCGTGAAGACCGAACGCGATCCGGTAACATTGCGCCCGCTGCCAGTAGCAGATCCCGAAACGCGTTGGTACATCCGCTTCTTCACTCACGGCGATAGCTACACATTCTTTGGCCTGTTCCGATCCGACATCCACCTGTTTGGCACAGATGAAGGCTTTTTGCATCTGTTCGGCACCGACGACATCGGGCGCGATGTCTTTTCGCGCGTGCTCTACGCCGGACGCACATCGCTGTCGATCGGCGTACTGGGCGTACTCATCGCATTTGTGCTCGCGCTAATCATCGGCGGCATCGCCGGATACTTCGGCGGTTGGATCGACTATATCATTCAGCGGCTCACCGAGATCGTGCGCGTGGCGCCGGTAATTCCACTCTATATGGGCCTTGCCGCCTCCTTCCCGCGCGAGTGGTCTACCGAGCAAGTCTTCTTCGCGATGACGCTCATTCTGGGCCTGGTGGGCTGGCCCACCCTGTCCCGACGCATTCGTAGCCAATTGTTGACGCTGCGCAATGAGGACTACGTCACAGCGGCGCGCCTGGCCGGAGCCAAAGCATCGCGAATCATCTCCGTTCACTTGCTGCCGGCATTTTCCAGCTATATCATCGTGGACCTGGTCATCTCGTTTCCCTACATGATCTTGAGTGAAACGGCGCTCAGTTTCGTAGGTCTCGGATTACGACCGCCGGCGATCAGTTGGGGCGTGTTGTTGCAAGAGGCGCAGAATATTCGGGCCATTCAGCAAGCGCCGTGGCTGTTCATACCGGCAGCCGTGTTGGTCATTGCCGTACTGGCCTTTACCGTGCTGGGCGATGGTCTGCGCGATGCCGCCGATCCGTACACGGTGACCGGCTCATAGTAGTTGACCAGAAAGCGAAGATATGAACACTCTACCAGCTCAGAGCGACGCATTGCTCGACATCCGCGACCTGGCGATCTCATTCAAAACCGATGAGGGCAAAGTGCGCGCAGTGGATGGAGTTTCCATTTCCGTAAAGCCCGGACAAATCATCGGCGTGGTCGGCGAAAGCGGTTCGGGCAAGAGCGTCACGATGCAGAGTATTCTGCGCATTCTACCGGGGAACGCAATCGTTGAACGCGGCGAAATTCTGTTGCGCCAGTCACGCAACGGCTCAGACGCGGAAGTCGTTGATGTCACCCAGATCAACCCGAATAGCAAACGTATGCGCTCCATTCGCGGGGGCGAGGTGGCGATGATTTTCCAGGAGCCGACGGCCTCGTTCTCGCCGGTGTACACCATCGGCAATCAGATGATGGAAGCTATTTTGCTCCATCGCGATGTCAACAAGCCGGAAGCGCGCACTATCGCCATCGATATGCTGGCCAGGGTCGGCATTTCCAACCCGGAACGGCGCATCGATCAGTACCCATTCGAGTTCTCCGGCGGTATGCGCCAGCGCGCGATGATCGCCCTGGCTCTCTCGTGCAACCCATCGCTGCTCATCGCCGACGAACCGACCACGGCGCTCGATGTCACCATTCAGGCGCAGGTGCTTGAGTTGATGAAGGATCTGCAACGCGATCTCGGTATGGCGATCCTGTTCATCACCCACAACCTGGGCGTGATCGCACAGATCGCCGAAGAGATTGTGGTGATGTATCTGGGAACCATCGTTGAGAAGGGTCCGACCAGGGAGATTTTTCACAACCCCAAACACCCCTACACGGTCAATCTGCTCAAAGCGATTCCCAAGGTAGGGCAGTCACGCACCCGGCTGGCCGCGATCGAAGGCAACGTTCCCAGCCCGCTGGAGCGTCCGACGGGTTGCATCTTCCATACCCGCTGCTCCCAGCGCACCCATGGCACGTGCGACGTGTACGCTCCAAAGCTGACCCAGATCGGGCCGGATCACACGACGAGTTGTTTCCTGTATGAGTGAGACCAGGGAGCCAGACGGATGACGACAACCAATCATACCCTCTTGGAAGTTCGCAATCTGACCAAAGAGTTTCCGCTGCGTAAAGGCTTTTTCAACCGAACGCAGGGCTCGATCAAAGCGGTCAGCGATGTCAGTTTCACGATCAATCGCGGCGAAACGCTGGGGCTGGTGGGAGAAAGCGGGTCGGGAAAAACAACTATCGGTCGCTCATTGCTGCGGGCGATCGAGCCATCGAGCGGCAAAGTGCTGTTCCATATGGACGAAGGACAGACGGTTGATGTCACCAGCCTGGGGATGAACGAGTTGCGGACGTTTCGGCGCAATATGCAGATGATCTTCCAGGATCCGTACTCATCGCTCAACCCACGTATGACCGTGCGCGACATCATCGCCGAGCCGTTGGTGGTGAACGGGACAAGCAATCGGACGGAGATCGATGCACAGGTGCGTGATATTGCCTTGCGCTGCAAGCTCAACATCGAACACCTGCGTCGTTTCCCGCATGCCTTCAGCGGCGGCCAACGCCAACGCATCGGCATCGCCCGCGCGCTGGCGCTCAACCCGGCGTTTATCGTTTGCGACGAGGCCGTTTTCGCACTCGACGTATCTGTGCAAGCGGGGGTGATCAACCTGCTGCAAGACTTGCAGGTCGAGCTTAATCTGGCCTATCTGTTCATCGCCCACGATTTAAGCATCGTCGAGCATATTTCCGATCGCGTCGCCGTGCTCTATCTGGGGCGACTGGTTGAACTGGCCGCGACGCCAAAGTTGTTTGCCAATCCGTTCCATCCCTACACCGAGGCGCTGCTCTCGGCCATTCCCGAAGCCGATCCCGACCAACCGATGCGCCCGGTGGCTCTGGCCGGCGAAATCCCCAACCCGGCGAATCCACCGTCGGGCTGCTACTTTCACCCACGCTGCCGCTACGCCGAGGAAATATGTAAAACCACGACGCCGGAGTGGAAAGAGTATCAGCCGGGTCATTTCGCAGCGTGCCATTTCGCCGGCGAACTCGCGCTTAAAGGCGTCGAGAATGTGAAAGAGGGAGAAGCTTAAATCCCGCCCCCGCCCACAACCTGCTGATACCAGCGGGCGCTGGCTTTCGGGATGCGCTGTTGCGTAGCATAATCGGTGTAGACAATCCCGAAGCGCTTGCTATAGCCGAACGACCACTCGAAGTTGTCCATCAGCGACCAGGCGAAATAGCCCCACAGCGGTACGCCGACGTCAAGCGCGTCGCGGGCGGCACCAAGGTGGTCGCTGAGGTAGGCGATGCGCTGTGTGTCGTGTACCTCGCCATTCACCAACTGGTCATCGAACGCCGCGCCATTCTCGGTGATATAGATCGCCGGCGGGGCATAGTCATTTTGAATGCGCGTGAGCAACTCTAGCAGCGCACCGGCGTCCACCGGCCAACCCATCGCGGTGGTTGTGTATCCGGCGGCGGCGTATTCGTCAGTAGTGAGCGTTTCGCACGCGACCGGCGTTGCATCACGTGCGGCGCGCACGATGGTCGGAAAGTAGTAGTTGATGCCCAGAAAATCGATCGGCGCAGCAATAGCCGCGGCATCGCCCGGTTGCATCTCCGGCATCATATTGCCATAGAACGCCTGCACATCTTCGGGATAGCCACGCCCGAATACCGGGTCGAGGAACCAGCGGTTGTGAAATCCGTCGTAGCGTTGGGCTGCTTCAATATCAGCCTGGCTATCGCTGGCAGGCTTGACAGGGGTGAGATTAAGCGTAATGCCGACCCGGCAGTGGGTGCTGTTGGAGCGAAGCGCCGACGCAGCCATGCCGTGCGAGAGCAGGAGATGATGCGCCGCTTGCAACGCGACACGTAAGTCACGCAGACCCGGCGCGTGAATGCCCTCGAAGTGGCCAATCAACGACGCAACCCATGGCTCGTTGTGAGTGATCCAGTGCTTGACCCGATCGCCCAATCGTCGCGTTACAATATCAGCGTATTCTACAAACATTTCCGCTGTGTCGCGATGAGCCCAGCCGCCGCGATCCTGCAATGCCTGCGGCAAATCCCAATGGTAGAGCGTCACGAAGGGAGTGATGCGCGCTGCCAGAAGTGCATCAACCAGGCGGTCGTAAAAGTCCAGACCCGCCGAGTTGATCGCTCCGCCACCGTTGGGGCGCACACGCGGCCAGGCCACCGAGAAGCGATAGGCATTCACGCCAAGATCGCGCATCAACTGCACGTCATCGCGCCAGCGGTGGTAGTGATCGCACGCCACATCGCCAGTATCGCCGTTGTACGTCCGACCAGGCGTGTGGCTGAACGTATCCCAAATCGATGGCCCGCGCCCATCTTCACGCACCGCACCTTCGATCTGATATGACGCGGTCGCCGTACCCCACACAAACTGCTCCGGAAAAGTCCGCCCGGTCATAGCCGCCTCCTCGCAATCACCACCGTTAGAAACCTTGTCAAAGCAACAGGAGCAAACTGTACCTCCTGCTTTTTGCGAGCCTATTGTACACCGATCACGGTGCGCCGTCGCCGCCGGTTTGATACCGGTTCGCAATGCATACACGACCACGCCGAATCGGCAGTCACCCTCCGCCCGGTATGTCGAAATGACACAGTCGATACCAAACGATGATGCGTATGCTGCATGTCACCCTTCCCCTTCGCTTCGCTCAGGGTCAGGGTCTCGATGGCCTTGGAGTCCGAGATTCTTCGCTGCGCTCAGAATGACCGCATGCGGTGTCTCCAATATTGTTTGGTAGAAACACTTTCGTTACAGGCAAGGTGTATCATACGTCAGGTCACTGAGTTCGTCCATCGGCAATAAGCTCCAGACCATATGTTATCGTAACGGGAGACAGTATGATGCAGACATTGAAGCTTCCTCTTTCCACCATTGCAGCAACGCTCCTGGCGATTCTGATCGCTCTGTGCAACAGCGGCAACAACCTTCATGCAAGCGACGACGCCTATCCGGACCCCTCCTATCCGGACCCCTCCTATCCGAACCCCTCCTATCCGAGCGTGGGGGAGTATTGCGGCGAACCGTATGGCGCTTGCCTGCCGATGATTCTGAAAAGCAACGTGTCACGCTAAGCGGGATTGAACCGTACCTACGGCAGGAGGGCTGCCGATCCTTGAGGGATCGGCAGCCCTTTAACGTTTGCGATCGCACAAGTTGAGGAGATGCAAACGTGGGCGTCATCATGGCGATCGCGTTTGCATTTGTGCTATTCTAACGGCGAAAGATTTCCAGACTCGTTGCAACGTATCTATAGACGGCGTTGTTGCCATTGAGGTGTCAAAGATGATCACCGATACGATTTCACGTGAATCCGCCCGACGTTTTTATGATTGGCTAGGTGCCCGCCACGACCAAGCCGAGATGTACGAAAGTCGCGTCAAGCAGCGTGCATTGGAATTGCTTGCGCTCGAACCGGGTCAGTGGGTGCTGAATGTTGGCGTGGGAACGGGCAAAGAGCTACGCCAGATCCAGACAGCAGTCGCGCCATCCGGCGCAGCCTATGGGACAGATCTCTCGCCGGTGATGCTCGATCTGGCACGCACACGCGCCGCCGGGCCGCTATGTCGCGCCGACGCCGTGCGCCTGCCATTCGCCGACGCCAGCTTCGACCGGCTGTTCTCATCCTATGTACTCGATCTGTTGCCGCTCGCCGATCTGCCTGACTTGCTCGCCGACTTCAAGCGCGTGCTCCGGCCCGGCGGTCGTCTCGCGCTGGTCGCCCTGACCGAAGGCATGACGCCGGTGAGCCGGGCAATTGTCGATATGTGGAAACTGGCTTACGCGATCAGCCCGGTTGCCTGTGGCGGCTGTCGTCCGTTGCAGCTTGCCGCACTGGTGTGCCAGGCCGGATTCGTGCAGGTCAAGCGCGAGGCGGTGGTGCAATTCGGCGTACCGAGCGAAGTTGTGGTCGCAACGCACTGATGCGGCGAATGGGATCAGACCCGCGAGGCGGGGCGACGCAGGGTGGGCGGCGGCTGACGATAGGCCAGGCGCAGCGACGTGTAGAGTACGACGCCGGCGATAACACCCCACAGCAGCGCCCAGAACAGCGCCGGAACGCCGGTGGCGCGGGCCATAATTTCCGCGTCGGTAAGCACGCCGGGGCGAGCGGCCGAGATGAGCAGCAAGTCAAGCAGGCTGTTCAGCGCGTCAAGCATCATCTGCACCGCCAGAAAGAGCAACAGACCGTCGGCCCACTCTTCGCGCAAACGCCGACCGGCGACGATCAGCCCAGCGCTCAACAGCAAGCCGGTTGCAATGCCGAAAAGGTTACGCACAAACAGCAAGCAGAGCAACCCCAACGCAACGCCCCACCCCAGGAGAACCCGACGCGCCGGCGAGCCCCGCGCCGCGAGGATTACCAGCAGCCCGCCGAAGATCGCGCTGCCAACGTAACCAGCGCTGACGATAATCCAGCGGATGCCGCCCTCGGCCAACGCCACGCCGGACAGATTGGGATGAACGGCGAAACGATGAAACTCGCCGCCGGTGATCATCGCGGCCAGACCGTGGCTGATCTCGTGAACAAACACGCCAAAGAGGCGGAAAGGATAGAAGAGCAGCCCGACGAAGGGCGCACGCCAGAGCAGCAACGACACGATCGCCAGCGCCAGAACGATCAGCACCTCGCGATGTCGCCAACTCTGATCCCGATAGATAGTCGCCATCGCTCATATTCTCCAGACGTTTGATCATTGAAGCCAGATCTTCACCGACCGCCCGTACCGCGCACGTAGATGTCAGGCCAGGGCAGGAAGGTGGTGGGGAACGTATCGCGCCGCACCAGGCGGCTATCTTCGCGAACCTCGCGATAAACCTCTATCTTCATTCCGCCCCGCGCCACGTCGGTCTGTTTGAACGCGCCAGCCGGCAGCGTCGGATCATCGACATACAACGGCTCGTTCGGCGGCGGCGTGCGTTCGAGGATCTGGTGATCCATAGTGACCGTGCGCTGCGTCGGCTGCCCATACAGCGCGATGGTCAGCCGCTGGCGTTGAAGGTCAACCGCGCTCTGCAGCAGCAACCAGCCGCCGGTGTCGTTGACGAATTGCAGGTCGCTCACGCCAGTGAAGATCGTCGCATCGAGGCCGGGCGGCTCGCCGAGATCTTCGTACCAGATGATGCGGAACGAATGCTCGTGACGCTCGGCGATCGGCAGGCCGGCCCAGAACGCCGCACGAAACACGGTGGTCGAGACCTGGCACAGCCCGCCGCCCCACTCCTTCTGCGTGCGATTATCGACGATCGCGTAGCCCTCGACGAAGCCGCCCGCCGCGTCAACCACACCTAGCGTGTCATTAAACGAGAAGGTCGCGCCTGGCGGAATCAGCCGCCCGTGCATACGCCGCGAGCCGGCGCGGATGTTGGTGATGCGATAGGCCTCTGAGCCGCGGAACGAGCTTTCACCAGCGGCAACCGGTGCAACGATATTCAATGCGGCGAGGTTGGCCTCGGTCACCGGTGGCGGTAGTTCGATCAACGGCAGATCGATAACACGCGATCCGCCACGCAAAGCTGCATTGACCTGGGCCAGCGCCAGAGCTGCATCCAGACCCTGACCGGGGGTTCCCGGCTCGCTAAGCTGCAAATCGCCGCCGTTCCAATCGACACGCGGCAGGTCACCGTCACGTCGCACCGCAGCAGCAATTTCCATCAGCGCGCTACGCACCGCATTTTGCTCGATGCTCAGGCCGATCATCGGCTTCCCGTCGGTAGCAGTGATACGCCGCACGCGAACCCAGGCGGCGATTTGCTCCGGCGACCATTGCCACTGTTGATCATCGCCGGCCAGCACGATCGGGCCATCAAGCAAGACGCGCGCTTCCTCAACCACCGGCGCGACGTCGGCATCACGCAGGCGCGGCGTCAATGCACGCGTGCGCACCGTCACCTGGCGTGGTTCAAGATCGTACAACGCAGCGGTGATTTCATACAGCGTCTCGTCGATCAAGACTTGCACGCCGCTCTCTTCGGGGGTGACAACAATAGCAGCGCCGTCCAGGTGCAAATCTGCATCGTGCGGCGCACGCTCCACCTCGCGGGCCAATCCGACCAGGTAGCGCTGCATCACCTCCTGGTCGATGATCACCCGCAGCGGCATCTCGACGCCCTGCTGCCAGGTCTCTGCAACGGTGCGCGCGCTGTTCAGGCGCGTCTCTTCGCGCCCAACTGCCAGCGCTGCCCGAACCGCGCCGTCAATATCAAGCGTGACGCCGAGATCCGCCGCGTCAGGTCGCCAGACCTGCCCGGCGTAGACGAGTTCGACGGGGTTGGCGAGAAAGGCGGCATAGCGTTGTTCAAGCGCACCGCGGGCTTGTATGCCGCGCAGGTTGCCCAGATTCTGGCCACGCACGCTGACGTTGGGATAGACGCGGTCGAGGTAATCGCGTTCGCCAAACAACAAGAGCATCGCCGCCAACACACCGAGTAACGTCAGTCCAACCAAGCCGACCAGCACCCACTCGATGGGGCGGCTGACACGACGCTGCGACATGCGGGCGCGCCGGGCGGACCGAGGCGCGGTTGGTTCCGCGCTATCGACCTGCGGCGTTAGCGTATGCGAATCTGATGTAGCATATTCGCTCACGGCTGAAAGAAAAGCTTACAAATACAACGTAGATACAGGCTCAGTGTACACCTGAAGTAGCAATAGTGTCAAGGGTTATACATTTCGGTCAATTTTGTAGTATGATAATTATATGTGCATAAGTTCACAATATTACCAGACCCGATTACCCATCGCATCCTACCGGACAGCGAATGATTTGAAACTATGCTGATCGATAACTGGTGCGAGGCGAGCAAAAATCCAATCCTGGTTGTCAGAGCAAGGAGTCATGGCGATGTTCCTACATATGGATAACAAGGTCGCCCTTGTGACGGGCGGCGGTTCGGGCATCGGGCGCGCCTCGGCGCTGGCCTTCGCCAACGCGGGCGCAAAGGTCGTTGTCGCCGATATCAACGTTGACGGCGGCGAAGAGACGGTGCAGATGATCCACGAAGCGCGCGGCGAAGCGATTTTCATTCGGACGGATGTTTCGCAGGCGGCGGATGTTGCAACGATGGTGACCCAGGCGGTGAAAACCTTCGGTCACATCGATTGCGCCCATAACAATGCCGGCATTTCGGGCGGATCCGCGCCGACGGCGGAGTGCAGCGAAGAGAACTGGGATCGCGTGATCAGTATTAATCTAAAGGGCATCTGGTTATCGATGAAATATGAGATCCGCCAGATGTTGGAACAGGGCGGCGGCGTGATCGTCAACTCCTCGTCGGTGGCCGGGCTGGTTGGCACGCGCCGCGTCCCGGCCTATGTCGCCAGTAAACACGGCATCATTGGCCTGACCAAGACCGCCGCGTTGGAATACGCACGCCAGAACATTCGCGTCAACGCCGTGTGCCCGGGCGTTATTCACACACCGATGATTGCGCAGTTCACTGGCGGCAACGCCCAGATTATGGAAGAGTTCGCCGAGGAAGAGCCATTGGGTCGCATGGGAGAGCCGGAGGAGATCGCGGCAGCGGTGCTCTGGCTGTGTTCGGATGCGGCGTCATTTGTCACCGGCCACGCGATGGTGGTGGACGGCGGACGCACCGCGCAGTAGTTCACGCCTCAGGCGCGGGCGGCCTGCAATGCAAACCTCCCGCGCCTGAACCAGCAGCATCAGTCTTCGACGACCATCGCCCGGCGCACAAGTTCGACGAATTCCTGTGCGTCAGCATCGTTGGGAAGTTGCGTCGCAGCTTCCTCGGCGATGGCCAAAACATCCGCCAGCGGGCGTTCGGCGACATAGCCGCTGCCGCGCAGGTGCTCGGCAAAGGCGGCAACCGCGATGGCCAGCTTCAGGTGAGGCGCAGCCTCCGCCATATCGGCGCCAAAATCGGCGCTCGCAAGTGGCTGGGCGAGTTCGATCACCTCGCCGCTCTCCGGGTTGGCGTAGCGCATCTGCACGGTCAGCGCCGTCCCCTCGCCCTGACCGGTCAGCACGACTTCGTACAACGCGGTGACGTTGTGACCCGCGCCGATCTCGCCGGCGTCCACCTGATCGTTGCGGAAGTCTTCATCGGCGACGGCGCGGTTTTCATAGCCCAGCAGCCGATATTGGGCCACCACATCCGGGTTGAACTCGACCTGCACCTTGGCGTCTTTCGCGATCACCTGCAACATACCGGTCAGGTTCTCGACAAAAATCCGCTGCGCCTCGTCTATGTCGTCCACGTAGGCATAGTTGCCGTTGCCATCATCGGCGAGTTGCTCCATCAGATAGTCGTTGTAATCGCCCATCCCGAAGCCGACGGTGGTCAGCAGCACGCCCTGAGCGGCGTAGTCGCGGATCGATTGGCGAATGGCGTCGGGGTCGGTTGCGCCCACGTTCGCCACGCCATCGGAGCAGAGGATCACGCGGTTGATCTGGCCGACGCCAAAGTGGTCGCTTGCCAGTTGGTAGCCCATACGCAGCCCGGCTTCGGCGTTGGTTGAGCCCTCGTTCTGGAGTCCCTCGATCGCCCGCATAATCGTCTCGCGCTCGGAACCGCTGGTCGGCTCCAGCACCGTGCGTGCCGTATCGCCATAGACTACAACCGCCACCTGGTCGGTTGGGCGCAATTCTTCGACCAGCAGGCGCAAGCTCTCTTTAACCAGCGGCAGACGGTTCGGCTCAGCCATCGAGCCGCTGACATCGATGACGAACGTCAGCATAGCATCCTTGCGGTCGCCGGCGTCGATCTCGCGACCCTGGATGCCGACGCGAACGATCTGGGTATCCGGCGCGTGCAACGGCGACGCGACTGCGTCTACATAGATGCCGAAATCGCTCTCGACGGGTTGCGAATAGTCATAGTCGAAATAATTCACGAACTCCTCGACGCGCACAGCGTCGGGTGGCGGCAGGGCGCCGTCGTTGAGATAGTTGCGTGCGGCGCTGTAAGACGCGGTATCCACATCGAGCGCGAAGGTGGAGAGATTGTCTTCGCTGGCAAGTGTATAGGGATTCACTTCAACCTGGGGCGGCTCAATGTTTGCATCTGTTTCGGGCGGCGGCGCACCTGCTTCGAGGGCGACTTCTTCCTCGACAGCGGCGGCGGCTCCTTCGGTAGCTTCGGGCGGCGGCGCACCTGCTTCAAGGGCGGCTTCTTCCTCGCTGGCGCCGAGGCCGGGTTGGATGGCATCCCCTTCGGTAGCTTGGGACTGTTCGTTCTGGCGTTGCGTGTCAGCGGGCTCGGCGGCGGGGACAGGGGCGCCTGCCCCGCCACAGGCGGTCAGGATGATTAGCGCGATCACGACGATCGGCGCGCGGATCAGGCGCATGATTGCGGTAGGCATTGATTGCTCCCTGGTTCGGTGCGAGCCGGAGCGCCGCAGCGTACAGGATTATGGAAAGCGCAGCGTATGTGCTGGTTCCGGCCTGCCAGACGCCGAAGCGCCCCGAATCGACACAAGAATTTGTCACGATCAAATCATCATTGCCTGGGGAGTGATGCGCCTGTCCAGGCATCAGGCGCGTCGCCAGAATGACGTTGCCGGCGAGCGGAAAGTTCCGGGGAATTTTGTGGTGGGGGGCAAAAGCTGTTCTATAAACGCAGAGAGCCAATTGTTGTCGGTTTCGGGTTCGCACTTACTCTTATGCAAAATGCGAACCCTTAAACATACTCTATTAAATAGTTAGAAAGTCTGTATCTCACAATATCAGGAAGGTTTACAAGCATCACGTAGCTACCAAACAATAAACAATATTGGATGTACCGCATACGGTCATTCTGAGCGCAGCGAAGAATCCCTGGCTCTGAGGTCGAGACCCTTCTCCTTCGCTTTACTCAGGGTGACATATTGAGGCCATCAACATGGTTGGGGTAGAACACCTAAAATCTGAGTTGCCAGCAAAGACCACTCCAACCCTATCGCTTTATCAAGAACCGCTTGCTCTCCCCGACTGATGCTTATAGCGCCTGATCTGCATACCGATGGCTCGTCGCATCCCTATGCGCTCGTAGAACGGCTGGAGATCCTCATCGCAGGCGAGGTCTATCATATACAAGCCCTCCAGGCGCGTCAACATTCGCTCCACAAGCTCGCACCCGATGCCTCGCCCGCGATATTTCGGCAATACCTCCAACAGGGGAATGTACGCTGCCAACACACCATCGCTCACCGCGTTGATGAAGCCCACGACCGCATCCGTCTCGTCGTCGATGGCCAAAACCGTTTCTGCGCTCTGCGCCAATATCCGCAAGTGCGTCTCCGGAGTCGGCGGATTTGGCCAGCCCTCAAAAAAGCCCTCGATTTGCCAGGGCGCGATGCCTGCACTTGTGTACACATAAGTAATCATCGTGTGGATCTCCTACGAACAGCTTCGCGCTTCTGGGCGCAGCACGTGCTGCTGCCCGCCTTCTTCACCACCGTCGCGACCGTTGGATCTGGAGGAGATGACGTTGAGATTTGAGCGGCCAGAGCCAGTCGGGATTCAGAGTCTGGGGGATCGCCTTGAGGAGTGCGAAGTGGATCACGCGTTGCTACCAAACGAATTTGGATCTACCGCAAGCGGTCATTCTGAGCGCAGCGAAGAATCCCGGCTGTCGGGGATGCTGAGACCCTTCGCTCCGCTCAGGGTGACATATGGCCTGTTCATTATCGTTTGGTAGCTGCCGCCCCGCAACTAGCCGACGCAACTGTTCCAACGTAGCGGGACGGCAACGCTCTAGAGTCAGAGCCGCCGGTACTTGTTGGACTATCTCTTTGAGCCGCTGCCACTCACCATCGATGTTAAGCGGCTTGACAGTCGCGTCGAGCGGATTGGCGGGGACAGCTACAATATGCAGTCCAGTATTGAGCGAAGGAACCGCGCCGCGCCGATCGGGGGGGAGACCACGCACGAATGGTAGATCAAGTACATCGTGAATATGCCGCGCGCTCGGTGGAAACGCGCGTCCCGCGCGTATGCGGGTCAGAGGCCTGCACTCCCAGGATACGGCTGCATATGTCCGTTTGGCATCGTCACTCCACCACGCCGTACCACTCCGCCGGGCCGAGCAGTTCCAGGTTAGGATTGGCCTCTACTTCGGGCAGCAACGCTGCACTAACCAACAACTCCTCTAGGTGGAGCGTGTTGGGAATGCGCACCAGCCGGATCTGGTCCTGTTCGGGCTGGCCGCACACTTTCAGCGCCGTCGCGATCGCATCACGCGCGGTCGGCAGCACAATCGGCATACCGCCTTTGCACAAACCGACCAGCCCGGCGGTCAACACGTTGACATAGGTGTCGTGAAAGTTGATCTTGCTTGCCAGCTTCGCGGTGGTGATGTCGGCCAGGCCCATACCGTTGGCGTTGCCCGCGGTGGCTTCCGACAGATCCAACACGACAATTACATAGATCAACGGGCTGGTCGGTTGCGCCTCGCCGGGAATAGGCAGCCGTCCGATGATATTGGTGTCCATACCCGTGCCGCTGTAGTTCTTGCCAATCTCGTCGACCACCAGCACTTCCATTGTCTTGAACGGCAGGCGCGCCATCATACGCTTGCTACGCTCCAACAAAGTAGCTTCGCCCGCGCCGCCGATATCCTCCGGCGGCAACCCGACGAGGTCGGCGGTCTGGTCGTGGGCATCTTCGAGGATCGCCAGCCCGCCCAGGATTTTGCCGCGTTCGACGACCACGCGCGCCATCGGCGTCATCTGGTTGGCCAAACCATAAACGCCCCGCCAGTGGACGATCTCCGCGCCCTGGCGCTTACCCAACCCCACGGCGCACATCTTCGCCAGCCCGCTCTCAATCGACCCCTCGAACGAGGTATGGGTCTTGAGCCGATTAACAACCAGCACACCGTCAGCTTCAGCGGCGTAGCGATCCATATACACCGGCGTGCCATCGGCGATCCGACCCAGCTCGACAACATCCATAGTCGCATGGATCGGGCAGCCCATCGACTCCTCGGTGACGCCCAGGCGGGCGAGCAGCTTGACCTGGCCGGGCGCGGTTGCGCCGCCGTGGCTGCCCATCGCCGGAACGACGAATGGCTCGGCCCCGGCCTCACGCAGCCAATCGACGCTTGCGCGCAAGATCGGCACGATGTCGGTGATACCGCGGCTGCCGGCAGTAACGGCGACCCGCATCCCCGGCGCGAGTCGGGCGCGTATTCCGGCATCGTCCAGTTGCTGACGCACGAGAGCCGGAATATTAGTTACCGGTTGGGTGTTCCAAAGCTGACGCACTCGATAGAGCTGCGGCAGCGACGCATCATTGGTCAAATCCTGGGTGTTTACTGATATGTGCATAGATCCTATCTTCTCTCATAGCGTTTCCACTGTTGCGATGAAGAATTGTTTGGCAAACGAAGGTCATTTCGGCGCCTATTGGATAATTCGCAGATTCAACGACATTGAAACCCTACGACGCCGGGACGGGTAAGACGGCAGCATAGTCGCTGCACACAAAACAGAGGAGATGCGGATTGTAGCAGGCGCTTTGACTACCCATCGACGAGCGTCGGCATCCGGGCCAGCTCAAGATCAAGGTGAAGGCGAGCGAAAATGGCATGCGCTTCGTGCCACAACTCATAGCCACGCTCCCGGTTACCCCTAGTCATATCATAAATAGCCCACTCGCGCAATGTGCGGGCGCGCTCGCTCTCTGCGCCAATCTCGGCGAAGATATCGGCGCTCTTGGTGAAACATGGTACAGCGCCGGCGCCCTCTGACAAGCGCCCCATCACAACGCCTATCACTCGCCAGGCCACGCCGACATCACTCTGACTCTTCATCTGCATACCTAACTCAACCGCCTGCCGTGCGGCAGTCATAGCTTCTTCGTTTTCGCCACGAGCCAGATGCACTTCGGCCAGAATGCTGTAGGCGAACGACCAGCGCATCTTGCCGTAGGTTTCGGCCAAGCGCAAGCTCTCGCGCACATTGGACTCGGCAGTGTTGATGTCACCAAGTCGCAGTCGGGCATGGGCCAGGTTAGTAAGCGTGAAACACTCTTTGTCACGGTTATTGATCGAGCGGGCGATCAGCAGAGCTTCTTCGTAGAGCATTGCAGCGGTTTCCCAATCGCCGCGGGTATCGGCGGTAGAGCCGAGGTTGTTGAGCATCGCCGCTTCGCCGCGCAAGTCGTTCAATTCGCGGTAGATCATCAGCGCCTGACGCTCGCAATGGTCGGCCAGATCATACCGTTCGAGCATACCATAAGCAGCGCCAAGCAAACTCAAGCTGTTGGCCATTGCGGCGCGATCATCCATCCCGGTGCTGAGATCCAACGCCTGGCGACCGGCGGTTACGGCATCGGGGTTATCGAGGTAGTGCAGCGCCCAGCCTTTTTCGATCAGAACAGCGATCAATTCTTTGGGCGCATCAACCGCACGCGCTTGATGTTCGGCATAAATCAGGCATTCCAAAGCAGCGTCAGGATTGTGCTGGCGATTATGCACCCAGGCAAGACCGCGCCAGGCGCGCACTTGCGCTGCAAAATCATTGATTACTTCCGCAGATATGCGCATCTGGGCAAAAAGCGCGGTGGCTTCATCGAAGTGAGCACGCCAGTTGAGCATCTCACCCAAACCTTCGTAAAGCACTATCCGTTTCTGGATATGGTCGATGGTTTCGGGCAGCAGATTCAAAGCGCGATGATAATACTCGATCGCAGTGTCAATCGTGTACGTTATACGGGCTTGATAGGCTGCACGCTCATACCACGCAACCGCTTCGACCGGCATCGCCGCGCGCTCGTAATGTTCAGCGATAACGCCGGCATATTCCTCACTCCACGCGCCGCTCTGCTCCACCAACCAGACCGCCATCTGAGCATGATAGAGCCGGCGGGTCTCTGCATCGATGCGTTTGTAGGCAACTTCTTGCAGGATGGCATGTTTGAAGCTAAACTCACGATTCCCGGCAAATGTCGTGGCACGCTGTTCGATAAAGAATTCTTTGCGATGTAGACGCTCAAGCAAGTCGGCAGTGGTGCACGCATCGGTTTGCATATGCAATGCAGCTTTGTTCGTCGATGGAATCGCAGCGGCAGCGTGCAATTGCACAAGTGCACCATCCCAGAAGACGCGACCGATTACCGCTGCACGTTCAAGCAGCGCCAATTCGTCGGGAGCGAGCATGGCTAATCGGCTCTCAATCAGCGCCGTGAGCGTGGGTGGAACACGAACGGTCGCGAGCAACTGCGGATAGATATGCCAATGTTCGGAATCGGCCACGATCACGCGATCCTCGATCAATATCTGAATCAATTCTTCGATGTAGAACGGATTACCCTCGGCGCGGCTGACGATAAGATCGCGCACAGCCGACGGAATGCGTCCGGCCTTACGGAGTATCTCGGCGACAAGCCGCTGGCTATCTTGCTCCGACAATGCATCCAATTCGATACGCGTATGTGAAAGGGCTGCCGCATTCAAACGCAAACAGCGCTCATGATCCTCCAGGCGACTCGTGGTGACAATCAACGCCGCCGCATCGGGCACATCGTGGAGCAGGCGCTCGATCACTTCAAGCGAGCCGTCATCAATCCAATGCAGATCATCAATGATGATCACCGCCGGATAGATGGCGGTCATTTCGGTGATCAGACGCAGGAACGCCCGGATTGCACGCTCGTGAAGGTGCTCTGCGTTTGTGTTCCAACTGCGCAGATGCGGGCTAGTCGTCATATCGAGACCGATGAGATAGGCAATCAAGTGAGCACAGGATTGGCCCTCAGCACCGATCAGGCCGCTGCACCCGCGCTCAAGTTTGTCGCACACCATCGCAGCCGTATCACTCTCGCTGATGGCGAAGGAGTGCGATACAACCACACGCAGAAGATTATAGGGCAGCCTGGACGCCCGCGGGCTGGCTTGTTCACGGAAAGTCAGTATAGGATCGGGGAGACGCGCGACGATCTGGAGGAATTCATCGATAAGGCGCGACTTGCCAATCCCCGGTTCGCCTGTGATCGATACGAGCTGGACGCCCCGTTGCTCAATTTCGATATAGAGCGCGTCGAACAGTTGTTGAAGCTCGGTATCGCGACCGATCAAACGTGTGGCAATGCCCATTGCGTGGTGATGCGTGGAAGATGAAGCAACAATTGCAGGCTCTGGAGAGTGCGACGAATGTACGCCGCTCTCAGCGTGGAAGTGATCGGTTGTCCGGGCAACGCTCTGCCTTTGTTCCCTCGGATTATTCATAAGCCTGTGGGTGAACTTTTGATACCCATATACGCTAACTGCTATTATAAACGTTGTTGGTCAGGATGCACATAAACCTTGTATAACGCTTTTCTCATTGACTAAGCGCAACTATGTAATGCTTATGTCACCCATTGACAGGTCAGTTGTCACCAGAATGGGCCAGGATCAGCATTCAGACACATTTTCATAATGCTCATCTTAAAATGAAAACAGTTGACAGTTAACGTCACGATAGCGTACAATGCAGCAGTAATAGCGATTAAATGTGCTAAGGGCGTCAGAGATGGAAAAGCTCACAGCGGCGCAGATCCGCCAGAAATACCTTGCGTTTTTCGAGCGGCACGGTCACACGATTGTTCCCAGTTCCTCGCTTGTCGTTACCGACGATCCGACGCTTCTCTTTGCAAACTCCGGCATGGTGCAGTTCAAGAATCTGTTTCTGGGACTGGAGAAGCGTCCTTATACGCGGGCGACGACCGCGCAAAAGTGCTTGCGCGTCTCCGGCAAGCACAACGACTTGGAAGAGGTCGGCCCCTCGCCGCGTCATCACACATTCTTCGAGATGCTAGGCAATTTCTCGTTCGGCGACTACTTCAAGGATCTGGCTATTCCAATGGCATGGAAGCTGCTCACCGAAGAGTTTCAACTGCCGGTCGAGCGGCTCTGGTTCACCGTGTTCGAGGGCAACGATAGGGTGCCCCCCGATGAAGACGCTGAACGCCTCTGGATCGATGCCGGCGCAGCACCAGAGCGGGTGTTGCGTTTTGGCGAGAAGGATAACTTCTGGGTGATGGCCGATACCGGGCCATGCGGACCGTGCTCAGAAATCACAATGTACATCGGCGACGATCTCAGCAAGATGAAAGCACAAGGCGTCAATAGCGACGATCCCAACTATGTCGAGATCTGGAACAACGTGTTCATACAGTTCGAGCGCAGCACGATGCAACCGCTGCCGCGCCCGTCGGTTGATACCGGTATGGGACTGGAGCGAATGGCGATGGTGATGCAGGGCGTGTACTCGACGTATGACACCGACCTGTTCCTCCCGATCATCGAACGTACGCTGGGGTTGTTGGGCAGCGATGAGCGACACTATCACGCCAACCTGGCGCCATATCGCGCCATCGCCGACCATAGCCGCGCTATCGCCTTTCTGATCGCCGATGGGGTATTGCCCGGCAACAACGGGCGTTCATATGTGTTGCGCCGTATTCTGCGCCGGGCTGCGTACCAGGGCCGCCTGGTCGGCTTCGAGCGGCCGTTTCTCGCCGAAGTTGTCGCCTCGGTGATCGGCGCGATGGACGCGGCCTACCCCGAATTGCACCAGCGTCGTCAGTTTATCCTCGAAACGACGGATGCCGAGGAGCGCCAATTTCTTCGCACGCTCTCCAGCGGCCTGACCAAGCTGAATGCGATCATCGCGGATCTACAAACGAGCGGCGCTACAGTTGTCTCCGGCAAAGACGCCTTCCGCCTCAAAGACACGGATGGTTTCCCGCTTGATCTGACGCAAAAGATTGCCGCCGAGCGCGACTTGACGGTGGATGAAATCGGCTTTGCACGTTCGATGGAAGAGCAGCGCGAACGTTCACGAGCAGCCGCACAGTTCAAGCGCGGCGTCGATGTTGATGTCTGGACCGACCGCAATCTGCCGCCGACCGAGTTTATCGGCTATGCCGAACTGGTTGGCGAGGGACACGTTCTGGCGCTAACCGTCGCCGGAGATGATGTCAGCGTCGCGCGCGAGGGACAGGAAGTGCAGATTGTCCTCGATCGCACACCGTTCTACGCCGAGAGCGGCGGCCAGGTCGGCGATACAGGCGTGCTTGAAGGAGCGCAGGGCAGCGTGCGTGTAGAAGATACGCAACGCCCGGCGCCGGGGGTGATTGTACTCTACGGTGTCGTGACGCAAGGACAGGTCGCCCAGGGCGACGTCTTGACGACGCAGGTTGATGCGTTGCGTCGCGCCGATATTCAGCGCAATCACACCGCCACGCACCTGCTGCACCGAGCGTTGCGCGACGTATTAGGCGAACATGCCGCACAAGCCGGCTCGCTCGTTGCGCCTGACCGACTGCGTTTCGATTTTACCCACACCCGCGCGCTCGACTACGAGCAGTTGCGCGCCATCGAGAATCGGGTCAATGCCTGGATTCGCGCCGATGGGGCGGTTTCGTGGGATGTCACCGATTATCAGAGCGCTATCGACAGCGGCGTGATCGCGCTGTTCGGCGAAAAATACGGCGACCGCGTGCGCGTCGTGCATGTTCGTCGAGGCGAACCAACCTCCGGCGAGGTTGTCGCCTCCGGGATAGCGGCCTTCGCCAGCCGCGACTCGCGCGAATTGTGCGGCGGAACTCACGTAACACGCACCGGTGAGATTGGTTTTATGCATCTGGTCGGCGAAAGCAGCATTGGCAGCGGCATACGGCGCATCGAGGCTTTGACCGGTCGCGGGGCCGAAGAATGGGCCGAAGCGCAATCGTTGCTGTTGCACGATGTTGCGACGCGCCTGAGCGTGCCTCCAGCGCGGGTCGCCGAGAAGATCGATATGTTGCTGGCTGAGAACAAGCAACGCCAGAGCGAAATCGACGCATTGCGTTCGCAGATCGCCCGCGGCACGCTGGAGGCATTGCTTAATGCCGTACAGCGCGACAATGGCATCGCGCTGGTTTCCGCGCGCGTCGATGCACCCGACGCCGTGCGCCTGCGCGAAATGGGCGACTGGCTGCGCGACAAGCTTGGTAGCGGCGTTGTGGTGCTGGGCGCCGTAATCGACGACAAGCCGCAGTTCCTGACGATGATCACATCCGATCTGGTCAGGCAAGGCTACCACGCCGGTAAGCTGGTCAAAGCGCTGGCGCAGATTGTCGGCGGCGGCGGCGGCGGGAGGCCGGACATGGCGCAGGCCGGCGGGCGCGACAGTTCCCGGCTCGATGAAGCGTTGTCACAGGTACAGGCGCTGTTGAGTGCGCAACGTGCCGGTTAGCGCATCGCGGATGGCCGCCGGGAAATAGAGCGCGCAGCAGCGGGCGGAACACAGCCTTTGGCATTCCGTAATCCGCGACTCTCCATCTCGTATTGCACTAACGGAGGTACGGCAATGGTTGCCGATGAGACTGCCCTTGTGCTGGTACAGCCAGGCGATACAGTTGATGATGTTATCACAAAGGTATATGAAGCCGGCTCCAGCCATGTTCAGTTATTGGTTCCTGATGATACTGCCGCGTTGCAAGCGCTAGGAGGCGTTGAACGTCTTCATCGCGCCCTCGAAAGCGCCAACATTACGTTGCTGCTGATCTCTTCTGATGAAAAGACGCTTGAAGCCGCCCGCATTTGCCAACTCGAAGCGGTAGGTGTACACGGCGCGCGGATTCATTCGCCGGGCAAGGCTGCGAGCGGTCACGGCGACGTCAGCCCCTACGCAACGCGCCCGCTTCCGGTTGAAACGGCGGAAAACGAAATACCCGCCGATTTGAGCGAGAGCGACGCCGATTTCCTTCAGGCGCTTGATGGCCTGTCCGGCGATGCCTCGGGCGCCGCTGTTCGTTCAGAAGACGAAGACCTCTTCGCCGCACTGGACGAGCTTTCCGAAACGATGAATCGGGCGTCAACGAGAGGAGAGATTTCGGCGGATGACGACTTCGCCGCCGAGCTGGACTCATTGAGTGATATGATGCCGGGCGATGTCGGCAAGCGACCAACTCCAGCAACGGGTGCAACGACGCCATCCGCTGCGCCACGGCAGCGCATTCGCCCTGAAGACATTGAATTGACGGACGAAGAGAAGTCGCGCGCAGAGTCTACCGGACGGGTGCGTCCCGGTTCCGGCGCACGCCCGAAAACGCCAGCGCGCCAGCAGACTGCGGCAGAAGACGAGACCATCGGCACACGCCGTCCAGGCTGGATGGTGATCGCGATTGCCGTAATCTTGCTGCTCTTGCTGGTTATTATCGGGGCGGTGCTGATTTTCGGCAATCAAGCAACGGTCAGCCTTACGTTGCCCGAGCCTGTCCTTGAAGAACGCCCGTTCAGCAATCAGGTCATTCCACGCATTGCAGTCAACGACGAAGCCAGCCAATCTGCCGTGCAGGCCCAGGTATTACGCATTGAAGCCGTATACACGACCACTGGCCAGGTCGCCAGTTCAACAATGGCTCCGGCTTCGTCGGCTAGCGGCGTGGTGACTATCCTCAGTCAGAACCAACAGCCGTTCGCCGTGCCGCAAGGTACAGTGTTTCTCGCGCTGAACGCCCAGGGCCAGGAAGTGCGCTTCGTCAACAACGAAGCAGTTACCGTACCGCCCGCCAGCCAGAATGATCAGGGGGCGCAGATTATTCTTAATCTTGGCCAGGCGCAGGTCGCTGTGAATGCACAGTCGTCAGGATCGGCTTCGAATGTCGATGCCAATAGCATCGTTCAGATGATTATTCCAGACCAACCGCCGATCGATGTTACGGGCGGGTTCATTCGTATCCAGCATGGTCCCATCACCGGCGGCAGCGAACAAGAAGTCTGGATCGTCAAAGATACTGATGTGCAGCAAACGCTCGGCGAAGCGCTGACCGGCCTGAATAATCAGGCCCGATCGATGCTTGAGACGGAAGCCAGCAACGCGACTCTGGCGCTCGAAGCTACCACCGGCTATCCTCCGGCGAGACAACTCTCACAGGGCCAAGGGTACGAGGTCACAGTGACTCCACCGGTCGGCGAACTGGTTGACGCAGAACGTCGCGCGTTCCAGGTGATTGTACGCGGTGAATTTAGCGCCCTAGCCACGCCGCCAGGCCAACAACTTTCTGAGCAGCTTCAACTCGCGCTTCCGGAGCAGTTGCGGGTAGCGGGACTGATCACTCCCAGCGATGGCCTGGCACCCATCATCAATAACTGGCAATGGGATGGCGAACGCTTGAGCGTTGACGGCATTCTGGAGCCGACCGGCGCTGAAAACCAGATTGATGCGCGAACCCAGGCCGCAATCAAAGACGCAATCAAAGGCAAATCGCGGGCTGAGGCCGAGGCTGCGTTAGAGAATTTCGTCCAGCAAGGGGTGATTAGCAGCTACACGTTGCCCGACCGAGAAGCATTGCCGGGATGGGATTCCCAAATCAACTTGCAGATCGCAGCCGCCACAACCCCTTGATTCTATGCATCCTCACAACAATCAGAAATTGTCCGACGACGACCAAGACGATCAACCAGCGCATGCGCCGTCGGAGCGCCGTGTGATGGCGCTCGATATCGGCTCGCGGCGGATCGGCGTGGCGTTGAGCGATGCGTACGGACTTCTCGCCTCGCCGCTTACTACGATCAAAGCTACGCCGCGCCCTCAGGCGCTGGCGCAGATCGCGGCGCTAGTTCGCGAATATGACGTTACGGTGGTAGTAGTGGGGTTGCCGCTCACCTTGCGGGGTGAGCTTGGCCCGCAGGCGCGCGTGGCGCAGGCATTCGCCGCCGATATTGAGAAGCAGATTGGTCAGGGAGTCGATTTCTTCGACGAACGCCTGACCACTGTTACCGCCGATCAAATGCTGCGCGATCTGGGCGTGAAGCCGGAAAAACGCAAAGCGCGGATCGATGAAATCGCCGCATCGATCATCCTCCAGGATTACCTTGACCATAACCGCCAACAGGGATAACAGCAAACCCTGCGAGATCGCGCGTTGCTTGTGCTTGCTAAATCCTACGTTAGCGCCATCGTTTCGTCGAATCCGCACATCACATTCATATTCTGCAACGCCTGCCCCGACGCGCCTTTGAGCAAATTGTCTTCAACCGCCACGATGATGTAACGCCCGGCGTCCACATCCACCGGCTGGATGCCGATCACGCACAAGTTAGTATTGACGACATAGCGCAGTTCGGGTAAACGCCCGTCAGGCAGCAGATGGGTAAACGGCTCGTCGGCGAATATGTCGTAGGCGGCGCGCACAGCAGCGAGCTCGACGCCCGGCTTCAGGGTAACGTAGATAGTCGAGAGGATGCCACGAAACACCGGCAGCAGATGCGGCGAGAAGATGATCCGCGCGCCGGTTTCCTGATCCATCTCGGCGATGTGGCGATGTTTGCGCCCAATGTTGTAGGCGCTGAAGGTTTCGTGGGTCTCGCCGAAGTGGGTCTTGAGCGAGAGCGAACGGCCCGCGCCAGACACGCCCGATTTGCTGTCTACAATCACGACGGGATCGGCCAGCAGCCCGGCGCGCGCCAGCGGGTGCAGCGGCAAGATCACACTGGTGGGATAGCAACCGGGGTTGGCGACCAGCCGCGCATCACGGATGTGCTCGCGGTACAGCTCAGGCATGCCATACACGGCCTGATCGAGCATCTCTGGCGCGGGGTGTGGCGCGTTGTACCAACGCTCGTAGTCGGCGGGATCGCGTAAACGAAAATCGGCGCTAAGGTCGATCACGCGTGCGCCAGCGGCGAGCGCCTGCATCACGGTCGGCGCGGATGCTCCGTGCGGCAAACAGCAAAAAGCCACGTCAACCGTGGCGGGATCGGCCGCTTCCGGCGCGATAATGGGCAGATCGATCAATGTCGGGAACTCGTCGCTCAGGCGTTTGCCAGCTGCCGACCGCGCCGTCGCAAAGCTGATCTGTACGTGCGGGTGGCATTGAAGCAGCTTGATCAGCTCGAAGCCGGTATAGCCGGTCGCTCCATAGATACCCACTCGAATCATTGGTTGTTTCCCCCGTTCAGCACAAATACGCTGGCTCGGATTGTACCATACGGATGGGCGGTTCTCAGCGCACTATTCCAGGGACATCATATATGCGACCAAATCCTCGATCTGCTGCTCGGTCATACGGATGCGGTAGGTATTGGGCATCAGACCAGCGCTGTAACCCTCGACGATGTAGCTGTCGGGCGAAGCAATTGATTGGCGCAGATATTGCACCGGCGACAGATCAATTGGGCGCGAACCGGTGCGCGTCGCAATGCCATACAGATTGGGACCGATCCCGCTGCTTCCACCTTGATCAACAGTGTGGCAAGACGAACATGGCACAGTCCCATTAACCCGCTCTGAGCCATCGAACAGCCGGGCGCCCGCCGCTACGTCGCCGTTCGTGGTTGCATCACCTGGGCCGGCAGAAGGCTGGCTCACGCCGCAGGCCGCTAGCAATGCGAGCATAATGCTGAACACAATGCCGATGTTATATGGGTAAGATGATCGCATCATCATACTTCCTCACAGTCTATGCCGTTATTCCACGACGCTGGTCGTGAACAGGGCGCGATATTCAACCTCTTCGATGGTTGCGATAACCCGGATGCGCCAGTCGCCGGCCATCACGTAGACAGTGTCGGCAGCATAGCTGCCGTCGCCAAGGTGATCGGCGATGGGCTGATTGTGACTCAAGCACAGCATATCCATATCCAGGTCGAAATAGACCTCGGCGTCTGGAACCGGCGCGCCACGCCGGTCGCGTAGCGTGATGAACAAGCGTTGTGGCTGGTTAATCCGTGGCGCGGCGGGCGCGTCAAGCGTAAAGGTCAAACCGCCATCCTGCTGCTGCTGGCGCGCATAGTCGGCCCTGAGTGCGGGCAGCGCCGTCGCCTGCGCGCACGCGGCCAACAGCAGAACGGCAATTAACAGTCCCGATGTTCGCCGCCAGGCTGTATGATGCTGCTCTCCCGGCTTAACGCAGCAGATCTTGAACATCTGCACCGATAACCTCCGGCGGCGTGCCATAGCTGTAGACCATCCGCAACTGTCCTTCCTGATCGATCAAGTAGGTGGCCGAGCTGTGATCGACAAGATAGTCGGCGCTGGTGGCGAGATCGGCGCGGCGTTCGTAGTAGAGTCCGTAGTCGGAGCCGATGGCGCGCAATGTCTGATCATCACCGCTCATACCGATGAAATCTGGGTCGAACGCCGCAAGGTAGCGAGTGAGCACGCCAGGCGTATCGCGGTCAGGATCTACGCTGATCAGCACGAACGCGGCATTGTCGGCATCGGCGTCGAGCATACGTTTGACGTGAACCAGTTCGGCCAGCGTGGTCGGGCAGATGTCCGGACAGAACGTGTAGCCGAAGTAGAGCAGCACGACCTTGCCGCGCAGATCGCTCAGGCTGAGCGTCGGGGAGACAGTGCTGGGCAACGTAAAATCGCTGAGCGTCCGGGGCGGATCAATCGCGGTTCCGGCAGAGAATGCGGCCTCCTCTTCGTTGATAATCGCCGGCGCTTCGGTCGCTGCGCACGCGTTCAGCGCTAACCCGACGCCGAGCAGAGCGATTGCGAGCGCGATATTTCTTGGAAATGCGATGCGCATAGCAGCATCCTTATATATTATATGGCCGACCGAGACCAGGGATGCCAGAAGCGCCACAACAACGTTCCCGGCGCCTGGCCCGATCCGGCGGACTACGGCTGGTGCACAGCGGCGCTTATGGTCATCGGTGCGGCGTTCTGGAAGGTGAGCGTGAGCGTTACGCTATCGCCAGTTTGCAAATCCTGTTTCAGACCGATCAGCATGATATGATAATCACCCGGCTTGAGTTCAGCGCTGCCGTTGGAGGGCAGGTCAATCTGTTTAATCGGGCGCATACGCATCACATCACCGTCGCGTTCGACGGTGTGCAGCTCGACGGTTGCGGCGACATCGGTAGTTGCGCCGATCAAGGCATCGTCGGCGTCGCCGGTGTTGCGCAGCGTCATATACGCCGCGCTTGTACTGCCCATCGCGTTGTTATGGTCCATCTCATCAGCCATTGCACCATCTTGCGACATACTCATCGCGGTCGGCTCCTCCGGCATCGCATCGACAACGACGGCGGCCCGCACCCAGGGATCACTAATCATTATCGCTGATGTCGGCTCGGCAGTCACGCCGCACGCACCGAGCGCCAGGATGCTCAACAGAACGCTCAGAACGGCGATAAAGCGGCTCATCATATGATGTCCTTTCCTGATACTTCAAGCCTTCGATGGCAAACGAACCGTTCAAGAAGCTGCTACAACGTTCGTCGGTTTCAGATCGCGAGACGCGGCGGCGGGGCGGGCGGCGCGGGAGCGTTGGCAGCGCAATCGGGACTGCGCACCGATTCCAGCGCCGCGATCAGGTCAGGTGTAGGTAAGGCCAGCCCGCTCAACGGCGGCGCAATCTCCAGCAACGCGCGCATCAAGCGCTGATCGAGCGGCGTTGGAGCCGCGTCAGCAGCGGCGTCAGCGTGATAGTTGCAGAGAAACAGTGATCGTTCGTCGGCAACGGCGATTGAGCCATCTGCCGATGCGATCAACAAGCCGATGTGGCAATGCAACGCGCACGCCAGCGGATTGAGCGCAGCAAGCGTGAGTGCAACGGCAACCGTCGATCCCTGAAGAAACATAGCTTGCCAATGTATGGCGGAGCGACGAATGAAGCGCCGGTATCGGTGATTGGGTTGGGCGAAGATGATATTAGTGAACATCGTCACAGATATTCTAACATGAAGCGAAGGGCGCGGCAAGCGACGACTCGATCTGGCGCAGAAAGCGCGATGCGGGTACAATGAGCGCGTTCAATCCCCTGTGAAGAAAAAGCTTGTAAACTAGCGAGGTAGTGTATGACTGTCAATCCCGCTGTATACGAAGCAATCGTCGAGGTAGTGCGCGCACGCTATGAAGCGATTGCGCTTGATGTGATGAACGGTCTGACCGGAGTGTGCTGCTCCGGCGACTCGAGCGGCGACAAGGCGACGGATCCGATCACACGCGATATTTATCCGGCCTACGAACTGATGCAAGTTCCGGATCGAGCGATGCAAGCAGCGTTGGGATGCGGTCACCCGACGGCAATGGCCGGATTGCAACCCGGCGAAACGGTTCTCGATCTGGGCTGCGGCGGCGGCATTGACGTGTTTTTCGCGACGCGCCATATCGGCAAAACCGGTTTTGCCTATGGGGTTGACATGATCGACACGATGGTAAAACTGGCCCAGAGCATCGCCGATGAAGCTGAAGTGAAGAATGTCGCATTCATAAACGGCGATATGGCAGCCCTGCCTCTGGCCGATGCATGCGTGGATGTAATCATCTCGAACTTCGCGATCAATCTTTTGCCGGACAAGGAACCGCTCTTCCGCGAGGCATTTCGCGTACTCAAGCCGGGTGGACGTTTCGCCGTCGCCGATGTAATCATTCACGGCGGCTTGCCCGCAAGCGTGCCGGACGACATTGAAACGCGGCGTGATCTATCGTCGTGGGCAGGCTGCCTCGCCGGAGCGTCGACCGATGCTGAGTATCGCGATGGGCTGATCGGGGCCGGGTTCAACGGTGTTGAGATGAAAGTGACGCGCCGTTTCAGCCTGAGCGATCTGCCATCGTCGCAGCAGAGTTTGCTTTCGTGGATGGGTGAGGACGTTGCCGCGCAAATCATCAGTCGTTTCGCCAGCACCTTTGTGCGCGCCGCCAAGCCTGCTTCCTGATTGCCGGATATCGATACGATCTGTGCGCTGATATTGCAGTTTGCGAGAAATGCAAATCCCGCGCGATATGAACATCACGCGGGATGTTAAAGCGGCTGCTTCATCTGGAATGAAGCGGTTATGGGGGTATACCTGAGAGCCTGAAGACTGCGCCGCGCCCGATGAAAACGCTGTACCGAGCGAGTCCGGCTTGCCGGCTCAGGCCGCCGCCTGTTGGCGCTGCCGACGCGCTTGCACAAACGACCAGACGCCCATCCCCACAAACGCCGCGCATCCGAGCGCCATCACGAACTGCACTACTACGGCAAAGGGGCGATCAACAGCGCCGCCGATCGCCAGAGTGATTGCTTTGGGAAAACTGCTCGCCGTGCCGAGAAATCCTAGCAGACTCAACGCCACAGCAGCATGCATTGCGTGCTTGCGCAGACTCTCCTTCAGCGCCGCAACGCCGAGCAATGCAATAGGCAAACCGAAAAACGCCGGGATCAGCGCAGTAATGCTCGATTGCCCGGTTCCAAAATATGATCCGACACCGATAAGGGTCAGCAACGATCCAAATCCGATCGCTATCTTCGCCATAATGAAACGCTCCTTCGAGTTTCCATACCGATCACCTGGTTAGTATCAGAATACCACGGGGGAGCGCGGGTTTCAAGGTTTTTTGTGAAATCTGCCTCGAATTTACTCGCCTGGCCGTTGTCGCGCGTCTGGCTAAGTCTTGGGATCACCATTAACCAAGCTTGGCATCACTCGCTGTCCGGCCCGCACGCTATTTCTTCTCCTCGCGACTGCGGAAGACGATGATGATCGGAGTGCCGCCGAAGTTATAGCGCTCGCGGATGCGATTCTCCAGATAGCGCCCGTAGGACCAGTGTACCATCTCGGCATCGTTGGCAAAGAACAGAAACACCGGCGGCTCGATCTGCGGCTGGGTTGTGTAGTAGATGCGCAAGTGAGCGCCTTTCTTCATCGCCATCGGCGGTTGGTCGCGCACCGCCGCACGCAGCAGCTCGTTCAGCTCGCTGGTGGGGATGCGTTTGCGCCGTTCGTCGGCGATCTCCAGCACAAAATCGAGGATACGGTTGACCCGCTGGCCGGTCAGCGCCGAGATGAATACGATCGGCGCGTAGTCCATAAACTTGAACGCTTCCTTGACCCGATCGATGTACGCGTTGAACGTGTCGTTGTCTTTTTCAATCGTATCCCATTTGTTGACCAGGATCGCCACGCCCTTTTTGGCCTCCAGGATCATCCCGGCAACATGCGTATCCTGAGCTGTCACCCCTTCGGTCGCGTCGATCAGCAAGAGAGCGACATCGCAACGTTCGATGGCGCGTAACGCGCGCAACACGCTGTATTTCTCGATGCCGCGCTCAACCCGGCCCGAACGACGGATTCCCGCCGTGTCGATCAGGGTGATGCGCTGGCCTTTGTACACAAGATCGGTGTCGATGCTATCGCGCGTTGTGCCCGGCACACTGCTAACGACGCTGCGCTCCTGGCCGAGTATCCGGTTGAGCAGGCTGGACTTGCCGACGTTCGGTCGGCCCACAATCGTGACGCGCACCCGGTCGTCGGGAGTATCATCGGGCGGCGTATACGGCAACACTTCGGTGACGCGGTCAAGCACATCGCCGGTGCCGAGGCTATGGTACGCACTCATCGGAATGGGGTCGCCCAGGCTCAATTCGTAGAACTCGACGGCATTCAATGCACGCTCCTGGCTATCGGCTTTGTTCACCGCAAGGATCACCGGCTTGCTGGTACGGCGCAACACCTCGGCGACTTCACTGTCGGCGGCGGTGACGCCTTCACGACCGTCAACCATAAAGATGATCGCATCGGCTTCATTGATTGCAAGCTCGGCTTGCTCGCGCGTACGGCGAGCGATTTCCGCCAGCGGCAGCGCAGGATCTTCTTCTTCGAACAACAGTCCGGCGGTATCCACGACGGTGAATTCGATGCCATTCCACTCGGTCGTACCGTAGAGACGATCACGCGTGGTGCCGGGTACATCCTCGATGATGGCACGCCGCTCACCGATCAAGCGGTTAAAAAATGTGGATTTGCCGACGTTCGGTCGGCCCACAATCGCGACAATTGATTGAGCCATAGTCGTATGATCCCTTGTCAGGGCAAACTTTCAGATTTACGCCTATTATACGCGGTTTATGTCGATATGATCGTTGCCAGGGGCAAAAGACGTTTCGCCCTTGCTGCGAGCCGTAGCAACGGGGAGCGTCGTGGAAGCGCTAAGTCACGCGCCGCGAATCCGCGGTCTGAGCATCGGTTTCAGCCTGGCTGATCTTCAAATCCGCACCGCCAAAGAGCGCCGCCAGACCGCCGAGCGAACTCACGACCAGACGTACGGTGAAGACGATGAATGCCAGCGCGATAGCCAACGCCGAGGGAACGCCGACTTGCGAGAGATAAAGCGTAAACACCAGATCACGTGCGCCGACATTGTTGACGAATATCGGCGCCAGCCCGACGATATCCGTGATCGGCACCATCAATGCATAGATCAGCGGCGGCGCCTGAATGCCAAGCGCCATGCCGACGGCGAGGTGTGAACTGATCCAGCAGGCATGAAAGAGAAACGACAATCCCAGCACTTGCGCCATAACCAGCTTTTGTGGCGCGTACTCGGCAAGCGCTTCGGCGATCTTTTGAAGCGGTCCGCGTATGACATCGGGCAAGCGCCGGCCGAACATACGCAGCAGCCGCGGCGCACTGAACGAAGCGATGACCGTCGCGATAGCGGCCAGGGCGAAAATGGCCGTGACCCATTGCAACATCGGGTCGGTGGCCAGATGCGTGCCAAAGGCGCTGGTGTAGGTTAGCGCCAGCGCGATATTTGCGATCAGGCTGAGCGCGACAAACCCGGTCAGTCGTTCCATAAACACCGAGGCGCTGGCTTCGCTGAAGCTGCCGATGCGCCGCCCGAGCTGGACGATTTTGACCGCATCGCCGCCGACGGCGGTGGGCAGGAAGTTGTTGGCGAATTGACCCGCCAGATAGACGCCCAATGTCCAGATGTATGGCTGACCTTGCCGGCGGGCGTGCAACAACACATTCCACTTGGCGGCGCTAACCATCACGCCAAGCAGTTGCAACACAAAAGCCAGCGCGATAAAGCGCAGATCGGCAGACTTCCAGGCCTCCCAGACCAACACCGGATTTGATTGCCAGATCAGGAAGACGAGCAGCCCGCCGCTGATCAGGAAGCGAAACGGCGTTAGCAAACGCCGCCAATTGAAAGCAAGACGCATAAGTCTCTGTATTAGAATGTGATATGGATGCGATGAGGCACATCTCAGATACCGCGATGATCGTCGCCTCTTCGCACCATCGCAAGCTTCTTCTCGATGATCTTACGGCAACGTTATGCTGTCTAGCAGCAATGCGTCGGGGCCGGCCAGCGCCGGGTCGGCCCCGACGCCGACGATCAGCGGCAATCGCGCGCCCGTCGCCGAATCGTAGAGACCGACCGCCAGCCGGTACTCGCCCGACGGCAGGCTCGTGGGCAGCGCAACAGGCAGCGGCACCGCGATCTGCTGACCGGCCTCCCAGGCGCCGGTCGGCGGCAATTCGGCCCCGCCGGGCGGAGCGTCGATCTGAGCCACCCGCTGCCCTTGCGCATCGAGCAGATGTACAAACATAAGGTAATCGGCAGCGGGCGCAGCCTGTACATCCCACGACGGAATGACGACCAGCCGCCCCGCTTCTTGCTTGATCGTGACGCCGCGCAGATGCAACGCCGCGCCGAACTGCGCGCCAACTGGCATGGCAAACGGCCTGGGAAGTTGATGAATGCGCGCATACTCGATGCCGTGGATTTCGACGCGATGCAGCGGCTGCGTTTGTTGAATTTCGCTGTAGATCTCCGGATACGCACCGCGCTGGATCGATTCCAGATAGACGACCGCGTAGTTCGCCGGCGCCTGGCCTAGCGTGAACACATCTTTCACCGGCACAGGAATAAACGGTTGCAGCGTGGGCGGCAGCGCCGCGAGTGTCGGCCCGTAATCAATATCGGGGCGCGTGCGCAAATACGCGCCGACCTGGTCCATCCCCTCGCCCCAACCGATCAGCACTGTGCGTTGCGCCGCCGGTCCACCGCCCAGCAGCGGGTTGTAATAGCTCAAGTAGTATGGATGATACCACGCCAGGATCGACGCCTGGGCCGCCAACACCAGCGCCAATCCGAGCAATGGCGTCGCGCGCCGCGCGATGGAGACCGGGGCCAGGCGATTGAACCGATCGAACATCGCGGTCAAACCAGCAGCGGCAAGCAGCATCAAGGCGGGCCAGGTCGGCAACACATAGCGGTCAAACTTCTTCGGCCCCAGCGTCATAACCAGCGTCCAGAAGGCCGCGAAGGCCAGCAAGCCCAGCAACGCCTGTCGTTCCGCCGGGTGTTGTTCGGCGTCGCGCCGCCACAAGGCCAGCGGAAACGCCAGCAGCCCGATCAATTCCAGCGGCGCCAGGCGAAACAGATCGGCGACGATATAAAATAGCGCGCCCGGATCTCCGACCGCCGCGCCGAGAAAGAACTGCCCGTCGCCGTTGGGGCGACCGCCGTTGTCGAGAATTTCGCCGAAGTAACGCCCCAACGCCTGCGCCGGATCAACCCAGAGCGCCGGCCAGAGCAGCCAGACCACCGCCAGGGCGGAAGCCAGCCAGAGCGTGTACCAGCCGATTGAACGCCCAAAACGGCGCGCAAGACTCGGCGCATCGATCTGCCAGAACAGCAACAACCCCGCGACGGGAAGCGCAATCAGCGCCGGACCTTTGGTCAGCAAGGCGAGGCCCGCACAGATGCCCGCTCCGAGCAATGACCAGCGGCCAAGCGAGCGCGCATCACGATCCGCGTGAACTGCGCCCAACAGCAACAACAAACTCAACGTGACAAAATCGGTCAGCAATCCATCGAGGTGCAACAACCGTCCGTGGGCGATCAGATATGGCGACGTGGCCCACAGCAGCGCGGCGACCAGCGCGGTCTCGGAGCGCACCAGGCGACGCATCAGCCCATAGCCCGCGAGAACGCAGAGCGCGTGCAGCAACGTGACGGGCAAACGCATCCAGGCCAGATGTTCGAGCCGGGAAGCGATCTGCGTCCAGTCCTGGTTGGCGGCAAAGCTCTCGATCTGTAATCCCAGACTGCCGACCCACATCAGCGTGACACCGGGATGCCCGGACTGGATCGTGTCAATCCAAAGGCCCTCGCCAACCGCAAGCTGAAAACGCTCGGTGCGGCGAATCCAGTGATAGGCCTCATCGGTAGTCAGGAAATCGGCCAGACCGGCGGCGCGCGGAATTGCAGCGGTGATCCCGATGATCAGAAGCAGGATGACGAGGATAACATTTCGCTGCATATCGGCCTGCGTGCGCGCTCGCAACGCAGGTTGCGCCTGCGACAGTTCCATAAGCACATCTACCAGATGAGTTGCCAATCCGGGCGATTATAGCACAGATAACCGGCTTCTCCTCGCCTGGTCAACGATGCACGATTGGCAGGAACACACGCTCTACCGGCGCTTCTGAAACTCCTGAAAGTTCGCGGTAAGTCCAGAAGGATGGTCGCCAGCGCTCCGGCTCGCCGGCAACGTCATAGCACGCGCCGCCGGGACAATCGGCGCTCTCAGTGAAGGGAATGGAGACCACGCCCCATTGTTGGGCGTTCGGCCCGGAGGCAGGCGGGAAATCTTCGTATTTGAACCAGAAGATCGTCGCGACATCTCCCCGCGCGGCAAGAGTGGTGTAGACCGCGCGCATAAAATCGACCTGGCCTCGCTCCGTCTGACGACCAAAAGCGACATTGTATCCGATCTCGGTAATCCAGAATGGCCGCAGCGGATCATCTAATTCAGTCGCCAGCAGATTACGCATCTCTTGCATACGCGACGTGATCAGATCCATATCGCTCTGGAGGCTGAGGCGGATTTCTTCAGGATAGGGGTGGTAGCCCAGACCGTCAATGGGAAATTGACCATACGTCTGGCGATAGCTCACAAATCCATCGGAGGCATAGCTCTGTCGCACATACTCGCGGTCGGAAACGTAGTCTTTGCTGCCGGGTTTGCCGGTGCCTTTCGGATGCAAACCGCCAAGGACGATATATATGTTGTCGCGCCACTCCTGATCGTCTCCGGCATCGCGGTCAACTTGCCGGAAAAAGCGATAGAACTTGGTGTGCAGACGCGCCGCCACGGTAGCTGAAATGCCTTCACCCGCCGCGTTGAGGCGATTCTGCTCGTTGAGAATTTCATAGGCGGCAATCTTGCCTTTGTAACGGCTAACCACGGCGCGGGCGCGATCCAGCCAGGTGCGCATATAATCGTTGACTCCGCCGCCATAGGCGGGATCGGTGAATGTAGATGTCGCTACCAGGCCAAATCTCGGATCGAGCGGATCACGTTCAGCCACCAGACCGAAGCTGAGTAAGCCCAGCACCTTGAGATCATAGCGCGGCGCGACGTTGTTGATGAAATAGTCGTTGCGTGCGATCTGGCTTTCGACATCAGAGCCATTGACGCGAAACTCGATACGCACCCAGCGCACGCCGAGTTGCGACAATATCTGACCCATACGCTCCTGGGCGATGTAGTTGGGCTGATTCGGATAGTCGGGATGCGTGCCGTACTCATACCAGGGATCACGCGCAACCATACCCATCAGGTTGCGATCGAGCTGCAAGGAAGCTGGAGCCTGGTTTATCGCTGACACACTGGCGGAGGGTTGCGCTAATATAACCAATGGCATCAAGAAAAGCATAATGTTCCAGAAACAACGTAACATACGCCCAAGACCTTCCTGGCTTCCTTCAGCTATCCGACACTACGACACGCATCAAATTGACGTTATGCAATCAGAGCAGACGTAGCATGATCTTCAGAATCCGTGTACATATGAACGACGACGTGTCGTCGTTCTTGGCTGAAGCGATGCTGAAAAAGGTCTGACGTCATCAAGACAGACGTGCGCTAGACATGGGGTTTTTCAGCCGACCGGGTCGGTGTCTCGCCGTCATTGGAAAACGGAATCCAGCTTGTCCGCAGCAACGGCCACGCCTTCCAGATATAGTCAATCGCCGAGAAAATCGTCCAGATAACTGCCAGCGCCATTGGGATCGGCCAGAGGCTGAGCAAAAACGCCAGCGCACCGCCGCCAGACGTAGCCAGGAATCCGCCCGCCTCGGCGCTGGCGGCGAGCAACCGCCAGACCAGCGCGGTGACGGTTATGGCAAGTTTTTGTTTGCCCCACTTGCCGGCCGAGATAACCTTGCCCTCGGCGGCGGCGTAGGAACGCAACCCGGAAATAATAAACTCGCGCACAATGATGATTAGTGCAATCCAGCTCGAAAGCATGCCGCTTTCAGCCATCGGCAGCAGCGTACCTGCAACAAAAATCTTATCGCTGATCGTATCGAGAAAAGTGCCCAGCGGTGAAACGGCATTCAACTGTCGCGCAATGCGACCATCGGCGAAGTCGCTAATGGCCATCAACAAAAGCAGTCCGACGGCCCAGAGATAGGCTGAAGCGGTCCCCGCCAGAATCAACCAGACCAGGAGCGGCGTAGTCACGATGCGAAAAAGGCTCAGAATGTTTGGGAGGCTGCGCGCGATCGACATAACCTGTCCGGGGATTTCAAAGATGCACAATTATCGTTGGACAGGATTATAGCACAGGCGCACTCGGCGCTGCTACCAAACGAATTTGGATCTACCGCAAGCGGTCATTCTGAGCGCAGCGAAGAATCCCGGCTGTCGGGGACGCTGAGACCCTTCGCTCCGCTCAGGG
>JANQID010000053.1 GCA_028282325.1 Chloroflexaceae bacterium | reverse complement strand
CCAGACGATCAGCTTGACGGTATACCCTTCGGCGCGCAGATGCTCGATCGATGGGGCTAACTCATCCTCGACGGCAGCACGAATGTTTTCCCACATCTGGCTGGCAAAAATGGGATGGGAAGCGAAGCGAATATCTTGCTCCGATTGATACATCGGATTTGTCCACGCTGTTGATACAGGCTGAGGCGGATGCGCTACCAGCCCCCCGGGGGAGTGAACGACGCAGAGCAGGGTAAGATCGTTGTCGTTCGGGTTGAGGAAACGCCGAACATAGGATAACGCCTGACGACTGAACTCAGAGCGATCCAGCGGGATAAGTATATTGTGCCGCAACATTGCTACACCTTAATATAGAGCGGTATCAACGCTGATCCGCAAACGTTTTCTTTACTTCCTAGTCTCAGTATAACAAAGTCATATCGCTCAGTCCCTGGTCAAATGACCAGGAAAAAGATCGTCCAGATGGCGAGGCGCTACTCTCGCCGCATGCCTGATGACTTCGGTCTGCCGCTTGAGTAGTCTGATAAGTAGCATTGGTTTATTGTTGGTTCAATGGCTGTAGACTCTACTTCAAAACCTCAATGGAGAATTCTGTAGAGTCGGCAGCGTTCTAGCATTGCCTTTCCCCACGGCAGCTAGTACAACGTCGTCTAGGTTGAAGTGGAAAGGAGAAAGATTGTGGAATACGCAATCGCAATTGGTGCGAGCAACGAGGGATTGCGCGCACGCGCATTTGGTGAGGTCCATCACACTGTCAAGATCGCAACCTTTTTCTGGGAAGGAGAGCGCCTGATGAGCGAGGAGAAATTTACACGAGTCCAGCGGATCCACTCTGCGTTAGCATCCGAGTTCTGCAATGATCGCGGGTTAGTGATGGAGATGGTGCTCACCGGTCTCGCGGATGATGAACTGGCGATTATTGAGAAGGTTACCCGTCTCTGCCGGGATATCCACGAGGGTGAGGAAAACGAAGAGATGACCAAGGAAGATCGCGTTATGGAGATTTTCCACGACGCGGCTTCGTAAGGCGCTTTCTGCTGTTTTGAGCGTGCGCGTCTTCTCTTAGTGTGAAAGGTTGCTTCTCTGGTCTATAGCTTAGTGCGTTTCGTCGTTGCGGGCGTCCGATTCTCTTTGACGACCAGGAGTTGACAGACCTCGCGGTGTTGGAATAACGGCATACTGATGGAAATTAGACACGCTGTCAGGCGGCTCTCGCCTGGCAGCGTTGCTTTTTGTGGTCAGGCGTTGTTGCTGAACGCGATCTTGCGCCGTCACGGCAACATTCGGTATGATACTACTGTGCTTGCAGCGACAGTGCATTCCCCGTGCGTTCTTCCGTAGCATTCATATGTCGTTGACATCGCATATGGTTTGTAGTAGATGAAAGGATTGCGATCTATGGCTGTCCAATTTGGCGTGTTCGTTCCCCAGGGCTGGCGGATGGATCTCGTGGATATCAAAGATCCGATCGCGCAATACGAGGCGATGACCGCAGTGGCCAAAGCCGCTGATGCATTGCCCGCCTATGATTCGATCTGGGTCTATGACCACTTCCATACGGTGCCCACGCCAACGATGGAAACGACGTTTGAGTGCTGGACGACTACTGCTGCGTTGTCACGTGATACCAGTCGGGTGAAAATTGGCCAGATGGTGACATGCAACGGCTATCGTAACCCGGCACTGCTTGCCAAAATGGCCTCGACGGTTGATGTGATGAGCCACGGTCGGCTGTTGTTCGGTCTGGGCGGGGGTTGGTACGAGCACGAGTGGCGCGCTTATGGCTATGGCTTTCCCGAAACGCGTGACCGGATGCGCGCTTTTCGCGAGGCGTGCGAGATCATTGTCAAAATGTGGACCGAAGATGAGCCAACGTTTCACGGCGAGTACTACACGATTGACAAGCCGATCAACGAGCCGAAGGGCGTGCAGAAGCCGTATCCTTCGTTCTGGATCGGCGGCGGCGGCGAGCAGGTGACGCTCAAGCTCGTAGCGAAGTGGGGCGACGCCTGCAATATCTTCGGCAGCCCGGACACGCTGCGCCATAAGTTTGATGTGCTGCGCCAGCATTGTGAGGCGCTTGGCCGTGATTATGATTCGATTATCCGTTCGACCAATGTCGGGGCGATTGTGTTGGGTCCGGGCGAGGATCCGGCGCAAGCATCCGAAGCGGCGTGCCGCGCGTTGGGTATTAGTATGGAGGATTTCAACAAGATGGTTGTCGTTGGCACAGCCGACCGTATCGCCGAGCGCATCCGGTCAATGGTCGATGTCGGGTCCAACTATGTGATCGCGTATTTCCCCGGCATTGCCTACAACCACGACTCGTTGCATCGCTTTGCCGAAGAGGTCGTGCCTCAGTTTAGTTAACGCTAACGATCATCGAGGCGGCGTTTTCGTCATCGCATTGAACAAAACGCCGCCCCGTTCCTCATTAATCCGCCAGCGCCGCGAGCGGGGAGGTTGTCGCAACCGATTGCCCGCGTACGAAGCCGACCACGTCAGCTTTGGGCAGTAGGAAGATGCAAATGAACAGCCCAACTGCTTCGAGGAAAAACACCGTTGCGTAGGCCACGGTGTGCATACCGCTGACCCACAACGCCAGGTCGCGGATCATGCCGCCGAGTGCGATGCCCACGCCGCGCGACACCAGTTGCGCCACCGTCCACAGGCCGAGATACGCCCCCGCGCGGTTGTCGGCGGTCATCGCCATCAGCAGTGAAATGCCGCCGACGGTGTAGATTCCAAAGCCGAAGCCAAACAGCGCCAGCATCGGAATAATCAGCGCCTGGGAGCGGGTGAGTGCGGCGACGCCGAGCATCGCGAGCGGCGCAATCGTCAGGATCAGGCCGATCGTAGCAGTCGGTCCTTGCTCATGCGGCGCGCGTTTGCGCGTGATGATGGTTGTTAAGATCATCGCGAGCAAGACGCCAACTCCCCAGTAGACGTTGAAGCGCGTTGTATCGCCAACCTCTAGCCCAAACACATCGCCACCGAACGGTTCCAGAATGGCGTCCTGCGCGAAGGCGCTGCCTGTGGCCAGGAACATAAAGATGAAGAAATAGCGTACGCGCCGGTCAGACCAGATATCCTTGAGCACGGCGCTGGTCGGCATGTCTTCATCGGTGGTGGTGGCCACATCCTGGCCGCGTTTTTCTTCACCCCAGATAGCAAAAATCCAGAACGGCGTCGAGATCGCCATGCCGATCAACACGACTTCCCAGAATTTTTGCGGGCTGTATTCTTCCATAATAGCGCCGTATAACGCCGGGCTTAGCGCGAAGCTGAAGAGCAACATAATCTGCACGATGCTTAGCGCCTGTCCGCGTTTGTTGGGCGGCGCGCTGTCGCGAACCAGGGCTAGGAAGGGGCTGCCGGAAATCAGCGAGCCGATGCCGTAGATAAGAAACGTCAGCGTTACCAATCCCCAGGCCTGCAGTGATGTTTTATCTTCAGCCAGCAGAATCGTTGTGATCGGCAGCATCGGCAGAGTGAGGAGCATCATTAACCGCCCGAACCAGATGTACGGCATGCGATGCAGACCGAAGATTGGGTGAGTGTCCGAGCGATGGCCGATCCAGATGCTGAGCGGGGCGAGAAGATAGCGCAACGCTGACAGCAAAGAGACCGGCGTGGCTGGAATGAGCAAGTCAGAGACAAGAATTCGGTTCCAGACTGCCGAGGTGAGAATGTCCGCCAGCGATGAACCGATGTGAAACGAACCGATTTTAAACGTCCGTAGCAAACTGAAACGTTGAGATTGCTGTTTCACAGCGTTGCGTCCTTTCATAGCTTCACGTCATTGAGCATATATGCGCCAGCCGGAGCATCCTATGCTCCGGCGTTATAATGATGCTTCATACCCGGCGACGACGGCGAGTTGAACCATGTTGGCGACGCGGCTGATCCGGCGAAGAAGCCGGGAGCTAGCTTCGGGGCGCATATGGGCCTCTTCGGGCATCGCCACCGCTGCGTCCACCAGCGAATCGCGGAAAAAGAGCGCGGCTTCCAGCGCTGCCCGTAGGGGCATGCCCACCTGGCGGGCGCTCCGTGCATATTGCAGGCCGATGGCGTGGGCCTCGTCGAGCAGCGACTCTTCTTCCTTTTGCGCGTTCACATAACGGAGAACCACGCCCATCAGGCGCTGACCGATCTGCCGCCAGTCGTCGCGTTCGTCGATGTCTACGGCGGTCAGCCAGGCGGGTTGCTCACGGATATGTGCCATTTCGGTTGACGCCAGTTCGGCACGGGTCTGGTCAATCGCTTTTCTGGCCCAGGTGTGGGTGACTTCAAAGGGGAGAACATTTCCGCGTTCTAACAATACTTCGATGTCTTTCCGCGCGAAGCGTCGATGGCGACCGGGGGTGATATACACGGGAACTATTCCCGCATCGGCCCAGCGGCGCAGGGTTGAGCTATGTACTCCAAGCAGCTTGCTGGCTGCTGAGAGGGAGAGATACTCAGCGTCAGTATGTGACATATGCACTATCTGGGTCGGCCTGTGTAGAATTGCCTAGATTATAGGCAGAGTTTTATAGACTGTCAACGCACGCTGATTTTGTCTCGTGACTTTTTGTCAAAAATACGCTATTATGATGGTGTCAATAAAACACTATTTCATGAGCGGCATCAAAACGAACAAACCGGCTTTTGCTTTTTCCTTTCTGGACAACGCACTGTTAAGACTCTACGGTTCGTCGCGGTTTCGCACATTTTGTATGCCGGCGCCGCTGTGAGCACGGCAATGTTTATCGGTCTTTATCATCGTCACTCATCATTCGCATGACTAAGGAGGAAACTATGGGATGCTCGCATTGGAGCGACGCGGCGTATCAGTCGCGACAGCGATCAGCCTCCGGTTTCGGTCGCCATTGCGGTGATCTTCGATGTCACTGGCTCGATGGGTCGCCTGCCACGCGTGATGCAGGCCAAGCTCGGCGCGTTGATGCGCCTGCTGATCCAGCGGGGCTGACTGCCGCCGACAAACAGCGGCGAGCGATTGTGATTGGTTGATGAACGCGCGTGTGCTATAATTCCAACAAGCCAGATTTTACCCGGCAAAGTGAATATCTCTCCATATTGATATCATCGATGCTGATAAAGGACGAGGAGCACACAATGACCAATAGCTTTGGTGCGCGTTCGACATTGCGCGTCAATAACTGTGAGTACGAGATCTTTCGGTTGAATGCGCTCGAAAAGCAAGGGTTTAACCTCACGCGCTTGCCGTTTTCGCTGCGCATTCTGCTGGAAAATCTGCTGCGCAATGAGGATGGGCGCACGGTAGTCGCCGACGATATTCATGCGCTGGCAAACTGGCAACCCAAAGCGCAGCCCGATCGCGAAGCGGCATTCGCCCCCGCTCGCGTCATCCTCCAGGACTTTACCGGCGTCCCCTGCGTCGTAGATCTGGCGGCGATGCGCGATGCAATGGCCGCGATGGGCGGTGACCCCGCATTGATCAACCCCCTTCAGCCGGTCGAGCTGGTGATCGACCACTCGGTGCAAGTTGACGCCTACGGCTCCGAGGCGGCGCTGTTGATCAACACCGACCTCGAATTCCAACGCAATCGCGAGCGCTATGCGTTCCTGCGCTGGGGCCAGGGCGCGTTCCAAAACTTCAAGGTCGTCCCTCCCGGAACCGGCATCGTCCACCAGGTTAACCTGGAATACCTGGCGCGCGTGGTGTTTACGTCCGACGAGAACCCGCGTGCGACCGGCCCGGTGCAAGCCTACCCTGATACGCTGGTGGGCACCGACTCGCACACGACAATGATCAACGGTGTGGGCGTGTTGGGCTGGGGCGTCGGTGGTATCGAGGCCGAGGCGGCAATGCTCGGCCAGCCGGTGTCGATGTTGATCCCGCAGGTGGTTGGCTTCCGGTTGAGCGGTCAGCTTCCCGAAGGCGCCACCGCCACCGATCTGGTGCTGACAGTCACCGAGATGCTGCGCAAGAAGGGCGTGGTGGGCAAGTTCGTCGAGTTCTTCGGCCCCGGCATGGCGCAACTGTCGCTCGCCGATCGCGCGACCATTGCAAATATGGCGCCCGAATACGGGGCGACCTGCGGCATTTTTCCGGTTGATGCCGAGACACTGCGTTATCTGCGCTTTTCGGGCCGTTCTCCCGAACGCACGGCGTTGGTCGAGGCGTATATGCAGGAGCAAGGATTGTTCCACACGCCCGACTCGCCCGAAGCGGAGTATTCGGATACGCTGGAGTTGGATCTGGGCGTAGTCGAACCGAGCGTCGCCGGGCCGCGTCGTCCGCAGGATCGCATCCGGCTGACGCAGGCCAGTGATTCATTCCGCGACGCCGCGACGAAGATTATCAGCGCCGGCGGGTCGAGCACGGCTGTCCCAGCAGCGCAGGAAGACTACGCCCAGGCGGCGTCGGCGGTCAAGTTCACGATGGAAGATGCCGAGCATGTGCTGCACCACGGTTCGGTCGTGATTGCCGCGATTACCAGTTGTACAAACACCTCGAACCCGTCGGTGATGGTGGCTGCCGGGTTGGTGGCAAAAAAAGCCGTCGATCGCGGTATGCACACGAAGCCCTGGGTGAAGACTTCGCTGGCCCCCGGTTCGAAGGTGGTGACGCAATACCTCGACCATGCCGGGCTGACGCCGTATCTGGATCAGTTGCGCTTCAACACGGTTGGCTATGGTTGTACCACCTGCATCGGCAACTCCGGCCCGCTGCCATCGGAGGTCTCCGAGGCGATCGAGCAGGGCGGGCTCGTGGTCTGTTCGGTGCTGTCGGGCAACCGCAACTTCGAGGGCCGCGTGCAGTCCGAGGTCAAAGCAAATTACCTGATGTCGCCGCCGCTGGTGGTGGCCTATGCGCTGGCCGGGCGGATGGACATTGATATCACGGCTGAGCCGCTGGGCACCGACAAATACGGTGCGCCGATATATCTGCGCGATATCTGGCCGACCCAGAGCGAGATCAAAGAGACGGTCGATCTGGCCATCCAGTCGGAGATGTTCCAGCAGAATTACGCCAATGTATTCCAGGGCGATCAGCATTGGAACGCGCTGGAAACGCCGGGAGGCGACCGGTTCGCCTGGGAAGACGTCTCAACTTATGTGCGCCAGCCGCCGTATTTCGCCGGTATGGCGCAGACACCGCCCGAACGCGTAAACGAGATCACGGGCGCGCGGGCGCTGGTCTTGCTGGGCGACAGCATCACAACGGATCACATTTCGCCGGCCGGCAGCATCAAAGCCAATTCACCCGCTGGCCAATATTTGATCGGCCACAGCGTCGAGACGCGAGATTTCAACTCTTACGGCTCGCGGCGCGGCAACGACGAAGTGATGGTGCGCGGCACATTCGCCAACGTGCGCTTGCGCAACCAGCTTGCGCCGGGGACAGAAGGTGGCTTCACCTCTTACCTGCCGACGGGCGAGGTGACGACGATCTACGACGCGGCGATGAAGTACAAAGCCGACGGCACGCCGCTTCTGGCGCTGGCGGGCAAGGAGTACGGCTCCGGCTCCAGTCGCGACTGGGCGGCCAAAGGCCCGTACCTGCTGGGCATTCGCGCCGTGATCGCCGAGAGCTTCGAGCGCATCCACCGCTCGAATCTGGTGGGCATGGGCATTCTGCCGTTGCAGTTCCTGCCGGAAGAAAATGTCCAGACTCTGGGATTGACCGGCCTCGAGCATTTCGACATTGTCGGGCTGGCCGATGCAATTGCGAGCAACTTTGCCGACGGGCGGTCGCTCACGGTGCGGGCGACGCGCGACGACGGCGCAACGGTCGAATTCACCGTTACGACGCGCATCGACACGCCGCAGGAGGTGCAATACTACCGCCACGGCGGTATTTTGCAATATGTGCTGCGCCAGTTGCTATCTGAGAGCGCGGCATGATAGGCATGTTCGCGCTTTTTGACATTTCCTATCCTGTCGCTTATAGTCTGCTTGATCCTCTTGGGGTGTCGTTTACATGTGTCGTGGGCGCGGTTCGATGATGCTGCGCCGCGTTAAAGAGTGCGCTGTGCGAGAGCTTTCGGCTGCCGTCCGGCAATCTCTGGTCGATGTTCCAGCTCTTTTCAGGCTCGATAACAGTGTTCGCAAACGTTAGGGAGGGAAAAAGAGAATGGCTGAGAAATGGGTCTACCTTTTCCGCGAGGGCAACGCTACGATGCGTGACCTGCTTGGCGGCAAGGGTGCAGGCGTCGCTGAGATGACCAAGGCCGGTATACCGGTTCCTCCGGGTTTCACGATCACCACGCGGGCGTGCAATGCTTACTCCGATAGCGGTAAGCAGTTCCCCGAAGGCATGTGGGAGCAGGTGCGGGAGGGCCTCAAAGAAATCGAGGCTCAGACCGGCAAGAAGTTCGGCGATCCCGAAAACCCGTTGCTCGTATCCGTACGCAGCGGTGCGAAATTTTCGATGCCCGGCATGATGGACACGGTGTTGAACCTGGGTCTGAACAAGCAGACGCTTGAGGGGCTGGCCACGTTGACCAACAACCCCCGCTTCGCCCAGGACGCTTATCGCCGCTTTATCCAACTGTTCGGCAAGATCGTGCTTGGCGTGGACGGCGATAAGTTCGAAGATGAAATGGAGAAGGCCAAGGGCCACGGCGAGCGCCAGGATACCGACCTCTCCGCCGAAGAGTTGGCCGAGATCTCCGAGGTGTTTAAGAAGATCATCAAGGAAGAAAAAGGCGTCGATTTCCCCGAAGAGCCGCTGGAGCAACTGCGCCAGGCCATCGCTGCGGTGTTCGACTCCTGGAATGGCCGCCGCGCCGTCGATTATCGCCGCGTCAACAAAATCCCTGATGACCTCGGCACCGGCGTCAATGTTCAGACGATGGTCTTCGGTAATATGGGCAGTGATAGCGCCACCGGCGTGGCCTTCACCCGCAACCCCAGCACCGGCGATTCGGCGCTCTTCGGCGAGTACCTGGTGAACGCCCAGGGCGAAGACGTAGTGGCCGGCATTCGCACGCCTCAGCCGATTGCGAAGCTCAAAGAGGATATGGGCGCGGTCTACCAACAGTTCCATGACATCGCTCAGCACCTGGAGGGGCACTACAAGGATGTCCAGGACGTCGAGTTCACCATCGAGCGCGGGAAGCTCTGGATGCTTCAGACGCGCACCGGCAAACGCACGGCGGCGGCAGCGGTGAAGATCGCTGTTGACCTAGTGAATGAGGGCGTGATCAGTAAAGAAACCGCCGTCCAGCGAGTTGACCCGGCAGCCATTGATCAGCTTCTCCACCCAATGATCGACCCGGAAAAGCGCGAGGATGTCACGGCGTTGACCACTGGCTTGCCGGCTTCTCCCGGCGCGGCCACCGGCAAGGCGGTCTTCCACCCCGATGAGGCCGAGGAATTGGCTGCAACCGGCGAGAAGGTCATCCTGATCCGCAACGAGACTGCGCCTGAGGATTTTCATGGAATGGTCGCGGCCCAGGCTATTCTGACGGCTCGCGGCGGTATGACGTCGCACGCGGCGGTGGTGGCCCGCGGTATGGGCAAGCCCTGCGTGGCCGGCGCCGGCGATCTGCGCATCGATTACAGCACCAAGAGCCTGACCGTCAACGGCGCTGCGATCAAGCAGGGCGACTGGGTCACGCTCGACGGCGCGTCCGGCGAGGTGTTCGCCGGCCAGTTGCCGACCATCCAGCCCAAACTGTCGGGCGACTTCGCCACCTTGATGAGCTGGGCCGACGATGTGCGCAAGGCGGGCGTGCGCGCCAACGCCGATACGCCCCATGATGCCTCCGTCGCCCGCGAGTTTGGCGCCGAGGGCATCGGCCTCTGCCGCACCGAGCACATGTTCTTCGAAGGTGATCGCATCGACGCCGTGCGCGAGATGATCATCGCCGACACCGAGGAAGATCGCCGCAAGGCGCTGGCCAAGATCGAGCCGCTCCAGCAGGGCGACTTCGAGGGCATCTTCAAGGCGATGGCTCCATATCCAGTTACCATCCGCACCCTCGACCCGCCGCTGCACGAGTTCCTGCCGCACACCGACGCCGAAATCGAGGAACTGGCGGGCAAGCTCGGCGTTGATGCCAAGAAGGTTAAGGGCCGTGTTGATATGCTGCGCGAGGCCAACCCGATGCTCGGTTTCCGCGGCTGCCGCTTGGGCATCATCTATCCCGAAATCACCGAGATGCAGGCTCGCGCGATCTTCAAGGCCACCGTGGCTGTGCGCAAGGAAGGCGTCGAGGTGCATCCCGAAGTAATGATCCCGCTCGTCGGCTCGATCAACGAGCTGAAGATCCAGGCCGACCTGGTGCGCCGCGTCGCCAAGGAAGTCCAGGAGGAGAGCGGCGACCAGTTTGATTACATGGTCGGGACGATGATCGAGCTGCCGCGCGCTGCGCTGGTCGCCGATCAGATCGCCCAGATCGCCGAGTTTTTCAGTTTCGGCACCAACGACCTGACCCAGACGACGATGGGGCTGAGCCGCGATGACGCCGGAACCTTCTTGCCGCTCTACATCGAGCGCAAGGTGATCAAGGACGACCCGTTCCAGACTATCGACCAGGAGGGTGTCGGCCAACTGGTGCAGATCGGCACCGAGCGTGGCCGTGGCACCAACGCCAACCTGAAGATCGGCATCTGCGGCGAGCATGGGGGCGACCCGGCCAGCGTCGATTTCTTCATCCAAACCGGGCTGAACTATGTAAGCTGTTCGCCGTTCCGCGTGCCGATCGCGCGCCTGGCGGCGGCGCAATCGGCGTTGGCGGCAACCACGCGCGACAAGTAAACGTCTGTCGGAATGAACGTTCGTTCGGGGCGTAGCAATGCTACGCCCCCTTTTGTGCCATATTCGGTTAAAGACCTGGCAGGTTTCCAAAACCTGTCAGGTTCGACGATCTTTTGAGCCGAGCCTGGTATCATATCACTTGCCCATGATCACTTTTCCTACGTCCGTTCTGCAAGCCTTTGTGAACGTATGCGATCGCACTCCCGACCAGGCGTGCGTTGTGTTTGAAGACCGAACGCATACGTATGCCGATCTGTATGCCGCCGCCGCCGGTTGGGCCGAGGGGTTGCGCGCCTGGGGGTTGCAGCCCGGCGACCGTGTGGCGTTGTTTCTGGAAAGCAGCCCAGAGTTTATCGCCGCCTATCTGGGGGTTCATCTGGCGGGCGGCATGGTCGTGCTGGTGAATACGCAATATCGCCAGACCGAGTTGCGCCATATCTTCAACGATGCGGGTGCGCGGCTCTGTATTACCGACGCCGAACGGCTGGCCGAGCTTGTGCGCGTGGCGGAGGATCTCGCCATGCTGGAGGCGGTGGTGATCACGGACGAGAACCCGCCGCCGGCGGAGCATCCGTTCGCGATGTTGGAAGCGGCGATGTTTGCCGTCGCGCGGCCAACGCTCGGCGCGCCGCGCCTCCCCGCCGCCGACGAGATCGCCATCCTGGCCTATACCTCCGGCACCACCGGACAGGCGAAGGGCGCGATGTTGCACCACGGTGCGCTGGCCGCCAATAGTGCGGCGGTCACCGCCGCGTGGCGCTGGACCGCCGCCGATACGCTGCTGCTGGCGTTGCCGCTGTTTCATATTCACGGCCTGGGCGTGGGGGTGCATGGAACGCTGTTGACCGGGGCGACGCTGCGGTTGCAGCGCCGTTTCGCCGCCGACGCAGTGTATGCGGCGTTGGCGCGCGGCGCGGCGACCATGTTTTTTGGCGTACCCACGATGTATGCGCGCTTGCTGGCGGAGTCCGAGCAGCATCCCGATCGCTCGCATATGCCCGTGCGCCTGTTCGTTTCTGGCTCCGCCCCGCTCAGCCCGCAGACGTTCACCGAGTTCGAGCGCCGCTTCGGCCATCGCATTCTCGAACGCTACGGCATGACCGAGACCGGCATGAACCTGGGCAACCCCTACGACGGCGAGCGCCGCCCCGGCTCGGTCGGTGTCCCGTTTCCCTACCAGGAAGCCCGCGTGGTGGATGTGGAGACGCGCCGCCCGCTGCCCGACGGCGAGACCGGCGAGATCCAGGTGCGCGGGTCGCACGTGTTCAAGGGCTATTGGCAGCGCCCCATCGCCACCGCCGAGGCGTTCGACGCGGCGGGCTGGTTTAACACCGGCGACTTGGGCTGGCGCGCGGAGGATGGCTATTTCACGATTGCCGGACGGGCGAAGGAGTTGATCATCAGCGGGGGGTACAACATTTACCCGCGCGAGGTCGAGGACGTGCTGGAGCAGCACCCGGTTGTCGCCGAGGCCGCCGTTATTGGAACGCCGCACCCGTTTCTGGGTGAGCAGGTGGCAGCGTTTATTGTGCGCAGCCACAAGTCGGCGGTTTGCCACCCGAACATCGCGATCGACGCGCTGCAAACGCCCGACTCCGTGCTGCGCAGCCTGGCCGAGGAGGTCATCAGCTTTTGTCGCGACCGCCTGGCCGACTACAAACGCCCGCGCCGCATCTTTTTCATCGGCAATCTGCCGCGCAACGCGCTGGGCAAGATCCAGAAGCACCGGCTCCGCGAGATGATGGTCGATAAAATAGGCGATAGCTGATAGACGATAGCCGATAGGGCGCGAGGCGCAATGTCGGCAGAGGCGAAACGCCTTTTGCCCCGATCGAATGTCGCTGCTATCGTTTATCGTTTATCGGCTATACCTCGATGACGTCGTTCAGCTCCGGCAGCTCGGCGTCGATGCCGAAACGCGCCTTGATCAGCCGGGCGAGCGGCTGGCGGCCCCGATCCTCGCCGTGAACGAGCACGACGCGCGGGCGGTTGCGCGCCATCGCGGCCAGCCACTGGAGCAGCTCGCTCTGGCCGGCGTGGGCGCTGAAACCGCCCAGCCCGTGAACCTCGGCGCGCACGGCAATCTCGTCGCCGAAGATGCGCACCCGCTTTGCCCCGTCCGCCAGGAGGCGACCGAGTGTGCCCGCGCCCTGGTAGCCGACAAGCAGCACGACCGTTTCGCGCCGCCAGAGGTTGTGCTTGAGGTGGTGCAAAATGCGCCCGCCGGTACACATGCCCGACCCGGCGATGATCAAACATGGCCCGTCGAGGTCGTTCAGCGCGCGCGACTCGGCGGATGTTTCGCAGGTGTGCAGCATATCCAGGTCACGCCACAGCTTGCCCTGCTCGCGCATCGCGCTGGCCTTCTCGTCGTAGAGTTCGGGGTGGTGCTTGTAGAGGTTGGTAGCTTTGATCGCCATCGGGCTGTCGAGGTAGATCGGGAACGGCGCGACCTCGCTGGCGCGGAACATCTCGCCCAGGTGGTAGATGATCTGCTGGCTGCGCCCGACGGCGAACGCGGGGACGAGGACCTTGCCCCAGTGGTCCGCGGCGCGGCGCACCAGGTCGGTGAGCTCGGCGATCGTGGCGTCGAGCGAGCGGTGATCGCGGTCGCCGTAGGTCGATTCGAGGAACACCACGTCGGCGTCTTTGATCAGCCCCGGATCCTTGAGGATCGGCGCGCCCTGAGGGCCGATGTCGCCCGAAAAGACGATCCCGTAGTCGCGCCCCTGTTCCGTGACGATCAGCTCGATGCTGGCCGAGCCGAGAATGTGCCCGGCCTCGATCATGCGCGCCATTACGCCGGGCGCGACGGTGACGGCGCGGTCGTAGGGCAGCGGCTCGAACAGGCCCAGAACCTGCTGCACGTCGGCGTCGGTGAAGAGCGGCTGCACCGGCGCGCGACCGGCGCGGCGGCGCTTGCGGTTGGTGCGTTCGGTGTCGAAGGCCTGGATGCGCGCCGCGTCCTCCAGCAACAGCTCGGCGACCTCGATCGTGGCGGGGGTGGCGTAGATCGGGCCGCGATAGCCGCGCCGCACGAGCAGCGGCAGCCGCCCGCTGTGGTCGAGGTGGGCGTGGGTCAGCACAACGGCGGCGAGTTGGCGCGGATTCAATTCGCGCGGCACGCGGTTGCGCCGTTCATCGGCGGACCGGCCCTGGAACATGCCGAAATCGATGAGAACCTGAGTGTGTTTTGTGGCGACGTGATAGGCCGAGCCGGTGACCTCGCCCGCCGCGCCGAGGAGCGTGATCCGCATAGGGGAGCCTTTCTGCTCGTGCTGCGTTCCGGCGTCATTATAGCAGCCCTGCGCGGCGGTTCTCAAGAAGATGATCGTATAGGAGGTTACCGCGATTGCGCACGCGAGATCCTTACGTACGCACAGCAACGCGATCTGCCGACGAAGGTTATCTTCCTTAATGATGGGCCTGTTTTATTGTTAGGGTCAATGTGGAACGATTATGCTGCGATTGAGGACGCCTGGAACGGTCGAGTTATGATCACAACATTGCGAATGATTCCAGAGCGAATGAGTGCAATATGGTTATATTCGAGGGAGTCGTGAGATATGGCGACAGGCAATCCTAAAACCAAATGGTCAACCGAAGATGCGCCGGCTATGGCCGAGCAACCTGCGCATTCTGCGGCGGTTCTGGCTTATGAGGGCAAAGCGCCCGAACACGAAATCCTTGCGATAGAGCCTGTCAGCGCTACGCAAATTTGGACGCGTAATCCTGTTTCGCTGAATCGCCTCTATGTTGGAGATAATTTGCCTTTGCTCGCTTCACTGATGCGTGATAGCGAAGTTCGAGGGAAAGTGAAGCTGATATATATTGATCCTCCCTTTGCAACGAATAGCGTCTTTCACTCGCGGGCCCAAACGGATGCCTACCAGGATCTTCTGGTGGGGGCAACATTCATTGAGTTTATTTGCAAGCGACTGATTCTGCTGAGAGAGTTGTTGGCGGATGACGGGTCTATCTACGTGCATTTAGATGCGAATATGGCATTTCATATCAAGATCATTATGGATGAAGTATTTGGATTATCTAACTTTAGAAACTGGGTTACAAGGCGAAAATGTAGTCATAAGAATTACACCCGCAAAACATATGGAAACATATCTGATTATATCTTATTCTATACGAAATCGGATGAGTATACTTGGAATAGACCGATTGAATCATGGACATCTGAAAGAGCTATGAAAGAATATGCCTACGTGGAAGAGAAGACAGGTCGCCGGTATAAAAAAGTTCCAATCCATGCGCCTGGCACGCGCAACGGCGAGACAGGGCAAGCCTGGCGCGGAATGCTGCCGCCGCCGGGCAAGCATTGGCAATACCCGCCGAAAACGCTTGACGAAATGGATGCGAGGGGCGAGATATATTGGTCTCCGACAGGTAATCCGCGTAGAAAAATATATCTTGATAAGAGCGACGGCGTTCCCGTCCAAGATATCTGGTACGATTTTCGTGATACAAAAAATCAGAACATGCACATTACCGGGTATCCAACTGAGAAAAACCCTGACTTACTTGCCAGAATAATCCAGGCGTCTTCGCATCCGGGCGATCTTGTGCTTGATTGTTTCAGCGGATCGGGTACGACATTAGCAGTAGCGGATATGCTTGGCCGTCATTGGATAGGAATTGACAAAAGTTATGAGGCGATCACGACAACGTTGAGGCGTTTCTTAAAAGGAACCGAGAAGATGGGCGATTTTGTTGGGCGTGAGAATGGTTTGCTCGATGAAACTGAGTCGCAAAGTCGGCAACTGGCGCTCTTCGTTGATGAGAACGTTTCAGCGACGGGAGTGCATAATCACTTGATCAGTAATTTTACATTGTATAGCGGGCAACCGCATGCTATAACGGTTCTAGACGAGTGGCGCGATCTCTTGGAGGAGTAGTTGCGCGACTTCGTCTATGGATTTGCCTGATAGCAGTAGACCGTTCCCGTCCTCCAAGACTGAACCCCTCGCCCGCGCGCGGGAGAGGGGCCGGGGGTG
>JANQID010000052.1 GCA_028282325.1 Chloroflexaceae bacterium | reverse complement strand
TGCCGCATGTCACCCTGAACGGAGCCGCAGGCAGCGTGAAGGGTCTCGGCGTTGGGGGAATCGGAGATTCTTCGCTGCGCTCAGAATGACCCCATGCGGCGTCTCCAAATATTGCTTGGTAGCTGTCTGAAAAGACTGGGCCAGTCTCACAACCGGCACACCACTGAACGTCTGAGCGCAATTTACGGCGAAAACTTCTCCAAACGTTTATATGGAAGACTGGCCCAGTCTGCTTTCTGCTCCTTTTCAGACAGGTTCTCACGACTTTTTCGGCAGCGTTTGCGCCTTACGCCCACACGTTACCCAACACCTTGCGCATACGTCCGGCCCGGATCAGGGCCAGCGTTTGCGCCCCGGCGATATACGTCCACGCCTCGATTGCAACGCCGTTGGATTCGACCTCCAGCGCGATCCGCTCATAGAGATTTGCAAAGCCGCCGGGCGTATAGCCTTCGAGATCGTCGATGCGCGCCAGCACGCGATCATACCACTCCGGGCGCGGCAGAACCAGCGCGCCGTCAACACTCTCGCCGGGCGTAGCCAGCCCGTCCCCATACACCAGGAACGGATACGGCCCCTGCGTGTAGAGCGCCGCGCCCCGCAGGCTAGCCGGACGCTGCATAAGCATGAGGCCATCCAGGTAGGCGCGATAGTTGACGTCGCCGGGCTTGAGCGTTCCGTAAACAAACAACGGTCGCTGCATCATCGTCAGTCCGTATCATCAAGCAGACGCAACGCCTCTTGCAACTCCTCATCCTTCATCGACGCGGAATGCTCTTTGGTGGGGAATACACCTTCGCGCACGTCGGATGCATACGATTGCAACGCCTGTGACATCGCTTCGGCCAGGTTGACGTACCGGCGCGAATGGCGCGGCGAGAAGTCTGTGTACAGCCCCATCAAATCGTGCCAGACTTGCACCTGTCCGTCGCAGCCCGCGCCCGCGCCGATACCAATCGTCGGTATGCGCAGCCGTGCGGTGACCGCCTGGGCCAGTTGCTGCGGCGTCAACTCCAACACGATTGCAAATGCGCCGGCAGCTTCCAGGGCCAGTGCATCCTGAATGAGCTGGCGTGCAGTATGCGCCTGGCGGCCTTGCACTCGTGCGCCGATCTGGCTCACCGACTGGGGGGTGAAGCCGAGGTGCCCCATCACAGGAATGCCCAGCTCGACCAGGCGTTGAACGATCGGCGTCACAGCGGCCCCGCCTTCGACTTTGACCGCCTGGACGCCGGCCTCCTGCAACATGCGCCCGGCGGATGTGATAGCCTGATCAATAGTTGTATATGTTAAAAAGGGCAAATCGCCGATGACCAGCGCTTGCTGGCTGCCGCGCACAACGGCACGCGCATGGTACAGCATCTCGTCGAGCGTGACCGGCAATGTTGATGTATATCCGGCCACCACCATACCCAATGAGTCGCCGACGAGCAGCATCGGCATACCCGCACGATCGGCGATTTGCGCCGATGTGTAATCGTAGGCCGTAATCATTGGGATGCGCTCGCCATTTAGCTTACGCTTTTGTATATCCAAGATTGTTGTCCGCATAGTATTGATCGCCTTCCTTGTAATTCACCACCCTGCTCCCAGATATATCGACATACAATCGCTACTATTATATGACACGGAATAACGTCGATGTCGCAGAGAACCAGAAACCGGAGAGACATATGAACATTGGCATCGTTGGGATCGGTGCGCTTGGCAGCTTGATTGGATTCCAATTGAGCGGCGCTGATGCAGATCAGGTCTGGATGCTGGGGAGTTGGCCCGATCACATCGCGGCTATCCAACGTCACGGGCTGGCCTGTGAACACAACGGCAACGTTGCGATTCGTCGCGTCAACATCACCGATACGCCCGCGCAGATCGGCGCATGTGACATCGTGCTAATCCTGGTCAAAGCCAACCAGACGTTGCGCGCCGCCGAACAAGCCCGCACCCTGTGCCATTCCACTACGCTGGTTATCACGCTGCAAAACGGCGTGGGCAACCGCGAGATTCTGGCAACGACGCTGGGGGACGAGCGTGTGGTGCAAGGTGTAACTCGGCTGGGCGCGACGATGCTTGCACCGGGACGCGTGCGCTTCGCCGGAATCGGGCCGACGTTCTTCGCCGCAACCGATGGACAGCGCACCCGCCTGGAAGATCTGATCAAGCGCTTTCAGGCTGCCGGCCTACCCTCCGAGCCCCGCACCGATGTGGAGCAGTTGGTCTGGAGCAAACTTGTCGTCAATGCAGGGATCAACGCGTTGACGGCCGTGTTGCGCATTCCAAACGGCGAGCTTGTCGCGCGACCGCCAGCGCGCGAACTCGTCGCCGCACTCGTCCGTGAAGCGGCGGCGGTGGCAGCGGCGCGGGGGACATCGCTCTCCGGCGATCCCGTTGAGCAGACGCTCGCAGTTGCGGAGGCGACAGCGACAAATTACTCATCGACGTTGCAAGATGTGCTGCGCGGCCAACCCACCGAGATCAGCGCCATCAACGGCGCGATTGTACGCGAAGGCGCTCGGCTGGGCATTCCAACACCCTGCAATCGGTTCATCAACGATCTTTTCGGCGCTCTCGACTATCGGCGCTGATCGGCCCGTAATCATATGCAGGCCCAGAAATAACCGTAACGTATAGATATTGGATCATTCAGTTATGAATTTTCAACGAAAGTTACAATTTTTTAGTAGAAACTATTGCAAAAGATCGCTATAATGTGTGCTATGGTTTATATTGTGTGAAAAGACGCACGCAGAATGTCAGCATATGTTGTTCCCTCGTGATGAGTGTAACCCGCCAGGCACATCGCTGAGTTCTGTGTAGTATCAAGGGAGTTTAACGCCTCGAATCTGAAAGGGACGTCACGATGGCACGACCGAAGCGACCTCCGAGTCCAATGCTAAAAATTGCGCGTGAATATCTTGCCCGACACGCGCCGGAATTGAAAGATGCCAAGCTGTATCTCCGCCATCTTGATGGCCCCCCTGACTCCCCACGTTATGCAGTCAGCGCTTACGTCTGCGGTGCAATGCATGACTGCCCGTATGGTATTGATCCTGCGATTGCTGAAGCCGGAAAGTGCCCTATTCTGAGCTGTATGTATCGCGAATCGATACGCTTGCTCATCAACCGCGAGGGTGAAGTGGTTCAAGCTCGTCACAGCGATGTAAATTGGCGTTAGCCAATGTTGCTGCCGCCGGTTCCTCGAACGCACCTGATACGCCGACTCCTCTGTAGTAAACCAGACCCGTGCAAGCCCGAACGGATGTCCCTTCGGGCTTCATATATTCCGTCTGGATTGACAGACAATAACCGACAGTAAAAAATCTTTACTATTGCAATTGCTTCAGATGCGCTATAATAGATGCACCGCTTCAGATGTGCAGATCCATACGTAGCTTAGAGGAAGGTTGCGAAATGCTTACCGGGCTGCTAGAACTTTTATTTATGGCACTGCTATGGATCGGCGTTGTCGTGTTTGTCATCTGGAGTTTTGGGCATTATTTCGAAACAATCGATGACACGTCCAGTCCGTCAACGTCGACCCAGGGCTCGCAGGCGCCAGTTACGCGCCATCAATGATTTCAGTAGGGTATTATCATTTCGACCGCAGACCTCCATTGTCTATTGCGCGTGCATGGCCAGAGTCAGAGGGGGGAGAAGTAGGATCATCCTGCTGCTACCCCCTCTGGCTTGTCTGGTTATTGCGACGGTCATATCGCTTATGGAGGCAATGAATGCCCGCATTTTTCGATCGGGTCGGCGATGCGCCCGGCATCAACGCACTGGCCAATCATCCATGTCGGTTGCTGGATTTTGCACGCCTGGTTCTCAACGCGGGAACGACCTATAGCGCTGAGACCGGAGATCGCGAGTTCGTTCTGGTGATCTTTGGTGGTGTGTGCTCGGCGGCGACGGACATGCACCTATTCGAGCGCATCGGGCGGCGCACGAACCCATTCGCGGGCAAGCCGTACGCGATCTATCTACCGGCAGAAACCGCATACACCATCACTGCTCATAGCCAGCTTGATGCAGGTTTGTGTTCTGCGCCGTCGGATCTGGAAACCGAGCCATACGTGATAACTCCCGACGAAGTTGGAGTCATTCAGAGCGGAGCGGCAAATTTTAGCCGAACATTGAACACGATCTTGACCAGCATTCATCAACCGCATCGTCCCGCGCGGCGGCTCATCGTCGGCGAGACCTTTGTCCCTAGCGGCAACTGGTCCACGTATCCGCCGCACAAACACGAGATAGACGACCTGCCGCACGAAGCGTTTCACGAAGAAGTGTATTATTTTCGCGTCAATCCACCGGAAGGGTTCGGGTTAGTACGCCACTATAGCCCTGAGCAGGGCTATGATACGACCTATACAATTCGCGACGGCTCCGCGCTTATGATTCCGCATGGCTATCACACCACATGCAGTGCGCCGGGCTATGCCAACTACTTTCTATGGTGTCTGGCGGGTGAACAGCGCGAGCAGGCCGTACGGTTTGATCCCGATCTGGCATGGGTGCAAAACACCGTGCCTATGTTGCGTTCATAAATGTTTCATTGCAAGACAGTAACTTTGTGTAGTCAGACATTTACGCCACATCGTTCGCGAAACCGTTACACTGCGAACGTGGCGATAGTCTATTCCCATATTCGTGATCTGTCTCAATATGCGTCGGCAATCAAGGCGCTGCGTAGTTCCTTAACGGCAGCCGGCGCCCTTTTGCATTTGCATTGGTCGCCATTGCTGATAGAGAATCTTCACTCCCGGTTGTTCTTTCTTAATACGACATGACTGCGTGACACCTATACTGGTATAGATATGGTTATGGTCTGGCATCAATAGTTGGGGCTTACAGGGTCGGTTGCGGGAGCAGCGGCATGGGTAGCTGTTGTCTCCTTCCGAATCCTTGTTCCCACACATTGGAGGAAGAGATGGAACGGAAACAGGTGACAATAGATGGCAATGAAGCTGTTGCCCAGGTCGCCTACGCATTGAGCGAGGTCATCGCAATCTACCCCATCACTCCGTCGTCGCCTATGGGGGAGTCGGCGGATTTGTACGCAGCTTCGGGAGATCCTAATTTGTGGGGAACGATCCCCCTGGTATCCGAATTGCAGTCGGAAGGCGGCGCAGCGGGCGCTGTCCATGGAGCATTGCAGTCCGGTTCGCTCACCACGACATTCACAGCATCGCAAGGCCTGTTGCTGATGATCCCGAACATGTACAAGATAGCCGGTGAGTTGACGCCGACGGTCTTCCACGTCAGCGCGCGTTCGCTTGCCGCGCAAGCGCTATCGATCTTCGGCGATCACTCGGATGTCATGGCCGTTCGCTCGACGGGCTTCGCGTTGTTGGCGTCGCAATCAGTGCAAGAAGCACAAGATATGGCCTGCATTGCACACGCGGCCACGGTCGAAACGCGCGTGCCGTTCCTTCACTTCTTCGATGGCTTCCGCACCTCACACGAGGCCAATAAGATCACTCAGCTCTCCGACGATGAGATGCGGGCGATGATTGACGACGAATTTATCCGCGCACATCGGGCGCGCGGCCTGTCGCCCGATCATCCCGTCATTCGCGGCACTGCCCAGAACCCTGACGTCTATTTTCAGGCGCGCGAGACCGTCAATCCGTTCTATATCGCCTGTCCCGACATTGTCCAGAAGTATATGGACAAGTTCGCTGAAATAACCGGGCGCAGGTACAATCTGTTCGATTACACGGGCGCGCCCGATGCCGAATGCGTGATTGTAGCGATGGGATCCGGGGCGGAGACCGTTGAGGAGACGGTGAAGTACCTGGTTGAACAAGGTGAGAAGGTCGGCGCGCTGACGATTCACCTGTATCGCCCGTTCTCAATAGCGCATTTCTTGAAAGCGCTGCCATCTACAGTTAAGGTAATCACCGCGCTGGACCGTACGAAGGAACCGGGCAGCGCCGGAGAGCCGATGTACCTCGACATCATCGCCGCTCTCGCCGAGGGCGAAACCGACATTAAAGCGAAGGTGATCGGCGGGCGCTATGGCCTGTCTTCAAAGGAATTCACTCCAGCGATGGTGAAAGGCATCTTCGACGAGATGACCAAGCCTCAACCGAAGAATCATTTCACCATCGGCATTCGCGACGATGTCACCAACACCAGCCTCGATTACGATCCCGAATTCTCGATCGAAGCCGAAGAAACCGTGCGCTGCATTTTCTGGGGTCTGGGCGCAGACGGTACGGTAGGCGCGAACAAGAACTCGATCAAGATCATCGGCGAAGAGACCGAAAATTATGCTCAGGGCTACTTCGTCTATGACTCGAAGAAATCCGGGTCGTTTACGATCTCACACCTGCGTTTTGGGCCTGATCCCATTCGGGCGTCGTATCAGATCGGCAAAGCCCACTTTGTCGCCTGCCACCAGTTCTCGTTCCTCGAGCGCATCGATGTGTTGAAGTACGCTAAGCCCGGCGGCATTTTCCTGCTCAACAGCATTTATAGCACTGATGAAGTCTGGGATCATTTGCCCGTCGAAACCCAACAATCTATCATCGAGAAGAAACTGCGCTTCTATGTGATCGATGCGTATGATGTTGCGAACAAGACGGGCATGGGCGGACGCATCAATACAGTGATGCAGACGTGCTTCTTTGCGATTAGCGGCGTGCTCCCGCGCGATCAGGCGATCGCGAAGATCAAGGAGACGATTAAGAAGACCTACGGCAAGCGCGGCGAAGCCGTCGTTCAGCAGAACTTCATGGCTGTTGATCAGACGCTCGAGCATCTGAACGAAGTGAAGCTGCCTGAGAATGTTACTGTTGCCGCCGCCAACAACGGCGAGTCGATGTTGAAACGCCGTCCGCCGGTTCCTGGTGAAGCGCCCGAATTTGTGCGCGATGTTCTGGGCAAGATGATTTTGCTCGACGGCGATAGCATCCCGGTGAGCGCTCTGCCCAACGACGGTACCTACCCGACGGCGACCACCCGCTGGGAGAAGCGCAACATCGCGCTGGAAATCCCGGTCTGGGAGCCGGATCTGTGTATTCAATGCTCGAAGTGCGCATTTGTTTGTCCACACGCGGTCATCCGGCCCAAGATCTACGATCCATCGTATCTGGAGAATGCTCCCGCAGACTTCCTCAGCACTAACGCCCGCTTCCGTGAGTTTCCCGGTATGAAGTACACGCTGCAAGTTGCGCCGGAGGATTGCACCGGGTGCGAGCTCTGCGTGGAGATCTGCCCGGCGAAAGACAAGAAGCAAGTCGGGCGCAAGGCGATTAATATGGCCCCGCAGCCACCGATTCGCGAACGCGAGAAGGCGAATTGGGACTTCTTCCTGTCGCTGCCGGAGGTTGATCGCAACACGTTGAACTTGAATAGCGTCAAGAATTCACAGTTGCTGGAACCGCTGTTTGAGTTCTCCGGCGCTTGCGCCGGGTGTGGTGAAACGCCGTACATCAAGCTGGTTTCACAGTTGTTCGGCGACCGTATGGTCATTGCCAACGCAACCGGGTGTTCTTCGATTTTCGGCGGCAACTTGCCGACGACGCCCTATACCGTCAACAAAGACGGACGCGGGCCGGCCTGGTCAAACTCCTTGTTTGAAGATAACGCCGAGTTTGGCATGGGTATGCGACTGACGATGGATAAGCAGCAAGAGTATGCACGTGAGTTGCTCACCCGACTGTCGAGCGACATCGGCGCAGATCTGGTGGATGGCCTGCTCAGCGCTGACCAGTCAGACGAAGCCGGCATCGCTGTCCAGCGTGAGCGGGTCGTTCTCTTGAAGCAGCGCCTGGGGACAGCGTTAACTACAAGCATGAATGGCTCGGCTGAACCAACGAACGCCGCCCGCTGGAAAGACCTGCTGAGCATTGCCGATGCGCTGGTGAAGAAGAGCGTCTGGATTATCGGCGGCGATGGCTGGGCCTATGACATTGGCTACGGCGGCCTCGATCACGTTCTGGCGTCGGGGCGCAATGTCAACGCCCTGGTTCTCGATACCGAAGTGTATTCCAACACCGGCGGCCAGGCCTCCAAGTCCACACCGATCGGCGCAGTCGCGAAGTTTGCCGCGCTCGGCAAGGCAGTGGGCAAGAAAGACCTGGGTATGATGGCAATGTCGTATGGAACGGTCTATGTGGCGCGTGTGGCGATGGGGTATGATGACCTGCAAACGCTACGGGCGATCCGCGAAGCCGAAGCCTACAACGGCCCATCGCTGATCATCGCCTACAGCCACTGCATCGCTCACGGCATCAATATGCGCAAAGGGCTGGATCAGCAGAAGATGGCGGTGAAGTCAGGTCTATGGACGCTCTACCGCTACAATCCTGACCTGATCCTGCAAGGCAAGAACCCGCTGACGCTCGACTCGCGCGCACCGTCGGTGCCGGTGGCAAGCTATGCCTACAATGAGACCCGCTACCGCATGCTTCAACAGAGCGAGCCGGAACGCGCCGAGCAATTGATGGAGCAAGCTCAGGTTGACGCCCAGGCACGCTGGGAGCAGTATCAGAAGCTGGCCGAGCCGTATCCTACCAAGACAGAGGCGACCACGCACAGCTAGGCTCCGATATTCCGTGATCTGGCGCGGAGGGGCGGTTACACAACCGCCCTTCCCGGTTATACTATGCAGGCGTGCGATCGGGGTTGCATTGTATCCACGGCCTGGTTTCATGAATCTGCCGTAGCGAACGATAAGGCCATACGCGAATAGTCTTTCGTCCGACAGAACGCTTCCCCATTACATATATTAATCAAGAGGAGCATACGTCATGGTCGACCTGAGTACGACATACCTGGGGTTAAACCTGAAGAACCCTTTGGTTGTTTCAGCGTCTCCACTCTCGAAACGCATTGATAGCATTCAACGCCTGGAACAGGCAGGTGTATCAGCAGTGGTGATGTACTCGCTGTTTGAAGAGCAAATCATCCACGAAAGCCTGGAGCTTGATCACTTCCTAAGTCATGGCTCCGAAACATTTGCCGAATCGCTGTCCTACTTACCGGATACGGGCACCTATAGCGTTGGCCCCGAGCATTATCTGGAACATCTCCAGCGGGTTAAACAGGCGGTGAGCATTCCGATCATCGGCAGCCTGAACGGCGTATCTACCGGCGGATGGATAGAACACGCGCGCCTGATCGAAGAAGCCGGCGCCGATGCATTGGAGTTAAACATCTACTATCTGCCCGTCGATGACAACTTGACGAGCGCTGAGGTTGAGGATGCTCACGTGACGCTGGTGCGCGACATTCGCGCCAAGGTCAAAATTCCGATTGCGGTGAAGCTCAGCCCCTACTTTACATCTTTGCCAAATGTTGCTAAACGTATCGTGGAAGCCGGAGCCGACGGTCTGGTGTTGTTCAATCGCTTCTATCAGCCCGATTTCGACCTGGAAGCGCTTGATGTCGTTCCACATCTGGTGTTGAGCAACTCGAACGAGATGCGGTTGCCGCTGCGCTGGATCTCGCTGTTGTACGGGCGCGTCCAGACCGATTTCGCGTTGACTAGCGGCATTCATACGGCGATTGATGTGCTCAAGGCTATGATGGCCGGAGCAAACGTTGTAATGATGACATCGGCGCTGCTCCGCAGCGGGGCCAATCATGTGCAGCAAGTGTTGGGCGACCTGCAAGAGTGGATGCAGGAACGCGAGTATGAGTCGATCACGCAGATGCAAGGCAGTATGAGCCAGCAGGCAGTGGCTGAGCCAGCAGCCCTTGAGCGCGCCAACTATATGCGAGTGCTCAGTTCTTTCGATGGCGACGACCGCTCGGATTTGCACACGGCAATTTCCGACAACATTGTCTATCCGAAGCTCTATTCTTCGGAAGAGACCAACAGCGATTTGTAGATCGCCAGACAGAGCGAAACATCTTCCGCTGCTGCGCACGTCAATTAAAAAGGGGACTGCTATCATAGCAGTCCCCTCAATGTATGCTTATCAGCGTCAATTCAAGCGGCGATTGCCGAAGCCGCATTTCCGACTTCTTCGTTGGCCTCCATCCAGCGCGCTGTCAGCGCTTCATTACGCTCCTGCATCCATTCCGACAACCAGCGCCCTTGTTGCAGAACGTCCTGGTGATATTCAGGCGATCCTTCGGCGGTTGAAATGACCCGACCGAGTTCTCCCTGGAGCCAGGCCAGTTCCACTATCAATGGCAGGGTTGCTATCTCGGTTGCAGTCAACGAACTCACTTCGAGGTATCCAGAGAGTAGGCGTGTAGCCCGATCCTCGTCAAGCGGTCCGCGGAACAGCCCCCAGACCATCCGCTGCTCATAGCCTGTGGCAGTGGTAAACCCGATCAACGCATCGGCAATATCAACGATGCGTGCATCCCACGTCGCCTGGTCATAGTCGATCAACGCGGTAACTTCGTCTCCCTTGAAGATGAAGTTATCGATGTGAACGTCGCCATGTATCACTACATGGGGCAACGCGGCATAGAGATCGCGACTCACTTGAGATCGCAATTGCGCCGCTCTCAGATCATACCAACGGAGTTGCTCATACAACTCACCCATCGCATCGCGCTGAAGCAGCCACTCGGCAAGTGCGAGAACGTTTTGCGGGCTGTAGCGCGGTTCATACTGATTGGACGGCGGTTCAAAACCTTCGATGGCCTGTTGGAAATGGGCGATCACACCGCCGACGCTATGCAATTGTTCCGGGCGTTTGTAATCGAACTCCTCTCCATCAACAAACTCGTGGATCTCGTAGATCCGGCCGTCAAGTTCAACAAGCGTTTCGCCTTCACGGGTTGCGATCAATCCGGGCGCTGCGCATCCCTGATCGCGTAGCCAATTAGTGAGACGATGCCGGTAACGCTGGTCATCCATACGTACGCGGCGATTATTGCGGCGAACAACGAAACGCCCGCGATTGGTCTCGACGAAAGCTGTTTCATTAACAACGCCCCGTCGCGCTGGAGTTACTGAATGAAATGTTCCCAGATCGTACAGTGTTAAGACGTGAATAAGATCATCTGTCGTGATCATCGCTAGCTATCCGGGTAGAGACGCATAACAGCACATAGATAGCGACTCTCTGTGCGCTCATGCCAATTGCGAATATCCGCCCCTACATACTAGGTTGTTACAAGATGTTAACGTTTGGTTGATAGTCTTTTTCGTTAAGGGACGAAGATTGTTCGTATACTCAAAGTATACGTTCGTCCGTTACAATCACGTATCCAGTCTCTGCCCTAAAGTTACAACGAGGTTACAGAAGGGAGTAGGTGTATGTATCGACACATCCTCGTTCCACTTGACGGCTCGCATCTGGCCGAGCAGGTTTTGCCGCATGCCAAAGCGCTGGCTTCTTTGGATCCCGGAGCACGTTTAACGCTGCTGCGAGCAGTTCCGCCCATCTATCCAACCACAATCGAGTATAGCGGCGTGTTCACCGTTACTAATGATACGCTGCCTGCGATTGAACGCGAGGCGCAGGAATATCTCAACACCATAGCGACCGAATTGCAAAAAGAAGGTCTGAATGTCAAAGCTGAAGTGAGCATTATGCCGGCTGCTGAAGCAATTATCGACTATGCCGAGAATCATCGCGCCGATTTGATTGCTATTGCGACGCATGGCCGGAGCGGCATTAGTCGCTGGGTGTTTGGGAGCGTCACGCAAAAGGTGATCCAGGCGACATCGACGCCGATGCTTGTCATTCATCCGCAAGAGTAGGCGCGTTAGGGTCGCGGCGGCAGCGCTGTTGCAGACAAAGGGGCCAGTTCAACCCGTCGTTGAACTGGCCCCTTTGTTTTGCGCTGTTCTAGAATGGGAATAACTCCTCAACCCATACTAGACGCAGCGAACCGGTGGGGCATGAACTCAGGCAGATCATGTCGTCGTAATCGTTGCAAAAGTCGCATTTGTCCGCACGATGCGTGGGTTGCATCAGATCAAGCGGGATAACGTTTCTGCGGTTGAGCCGCCCCAGAACATCCTGGATATGTCGGAATGGCCCGTTGCGCCGGTTGGGTAGGGGAACGCTGGCGACGGCATTGTATGGGCAAGCTTCAACGCATTTGCCGCAGCCGACGCATTTATCGGTGATTGCCAGCGCGCCTTTGTCATTCCACTCGATCGCGTTTTCGGGACAAACCTCTACGCACTCGGCGCCGACATGGCATTGACGGCAAGTATCTGGGATATCTAGATTGCCGATCTGCACGCCGTTGAGGTGCAGGCGTAGCTGTCCGTGGCGCGTTTTGCAGGCAGTCTCGCAGATCTGGCAGTCGGGAGGGCAGAGCTCCGGGGTGCGCACCAGCAGCGCACGCCCCCGGAGCAACCCGCGACTCACGATCTGGGAGAGCATACGGGAACGCTCGCGGTTGTTTTGTGTGTTGTCGCGGTTTGTCAGGCGCTGCTCAACCACGCTCATCAATTGCGTTTTCAGGTCGGGATGCTGTTGCAGCAAATCTCGAAACGCTTCGGCAGGAAGGGCGACAGTATCAACAGGCGTATGCGCGCGCACCGTGGCGTTGTGCGGGCGGTGCTGCAGCAATGACATCTCGCCGAAGAAATCGCCTTCATTCAGCAATGCGATGGTTTGAGCATCGTGCTCGATGACAACCTGACCGGATTCGATCAAGTAGAATGCTTCACCGGGATCGCCCTGGCTCACGATAATGATGCCGCGAGCATAGTGCGAGGATTGCATAAAGTTCGCCAGGGTCATACGCTCGATAGGTGAAAGTTGGCTGAATATTGGCACCCGCGCCAGGGCGCTTTCCACCAAACGCCGCCGATAAATGCGCCGCAGCGCCATACCGAGCATCGGCGTGGTTGGCAAGACCTCGCGCAGGTTACTCAGCGGGATCTGCAAAATATAACACACCGATTCGGCGATGACCCTGGCCCCACGAAAGTAGCTGCCAAAAAGCGCGTTTTCGCCAAAGCAATCGCCGCGACTCAAAATGCCAAGCAGCACCTCATGTCCGGCCTTGTCTCGCAGGTTGAGCTGCACCGATCCGTGCAAGATAATATAGAACGCTTTTCCCTGATCTGGAGCGTTGAGAATGGGATCGTTTCGCCCAAAAACACGAAGGGTGCAAAGCTCCACCAATCGCGCAAGCTCTTCGTCGGGCGTGCCATGTACGCAGTCGAGCGTCGCCAGTACGGCCTGACGTTCGCGCTGTCGCCGCATCCGCTCTTCGGCAAGCGCTTTGGCGCGCGGCGAGGATGCTTGCAGAGAGCCTTTCACTGCCATCGTATTCCTACATTATTACTGTTTTCACAAGTATAAATAATGCAAAGTGTGTGATGTTCTCTGCCTGGCAATGCAAGCTGGTCGTGAAGCACACTGTTGATGCAGGAGGGTTAGCATATTCGTTCGGCCAGGGGACATCGCGATCATTGTACCACAAGCCGCCAAGACGTTTGTGACATTGTTCGCAGTCGGTCTGCCGAAATAGCGGCCTGGCGTATGCCCCGGTGCAGACTCACGCAGCGTTGATCGCGGACTGCGTATAGTGTACAATACCAGCGCTTTTGTTGCGGCGCGTCGTATAAACACGTATTGGGCATATTCCAGAGCGGTAGAGATACATATGACCTTGCGCACACTCACGATCCGGCTCGGTCAGGGTACGACACGACAGGAACTACCTGATCAGGTGGAGCGCAATTATCTAGGTGGGCGAGGCTTGGTTGCCTGGATCCTCTACAACCAGCTTCCAGTTGATACCGCGCCGCTCGCCGCCGAGAATTTGCTCGTGTTTGCCGCCGGTCCGCTGGCCGGCGTCGCCGCATTTGCCAACGGCGGCTTTATTGTCGGCACGCGCTCCCCGTTGACGGGGAGTATCGGCTACGGCTGGGCGCAGGGTCATTGGGGATCGGCTCTGCGCCGGGCCGGATATGACGCGCTGGTGATTGCCGGGCAAGCCGCCGAGTGGAGTTGTATTGATATTGTCGGCGAGCAGGTGCGAATACGATCGGCCAGCCATCTGGAGGGAATGGATACGCAGGCCACTGCCGCTACGCTGCGAGCCGAGCTTAGCAGGGACACGCGTGTCGTCTGCATCGGCCCTGCCGCCGAGTCGAAGGTGGCCTATGCCAGCATTGTCGCCGAAGGCCGCTATATGGCTGAGCCGGCAGGGGCCGGCGCGGTGATGGCGAACAAGCGCATCAAAGCGATTACCGTGCGCGACGCCGCTCCGTCGCCTGCCGCCGACGAACGCAAATTGCAGCTTGCGCTTGATATAACTCGCCGTCGTGTTGACAATAGTTCGTTAGCCCGCGATATTAGCCAGGTTGGCTCCAGTCGCTTTTTCGCCGCAGCGATTGAGCAGGGCGCAATCACCGAGCGCAACGGTCAGAGCGACGATGTGAGCGATGGCACGCAGTCATTGCGACTGGCGTTACTCGCACGCGGGCGCCGTGAGAGCCGGGGCTGCGCTGAATGCCCGATGCCATGTTACTTCGATTACGCGCGACGCTCGGAAACAGCGACGGGATCGCCGGGCTACCCTCAGCCTGAGCTGGAGATCATCGCCGGATTTGGCGCACGCTGCGGCATCACCAACCCCGACGCGCTCATCGCCATCGCCGACCGCTGCCTGCGCCTGGGGCTTGATCCAGCTTCGACCAGCGCGGCGATCGCGTTTATGATGGAGATCCAGGAGACAGGGTTGACGCCGACGCGGAATCTGTCGTGGGGCGATGCCAACGCCGTTATCGCCGCCATCGATCGCATTGTGCAGCTCCAACAGAAACGCGATGTGATCTCGCTAGGCATCGGCGAGATGCGGGAAATTTTCTGGGGCAGCGCCGATTTCGCGCCCCAGGTCAAAGGTTTGGCGATGCCCGCGCTTGACCCCCGTGCGTTGAATGGTATTGGCCTGGCGATGGCGACGGCGGCGATTGGCGGCGATTTTCGCTATGCGATGAATTACGAGGAACTGGTTGACGAGTTGCCCAACTGGCTGCCCAACGAGTCGGACGGCCCGCGCACGACGACGGCGAAGGTGCGCCGCTTGATCTGGCACGAGCGTTTTGCCGCGGTGCTCGACGCGCTCGGTCTCTGCCGCCGCCTGGGATTGATGGCCTACCAGGTTTCGCCGGGCGAGGCGCTTGCATTGATCGCCGCGACAACCGGGCATACGATAAGCGGCGCCGATATGATTATGCTCGGTGAGCGCATCCTCACCGTTGAGCGGCTATTCGCCCGCCGCTATAGCGACAACGGCGCGGTCGACGAGCTTCCCGCTCGCTGGCGCGACGAGACGCTGGAAGCTGGCCCCGCCGCCGGGCATCTGCCGCCCATCGACGATCTGCTTGCGGAATATTATCAACGCCACGGCTGGAACAGCCAGGGCGACCCGCCGCCGGAGTGGCTGGCCCGGCTCGGCATTGCGCCGCTCCCGCCGGATGAGTAATCGCTCGTCTGGGTTCGTCTAATCGCCGACGCGCAATGAGAGAACGGCGCGTCTCCACGCGGTTAAGTCGCTCACTTTGCTATGTAGAAGACGCCCATGTTCACCTTTATCGCCCTCCTCGGCGCGGGCGCGCCCACGCTCATTTACACGCTGCTGATCTGGTGGCTGGATCGCTACGAGAAGGAGCCGCTGCATCTGCTGGTCGCCGCCTTTCTCTGGGGCTCGCTGCCGGCGATTGTGCTGGCGATCTTGTTCGAGGTGATCCTGGCAACGCCATTTGATGCCTCGCCGCTGGGGCCGAACGTCGCCATCTGGGGACTCGCCCCGCTGGTCGAGGAGCCGATCAAAGCGCTGGCTCTGGTGGCGTTGTTTCTGTTCGCCCGGCGTGAGTTCGACGGCGCACTCGATGGAATCGTGTATGGCGCACTGATCGGCTTCGGTTTCTCGATGACCGAGAACTTGCTCTTCTTTATAGCCTACCCCGACGACTTCGGCGTGCTGTTCTGGCTGCGCGGCGTCGTCTTTGGGCTGAATCACGCCTTCTTCACCAGCATTGTCGGGCTGACTCTAGGCGCGGTGCGTTATGCGCCACAGCGCTGGCTGGGCTATGTCGCCCTCCCGTTGAGCCTGCTCGCCGCCATCGCGTTGCACAGCCTGCACAACTATGCGGTGAGCCAGGAGTGGATCGGCCTGGCGCTCTCGTGGCTCGTGCAGTCGGCGGGGGTGCTGGTGGTACTGGCCGTGGCCGTATTGACCTGGCGGCATGAAAAGCGCTGGATGGTGCAGGAGTTGGGCGAGGAGATTATGCTCGGCACGATCACGCCCGAAGATTACGCCGAGGCGATTTCCGCGCCGCGTCGCACGCGTGCTTTGCTCAACGCCCTGTTGCGCGATGGCCTCACGCATTATCGCCAGGTTGGCCGAATGCACCATCTGATCACCGAACTGGCGTTTTGCAAGTATCAGTTGCGTGTCGGCGACCGCTTCCAGGAGCACGCCGAGCGTGACCGTCTGCGTCGCGAGATTATCGCCCTGCGCAACGCCGAACCGGCGGAGTATGATGCACCTTGATGATCGCCAGCGGTCAATCGAAAAACATACGCAGAGACCTGACATGCCTCGACTCGTAAACCGAACGCGGTATCAGATAGGCACTCACGTTTTATTGCTATGACTCAACCCAGACGCATTGTTGTGAAGATCGGCACCAGCGTGCTAACTGCCGGAACCGACCGGCTCAACCGTCCGTTTATGGTCGATCTGGCGCGCCAAGTAGCAACGCTGCACACGCGCGGCGCGCGGGTGCTGCTGGTGTCGTCGGGCGCGGTGGCTTCGGGGCGCGAGCGGATGGGACTCGTCGGCAACCGACGGCGCAGTGTACCGCTCAAGCAGATGTTCGCCGCCGTCGGCCAGAGTCGCCTGATGCATCTCTACGAGCAACTGTTTGATATCTACGGTCTGGCCGTGGCCCAGGCGCTGCTCACTCGCGACGATTTGCGCGAGCGGCGACGTTATCTGAACGCGCGCAATACGCTGGTTCACTGTATCGAACACAACATCGTGCCGATCATCAACGAGAATGACGCCGTCGTCACCGCCGAGATCCGCGTCGGCGACAATGACAACCTCTCGGCGCTGGTGGCGAATCTGGTCGATGCCGACTTGCTGCTGATTCTCACCGACATTGCCGGGCTGTACAACGCCAACCCGCGCCACGACCCCAACGCCACACTTGTTCCGCTGGTGACAGAGATTGACGAACGCATCTGGGCGCTGGCCGGCGAAGCCGGCACCCATCGCGGCACCGGCGGTATGCGCACCAAGCTTCAGGCCGCCGACCTGGCCACGCGTTCGGGCACTACGGTGGTGATCGCTGATGGCGGGCAGACCGACGCGTTGCTGCGCGTGGCCGACGGCGAACCGCTCGGTACGCGCTTCGCAACGACGATCAACCACCTGGAATCGCGCAAACGCTGGCTGCTGGCCGAAACGGTGCGTCACAGTCAGGTGCTGGTGGATCAGGGCGCAGTGCGGGCGCTGACCGAGAAGGGCAAGAGTCTGTTGCCTGCCGGCCTCCTCTCTGTGGAAGGAAGCTTCGACCGCGGGCAGACCATTCGCATCTACGCGCCCGACGGCCACGAAATCGCGCGTGGTATGACCCAATATCGCGCCGCCGACCTTGATCTGATCAAAGGTCGCCAGTCCGCTCAGATTGCCGAAACGCTCGGCTACGATTACGGCCCCGAAGTTGTTCACCGCGACGACATGGTGATACTGTGATCGGAAGGGCTTGCTGAAAGCCGCTTCAGTGCAGTAACATCGCAATCCCCAGTCGATCACCTGATTCTGTGCCAGGGTGTTCAGGAACTCCATTGGTTTGTAAATTGTGTCGTATAATGTGCATAGCTCATTTGTGATCACGCTATAGCAAATTACCTGACCCGCCTGCCAGGATACGCATTCGGATCGGTCGGTTGATGCAATCCGGTCGCGATCGCTACCGCGATACGTCTGCCTGCGCCAGATGGGCAGCGCGACGGATGTTTGCGCATCTCCCCAGGAGGAGTATAGTATCTGATGAACTCATCCACGCTCGATGTGCTGGTTGTCGACGATTCGCCGGAAGACCGATCGGCTGTACATCGCTTCCTCGCTCAATGCTCTCTCGCCGCTTACACCATTACGGAGGTCGACCGCGCCGACCGCGCCCTCGTCGCCTGCCGAGGCGCACCGCCCGATTGTGTGCTGCTCGACTATCGCCTGCCCGATAGCGACGGCCTGGCAGTGCTCGAATCCATCCGCGAGCAGAGCGATGTGCCAGTGGTGCTGCTCATCGGGAAGGGCAATGAGATGCTCGCAATCGAGGCACTTCGGTGCGGCGCTCAAGACTACCTGATCAAAGATGGACTCACGCCTGAACGCCTGCACCTGACTATCCAGCGCGTCATTGAGTCCGTTCGCCTGGCCCGCGAGCGCGACCATACGTCAGCACTGCTCAGTTCTATGCTGGAAGCGCTCCCGATTGGCGCAGCCGTGGTAGACGCAGATCTACGCCTCATCCAGGCGAATGCTGTTCTGGCGACGATGCTGAACCGCCCGCCGGCAGCGTTGCACGAGCAGCCGCTCTCCACGCTCTGGCCCGATTTAGCGGCATTGCTGGCGGAGCCTTGCGCTCAGACGCTGGCAACCGGATGCCCATCTGGCTCGCTTGAACTGGCGGACGCCGCCACATCACGCGTCTGGCAGGCTGACGTGCATCCGCTAACGCTGCCGGACGCCGGGGCGCCGGGTTTTTGCCTGACCATCGTGGAGGTAACGGCCCAACGCAAGGCAGACGCCGCGCTTCGGGCGAACAACCAGCGCCTCCGCCATGCTCTCGCCGCGGCTAACCTCGTGGCGTGGGAATGGGACATTCCCGCCAATACGATGACCTTCAGCGAGACGGCGTCGAATGTGTTCGGCTTCGCACCCGACCGGCTAACCCGCACGCTCGATGAATTGATCCGCATGGTCTATCCCTCTGACCTGGCGACCTATGAGCAGGCAGTCGCGACAGCATTACAACACGGCGGCGCATACCGGACGGAGTTTCGAATGTTCACCGACGACGGGCGGCTCATCTGGGTCGAGGTCAGCGGAGAGGCGCAGCGTGACGACGCCGGCCGTCTGGTGCGTTCGTTCGGCGTAACCCGTGACATCAGCGCCGAGAAGCGACGCCCGCCCGCCCAGGCTATGCACCTCGCCATTAGCCAGGCGCTCAGCCCCGATCTCGATGTCGCCGCCGTGATCGAAGTAATCGCCCGCCAGCCGCTGCCCAACCTGGCCGATGTCTGCGTCCTCTATCTGCTCGACGCGGATGGCATAGCGCGCCCCGCCGCCGCATTCCACGGCGACCCGATCACGCCGCTGCCACCGGCACAGTTTCCCGCTCCGGCGAACTCGGAGGACGAGGCAAGCTTGTTGGGCACTGTGTTGCGTACCGGCACGTCCCGCCCGCTCGCCGAGGCGACACTGGATCCGGCTCTCGAACTTGGTTCACTCGCCCCGCGCTCGGCGCTGCTCGTGCCGCTCGCGACGCAGGGCAAGGTCCTCGGCGTTATGCTGCTGGGTATCACTACGGAAGAACGTCGTTATGACGCCGACGACCTCGCCCTGGCCGAAGCGCTGGCCCGGCGCGGTGCGGAGGCGTTGGTTCAGGCTCGCTTACGGGTGGACGGCCAGGCGGCGCGGCGCAGCGCAGCCGAGGCGCTGGCTCGACTCGACGCGCTGATCACCAGCGCACCGTTCGGGATTGGCTATCTTGATCGCGATCTGCGCTATGTGCTCATCAACCCGGCACTCGCCACACTCAACGGGCGAACACCTGCCGAGCACCTGGGGCGCTCGCTGGGCGAGATAATTCCACAACTGGCTGTGCAGATCGAGCCGACGATGCGTCAGGTGCTGGCAACCGGCGCGGCGGTGCAGGATCTGGAGTTGTACGGCAAAGCGAAGGATGGCGTCCTCCACACATGGCTGCTCAGCTGCTTTCCCGTGCCTGAACCGACGGGTGAGGTCGCCGGCGTCGGGGTGACTGTCAACGACATCACCCCGATCAAGCACGCCGAGGCGGCGTTGTACGAGAGCGAAACGCGCTACCGCACCTTGTTCGAGACGATGGCCCAGGGCGTTGTCTACCACGATGTCGATGGACAAGTAACAGAAGCCAATCCGGCGGCTGAACGCATTCTGGGACTAAGCAATGCTCAGATGCGAAGATGCGCTTCGCTAGATCCGCACTGGCGCGCGATCCACGAAGATGGCACGCCATTTCCCAAGGAGGATCATCCTGCGATAGAGGCGCTACGCACGGGGCAAGAGATTCGTGATGTAGTTATGGGCATCTATAATTCGGCCTCCGAGTCGTACCGTTGGATAAACATTCAGGCTGTGCCGCAATTCCGCCCCGGAGAAACAAAGCCGACGCAGGCCTATACCATCTTCTCGGATGAGACCGAGCGCTTGCAGTCCCAGCGCGCGCTGGAGTACGAACGCCAGCAGCTCGCTGCAATCGTGCGTACGATACACGAGGGGGTAGTCGCTTTCACCCCGGATGGCGCTATTGCGATCATCAATGAGGCCGCCCTGCGTCTGGCCAACCTGGAGAGCGAGAATGCACCGACAACGCTATCCGCAGTGGATCATGCGGCGGATCTCCTGCCGCACGACACTCATAAGCAAGCGTTGCCACCGGACGAATGGCCGGCGCATCGGGTGCTGCGCGGCGAGTCATTTGCGGAAATCGAGCTGTGTATGCGACCGACCGGACAAGGTACGGAACGGTGGTTCGCCATTAACGGCACACCGGTGTACGATGAGCGAGGCGCGCTGGTTTTAGGGATCATAACAACCCAGGACATTACCGCGCGCAAACATAACGAGGCGACACTGCAATCCCATGCCGAAGCCCTGAGCCGCGCCAACGCCGAGTTGACCCGCGCGTTGCAGCTCAAGGATGAGTTCCTGGCGATGATAAGCCACGAATTGCGCACTCCGCTCAGCATCATTCTCGGGTTTACTGAAAGCCTGGCTGAAGAGATCTACGGGCCGATCAGCAGCCGGCAGCAGGAGGCCCTGACAAGGGTGACGCAGAGCGGGAAGCATCTGCTGGCGATCCTCTCCGACATTCTCGACCTGACCTATATCGAGTCCGGCAAAGAGATTCTTGATATTCAGTCCATTAATGTAGACATCCTCTGTCGTGCGGCGATACAGCTCGTCCAGGCTAAAGTGGATCAGAAGAACATCCGCCTGATGTGTAGCATGGAACAGGGTATCACGGGAGTGCGCGCCGACAAGCGCCGCCTGACCCAGATCCTGGTGAACCTGCTCGACAACGCGGTGAAATTTACCCCGGCGGGCGGAACGGTCGGCCTGGAGGTTAGCTTCGACGACAGGCATGAACATATCCAACTTGTGGTTTGGGACACCGGCGTCGGCATCGCCGAGGACGACTATCCGCGGCTCTTTCAGCCTTTTACCCAGGTGGAGGGGGGACTCTCGCGGAAGCACGGCGGGGTTGGGCTTGGCTTGACGCTGGTGCGCCGACTAGTCGATCTGCACGGCGGAAGCGTTAGCCTGGAAAGCGTTCCCGGCGAGGGCAGCCGCTTCACCGTCAGCCTGCCCTGGTCAGCCGCCGACAATGTGGCAACGACGGAGAGCGAGGAGCCGCCGCCTGTTCACGCCTGGGTCAAGCCGCCGCGGGTTGTTATCGCCGACGATCACGAACCCTCCCTCGTCTTCTATCGCGATCTGCTCGCCCTGCAGGGTTGCCAGGTCGCGACGGCGCGCACGGGTCGGGAGGCGCTGGAACAGGTGCGGGCGACCCGGCCCGATGTGGTGGTGCTGGATATCCAGATGCCCGAAATGGATGGACTGACGGCGATACGGCACATCCGGGCCGACCCTGCGACGGCGCACGTGCCGATCATCGCCATGACTGCATTGGCGATGCCGGGCGATCGCGAGCGTTGTCTGGCGGCGGGGGCAAATGTCTACATGGCCAAGCCGATGGGACTGCGCGCCTTGATCGCGGTAATAGCGGGCCTGCTGGAGCCGAGCGATTCCGGCGCCGCGGATCGCGATCAGTGATGCGCGTCATCACCCGATTCGCGTTGTTGCCGTTCCATCTGACGCTGACGCCGTCGCTCCCTGCATCTACGCCACCCGCCGCGTCGCTGGTCGTCGTCCCCGAGTTCGATTCGCTTCCGTTGCTCTTCATCGCCAATTAGGGCCAGATCGACCCCCAGGTCGATTACTACGTCCAGGGCGAAGACAAAACGCTCTTCTTCATCTGGTTTTGCAATAACATATATCAGCCGTGACAGGCATCAAAACCTGTCAGGGCATTATACTGACAGCTCTCCGTATGCGCTTCACCCCGTCTTCTCGGCCAAGACGATCATCCGGCGCGATTGGGGGGTGAAGGCGTGTAAGCGTGTGCTGCCATACCAGGTCATCGATGTCAGTCCCGCCGCACGCAGCATCCGGTCAAGCTCGGTGGCGGTGTACAACCGGAGGCGCATATAGCGCTCGTCTTCGCTGCCGTCCGGGTTGCGCCAACGATCAACGACAGTGTTGACGCCGCGCACCGGATCGAATATGCGCTGTACCCACACCACCGTGCCGTCGTCGAGCTCATACCAATCGGTCTCACGATAGTTAGCTAGCACCCGGTCGCGGTGAGCCAGATCCATCACCAGCCGTCCGCCCGGCTTGAGGGCGCGCGCGATGCCGTCCAGCACCTGCTGGTTTTCGGCGTCGTCAGTGAAATAGCCAAACGAGGTGAACATATTGATCGCCGCGTCGAAGCACTCGACATATGGGATCATCCGCACATCTGCCTCGACAAATTCCGCCGCGACGCCGGATAGGTCTGCGGCCTTGCGAGCTTTGTCCAACAGCGTGACCGAAGCGTCCAGTCCGGTCACGGAGTAGCCGACCAGGGCCAGCGCCAGGCTGTGCCGCCCAGACCCGCAGGCCACGTCAAGCAGATCGGCGGGCGCTTCGGGAAGCAGGTCGCGCAGCATCAATACTTCCTCGATGGTATCCTCATCCTCAATGATGTAGCGTCGCAAGTAGTGCTCATCGAAAAAGCCTTTCCACCAATCCATCGCTTTCTCCCTTGCGCTCATTTGATGTCGATTTCGCCGAGTTCGACGTAGTCGCCGATGACTGCGCCGTCTTCCGCCCAGGCCAATTGCCGCCGGCCGTCGTCTTGGGGCAAATAGAGCCCGACTCGCAACCAATAGCGACCCGGCGGCAGATCGGCAAGCAGCGCCAGCGGGTGTGCGTCGATCGCCCAGTCACCCGCCGTCCAGTTCGGTAGCGGGAAGGAGTCGGCCCTGGGGCGGCGGTTGTCCTGGGCGACGATCTGCTCATTGGCGTCAACCAGATGTACAAACACCGTCCAGTCGTGCGGGATGACCTCCAACGCATGCCAGGTCAGCGTGACGGTGATTGTCCGCCCGGCCTGCGGCGCGGCGTCATCGATCCGCCAGCCGCGCAGTTCCACGCCCTGCTTCCACGACTCGGCATAGCGGGCGTAGATCGGCGTTCCCAGTTCGGTACGGGCAGTTGCGGGGGGCAAGGTATGCCAAACGTAGGCCGGAGCAATCGTCGCCGGCGGCAGGTGCAGCGCCAGCGCGGCGAGTAGGCCCATACTCGTCATCGCCAGAATCGGCTGCTCCGGCGTGGTCGGCATCCAAGCCAGCAATCCGCGCGCCAGCAGGATGGCGATAGCCGGCAGCGCGGTGAAAAGCATACGCCCCTGCCAGGCGACCAGGCCCGCCGTCAGCGCAAAGCTCACGACCCAGGCGAATGCCAGCGTCGGCAGCAACACCAACGCGAACGCCGGTTGCGTCGGGCTGATGTTGCGCAACGCGCCGGGGCGGATGGCCAACCGCACCAGCCCGGCGAGCGCCATCCCGCCGAGCGCGACGTACAGGCCACCGATCCACGCGGGCGGATGCACGTTCATCCAACCGAAGCGTGCCCAGAACGAGGCGTAAAGCTGCGCCAGCCCGCCACGCCAGGCCGCCAGATCGCGCCAATCGAACGGCTGGGAGGCGAACGTGGCGCGGAACGTCGTCAGCCCGAAGATGTCGCCATACAACGCCAGATTGCGCGCGTACCACCAGCCGGCGATCAGCAGCGCGACGCCGGTCCAGGTTGCCGTCGCCGCACCGAACCGCATCCAACTGCCGGCGCTGTTGCGCCAGCTTGCCCAGAGCAACAACGGAACCAGCAACACCGCGCTCTGCTTGGTCAATAGCGCCAGCCCCAACAGCCCGCCCGCCAGCAGCCAGCGCAGACCGCGCCCGGCGTTCCTGCCACGTCTTTCGTCGAAAACCAGCCAGAACAGCCCGGCACTGAGCGCCGCCAATGCGGTATCGTTCGTAACAAGTGCGGAAGTGAACAGAAACTGCGGGTTAAACGCGACCAGCCCCAGCGCCAGCAATGGCGTGAACTCGTCGTCGGGAAACAACGCGCGCGCCGCGCCCCAAACGCCGAGCAACACGACTGCACCGAGCAGCATCGAGACGCCGCGCGCCAGGTGCCAGGCCAACGTCAACTCTTGCCAGGGCCAATATTCGCGGCTACTACGTGTGAACGCGGCGACGTCAGTTCCGCCGTTCCAGAGAAAATCCGGATTCGCGCGCAATTCAAGCTGCTGCTGATCTGCGGGCAGCCAGGCGACAGCCGGCATCATCAGCACATACGCCAGCGGCGGCTGATGCCCTTCACCCGGCACATCGTCGGACGTAGACGCCGACGATTGAACCGGCAGCCGTCCCGCGCGAACGAGGAAGAGAGCGTAGTCCAGGTGCCCCGGCTCGTCCGGCCCTTCGCCCAGTGGCGTCGTCACGTTATAGATCATTGCAAGAAGCAGAAACAGCGACAGGATGCCAAGCACCGTGCTATGGGCCTTGATTGTGCGAGAAAGTTGCGGCATCGCCCAACGCCATATGCTAGGAGATGAAGAAGCGGGAAACAGAAGGCGCAGCAATAAAGCTGCCCTACGGGTCTGTTTAACCTGCCGGGCGACTCGCTGCACCTGACAGGTTTATCTGCGCCTTCGCTCTTCGGCCTGACCGAATACGTTCTAGCCAAACTGCTCAACAAAGCGCAGATCGCCGCTGTGAAACCAGCGGATGTCCTCGATTCCATACTTCAGAATGGCGATGCGCTCAGGGCCGAAACCGCCCGCGAAGCCGCTGAACACCGTCGGGTCATAGCCGCCGTTGCGCAACACGTTGGGATGCACCATGCCACATCCGCCGATTTCGAGCCAGCCGGTGTATTTGCACATACGGCAGCCTTTGCCTGAGCATAAGAAGCAGCTTATATCCATCTCGGCGCTAGGCTCGGTGAACGGGAAATAGCTCGGACGCAGACGCACGCGAGCGCCGTGTCCGAACATACGCTCGGCAAAGTTACTGAGCGTGCCCTTCAGATCGCCCAACGTAATATGATGGCCCACCGCCAGAAACTCGAATTGGTGGAACATCATCTCGCTGCGCGCTGTAACCTGTTCGTTGCGGTAACACTTGCCGGGCAGCAACACGCGCAGCGGGTGCGGTGCATAACGATGCATCGCGTGGATTTGACCGGGCGAGGTGTGCGTGCGCATCACGACGCTAGGCACGCCAGGCGGCATCTCAACGTAGAACGTGTCCTGCATATCACGGGCCGGGTGGTTGGGCAGAAAATTGAGCAGGCCGAAGTTGTAGTCGTCCAGCTCAACCTCGCGGCTCTCCCAAACCTGAAAGCCCATTTCGGCGAAAATATCGAAGATCTGGCGCAACACCTGCGTGGTTGGATGCAACCGCCCGACGCGCGGTCGCCGCCCGGGCATCGTAACATCGACACGTTCGGCGATCAGTGCCGCATCGCGCGCCGCGTGCTTTAGCCGGGTTTCAACCTCGGCGAACGCGGCGTCGAGCGCAGTACGCACGGCGTTCACACGCTGTCCCGCTTCCGGGCGTTCGGCGGGCGGCAGCGCGCCCAGTCCGCGGCTCAGCCGAGTAACCGCTCCCGATTTGCCCAGATAAGCGCTTTTCCATTCCGCAAGTTTTGCCAGATCGATCACATCCGCCAGTTCCTGGCGTGCCTGTTGCTCAAGCTCGGTAAGCTCTTCGAGTATGGTCATTGCTGCTCTCCTGCCTGAGATCGAGAGATGGAAAGATGCGAGGCGAAACGAGTCTGCATTAGGCCTCGATCGACAATTCCCGTTCACTCTGACTGCTGACGTAGCGCCTCGAACATGATCACGCTGCCCGCCACCCCGGCGTTCAGCGACTCGGTCCGTCCGACCATCGGGATAGCGATCGGCTGTGTGGCGATGGCGCGACCGGCAGCACTAACGCCGTGCGCCTCGCTGCCGATGATCAGCGCCGATGGTTGCCGCCAATCGACCCTATAATACGCCATGTTGGCCTGGGCGTCGGCAACGTATATGTGCGGCGTCGTGCTCAACAATGTCGTCGCTGTGCCCCAATCGAGATCGACCTGGATCGGCAGATAAAAGTGTGCCCCCATCGCCGCACGTACGACTTTAGGACTGTACACATCGGCAGTTCCTGGCAGACATAACGCCTGCCCGACACCGGCAGCCTCGGCGGAGCGCAACAGCGTCCCAACATTGCCGGGATCTTGCACCCCGTCCAGCACCAGAATCAAGCCCGGTCGCGGCGCCAACTCCGGCCACGCAGCCACTGCAACGACGCCCTGCGGAGTGACTGTGTCGGCGGCAGCGGAGATCGCGCGCGCAGAAGCCGGATAGCTGCTCGGCTGACCGGCGACCCGGTCAAGCACATCTTGGCCGCCGGCGGTTGCGGCGAGCTGCTCGGCATCGAAAAGCGCCAGTCGTAACGAGACGCCGGCGGAGATAGCTTCGGCGACGAGGCGCACTCCTTCGAGCACAAAAGACCGCTCGCTACAACGTGCTCGATGGTCGGCGCGTAGCGAGCGGATGTATTTGATATAACGATTTGCAGTGCTGGTAATCACACAATGCGCCGGACGCGACATCGGGCAACGAGCAAGAGCGTGCGCCAGGTTACAGCGCGGCTCGCGCCTGAGATACCACCGCACTAAACGCCGCCGGGTCACGAACGGCCATATCGGCGAGCACTTTACGGTCGAGATCGATTCCGGCCAGTTTCAAGCCGTTGATCAACTGGCTATACTTCATGCCATTCATTCGGGCCGCCGCATTAATGCGTTGAATCCAGAGGCGCCGGAAATCGCGCTTGCGGTTGCGCCGGTCGCGATAGGCATAGGCCAGAGCGTGCATCACCGCTTCGTGGGCGACACGATAGTGGCGACTAATACTGCCGCGATAGCCCCGAGCCTGTTTCATCCATTTTTTATGGCGCTTATGCGCCATCACTCCACGCTTGACACGCATGAGAAGCAATCCTCCATGTAGTATCGCGTCCGTCAATCGCCGGCTTTGGTATGGATGCCGGCAATCACAGACCGTAGGGCAGTGCTACGCGCAAATGCTCTTTGTTCGCTTCAGAAGTCGGCAACATTTTGCCATACAGTCGGCGTACGCGTTTGGCCCGATTTCGCTTCAGGCCGCGGCCTTCTTTTGCCTGGAGCACCTTTCCGCTGCCGGTCACTTTGAAGCGGCGTTTGGCTCCCTTATGAGTTTTCATCTTTGGCATGCGACAGATATCCTATTCTTCTTCGTCCTCGTCTTCTTCGTCATCAATGTCGTCAGCATCAAAATCTTCGTCGTCAAGATCTTCGTCATCAATATCGGGCTCGCTATCATCAGCCGCCTGACTTTTGGCTTCCTGCGCCTGACGAACCTTCTGAGCCTGAAGACGTTGCGCCTGTTGCTGAGCCGCCTTGATGGCCTTCGGCTCCGGTGCAAGCAGCAACGATAACACCCGTCCCTCCATTGATGGACGTTGCTCAATGATCGCAATATCGCGCAACTCTTCCGCGATTCGCTCCAACATCGCGCGCCCGATATCCGGGTGCGCCATTTCACGACCGCGGAAGCGCACATTAAATTTGACTTTGTCTCCCGTCATCAAGAAACGCCGCGCCCGTTTCGCCTTAACCTGCAAGTCATGATCATCGGTTTTGGGCATCAGGCGAATTTGTTTGAGATCGGCCTGCTTCTGATGCTTGCGCGCCTCACGCTCTTTCTTGCTCTGATCGTAGCGGAACTTGCCGTAGTCCAGCAAACGACAAACAGGCGGCGATGCATTCGGCGCAACTTCGACAAGATCAAGACCGCGCTCTTCAGCGAGCGCCAACGCCTCGCGCACCGAGACAATGCCGATCTGTGCGCCGTTGTCACCGATGAGGCGTACTTCACGGGCGCGAATTTTATGGTTAACTCGATATTGCTCTTTAATCGCTGCGCTCCTGTAGTCTCTGGTTGGGTAGCGATATGCGTGTAAACCAATATATGTCTGACGATGCGTTGTCAGACACAACAAAACGACCGCTGCCAACAGGAAGCGGATGCAACTTTACACTATTGAATGCATAGTATAGCATCGCGCGGCGGGTCCGTCAACTCGAATGGCGCGTCTGAATAACTTCTGTCGCCACCCGATGTCCCAGTTCGACGGCGAAATTGGTTCCGCGATCCCATGGGTACACCTGGCTCATGCTGGCCCAGTAGAGTCCGGTCAACGGCGTTGCAAGCGGCGGAATATTGCGCGCATGATCCGTCGGCGCGATTGGCTGGGCATAAATTTCACGATGGAGCCAGCTTGCCCGAATCCACGTTGCATCGAACCGCGGGTTCACCATCTGTAGCGCGGGCAGGAAGAGTTGCATCAACTCCCCTTGACTCAGCCGGAAATACTCGTGGTCGGGATCGAGATAGTCGCCGCAGTAGACTAGATGATCGCCGTTGTAGCGTTCGCGTTCAATGAAGTTGGTGTGTTCGACCAGCGCCAGAAAGGGGAATTGATCTTTGGGCAAGTTGATCCAGTAGAAACCATCGGTGAGACGCTGCTTGAGCGCCAGAGTCAGGACTACTGCGCCCATTGAGCGCAAACGCCGGATCTGGTTAAGATAGCCGAAGGGAAGTTGCGGGACAAGCTGGTTCAAGATTTGCGGCGAGACCGTGGCGATGATGCGATCGTACGCGTGCGCCCCATCCGCGCTCTGCACTTTCCACCCCGATGTATCGGGCGTGAGTTGGTATACCGGCATACTCAAGCGCACATCTGCGCCGAGTTGGGCGACCGTCGTCTGCAATGCATCGGCAAAGCTTTGGAAGCCGCCCACAAAATAGCCGAGCTTGAAACTGCGCGACTTGAAGCGGGCCCAGAGCCAGGCCATATTAACCTCTTCGGCATGAGGACCGAACTTGCCTTCAAGCAACGGGAGCAAAATGGCTCGATAGGCTTCCTCGCCCGCCCAGTGGCGCGTCCAATCCGCCGCGGTTGTATGCTCAAGCGTTCGCCAATCGCGGAGTGCATACTTTAAATACGCGATGACCAAGCCAAAGCGCACCCGGTCGATGAAAGGCAATGCCGGGAAACGCAACACCGGCGTCACGCCGTCGAGGGGGTAAACGCGCCCCCGCCACCACTGGGCGGTGACCGGCCCGCGGAAGAACAACGCGTGACGATAACCGATGGTATCGATCAAATCAAGGATCGCCCGGTCGGTCTGGAATATATGGTGGTAAAAACGCTCCAGCGGCCAATCCCAGTCTCGATCGCGAAACCCCGAAGCCAGGCCGCCGGCTTGCGTCGCGGCTTCATAAACCGTCACCTGATGACCGGCCAGGCTGAGATCATACGCAGCCGTTAATCCAGCGATGCCTGCACCGATAATACCGATTTTCACGATAGAACTCCCGCGGCGACATCATCGTTTTCAACGTCTTCGGCTATATTCTGGACGTCGGTCGGTATTGGTTCGACAGACGATGCATCCGATTGTGCAACGCCGCTGGCGGCTTCTTCAATGTCGTGCCAACTCACACTCTCGCGTAGCATATACAACGCGCCCAACAGCGTGATCGGCAGCCACAGCGCAACATGCAGCACGATAGTATATCCTGCGGCAATGGCCTGGGGTACGCCAAATTGGGTCAAGATCGCGATGCCTGGCGCATCGAATGTGCCAACGTAGCCGGGCGTCGAAGGAATAGTTGTAAACAGATTGACCACCGCCGTCATCAGCATCAACACCGGGAATGAAACCTCAAACGGAAAGGCATGCATTACAAACCAGTACTTCGTGGTCTCGCCAAGCCAGATCGCCGTCGATGTAAGAAAAATCATCGCCATCTCGCGCGGGCTGCGCAGTGATTGCAGGCCGATGATGAAACGATCAAACAGGCTATGCACACGGGGGCGGAGCGATGAGGGCAACAAGCGATCAACCAGCATGGCATACACGCGCCCAATGCGTTCCGGGCGGGCGGCAACGAAGAAGAAGAGCAGCAATGCAACGCCGAACACGATGCTGAACCCGATCACCAGGAGGCGATAGGCGGTCGGTAGCGGAGCGAACGGCAGCGTGGCGAACACGAAAAACAGCATCACCAGACCGTCAAACAGGCGTTCAAGCACGACGGTGGCCAGCGACGCGCTCATCGGAACGCCTTCCTTGCGCCGCAGGACATAACTGCGCAACAACTCGCCCGCGCGGACGGGGTATACATTGTTGCCCATATACCCGATGACGACAATGGGGAACAAACGCATCGTCGCGATACGCTTGATATGCCTGAGCATATAGTGCCAACGCCACGTACGCGCCAGCACTGTAACAAAATAGATCGCGATTCCGGGCAGAACCCACCAGTAATTCGCACCCTTAAGCGCTTGCCAGAAGTGGGCCAGGTCCAGCCCTTGCAAGGCAAAGGCGAGGAAAACGACGCTTACGACAAGGCCTAACCAGATCTTCCAGCTTCGCAACCGATGCTCCTTAGCGTAGAGTAAGGTAATAGCGCTTATATCGATAGTCAAATGAAAGACGAGCATAGCCTGCCCGCCGCCGTAATAATACTCGTGCCAAGATTCGTTGTCAAAGGACTTGAAAATTAGAACAAAAGTGCTATAATAATTCTAGCCAAGTATCTTTGACCGACCGTGCTTCCGGTATACAGGCGACAAGGACGCCCCGGCGCATGAAACAAACGCTGGAGGATCTGGAAAGGGCAGGATGATGTACAAGAAGAAAATCGTGTACGATCCCGAAACGCGCGACTTTGCGATGTTCCTCAATGAGGAATTGATCGGGTTTGCGCGCACATACCGCGAAGCAGAAGCGACGCTGGATCAGCTTGTATTCGAGCTGTTGAATATGCAATACTTTCGTGATGCCGCCTGAGGCTCATTGTACAACGGGATCGAGCCTGCCTCGTGAGTGATGGGGCGAAAATCGGATGCGCTTCTACAGTACAGTGCAAACGTATCGCCGAACATCGCCGTGCCAGTAACGCAGCGACACAAACGTAGGTTGAGTTTATTAGCCTGATTGCAATCTTGCCCCGATAAACGTATAATCGCCCCAGAATCAGCCGAAGAAACGAATCGAGCACGAGGGCGAAAATAATGGGGTCTCCAAATTTGTTGCAGCGGTTTATTCAGTTTGTCGATAAAGAGTATGAGCGCCGGATCAGGGCCGCCAGTGAAGTTGTCGAATATGGTATGGGGCATGGTCACGGGCATCATGCTGAACCGGAGGCGACGCATTCTGACGTTGAAGAAGTCGAGGAAGACGAGAATGCCGCCGAGATCGTCAATGTTCCTCGCGGGACGCGTCTGACACAACGTCGCTAACACGTCCGTTGAGCGCACCGCCGGTTCGAGCGTTCTATACATTCCCCCAACATCCCGCAGCAAAAAGCCTCTGTGTCACGCCCATTGACACAGAGGCTTTTTGCTGGCAATAGTTTTGCATAAGATACTGCATAATGCCTCTTGATAAAATTCGTTGAAATGGTATACTATTGCATATATAACATTTTTTGCCTACCATGCACTAATACATCTCGACGCAAAGTTTTTATAATATTTGTAGGTGATTGTGTTTATATGTACAAGCGCATTGGCGCAGGCGATAACCCTCAGGATCTCGCAACAAAACCAATTTAATGGAGTGATGACAACGTATGGATGTGCAGTTCAACGCAGGTTTGAACCGAACGCAGGCGCGCGCTCAACAGCGCTTGAAGCGGGAAGAATGGTCGGTTCTGGCATACTGGGCGATCTCCTGTGTTTTGGGGGTCGTTTTCTTGCGCGACTGGATTATGAATTGGAATGTCGGAGCCACCCTTTCGCATTTCTGGCTGGTAGGCTATCTCGTGCTTACCTGGGCGCTCAGTCAGAGTCTTTATCTCATCATTGCGCGACACGGCAATCGTCCAATCAGTCTGAGTTCGGTATTGGCGTTTACGATTGGCAATGGCATTGCCGAAGTGTTTGCGTTTGGCGTTGCCTACCGTCTGGGTGAAATGTTTGGCTACTGGGCTGTCGACGCGTTTGCACCGGCGGCGGCGAGCATTGCGGGGCTGGTTGTCGGCGTACTCTTCTTTATGGTCTACGGCGGGCTCATTCACGCGCTGTTTTGGTTGCGTTTGCTGCCGCCGCACCTTGATGACGCACCGCTATCGGTAGCTATCCGCAAGTATCGACCGCTGGCCGAGGTAGGTCTGGTCATCGGCTGGAGTCTGTGCTTCTGGCTGACACAAGACATCTGGACGGTCGTGTTCTTGCACATTTTGCTCGATCTTGGCATGGCTCTGCGGGTGCGTCCGCTGTTGTTCCACGGCAAGGGCGCGCACGCATAACGGGGTTCTCCTCCAGGTCTCGGCCTCTGTGACGGGCGGGTTTCCATAGCGGAAACCCGCCCGCTTTGTTGATTGTTCCTCCTGAGCTTCCACTGAGAATCGATCTGAACACATCTACCAAACGAATTTGGATCTACCGCAAGCGGTCATTCTGAGCGCAGCGAAGAATCCCGGCTGTCGGGGACGCCGAGACCCTTTGCTCCGCTCAGGGTGACATGCGGCCTGTTCATTATCGTTTGGTATCTTCCCGCAAAGCCGCGTATGCGACAGATACCGGCCTAGGTTTTCCACATCACCACGATTCAGAGCCGCGCTATACATCCACCCCCTGGAACCTGTCCGTATAGACAGTATGCAAGCGTTTTGCATCGAGAATGCAAATATTCATGCACCATCTCTGTTTTGTCGAGTGATGAGATGAAAACCACAGTTACCAGGCGCACAACAAGCAATTGGTGGATGTTCGTGCTTCTGGCAGCTCCACAAGTCATCTCTTTGCATTCTCGGAAGCTTTGGCAAGTAGCACTGTAATTTGAGGAGGAAGTTTCGTGAAGTCTATCGTATCAGCGATGCTGAGCCTGTTGGCTCTTATTCTGGCAATGGCCCTCGTCCCCATAGCATCTGCTCAGTCGGGCAATGCAAAAGTTCGGGTCATTCACGCCTCGCCGGATGCCCCGGCAGTTGATGTCTATGTCGATGGAAGCAAGGTATTGAGCAGTGTGCCGTTCTTCGCGGTGAGCGATTATCTGGATGTGCCGGCCGGCGAGCATCGTTTCCAGGTTACGGCGGCTGGCGGTTCGCCCGACGATGCGGTTATCGATGCGACGGCAACGGTTGATGCTGGCATAGCCTACACGGTAGCCGCTACCGGCAACCTGGCCGAGATCCAGCCGACGATCATTGTCGATGATATGTCTGCTCCGGCGTCGGGAAAGGCCAAAGTGCGCGTTTACCACTTCTCCCCTGACGCACCGGCTGTTGATGTGAAACTCAAGGATGGCGCAACCCTGATTCCAGGTCTGGCCTTCCCAAATGCCAGCGATTATCTGGAAGTCGATGCTGGTTCGTATGATATCGTTGTGACACCGGCTGGCGGCGATGCTGTGGTTATCGATCTCTCCGGCACGACTTTGGAAGCCGGAAACACGTATGAAGTGTTTGCAACCAACGAACTGGCTTCGATCACGCCTGAACTGAAGGTGACGGCTGGTTCGTCAGCACCTGCTCCAACGACTCTGCCCACGACCTCGAATGGCAATGAGGTGACACTGCCCTGGCTGGTCATCGGTGCATTGTTGCTGGTCGGCGTCGGCGCGGCGGCAATGATTCGTCAGCGCGTTCTTCGCTAACGACATCTCCTGCATAAGCGACCAGGCTCGCAAATATCGCAACCGTTCAAGCGCCTCCTCCTTGTTCAGAACGTTGAACGAGGAGGAGGTCTTTTTCTGGCAAACTTTTGACACTTAGTTGGCAATGTGTTATCATCTTCTATTATGGAGTCTTGTTTATGTAAAATAAGAACTGATGAGCTATTGAGCCTGCCCATAGTACACAATGCCTTCGGATGCGATTTTTCCCCAGACTATGACTCAGAGTCGTAGGTGTCTAAATAGTAAGCGAAAATTTGCGCGAGTGTAAATACATATTCATTGGAGTTCTTGAGATTGAGTAGGAAATGTGGTATAGTATGGTTCAGTACAAATGTTCTTGTTCTTGCAGTACAATCTGACTGTTTATCTGGGACGATAGATTGTTTATGGATTGTTCAAGGTATGGCCTATAAGCAATGAAGCACACATCCCTGCTGACGCTTATGTTGATATGCGCGGCGTTGTTGGTATCGGGCTGTATGGCGGAACTACAAACAGGCGATAGCTCGAACCCGGCTTCGCCATCTCCGCCGTTATCAGTGTCGGTGGATGAAATGCTCGAAGGTTCGCCTGGGATGTCTGATACGCCGACTGTGATGTCACAACTTGCTGTTGAGACTCGACCGACCGATCTGCTGACGCCGAATGATGTTGCGCCCGGTGCGCCCCCGACAACTGTTGTCACCGATATTACCCCATTGCCTGTTGAAACGATAGCGCCGCCAACGCCAAGTAATTTGAGCCATGAACAGCGCTGGCGGAATCAGCAACTTGGCCGTCAGACGTTTGATCAGTCTCGAATCTATACAACGACCGGCAGTGAGTTGTGGTGGTATGATCCGGTGAATCAGCAGCACGTCATTCTCGGCGCCTTCTCTGGGGAGTTTGAAGTCCAGGCGACCTTTACCCTGCGCGGTCAGGGATCGCCAGCTCTGGAAGTGCCCTATCAGATTAATAAGCGTTATGGCTTGACTTCGCTATCCCCATCGTTAGTACAGCGGCTGAATGCGGCCGGCTACGAAGAATGGGTTGAAACCTATGCTTTCGTAGCGCCAAACGTGCAATCTCGTTGAATGCTCGGTTCGAGGGAAAGAATATTATGGCCTCTTGTCCCTCGCGATAGCTTTTCTCTTAGTAGCAGCCAGGCGACACATTGGGTTGTCAGGTTGCTTTTTGCTATGTTTCGTATGTGATGTGAGCGGCAGGGATGTTCAGGCGAGCAATGGTGTGACCGAGGAGGTAATGATGAGCCGATATTTAGACATGGTGCGAGGGCAACGTCGACGCGGCAGCGGAGTGCAATTTACTGCTAAATCGCTCCTTGCCATTCTCGCAGTTATAGCGATGTTGGGCTCCGCAGTGTACTGGTGGGGAGTGCAGAGCCAGCTCACGAGTGATGTAGTGGTCGCCGCTGCATTCACCGCCATCCTTGTGCTTGCTCCGCCGAGTCTGACGTCGTTTTTGATACCCTGGTCGCCCGGCGGTATGCTCTTGCAGAAGATCAATGTCCGCACATGGGGGTACATTGTTGTCATTGGCGCAGCGTTGTACCTTCTGTATTATAGCTTTGAAATACAGTATTCCTGGTGGTCTGCACAGCCTACCGTCGCCGATACCGGCTTGATCCTCCAACAGGTAATCATTGGCATTATTGGCTTCATCATTATTCCCGCATTGCTCTGGACGCCGGTGACGAGCGAAGAGCTCGTTGAGCAGGTGCGTCAGGCGCACCTGGTGCGACGTTACGAGCTGCAAACGCAGGCTGATATTGCTATCCTGCGCGCTACGTTGCTGCGTGCCCAGGAGAAAGCGCTGGTCGGCTTCGCAAATCTCACCGTTCAGGAGCGCGAAGAGCTGGCCAGCGTAATGCGCGGTCTGGTGAAGGGCATCGATAAAACCCTTGGCGAGATCGGACAAAGCGTTAAAACTGTCAGCGGCGCCACGGTTCCGTTTCAGAGTCTCGAAGATAATGAAGATATCCGCGGCTATCTGGATTATGTCTCCGATACGTTAGTTGACAATAGTTTAATGCCAAAGCGTGCGCGACCAACAGAAAAGTTGCCGGTTCCACATAATACGGATGCGCATTCGTAGATTTTGTCTGTGGCGACCCAAACAAGAAATATGTCATCTATTGCGACGATCAAGGCGATGAGGGCAACGTATGCGAGCTATGCGATACAGCACCAATGCACGGCTACCGGAGCGTGACCTCTATGATCTGGCCGATGCGTTAGCACTTCAATTGCACAATAGCTTTGGCCCGCGCGTGTATCTCTTGCAGCGCAGTGATGTGGCTGAGCTGGTTGCCGAATATATCAGCGATCTGCATATCGCCGATCAGCGATCTGTTCCTTGGATAATCTGGCATCTATTTCAGGATGCGTTTGAAATCGATAGCGTGCGTCAATACTAATCCGACTGTTTACTGAGAGCACGAATCGCTGTACAAACACACTAAGCACCAGCGCATCGGCATTTTTGGCGGTACGTTCGACCCGATACATTATGGCCATCTTGCAATCGCTGAGGAAGTGCGCTGGAGTATCGGGCTGAAATGTGTATACTTAACGCCGGTCGCTCGACAACCACTAAAGCCGGAAGGCCACGCGGCAAGCCCTCAACAACGTTTGATGATGGTGCAACTGGCCTGCGCTGACAACCCCGCGTTTATTCCCTCGGATATTGAAATCTATAGCGAACCACCGTCCTACACTGCCGATACGTTACGCGCTTTCCGCACGCTGCTTGGCCCCAAACCAGAACTCTGGTTTGTACTGGGCGGCGATGCATTGGCCAGCCTGCCCCGCTGGCATCACCCTGAGCATGTTGTTGAACTGGCGCGTCTGGCTGTGGTGATGCGCCCCGGCATGAGTGTTGATCTCAATGCCCTTGCAGTGCATCTGCCCGGCATCGCCGATCGCGTCACACTCATCGACGGGCCAGGACTAGATATTTCCAGCAGCGTGTTGCGCCAGCGACTCGCATCCGGTCAGCCGGTACGCTATCAGCTTCCCGATTCAGTTCTGGAGTATATTCGCGCGCAACGGTTGTATGGGGCAATGTAAGCGATATCTTAACCTATGATGCATTCCTCTGCATTCGCCATCCTCATCCAAACAGCGTCTGCCTGGGGCTTATCACTGACAGATCATCACATCGAGCAGTTTGCAATCTACGCGAGCGAATTGCAACGCTGGAACGAGCGAGTCAACCTGACAGCAATCACGGATCTGGAGGCTATAGTCGTCCGACATTTCCTGGACTCGCTGCGTTGCGCGCTCTCCTGGGATCAGGAGCCGGCGCTGCTGGCGGATATTGGCAGCGGGGCGGGATTTCCCGGCTTGCCGCTCAAGCTGTTATATCCAACGTTGCAACTCACGCTGATCGAGTCGGTGGCCAAGAAAACGGCATTTCTGGAACATATCGTGCGGATCCTGGGCCTGGACGAAGTGACTATTCTCACAGATCGAGTTGAACAGGCGGGGCACGATGTGCAGCACCGCGAACGCTACAATGTGGTGACAATGCGCGCCGTCGCCGATATGCGTGTGCTGGCCGAGTATGGCCTGCCTCTTTTGCGGATCGGAGGTCGTCTGCTTGCTCCCAAAGGCGCCGATGTCGCCGCTGAAGTCGCCGCCGCGCAACCCGCGATCTCACTGCTGGGCGGCATTGTGCAATCCATTGAGCCGGTAGCGTTGCCCGGCGTTGAACCGAAAACCCTGGTGGTGGTTGAAAAACGCGCCCCGACGCCGCCGAGCTATCCACGTATAGTTGGCGTCCCTACGCGGCGTCCGCTCTGATGGAACAATCATTCGCAGAAACGCAGATGGAAAATAGGGCCTTTACGGATGATGCTACCAAATGATGATACACACGCCGCATGTCACCCTGAACGGAGCGAAGCGAAGGGGAAGGGTCTCGGCGTTGTGGGAATCTGAGATTCTGAGCGCAGCGAAGAATGACCGCATGCGGTGCCTCCAATATTGTTTGGTAGCTTTCTCCCTATGCGACAGGCGTATAGTTATAGAGATGCAACGATTTGCCGCTAATTGCGTAACAAGAGTTGTAGAATGTCAGCGCATCATGCTAGAATGATGACTGATGGAAATGTTTGCTATCGGCTATTTGCGCATCTTTGAATACTCGCTGCAAGGAATTCGACAAGGAGGTTGTTCATATGTCCATTCTGGGTCGCATCAAGGATTTGTTGAGCGCCAACATCAACTCGATGTTGGATAAGGCTGAAGATCCGGAGAAGATGGCGAACGAGTATCTACGCCAGCTTACGAACGAGCTTTACGAGGCCCGAACCAACGTTGCTGCTGCAATGGCTGATGAGACAAAGCTGGAACAGAAAATGGTCGAGTTCCAGGGTCAGGCTGATCAGTGGCAATCCAAGGCCGAGGCGGCATTGCGAGCGGGGGACGAAGAATTGGCCAAGGCGGCGCTGTCACGCAAAGTGCAGGCCCAGAAGATGGCCGATCAGTATCGGACGCAGCATGCTGCGCAGGAGGAGCAGGTTGACGCGCTGCAAGAAGCGCTCGTCGATCTTGAGACCCGGATTGCCGAGACCAAGGCGAAGAAAGAGTTGATCATCGCGAAAAAGAATCGAGCCCAGACTCAGGAGGCGCTCCAGAGTACGATGCGAAGTATGGGGCAGGTGGGCGCGCTCGACAAGCTCGATCAGCTCGAAGAGAAGGTGGATGACCGATTGGCGAAAGCCGAGGCAATGTCCAAACTGGAGGGCGACTCGCTGGATAATCGCTTCCGTGATCTGGAGCGTAACCAGGAGGTTGACTCCGAACTGGAAGAGTTGAAGCGCAAGCTGGGAATGTAGCAAGCAATCGGCGCTGCGTAACGGAACGGATTATACCGAAGCCCGGAGTTGCTATAGCGGCTCCGGGCTTCTGGTGTGCACGCTCATAGGCGCACGCCGAGTTTTGCGCTGTACCATGCAATTACAAAGCCGGCTCATAACAGGCTCGGCAGCGCGCCTCGTACAAATCGAGCCCGCCGACAACGAGTGTTGGCGCATCGTGCGGCGCGGGCTTGCCGTCGATCAACCGTTGCGAGCGGGTAGCGTACGCTCCGCAGCGCACGCAAATCGCGTAGAGTTTGTCCACCTGTTCGGCAACGGCCATCAACCGGGACACTGCTTCAAACGGCTCGGCGCGATAGTTCTGGTCTAGACCAGCGATCAGCACGCGCAACCCGCGATCGGCCAATGTCTGACATCCGTCAACGATCGACTGCGGCGTGTCATTGAGAAAGTGTAGTTCGTCAATGGCGATGACCTGGGCATCTTCCGATCGGGCGAGAACCTCGGCGATTGAGGAGACCGGTTGCGCTTCCAGACGTGCGCCGGTATGACTGGCGATTTGATCCTCGCCGTAGCGCGTATCCAGGTGTGGCGTAAAGATACGGAATTGCTGTCGGGCGATACGTACCTGGCGAATGCGCCGGATCAACTCCTCGGTTTTACCGCTGTACATACAGCCGCAGATGATCTCAACGCGCCCGCTTGAACTAGGACGGGTCATAGTACTATTTCCTTTACACCATATCTGATACCAGTTTCGGCTCAAAAGTCGAGTTGTTACCTGACCGATTTCCAAAATCGGTCAGGTCTTTGGGTACGTCTTTAATCGAATTTGATGTGAGTATGCAAGACAAGACGGATAGAGCAACAAGATGCGGGTTGCTTAGCGCTCTGCGTATTGGCGGCGATAGTATTCCAGATACTCGCCCGATTTGATCGGTCGCCACCAGGACTGATTCTCTACGTACCAGCGCACCGTTTTCTCCAACGCCTCGTCGAAGGTATGCCGGCTACGCCAGCCGAGCGCTCGTAGCTTGCTACAATCGAGCGCGTAGCGTCGGTCATGCCCGGCGCGGTCAGTCACATGCTGGATCAGTGTATGCGGCTTGCCGAGAATATCCAAAATCTTGTGCGCCATATCGATGTTGTAGGTCTCAACTTCGGTACCCACGTTATAGGCTTCACCGGGCTGTCCCTTGTGCAGCACGATGTCGATGCCTTCGCAGTGGTCAAGCACATACTGGTAATCGCGCATTTGCCGACCATCGCCATAAATGGGCAGCGGAACACCATCAATCGCATTGGTCGTAAACAGCGGCACAGCTTTCTCCGGATAGTGGTACGGGCCAATGTTGTTTGAACCACGGGTCATCGTTGTCACCAGGCCATAGGTAATATGGTAGGCATAGACCAGGTGCTCGGCTGCGGCTTTGCTGGCAGAGTACGGGCTGCGCGGCTCCAGCGGATCGCCCTCGCGTGAGCGATTCGGCGCGGGAATCGCCCCGTACACTTCGTCGGTGCTGATCTGGTGGAAGCGTTCTAGTTGATGCTCGCGGGCGATCTCTAGCAGTGTCCATGTGCCATTCACGTTGGTTCTGACCACGGCGTCGGGCTCCATAATCGAGCGGTCAACGTGAGTTTCCGCCGCAAAGTTGACAATCGTGTCAATGCTGTGCTCGATCACGGCTGCGCGTACGGCCTCCATATCGCAGATGTCGCCGCGTACAAACGCAAAGTTGGGGTGGCTCGCCACACGTTCGAGGTTCTCAAGCCGTCCAGCGTATGTCAGCTTGTCGTATACGACAATGCAATAGTCGGGATGGTGTTCGAGCATATAGGCAACGAAGTTGGAGCCGATGAAGCCGGCGCCGCCGGTGACGAGCAGGTTGCGCATAGTTCCTCCAGTATAATATGAATGGCATGGTTAGGCGTTCGTATTGGCGGCGACTCGAAGCCGCCTGATGGCCGAATGTCGGTGTAGCAATCGCAACGACGGGAGTCAATGCGGAGTTTCTTCCTCGGAGCCTGCCACATCGCGTATGGCCGCATTCTTGGCGCGCGACTGATCGGCCAGTTCAGCTTTATATTGGATCATTTGTTCGAGCAATCTGGGAGCAGATGTGGCGAGGATCTGGATAGCCAGTAACCCGGCGTTGCGCCCTCCGCTAATCGCCACCGTCGCCACAGGAACGCCGGCCGGCATTTGCACGATGGAAAGCAGCGAGTCGAATCCGTTGAGCGCCTTGCTCGGCACGGGAATGCCGATGACCGGCAACGGCGATACGGCGGCAATCATGCCCGGCAAATGCGCCGCACCACCCGCTCCGGCGATGATCACTTTTAACCCACGCTGGTGCGCGGTGCGACCGTACTCGATCATATCTTGCGGCGTGCGGTGCGCCGAAACCACCCGTACTTCAATGGGAACACCAAACTGACGACAGACGTCGATCGCCCCTTGCATCGTCGGCAAATCGCTGTCGCTGCCCATAATAATGCCAATCAGTGCTGCCATAGGGTGTCGCTTTCATTATCTGAAGTTCTGCTCATAGCAAAGCGCATGTGGCTACAAACGGATAAGATCCGCCGCGCGCTGGGCGAGCGCTTCGGACTCTTCGAGCGTATGTCCCAGCGCGGTGACATGGCCCATCTTGCGTCCGACGCGCACCTGGCGTTTCCCATAGATGTGCAGATGGGCGCCCGGAACGGCCAGCGCTTCATCCAGGCCATCGCCGCGAGCCTCGCCATTGCGCTGACCTAACACATTAATCATGACCACCGCTGGTGTGCGCAAGTCGGTCGGACCCAACGGCCAGTTCAACACGGCGCGCAGGTGATTTTCGAACTGTGAGGTGACGCAGCCCTCAATGCTATAGTGCCCGGAGTTGTGAGGACGCGGGGCCACTTCATTGACGAGCAGCGTGCCATCGGCCAGGAGAAAAAACTCGATGCCAAAGATGCCGATTCCGTCGATGGCTTGCACCGCGCGGTGAGCTAGCGTTTGTGCACGTGTGGCGATGCTTTCGGCGATAGGAGCGGGAGCGCGCACAATGTGGCAGATGTGGTTACGCTGCACGGTTTCCACAACCGGGTATGTGCGCGTCTCTCCATCGTGGCCGCGTACGACCATCACCGCCAGCTCTTTGGCGAAGGGCACGAACGACTCGGCCATAAGCTGGCGATTGTTGGTTGCCAGCCGAGCCCAGGCCGCCGGAATGTCGTCGGGCGTATGCAGCGTCGCATTGCCATAGCCGTCGTAACCGTCGCGACGCGCCTTCAGTAGTAGCGGCCAGCCGCAACGCTCGGCGGCGGCATGCACTACATCTGGCGTTGCAACCTCACAATAACGCGGCGCCGGCAACCCGGCGACCTCTAGGCATTGTTTTTGAAGCAGCTTGTCCTGCACGATCGCCAGCGTGGCTGAGGTTGGGTAGACTGGCAGACCACGGCGCTCCAGCCATTGCACAAACGCAGCGTCCACAAATTCGTTTTCGAGCGTGGCGAGATCGCATTGTGTCGCGAATGCTTCGAGCGCAGCTTCATCTGACCAAGCGCCGATGATCTCGCGCCGGGTCAGCCGGCCGGCAGGACTGTCCGCGCTCCGTTCAAAGATCGTCATATCGATCCCAAGCGAGATCGCCGCCTGGGTTAGCATCTGGGCGAGTTGGCCGCCGCCAAGAACTCCTAATCGTATCATGGGCGTTATCATAGCTGGAGATCGCGGCTTGCGCAAGCGTACGCCGTTTCTCGGCACAGACGTAACAGATGGTATAATGCACAATGTGTCAAGATAGCAGCCAGGGAGCATGCAGATATGCCCGCTCAATCTCGTCAACGTCGCCGCCAGCCGGTGCGCTCGCCGCAGCGTCGCCAGGCCCAGGCGCCGCAGCGAACCGCCGTTCAACCAGTAGACTACTCGGCTGACTATGCCTATGTGCGTGCCGATCTCGTGCGTATTCTTATCTGGGGCGGCTTGTTACTTGCAGCGATGATCGCGGCGGCGTTCTTTATGTAGCGCTCGCATGTCAAACCTGCCAGGTTCCTAAAACCTGGCAGGTTTTCGCGGAAATCTTCAACCGCATTTGGTATGAGAAACGCGCCCGTCATTGATGACAGACGCGCGTCGGATTGTAGCTTTTCGACTCTCCCCGCACCAAACGCAGATCAGGCTTCGTCACCGTAGATCTCTTTGAGCAAGCTCTTCTTCTTTTCGGGCGGCTCTTCAGCTTTGGCCTTGCGGCGTTGCTGATCGGCCTGGCGCTCTTGTGAGTTAGCCAGACGCTTCATAAAGCGATCAACCTGGCCGGCGGTATCAACAATGCGCTGCTCGCCGGTGAAGAATGGGTGGCAATTTGAACAAATATCCACGCGCAGATTCTCACGGCTGGAGCGCACATCCCAAACCGTGCCGCACGTACTGCAAACGACGCCTGTCGTATATGCTTTCGGGTGAATATCTTTTCTCACGTCGATGCTCCTCAATGCCTGCATCATAGCGCGTTATGCACCGGACGATGCAGCCTCCGGCGAGGCGGGCGCGCTTTCGATTGGAACAACGCTCACCATTTTCTGGGTTCGCGAATAAGGCTGGAAGTAGACATGGCCTTCAACAAGAGCATAGATAGTATAGTCGCGACCCATGCCAACGTTTGGGCCGGGTTTGATTTTCGTTCCGCACTGGCGTACGATGATGTTGCCAGGGATGACGTGCTCGCCCCCAAAACACTTTACGCCACGCATTTTCGGCTTGCTATCACGCCCGTTGCGCGAACTGCCGACGCCTTTTTTGTGTGCCATTGCCCACACTCCTCGTGACTGATAAATTAAAGGTACGCTCGCAAGAATCACATCACGTGCTTCTGACCTGTCTGTGCAAGCGCTCCATTTTTCTGCGTTCGCTTACACGATAATCTCGTTGATCTTGACGTTGGTATACTTCTGACGATGGCCGGTGCGGCGACGATAGCGCTTTTTGTTGCGATAACGAAAGACGATAATTTTCTGGCCTTTAATATTGCCCACAACTTTGGCGCGCACTTTTGCGCCTTCGACCAGCGGCGCGCCAACTTTGACGCCGCTATCGTTGCTGACCATCAATACTTCATCGAAATCGACCACTGCGCCCGGTTCGACATCAAGCAAATCGACCCGAAGTGTCTGTCCTGGCTCGACGCGGTATTGCATCCCGCGGTCGCGAACTATTGCGTACACGCCTGTGCTCCTTCAGCAAACACGCAGCGCAAGAGCCAGTCCCTGCGCTCGCTGGCGGCTTCTCGTGTTTGCGGCGACATGAAAAGAGAGCGGATGAACCGCCCTTAGCTCATACGATTATAGCAAAGCTGTCAGGGCGTGTCAAACGCTCGATCAGCAGGTTTTACAACCTAAGTCACTAAATTGTATCATTCATTTACCAAGAATGAATAAGCCTGGAATGACGCCATTCGATCTTCGCGGGTGAGCAGCGCCAGGTGAAGTGATTCCGGCAGATTGGCCAGCAACTGCTGCAAGACATTGAGGATGAAACGATCTTCAATTACCTGAAAATCATCCAGGACAAGCACGCAGCGATCAGACAGCTTCAGCAGATCGTTGCTGAACGTGGTGATGATAATCTCGCCGGGTGGGAGCTGACCGGCGCGCAGCAAGCCTTCGATTTCGCGGCCAAGATTGGCATCGATCGTTTGCAGCGCGGTGATTACATAGGTGAAAAAACGCCCCGGCTCATCATCTGCGGCATCCAGCGCGAGCCAGCTCACCGGGCAATCCAGCCCGCCGACCCAGGCGCTGACACAGGAGGTTTTGCCAAAACCGGCCGGCGCGGAGACCAGCGTCAAACGCCGTTGCTCGGCCAGGCCGGCATCCAATCGCTGTTGAAGGTGCGGGCGTGGGATGTATGTGGGAGCGATTGGCGGGCGGTGAAGTTTCGTGAGCAGTATATGCGACATAGTGGTTATCGCGCGCGGGCAGGCATATGCACAAGCAAATTCTCCAAGACCAGTTGCGGCGAGACGTTCTCACGGAGTTGTTGCATCGCCTCACTCAGACGCCTGGTGAAGCCATAGACGCGCTCTAGTTCGTAAGCGCGCGCGAGCCGTTCCAAGTCGGCGCGCCGGTCAATGTTCGCAATGCTCTCCAGGCAACCGGCAGCAGCGAGCATCACATCACGCCACCAGCTCTGCCAGAGTTCGATCCATTCAAAGACCATCTGCTGTTCGCCGCCGCGATATTCTTTGGCGCGCTCCTCGGCCCAGCGAAACGCTACGCTCAACGGCTGGTTGTGCAGTTCAAGCAAGGCGGCGAGTTGATCCTGGCGCGCCTGCAACGCCTCCGAATCTTCGGCCATACGCAAAGCCCATCCAATTCGTCCGCCGCTCCAGGCGGCCAGCAAAGCCGCATCCTCCACACTTATATCCACCCGTTCGGACAGCGCCGCAGCGACCTGCCGGCGTGGGAGCGGTCGCAGGCGAATGACCTGGCAGCGCGAGACAATCGTAGGCAACAGATCCGTACTGTTGGCGATCAGGATCAAGTTAGCGAATGCGGGCGGTTCTTCCAGCGTCTTGAGCATCGCGTTGGAGGCTTCTTCGTTGAGCCGCTCGGCATCGTGCAGTATGAACACCCGTCGGCGGCCTTCGTAGGGCTTCAAAGTGATGTCACCTCGCCACTCGCGAATCGTCCCGATCTTGAGTTCTTTCTGCCGTGCCGCCTCGTCCGGTTTAAGGCCAGCAGCTTGCGTGGCCATACTTGCGATCCGTACATCCGGATAGTTGCCGCGCTCGATTCGCCGACAGGTGCGACACGCCAGACACGGCTCATCGCCGCCTTGTTCACAATTCAACGTCTGTGCCAGGCGCAACGCCAACAGCGCCTTCCCCACGCTCGCCGGGCCGGTGATCAAGTAGGCATGCGCCTCGCGCTTGCACGCGATGCTTTGCCGCAAATAGTGTACGGCCCACTCGTGACCGATGATGTTCCAATTCATATGCGCTCGCGGAATGCCGAATCCGATTTCTGTTGCTACTGATCATGCCGCTTGAATATGAGCACCGCGTTGACGCCGCCAAAGCCAAAAGAGTTTGACATTGCAATCTGGGCGTCACTCTGGCGCGCCATATTGGGAATATAATCCAGGTCACATTGAGGATCGGGAAATTCCTGATTGATCGTCGGCGGCAGGATGCTATGATTCAATGCCAGAATCACCGCCGCCGCCTCCACCACGCCCGCCGAGCCGGTCAGGTGTCCGGTCATCGATTTCGTCGAACTAACCGGTATGCTGTAAGCATATTCGTCAAACACCTGCTTGATCGCGATCGTCTCGGCAATGTCGCCCGCGACGGTACTGGTCGCGTGGGCGTTGATATAATCGACTTGCTGCGGATCGACGCGGGCGTTGGCCAATGCACGGCGCATGGCTCGCGCTGCGGACCTTCCGGTCGGATCAGGGGCGGTGACATGATAGGCGTCGCACGAGCCGCCATAGCCGAGCAACTCGGCGTATACACGCGCGTCGCGCTGGTGAGCATGCGACAACCGTTCCAACACCAGCACCCCGGCGCCCTCGCTGGCGACAAATCCATCGCGCTGGGCATCGAACGGGCGCGAAGCTCGCTCCGGTTCGTCGTTGCGCGTGCTCAACGCCCGCATGACGCTAAAACTACCCAGCGCCAGGCGACTTATCGACGCGTCCGTCCCGCCGGCCAGCATCACCTCTGCATCGCCGCGCCGAATGATCGCGGCAGCTTCGCCGATTGCCTGAGCGCTCGCGGCGCAAGCTGTGGCGATCGTCGAGTTGTAGCCATACAAGCCAAGCTGTATCGCCACCTGACACGAGGGCATATTGGGCAATGCGGAAGGAATATACAATGGACTAATTCGCATAGGGCCCTTGTTGAGCAGAGTCTCAACCGCCTGCTCAGTTTCAGGCAGCGACGTTGAACCGCACGCTACATACACGCCAATGTCATCGCAATTTCCAGCGTGAATTTCGAGGTCGGCATGATCAATCGCCATCCGCGCCGCAGCGACGGCAAACTGACTGCTGCGCGACATACGCCGCGCGTCTTTGGCTTCGATGAACTCACGCGGCTCGAAATCCTCAACCTGTCCTGCAATCTGGCATGCAAACTCGCTTGTATCAAAGCGCACAATGCGCGACACGGCGCTGCGACCTTCAATCAGACCCGACCAGAACGGTTCAATGCCGACGCCGAAAGGCGTAACCAGGCCTATACCGGTAACAACAATCCGTTGATTGGGATCAACTTCATCGATTGGCAACAGAGCAGGTGCGGTTATTGGCGTTTCATCCAACATCTCAGCAAGAAGATGATCAATTTGCTCATCGATGGTCTCTCTGGAGCCGGCAACGCCTGCCTGAGCCAGCGATAGTAATTGTCGTCGCAGCGCTTTGCTTCGCATCTGTCGTATCCGCGCCATAAGCATCAACCAATGTTATATTATTTGTGCGCCGCCCACATGGCAGCATAGCATAAGGGGCCTTGCAGCGTATAAGAAGTTTTTGCCATTTTGACCCGCGATTATAGCACGCCCATACGGCCAGTGCAAAGCTTAACGAAGCGTATCGCACTGGCTATAAAGCCACGCTCGTATGAAGGCCTTGCTTATCTGTATAACCTGAAATAGCCATTACAGCAGTGATCGCATCGGCTGCGACGGCTTCCCAACATTGTCGGCGGCGCGATTCGATCCGGGGCAAGGCGTGTGCATAGCACGCTTAATCGCCCAGGCTCGTGCCAACACTGCGGGCGCTTTCGATCCAGGGATGATCGAGCGGCACCGTTTTCCGCTTGCCAACGACATCCTTAAGCGGCACCACATCGACACCTTCGCCACGTGCGGCCACCATAACGCCATACACGCCTTGATCGATCAGCGCAGCACACGCCGTCCCCAAGCGCGTCGCTAACAATCGATCCGTTGCGGAAGGCGCGCCGCCGCGTTGGAGATGCCCCAACATCGTTATCCGCGATTCGAGGCTGGTTAATTCTTCCAATCTCCGCGCCAGGTGCAAGATTCCTCCGTTGGCTCCTCGATCCAACCCATTGCCTTCAGAAGCAATCGTTTTCTTGTGTTTCTTCGCAGCAGCGTTATCTGGGTTGCCGCTGGGAGATTCGGCGGAATCGACAAGTTCAACCTGATCGTTCGAGATCGCTCCCTCGGCCACAGCGACGATGCTGAAGCGCTTGCCGCCCCGACTGCGCTGAAGTATCGCCTCAGCGACTTTCTCGATGTCGTAAGGAATTTCGGGAATGAGAATTACATCAGCCCCACCGGCAATCCCGGAGCCCAACGCCAGCCATCCGGTTTTGTGACCCATAATTTCTACCACGATAATGCGGTGGTGGCTATGCGCCGTGCTATGCAATCGGTCGATCGCTTCGGTCGCGATGCCCAGAGCCGTATCAAACCCGAAAGTGACGTCGGTCATCGCTAAGTCATTGTCGATCGTCTTGGGCAGCGTCACGATATTCAATCCATGTTGCAGCAAGTGGTAGGCGTTTTTCTGGGTGCCGCCGCCGCCCATGCACACTAACACATCGAGGTGATGCTTGCAATAGTTGTCAACGATTAGCTCGGTCATGTCGAGCACCGAATTACCAATCGGCATTCGGTGCGGTTTGTCGCGACTCGTCCCCAGAATGGTGCCGCCAAGCGTCAGGATACCCGATAGCGCCGTTTCATCCAATCGCACCGTCCGGTTTTCCATTAACCCGCGAAAGCCGTCACGAAAGCCAATAACCTGCATGCCAAAGCGCCCCAGCGCAGCCTTGCCTGCGCCACGCAACGCCGCGTTCAAACCGGGGCTGTCGCCCCCGGCAGTAAGCACGCCGACGTACTTCGTCATTGTTGTTCCTCATCCAGATTTGAAAGTTTATGAACTGCGGCTGTACAGCTGCCAAGCTTGATAGCCATCATTGTGGTGATTTGGGATCAAGCCTTATGTGTATGATAACCGAATATGGCGCGGACTTGGCAGATACTCTACCCGCGCATCCGCTATGAAGGTCTGCTGGCGTTGTCCGCGTGCAGCCACTCGGGTATTGTGAATGTGTTGCACTACGTGTGCAATCTGACAGAAGGGCTGCCTATCTACGGCGTCGCAGGAGGCTTCCACCTCTCCGGCAAAGCCTTTGAGTCAATCATTCCCGAAACGGTTGACGCTACCAAATGGTGTCATTCTGAGCGCAGCGAAGAATCTCCGATTCCCCCAACGCCATACTGGAACTGGTGTTTTTAGTAATGGTGAGGTATGATAAGTACAGAGTTCGGATACCCTGCGCCAGTGTCGTGAGAAGTTGCGCAACCATAAGCAGCGACGTTTATGACAATCATTTGTGGGATGTCAATTGTTTTAAAACCGACGTACAATCTAACGCGAGAATGTGACGCACAGCAGCTAAACAAGAGAGAAAAAACCCGTATACATAGAGGTTTGTGTGGACATCGTTCAGCCCGCTCATCAAACAACATTTGAAACGACACCCCATCCTAACATTATTTCCGCAGCAGAATGTAGAACCCCAACTCATATCCGAACCGATCCAATATCCTACCGCGCGTGGTGGCGGGCGCGCGAACTCGTGTTGCTCCACGGCAGAAGCACGATGGCGTTCCAGATCCTGAATATCGGTATGCACCTCTGGTTCTCCCCGAACTACGACGCAGCCGTCGGATATGTGTCCAGCGGAGGATTTCGGGTTGTCGCCGGAGCGCCGATCGGCGAACCAACCCGCCTCACCGAAGTCGTCGCCGCTTTCGAAGCCGATGCGCGCCGTCATCGACAGCAAGTTTGCTACTTCGGCGCTCAAGAGTATTTTCTGGAAATGCTGACCGATCGCTCGCCGGAGGCGCAGTTGTTGTTGGGTGCGCAGCCAGCCTGGGATCCGCGAAGCTGGCCGGAGATTGTGAAGCGCAAATCGTCGGTGCGCGCACAGATCGCGCGCGCTCGCAACAAGCATGTCTCGGTCATGCCGTGGAGGCCTGAACAAGCGACCAATCATTCCGGGCTGTGTCGCTGTCTGGACGAATGGCTTGATGGACGCGGATTGCCGCCGATGCACTTTCTGGTAGAACCCGACACGTTTGACAACTTGTGTGATCGGCGAGTGTATGTCGCCGAACGCGACCATCACACTGTCGGGTTTCTGATCGCTTCTCCTGTGCCGTTGCGCAACGGCTGGCTGATCGAGCATATGGTGCGGTGCGGCGACGCGCCAAACGGAACATCTGAACTCCTTCTCGACGCTGCAATGCACCATCTCAACGCCAGCGGCGCAACCTATGTCACGCTTGGACTTTCGCCGCTTTCACAGCGTGCGAATGTGTCGTCTCAAGATCAGCCGATCTGGCTGCGCTGGCTGCTCGATGCCACGCGCTCGCTTGGTCAACGCTTCTATAACTTCGATGGGCTAGACGCCTTCAAAGCCAAATTTCTCCCTGACTATTGGGAACCTCTGTATGCAATCACCAGCGAGCGACGCATTTCGCCGCGCACAATCTACGCCATCGCAGGAGCTTTTGGCGGCACGTCACCCTTTATCTTTGTCAGCCACGGATTATTACGCGCATTTGGGAAAGAAACGCTCCAGCTTGGGAAACGGATGATTCAGGTTGGCAGCAACGCATAAGATCGCCGTCCATTATCCCACTCCGGTCAACTGCTCGCTGAGCTGCCACAATGCACGCTGCATCCGTGGATCTCTGCAAATTGCGGGAACTTCACGCGGCTTCTGTTTCACAAAATAGGCTCCGGTGACATTGCTCACCGCCTCGGCAGTCGCCAGATAGATGCTCGTCTGAGCGCCAGCCTCCGCCGAAATCATAAACCGCTTGACGATGGCGCTGATCAGTGCGAGATACCAGGTATTGTTCGGCCAGATGTCCGTTGCGACATGGCCGGGATGCACCGCGTTGACTGTAATGCCATCGGAGCGTAGCCGCTCTGCCAGTTCGCGGGTAAACAACACGATCGCCTGCTTCGATGCCGCATAGGCGCGAAAACCTTCGTAACGCCTGGTCATATGCAAATCATCAAGATCGAGCTTGCCATAGAACGCTGCATCGGACGCAACATTGATAATCCGCGCGCCCGGCGTTTGTATAACCGGCAATAACAGATGCGTGAGCAAAAACGGACCCAGATAGTTCGTGCCAATAGTGCGTTCAAGACCATCCGCCGTCTCTTCACGCTGCATACTGAAACTACCCGCATTGTTGATCAACACGTTCAGCTGATTGTATGCGCTTGCAAACTGCTCGACAAAAGTACGAATCGACGCAAGCGAAGCCAGATCTAGATGCATCACATTGATGTGGGAATTGCCGCTCTCCGCTTTGATCTCATCGCAGACGGCTTCGGCCTGAAGCAGATTGCGACAAGCTATACAAATCGTCGCTCCCATCCGCGCCAGCCCTCTGGTTGTCTCCTTGCCAATCCCCCGATTAGCGCCGGTGATGAGTATGACTCGGTTTTGCATTGCTATCTGACCTCCAATGCTTATGCTGAAGCTACCAAAGCATTGGGGCGCCCTGGCAAAGACCTGTCAGGCGCTGGTATTGCGCCTGTTGAAGCTGTACGCCGTTGCGCCCACCTGACAGGTCTCATATGCGCCATCTTCTTCACGCAATGGCAGCAGCAGGCCGTTACGGCCAATTATACTTCACCTTTCGATAGTCCAGAGATAGTTTCAGCATTTTTCTATGGCGTTCCAGTCAGGAATAGAACAAATGATCAGATGCTGCCAAACATAATGAACAGGCCGCATGCCACCCTGAGCGGAGCGAAGGGTCTCGGCTTCCCTGACAGCCGGGATTCTTCGCTGCGCTCAGAATGACCGCATGCGGTAGATCCAAATTCGTTTGGTAGCTACGGTTGTACGTAGCCCGAGATTGGTGGCGCACCCTAGTTGTTTTAGCACCTTCGTTGATCAATCTACCAAACGATGATGCGTATGCTGCATGTCACCCTGACCCTGAGCGGAGCGAAGGGTCTCGGCTTCCCTGACAGCCGGGATTCGTCGCTCCGCTCAGAATGACCGCATGCGGTAGATCCAAATTCGTTTGGTAGCTACGGTTGAACGTAGCCCGAAATTGGTGGCGCACCCTAGTTGTTTTAGCACCTTCGCTGATCAATCTACCAAACGATGATGAGTATGCTGCATGTCACCCTGATCCTGAGCGAAGCGAAGAGGAAGGGTCTCGATGGCCTTGGAATCCGAGATTCTTCGCTGCGCTCAGAATGACCGCTTGCGGTGTCTCCAGTATTGTTTGGTATCGTGGCGGGAAAATGCGCCAGTTGCCGCAAATCAGACCTGGAAAAAATACCCCCTCAAGCACTATCGAAAGGTGAGCTATACCGCTGCTGCGCGTCAGCACCGCATCGCCAAAAACAAAAACCTGATGGGTTGGGGTAAACGGATTCTCCGCTTGCTCCAACCCATCAGATCTGAAAATCACATGACCCTGGCGGTTGATGTACCTATTGCACTACTACACCGCCAGCGTTTTCGCGAAATAGGCATCTTGCTCTTTGCGCAGGCGATCGCTCAAACGCCCGGCAGGCATCTCAATATCGTCATACGTAATAACCTGATCCTTCGCGACATCGCGTTTCAATCGGCAATCTTCGGCCAAACCGATCGGCAGCAAGTTCTCCGCCGATGCCACATCGCTGTTCTCTGCCAGGCCGTACGTACAATACCCGCCCAGACCATCGAGCATTTGCCCAGCCTTGAGATCGATCTTGGCAGCGGCTACGACATCGACAGTCGGCGCGCCCAATGGTCGCAATGCCGCGTCGCCAAGCAATGCGACGCGAGCGACAGTATTCGGAACTTCAAAGTGACACAGATGGTAAGGGGTGTAGAACAGATAGAGCGGCCCCTGCCCCAGCTTGTACAGATTCAAATAATGCTGCATAGTCGGATGGTCATGCGTACCGAGCACAAATACCCCCGGAGCCGGTATCGCGCCGACAACGTAATCGACGACCCCCGAACCTTCGAGGAGCGCCTCTAGCGGATACAGGCTGTTGGTCACTTCCTGCAAGTGGGTGCCAGACGGCACAGTCGGGCCGAACATCCCGCGCTGTGCGACGCGCATACCGGTGGCATTGGCGACAATCGCCTGCTCGAACGATATCTTCGTACCGTCGGCAAACGATGTGACCATATACGGATTCTGGCCCCACTTTTTAGCGAATCCCTCTTGCGTCGTCGGATTGCGGTAGGGATCATGCAGCCCTTTGATATTGCCGCAGAGCACCGGACGTACGCCGAGACCTTTGACAAAGCGATAAAGGTTCATCGTCACGCCGGGCTGATCGCCATCAGACACCGAGAGGATCACCCCGGCTTTCTCCGCATAGGTTCTGAGGATCGCGCCGATGGTGCCATCCAACTCGGCGTTCATCGTCACGATGTGCTTCCCATGCTCAATCGCTGTCATTGCGACATGAGCGCCAAACTCAACCGCACCGGTAATTTCGAGGATGACATCGATGCCTTCGGCGCGGCAGATCATCAGGGCATCATCGGTGATCACTGGAGCGCCGTCGGCGATAGCCTGTTCAAGCGCCGCCTGGCTTTCAACGACACGAACGTCAGTAGCTTCAACGCCAGATTCGACATAAGCCTGGCGCGCGCGTTCAAGCGTACGGTTGGCGATGGCAACCAGACGCATTCCTTTGGTATATTTGATAATCTGGAGCGCTGTACCACGAGCCATAAAGCCGGCGCCAATCATTCCCACGCGAATTGGCTTACCTTCAGCCTCGCATTGCTCCAAAGCATTGTCAACAATGATCATTGATTATGCTCCTCTGTGCAATGTCCGTATGTAAATGACGAGGACAAGCGTTGATATTATGCAACATCGCCCTATACCTCATAATCCGGCCACGAGCGATCTTTGTCGCTGATGACAGTGACTTCCAATGGCCACTGAATAGAAAACAGCGGATCATTGTAACGCACGCCGCCTTCGACGCCAGGAGTGTAGAACTCTGAAACCTGATACGTTACATCCGTGCTGTCTTCCAAGGTCTGGAAGCCGTGCGCGAAGCCTTCTGGAACAAAGAGCATCCGATAATTGTCAGCAGTCAACTCAACGCCGATCCACTGCTTGTAGGTAGGTGATTCGGGGCGCAAATCAATGATAACATCATAGATTGCGCCGCGAGTGCAGCGGATCAGCTTTGTTTCCGCATATGGCGCGCGCTGATAGTGCATTCCGCGCAGCGTCCCCTCGGTTTTATTGTAGGAAAGGTTGACTTGCACAATACGCGGAACCAGATTATGCTCTTCAAATTCACGCTGGCACCAGGCGCGGGCAAAAAATCCGCGCGGATCCGCGCGCTTTTCCGGATCAATAATGTACGCACCGTGCAAGGCTGTTTCGGTAAAAATCATGGCAGATCCCTCCAGAAGAGCTGATTATCGACTTGTCCGGTGTTAATCAATAGCTGGAGCATCTTCAAGCGAGTATACGGAGGTGCCCCGAAGATCTCGCGCGTCATGCCAATGCCTTCGAATACCTCACGGAGTTGCTCCGCTCCTTTTGCCGCATCATAGCGGCACTTGAAACCGGGCAACTGCGTGTTGATTTTCTCAAACGAGACGCGATAACTGCGATTATCTTTATCGCTTGCACCAAAGCTCAACTCACAGCCCGGAAACGTCTCGGCGACAATTTCGGCGATCTCGCGCACGCGGTAATTCTGCTGGGAGTCGCCAGTATTGAATATCTGATTATGCACGATTTCACGCGGCGCCTTCAATACGCTGCCGATCGCCTGCGAAATATCGAGAATGTGCACCAGCGGTCGCCACGGCGTTCCGTCGCTGGTCATACGAATCTCACCCGTCGTCCAGGCTAGACCCGACAAGTTATTCAAAACCACGTCGAAACGCATCCGCGGGGAAGCGCCAAACGCCGTTGCATTGCGTAAGAACGTGGGCGAAAATTCATCATTCGCCATTTGCGAGACATCGCGCTCAACCATAACCTTGCTCTTGGCGTAGGCGGTCTGAGGATTTGTCTCGGACTCCTCCGTCTTGAAATCGTCGGAGCCGACGCCGTAGACACTGCACGATGACATATAAACGAAGCGAGAAACGCCCGCCTGCCGAGCCTTCTTCGCCAGCGCAACGCTGCCTTGATGGTTGATGATATAGGTAACTTCCGGGTTGAGCTGGCCCAGCGGATCGTTCGACAACTCAGCCATATGGACGACGGCGTCGTATCCAGCCAGATCCTCGACGGTAATCTGGCGAATGTCCTTGACGATCCACCGCGGCGCCTGTATGACTCCGTGATACAACCAGCCGCTAGCATAGTAACCGGTGTCAACACCGGTTACATCAAATCCCTGACTCATCAACGCAGACGCGGTAACAGTTCCAATATAGCCGCCGCTTCCAGTGAGTAACACGTTCATATAAGCTATTCCTTAATGGTATGCTGCTCGCCAAAGCATAGAATTTGGCCTCAGAAACGTACCACACAGCATAAGCGTGATTCTATTCCCAAACCTTCCAGGGAGGATTGCCTTGCTGCCACAATCCCTCCAGAAAATTCTTGTCGCGTAGGGTATCCATTGGTTGCCAGAATCCGGTGTGCCGATATGCCGTGAGTTGGTCATTGTGTGCGAGTTGCTCTAATGGCTCACGCTCCCACACCGTAGTATCGCCTTCGATATAATCAAGCACTTGAGGTTCAAGAACAAAGAAACCGCCATTGATCCAGGCGCCTTCGCCGTCTCCCTGAGGCTTTTCTTTGAAGGAAGAGATACGAGCCTGATCCTCACCCAACACAAATGCGCCAAAACGCCCTGGCGGCTGAACAGCGGTTAAAGTTGCCAAGACTCCCTGCTCGCGATGATATTCAAGCTGCCGAGTAATATCCACATCGCTAACGCCATCGCCATAGGTCATACAGAACGTCTCGTTACTGAGGTATTCCTTGACTCGCTTCAGGCGACCGCCCGTCATCGTATTCTCGCCTGTATCAACTAGAGTCACCTTCCAGGGATCTGTGCTAGCATGATGAACTTGCATAGAGTTATAACGCATATCGAAGGTCACATCAGCGGTATGCAAGAAATAATTCGAGAAATATTCCTTGATAACATAGGCTTTGTAGCCGCAGCAAACGACGAAATCATTAATTCCATGCGCCGAGTAAATCTTCATGATATGCCAGAGAATGGGTTTGCCGCCAATCTCTACCATCGGCTTCGGACGAATGTTGCTCTCTTCACTGATCCGCGTACCATGCCCTCCTGCGAGAATAACAGCTTTCATACCACTTTCTTGTCCTTTCAATATTCGTCAGGCAACACACGGAACGCCCAAGAATAGGCAGTAATCAACAGACAAATTCAGCTTCATTGGAAATAGATATTCAGTTATATATGCTTCGGGGCAAACATAGTGCCGCTGATGATACAGCGGCCTCTGTTCGTATACAATATGGTGATATGTGGGGAAAGGTTTTGTGATAGGTATCACTCAGCACATATTGCAGATTATCTCAGCGATACTCCAAAACATCACAAATGCCAGGATCGTGCGTCATCTCTGGACTGGAATCAGCCCTCCTTCTTACGCGGCAGGCATATATGCAAGAGATGGTTGACGAACGACACTTTCCTCTTTTACATCATTATGGCGTTGTATCAACAACTGGTTTACAATATGCAGGATTTCCTCAGACTCGACCGGCTTGGTAAGAAAATGACTTGCGCCAGCTTCGCATGCACGCCGGCGGTCACGATCGTCACCGCTCGCTGTCAGAATAATAATCGGTATATGACTCAATCGACCGTCAGTTCGTATATGTTTCAACAATGTATAGCCATCCATATTTGGCATACACCAGTCCGTAATGATGAGATCTACTGGCGTTGTAAACATTTTTTCAAGCGCCTGCTGACCGTTTGAGGCAATTATGACCTCGTAATGCTCCTGCCGGAGAATAAAGCTCATCAAACGTTGAATAGGCGAATAGTCATCGACGATAAGTATCGTTGCCATAATAGTGTATCCTTGGTGTCTTATAGATACTTAACCAGACGCCAGTGGTTCCCATCCGGTTGTGATTGATAGACAACCTCATCCATCAAACTGTGAACAAGAAACAACCCATACCCATGCTCATGAACTTCATCCAGATCAGGCTTCGGTACACTGGCAAGATTAAATGCGTCCCCCGTATCGTGCATCTCAATTACCAGACTGCGTGCTTCAAACGACAATGTAAGCGTGACCTCGAAGAACTTGCCATCCTGATGTTCATAGGCGTGATCGACGATATTCGCGCACACTTCGTGAGCTGACAGCTGAATGTTATATGCTACAACGTTTCGATCGTTGACCGAGTCAATTTGCTCGATCATTTCGGCAATACATGCGCTCAACAGCGGTAAATACGTGTACGTTGCCGGCAATTCTAGCCGTATGATGTCCGATTGGCGTTGTTTCACGCTGCCACTCCTTTGAGTACAATCAATGTCTGATCATCTTCCTGGGGGTGGTTCTCGCGAAACTGCTCTACAGCTGAAAACAACGCCTCTGCGATCTCTTGTGCTGACCGGTCTGCTTTCTCATCGATGAGGTCAAGCATCCGATCATAGCCGAACATGCTTTCTTGTTGGTTGCACGCCTCGCTGAATCCATCTGTTGCGACCACCAATATATCCCCAGGACGAAACACAATATTCTCGTTCGTACAGAAGATATCCGGTAATATTCCAATGGCCGTACTAGCAGCCTTGAGTAAACGTGCGTGTGTATTGTACGGCCTGTAGATGACAGGCGAATGACCAGCATTCGCGAAAACCATTTGCTGTTGTTCAGGAAGGTACTGACCAATAAACACCGTAGCGAAAACCCCCAACTGCGTGAAGTTATTGTACAGGTCTTCATTTGACTGCCGCATAATCGTTTCAGGCGTTGGGTTGGGCATAAAGCTCGCTTTTGCACGAATTGCCGAAAGAGCCATCGTCATAAGCAGGGCCGCTGAGAGACCTTTGCCTGTGATATCGCCGACCGAAAAGAAGAACGGACGTTGCTCGTTGGCGATGACATCATAGAAATCTCCGCCCACTTTGAAAGCCGGGCGTGTGGTGGCATAGAGATCGAGACCAGTCACCATTGGCAAATGCTGCGGCAATAGATTGAGTTGGACGCGACGCGCGAGATCCATTTCAGATTGCAGCTTAGCCTGCTCAAATGTTTCATGATAAAGGAGGAACATTTCGATTTGAGCACTCACCTGTGATGCGATAGCACGCGCTAATTTGATGTCGGGGGCGCTGAAATCTTCCTCCGGCTTGTTCAGGAATCCTACTCCCGCTGCGACTGTATTCCGAATATTGATTGGGATAAACAAAACGTTGGAAACGCCTGGCGGAAGCAACAGTTTGTCTTGCTCATGCATCGAAATCAAGACAAATTCTCGATCACGAGTATGCATTTGCCAGAAGTAGCGCCAGAGCGCTGCCTCGTCAAGAATACCTTCAGGATATTGCACCAGCAGCGCTTCCTGATTGGTCGGCACAATCGCGGCAAACCCGCTCTGCGCTCCGATCATACGAAGCGCCTCAAGTAAGGAGAAGTTCAGCATAGCATCGATAGTCATCTGGCTATGCATCGAGCGAGTAAGCTTATAGATAGCCAGTAGTTGATCTTGATGCTGAACTAACTCGGACGTCATCATATCCAGATCATATTCTAACTGGCTCACATATGAAATTATACCCGCTTCGGCTTTGAGTCGCATAACCGAAGCCGGATCTGCCAGACCCGTCACATGCAGTTCGCCGAGGATTGCATCGCCAGCGACAATGGGGGCAACTAGCTCACCAGGTTGAATCTGATGATGTTGGGGCCAATGCGCCAACATCTGATTATTTTCCCAGATACTGAATGACGTAGCTCCCATCGCAAGCCACGACTCGGCAATATCATCGAATCGATCATGCTGGGAGTTCACGAGCATTGAAAGGATATCAGCCATTGTCGCTTAGTTCTCAAATGCCTGCAGAGCGTTTGCCTCATCGGGAAAGATAGTGAAAGCCTTGTCAAGGCGAGTCAACTCAAAAATCATGTAGACCTGATTTTGCAAACCACACAGATAGAGCTCACCCCGACGTTGTCGGCAGCGTTTGAGTCCCTGTACCAACGTTGCCAGCGCCGTGGAGTCAACAAATGAAACGTTTGTCATATTCACGACAAGCCGCGCTGGTTCAGTCCGAGTCACTTTTTCCAACTCTTCGGCGACCGCTGGCGCGGTACGGTTGTCAAACCGGCCAGAAATCTCAAGGATGGTCACGTTACCTTCCGAACGGATTGTCAGATCCATAAATCTATTACTCCTTAGATCCACATCTTAACGAACGACCTATGCTATATGTACTTCATCAACCTGTTCCTTGGATGACGAAAGCTGATGGTCAGATGCCTGGGAAGAACGTGTACGTCGGAGCCATACCATAGGCGTTCGGATCAAAATGCGTAAGTCCTCTAACCAACTTCGGGTCGCTGCGTAATAAGCGTCCGTGATCAGGATGGTCTCCAGATTGCTATCGGCATCAGCCTGTGTATACCAAAGACCCGTAAAACCAGCGGGACACGTATAACGACGCAACTGCCAATCGTCCGTCAGATTAGCAGCTTCTTCTAGTGTGAGCGGCTTGACTCCTACTAAACCGATATCCCCGCGAACGACATTCCAAAGCGTTGGTATTCGATCAATCTCCCGCTTACACAGCCAGCTTCCTAGCCGACTCAGGGAACCATCACGACGCTGGGTTGAAAAGCGCAACAAATCAAAGGATTCCGGATTAGTATGTGTTGCGGAAGGTGGCTGACCAATTCGTCGGCTATGGATATGGGGAGTACGACTAAATACTTGACCGCGCGCCGCAACAAAAAGCAGTAAGCTGATTGGTATGGTTAACGGAAGCGACAGGAACAAAAGAAACGCAGCTACTAGTACGGAAAGCCACGCTTGACGAGTTGTTTCAGTGCGTGTCGTCTCTGAAAGGAGAAACGGATCGACAGTATTGGTTGTGCTGGAAGTGGCAGGATCAATGATCATTGTTTGTTCCACTATCCGGGAGTCAACGTTTACAAACTGGCCAACGTACGTATGTTCCAAAATTGTACTGTACTGGACGGTCGCTCCGCTGTCAATGATAACTCCTGATCCAATAACAGCTTCTGGGCCTAATTCTACATTGCCTCCAATTGAGCAATTGCTGCCAATATAGATCGGAGATGCAATCCGAGCATCAGGATGAATATAGCTATTTGCACCGACCCATACGCCAGGAGCGATCTGACGCGCCTGATTCATTAATGTGTAGCGCAGGAGTTTTATATCGCTCGCTTGCTCGTCTGAATTATCGCTCTGCGCCCGTGCGTTCCGCAAATATGTTACTTGCGCAGACTGGTAGTCATTGAAAGTACTGAGTGCGTTCCAGTACCCTGGCATCATATAACCAGTAACTTCTACGCCCGAACTGAGCAACTGTGGCAAGAGATCCTCATAAACATTATATTCGGTATTCGCCGGAATGTATTCAAGCATGCCGGGATCAAAAATAAATGCTCCCGTAAAGTTGGCAAGTGTTGTATCGGTTGATGTCTCCTCGCCAATAGCGCAGATCTTATTGTGTGCATCCAGGTTGACCAGCCGTTCCTCGTGTTTGTGTTGTGGTTGATGGAGAACCAACGTCATACCGCTGCCGCCGGCATGGTGCGCTTTCATTGCCATACTCGCGTCGAGATCAATGATGGCATCTGCAGGCAACACCAGTACTGACTCCTGCAAACGTCGGGCAATCCATTTGAGTATGCCTGCCGATCCCCACAACTGGTTCTGAGGCAAATATTCAATTTTTATTCCCCAACGTCGACCATCCCCAAAATATGATACAACACTGCTGCCTTGATTGTAGAGGCTGACCAGAACCCGTTTAATGCCCGCACGAACCAAGTTTTCTATAGCAATGGCCATAACTGGACGATCAACAACCGCCACCATAGGAGACGGTCGTTTTGTAGTAAGCGGGGCCAGATGCTCATTTTCACCAGTTGCCAGCAATAAAACTTGCATCGCTTCATATATCCTTATGATGTAGCTGCGGTTTCCACATCTTGGCAGATTGTTAGAACAGTATCGAGGTGCATAGATTGAAAACTCTGTAAAACATCTCCAGAGCAACCCGCAATGCGCAATTGACCCTTGTTAACACGCATTTTCTGATCAAGCCGAAGCAGCGAATTAATGCCATCTTGCGACATAATAATGGTATCACTCAAGTCAATGATTAAACGCGCATCCGTCAGTGGATCAGGAATATGGTTGTTTATCACCACCGTTTCAAGCGATCCATCAACGATGCGCGGAGCCTTCACCACCTGCCATTCATCAGTATCGCTTTCTTTTGGCGCTGCTAGAGTTTCTCTTGTCCGCCGGATCTGGAGCGCAGACTCCACATCATCCAGCATATCGAAGAATTGATCGAGCTTGATAATCGACAGAATATCCGCGATGTGTTTCGGTACATTCACCAGCCAGAGATCGCCCCCATTTCCTCGTGCCCGATTGGCCAGGGTAACTAGCGCCCCCATCGCCGAACTATCCAGAAATGCTGTGTTGGCAAGATTCACAATGATGAAAGGACTCAGAGCGAGCGCTTGTTCTGCTCTGGCCATAAACGTCGCATAGTTTCGAACATCCAACCGTCCCTGGATATTCATAATAGCGGTTTGATCGATCATCATCACTGCATCGGATGAAGGAATCAATGTCGTTGTTTGATATCCCTGACGCATCGACCACCACTGCCGAACAAAAAATGAGCTAAAGTAGAATAGATCTTGGACGTAGCGTTTCCAGAGGCGCCGTGGTTCTTGCATCAGCCGATATATCCACTCTACGCCGCTCCTCTGCATCCATACAGGCGCACGCTTTGTCACGCCGGCAATAAAATCAAGCGTACCGCCAATGCCAAGGCATACCGGAACGTTTAATTCCGGCGCGTACATATCAATCCATTTTTCTTGTTTCGGGTTGCCAAGCGCAACCATTAGAATGTCCGGGCGAGCCGCTTTAATGTCGTTAATTATAGAGCGATCCATTTCACGGATCGGCCCATATGGCGGAGATACGACACCGACGATATTGACTCCCGGGTAGCGATCACGTAACACTTCGGCTGCCCGAGCGGCGACTCCTGGCTTCGCTCCCAACAGATAAATTGAAAATCCCTTTTGGGCGGAACGTTCAGCCAACGCCGGCACAAGATCCGCGCCAGTAACGCGATCTTCGAGATGAACCCCTAGCAATCTTGCTCCCCATACCAGCGGCATGCCATCAGCTGTTGCCATATCCGCCTGCTGAAGAATTCGGCGAAGATCAGGATCATAGAGTGAGTTTACAACAAAGTCTGCATTAATGGTTGCAATTTGATGACATTTCTTTGTAGCGCGACCCACGGCAATGAAGCTCTCGATGCGGTTAAGAGCCTCGTCTATAATCAGATCATCGATGGGAACGCCCAGAACAATGAGCAGCTTTCGCATATGCGCTATCCCTCCTCAAAACATGCCGTTACCCTGCTGCCAATACAATTGGAACGATAACAGCTTATGGATTAGCTCACATCGATCCTGGAGACCGGTTCAATATGCGCCTTTGCTAAACAAGACTGCGGGAATAGTCTTGAAAAGGATCTCAATATCCTTCCACAGACTCTGCTCTGAGATGTATTGCACATCAAGCTCAACCCAGCGTTTAAAGTCTATATCGCTTCGCCCGGAAACTTGCTGCAATCCAGTGATGCCAGGGATAGCGTTGAGGCGTTGGCGTTCATCAAAGCTGTACGTTGCGACCTCGTGGGGCAGCGCCGGACGTGGTCCCACCAGACTCATCTCACCCTTCAACACGTTGAAGAGTTGCGGTAACTCATCGATGCTCAGCTTGCGAATGATCCTTCCCACGCGGGTAATACGTGGATCGTGCTTCATTTTGAACACTGGGCCGTCGGCTTCATTATGCGCCATAAGTCCTTTCAACCGTTGCTCTGCATCAGTATACATAGAACGAAACTTATAGCATTGGAAGGTTGATCCCCATTTGCCGACTCTGGTCTGGCGAAATATCACAGGGCCAGGGGAGTTAAGCTTGATCGCAACTGCGGTTATCCCCATAATTGGAGAAGAAGCAACGATTGCACCAGAGGCTATGAGTATATCAAGCGCTCGCTTCAAGTTCTGGATAATCTTGGTGCGAATGATCCAAATCGTCAAATGAAAGCGGATGCGCTGGTTCGCCTGGAAGCTTTGGAAACGACGTTCGGCGAATATCTCAATCATTTGCAAAGTCTTCTCATCAAGCGTTCCTTGATCTGCGGAAGATTGCTCATCGCGCTGATTATGTTCAATGCTTGTTGCCGCCATAGCTGAACCTCTTCTGCACTTTGTCAGTGTGCGATTCCGACCGATACCCACCATAAAGAGCGTAGCAAGATACAATGACAAACGCTTTCATGTGTCTAGTAACTACATTAACATTAGTTCACTCGTTCGCTTGAAGATAGCAAGAAGTAAATGCTATCCGCCTTCGATCTGCTCAAATGACTTTTTCGTAGTACATTGCTCTTACCTTAGTATAAATAAAACCATTACCCATAGAGCAACCTTCAACTTACAGAGCAAGCAAACCTATCATCTACATCTGGACCAGATAGTTAGCCAGTCTTAAGAGGGAGTTTGAGAGCTTCATTATAGATTCTCAGATGAGATTACCGCCGATAAACGACGTGAGCGCTACCTGGTTGCTTTCGACATGGCTAAACGATTCGCGTCGGCAATTACGATCATATTGCAACAAATTTTATGTAGATGGCATAGTAGAGGGTTCGACTACGATAGTGCGGGTCTTGGCCAGAAACATCCTGCCACACAATTTACTCTAGCGTATCAGGCGCAGAAAAGCTGTAAGGGCGACAGTACAGGTTTGCCCACGACCGAAACGCCATGCTGTTTGCCAGGCTCTGGTGGAGCACGGCGGACATCCCACCATTGCAGAGGTTTTTGACCGTGTGCGAGCGGCGTTTCCGATGATTAGCCAGGCAACGGTCTATTGTCTGATCCCCGTTGTTGCAATGCCTCATATGACTCGAAGCGCGTTCAGCCGCCGCTCTTCAGCATTATTGCCTGTACACGATGAGCCTGGGTACTTGGATCATCTATCCAGTTAAAAGCAGAGGGATTTTGTTTAACTTTACTGTAGCTATTGCTCTTCGGTTTTGTTATTATCATTATCAGAAACACAATCGACAGCTTAAATAAGTTGTAGTTGCCAGCATTAGTGCAAAGAGCGGCTATAACTGTAGCGAAGAAGCAGAGATCAACCGTTACGACGGTTGATCTGTGTTTTTTTGTGTACTCTAAAACACGAATTACAGGTATTTATAGAGAATAGTACTACAACGAGACCTTTTTGAGTAAGGCTTTGGACAGCCATTCATCACATAGCACTCAGATGTTCTGAAATGCATTTCACCGCATCAGGCTGCGGAGTCACCAAAAGCTCTCTCGTCGTAGTAATAGTTGTTACGTGACAAGTTTTTGGTCACGATCACTACAATTATGGAGGGACGAATTCAAATGAAACGATCGTTGCGCAAGTGGGGCATAGGTATTGCGGGTGCCGCGGGGATCTGGTTCGCATTAAGCGGAACTGCATTTGCACAGGATGCAGCTGCTGTGGTAGAGGATCATGCAGTAGCTCTGGACGCGATGTGGCTGCTCGTTGCTGCTTTTCTGGTGTTCTTTATGCAGGCCGGCTTTGCCTTGCTTGAGGCGGGTTTCACTCGCTCAAAGAACACGGTCAATATCTTAATGAAGAACCTGATGGACTTCTCGGTCGCTGCGTTGACGTTCTGGGCGATTGGTTGGGGTCTGGCATACGGCACGTCGGCTGGCGGCTTTATCGGTACAGATCAGTTTTTCATTGGTTATGACGCGAGCGAAGTCGGCGTTCCGCTGCTGGCAAGTTGGCTCTTCCAGGTTGTGTTTGCCGGAACAGCGGCGACTATCGTCTCCGGCGCAATGTCAGAACGCACCAAGTTTAGCAGCTATCTGATCTTTAGCGCAGTCATTACATTGATTATTTACCCGGTCGTGGTCCACTGGGTATGGAGTGGATCGGGCTGGTTGAACACCTACAGCGGCAGCACCGAGGGCAACTGGGGCTTCACCGATTTTGCCGGTAGCACCGTGGTGCATAGCGTCGGCGGATGGGCGGCGTTGATGGGAGCGCTCATTCTTGGTCCGCGTCTGGGGCGCTTTGCTGCCGATGGCAAGCCGCGCGCCATTCCAGGGCACAACATCGCGCTGGGCGCGCTGGGCGTCTTCATCCTCTGGCTCGGATGGTATGGCTTCAACCCCGGCAGCCAGTTGGCGTTCTCGTCACAGGCTGATGCAAGCGCAATCGCACTGGTGGCAGTCAACACCACCCTGGCGGCGGCAGCTGGCGCTGTGACTGCGATGCTCACGACCTGGATTATGAAGGGCAAGCCCGATATTAGTATGACGCTCAATGGCGTGATCGGCGGCTTGGTGGCGATCACCGCTCCCTGCGCGTATGTTGGACCGCTCGCCGCGGTGATCATTGGTCTGGTTGCCGGTTCGCTGATTGTCTTCTCTGCCGATTGGATGGAGAAGCTGAAGATTGACGATCCGGTTGGCGCGGTTCCGGCGCACCTGGTGAATGGCGTTTGGGGTACGCTGGCTGTCGGTCTCTTCGCTACCATCGAGGGCAACACGGGCACGCTGGGGCTATTCGCCGGCGGCGGCATGACCCTGCTCATTGCTCAGGTTGTCGGTGTCCTCGCGGTCGGGTTGTGGACAGTAGGGCTTTCTGGGGCATTGTTCCTGGGAATCAAGATGACCGTCGGTCTCCGCGTGAGCGCTGAGGAAGAAGAGGCCGGGCTGGATGTAGGCGAGCATGGTTCGCTGGCGTATCCTGACCTGAGTCTTCCGGAACCGGCTCCGGCGATGAGCGGCGTCAGCCATTCGCCCGCGAAGTAAGTATACAGCTTAAGGTTGTCAAGAGTGCGGCGTTGTTTGCGCAACGAGGTTGTTATGTATATCGCAATGATGCGTTGAGATAGATCAAGGTACCAAACGATGATGCGTATGCTGCATGTCACCCTGAACGGAGCCGCAGGCGGCGTGAAGGGTCTCAGCGTTGGGGGAATCGGAGATTCTTCGCTGCGCTCAGAATGACACCATACGGTGTTTCCAATATTGTTTGGTAGATACTGAGTAAAGTTAACGTTGACAAGCCCCTGGTCTGAGCGATGTACTCAGGCCAGGGGCTTTTTGTGTCTGCGCGGATGTACCGGTATCTGCCAAACGATGATGCGTATGCTGCATGTCACCCTGAACGGAGCCGCAGGCGGCGTGAAGGGTCTCAATGGCCTTGAAATCCGAGATTCTTCGCTGCGCTCAGAATGACCGCATGCGGTGTCTCCAATATTGTTTGGTATCTGCCAGTAATATCAAAATTTGTGCATATTGCACAAAATAAACCTCTTTGGTATTGTTGAAAGTATCCAAAACATCTGTTACTATGACCACATACCACACGAGCAACGATGTTCGAGATACCATGCGTAGCGGCATAGGAGGCGGATGTATGATAGTAGAGGCGATACCGCATCTTCAGGGGATTCTGATTGCTTTGATCGGCTGGACGGCGACAGCGTTGTTGGCCCTTGATTCGCCGAAGTTGAACGTGATCGAGCAACGCGCGATGGTCGTGTTTAGCTGGGCGGCGTGGATGTTCCTGGCGGCGGGGGCGCTTGTCTATCGAGGAACGCTTGATGCGAATGCGTTGATGCTCTACTGCGGTGGCACAACAATGATGTTGGCGCTGGTTATGTCGCTCTTATCATTCCGCTGGCGAACACGCCACTGAGCCGCGTCACATCATTCCCGTTCGTTTCTGATCGGTATTTACCTATAAACCAAAACGCCGCCCTGATCTGATAATCAGGGCGGCGTTGTTGTCGTTGAGGAATGTATTGAGAAGCTGTAGTTATCGTTAACTCTGGCGATCGTCGATGTCGCCTTCGTAAGTCAATGCTTCTTTGCCGCGCTCGCCGGTACGGATACGAATGACTTCATCAACCGGGTAGATGAAAATCACGCCATCGCCTTGCCTGCCAGTTGACGCTGCGCGTCGAATAGTCTCGATCGTCTTCTCAACATTATGATCGCTCAGAATGATGTTAAGTTGAAGGCGAGGTAACATATCAATTTGATACGTTCCAATGCGCCCGGCCAGAGTGATGCCGCCCTGCCGTCCGTGTCCGCGCACTTCGTAGACATTCATCCCAATGATGCCAATCTCGCGCAGTGCATCTTTGACGTCGTTGAGCTTCTCTTCGCGAATGATAGCCTCGATTTTCTTGGTCATCGGTGATCACTCCAGATCTTATGATATAGAGGCAGACGTCCGCACTCAGGCGTAAGCGCGCTCGCCGTGTTCGCTGATATCCAACCCAACTTCTTCTTCGTTTTCCGTTACGCGCAGCCCAATCGTCATTTGCAGCAGCTTGGCAATCACAAAAGTCAGCACAGAGGCGAAAATGACTGCGCCGAAGACCGCGATGGCCTGAGTCACGAATTGGCCAGGATTGCCGTAGAATAATCCATCGGCCCCGCCTGGGTTGACCGCTGTCGTCGCGAACAGACCGGTGGCCAGTGCACCCCACGTGCCGCCGACCCCGTGGCACGCCCATACATCCAGTGACTCATCGAAGTTGAGCCTCTGGCGCAGGCGAATGGCGTAGTAGCTGATCGGCGCTGCAATGGCACCGATTGCAATAGCCGCGAGCGGCGTTACGAAGCCGGCGGCGGGGGTGATAGCAACCAGTCCGACTACTGCACCAGTTACGAATCCGAGGACGCTGGGTTTATTTTCTTGCCAACTCAAGAACATCCAGACCAGACCAGCGGCGGCGGCGGCAGTGTTTGTCGTGACAATAGCGTTTGCAGCCAGACCATTCGCGCCTAGCGCGCTGCCACCATTGAAACCGAACCAGCCCATCCACAACAGACCTGTGCCCAACACGCTGAAGGGGATGTTGTTAGGTTCCATCGGCGCTCTGCCAAAGCCACGCCGTGCTCCGATGACTAGTGCAAACACCAGCGCTGAGAAGCCTGAAATCGCATGCACAACCGTGCCGCCGGCGAAGTCTAACGCGCCCATCTCGCGCAATACGCCGCCGACGCCCCAGACCCAGTGGGCGACCGGATCGTAGACTAGTGTCGCCCAGAGCACGCTGAAGATGAGGAAGGCGGGAAAGCGCACCCGCTCAACGAAAGCGCCGGTAATCAGCGCTGGCGTGATGACCGCGAACATCATCTGGTATCCCGCGAACGCCAGATGCGGTATCGTCGCGGCATAATCGGCGTTGGGATCAGATCCGACGCCGGAAAAGCCTGCGAACTTCATATCGCCGATCCAACCGCCGATGTCGTTTCCGAAGGCCAGCGAATATCCGTACAAAACCCATTGGAGGCTGATCACGCCGATCATCACGAAACTGAGGTTCAGGGTTGAAAGCAGGTTTTTCTTGCGAACCATACCGCCATAAAAGAAGGCCAGGGCTGGGGTCATCACAAGCACCAATGCCGTTGAGACGAGTACCCAGGCTGTATCACCCGTGTCGATGCCTTCCATACTAGTTGCTCCTTCATAGCTTTGTACTCAAACGAAGACATATGCATACGAACATCGTCGTTCGTCCAGACCGAACATTTCGTTGTGCCATCGCGCGTAGCCTAACAATTAATCATTGCTGGCTATCCTTCCTGGAAACTATTCTGATGAGATATGCTTTCCAATAAAAAGCAAGGAGATGTGGAAGTTTTCTTTCCACATCTCCCTCGTGGACATACCATAAAGATCGCCGCTATTAGGCGTCGTAATAGAGGAAGAATTCGTACGGATGTGGACGCAACGCCAACTGCGTCGCCTCAACCCGCTTGTAGTCGAGATAGGTGCTGACCACGTCTTCGGTGAAGACATCGCCGCGCAACAAGAACGCGTTGTCTTCTTCCAGGGCATCGAGCGCTTCGGCAAGCGAGCCGGGCGTGCCGTGGACGCCGGCCTTCTCCTCCGCCGTCAATTCGTAGATGTCCACATCCAGAGGAGGCGGCGGCTCGATCTTGTTGATAATGCCGTCGAGACCGGCCATCAGCATCGCGGCAAATGCCAGATACGGATTGGCCATTGCGTCGGGCGCACGGAACTCGATGCGGCGGGCCTTGGGCGATGACGAATAGGTCGGAATACGTACCGCCGCCGAACGGTTGCGTTGTGAATAGACCAGGTTGATCGGCGCTTCAAAACCGGGCACCAGACGGCGATAGCTGTTTGTCGTCGGCGCCGCAAAAGCCAACAGCGTCGGGGCGTGCTTGAGAATACCGCCGATGTAGTAACGGGCCATATCGGACAACAACGCGTACTTGCTCTCGTCAAAGAACAGCGGTTCGCCATTCTTCCACAGGCTCTGGTGGGTGTGCATACCGCTACCATTGTCACCGAAGAGCGGCTTGGGCATAAACGTAGCCGTGTAGCCAAGCTGCTGCGCCGTGTTCTTGACAATGTACTTGTAGAGCATCACCTGGTCGGCCATCTGCACCAGCGGTTTGAAGCGCATATCGATTTCACATTGACCTGCGGTGGCCACTTCGTGGTGGTGCACTTCGATGTCGATACCCGCTTCCATCATATTGAGCACGATTTGCGATCGCACATCTTGCAGCGAGTCAAGCGGCGGCACGGGGAAATAGCCTTCCTTATGACGTGGGCGATAGCCTTTGTTCTGGCCATTCATATCCTTGCCGCTATTCCAAATTGCCTCATCGCTATCGATGAAGTAGTAGCCGCTGTAGCTGTTCTGATCGAAGCGGATGTCGGTGAAGAGGAAAAATTCGGCTTCCGGCCCGAAGAAGGCGGTATCGGCGATCCCCGTTGATGAGAGATAGGACTCGGCCTTGCGTGCGATGTTGCGCGGATCGCGCGAATACGGCTCGCCCGTCAGCGGATCGCGGATATCGCAATAGATCGCAAGAGTGGGGATCTTGAGCATCGGGTCAACAAAGGCCGTATCGGGATCAGGAAAGACCAACATATCGCTTTCGTTGATCGCCTGAAAGCCGCGGATGGACGAGCCATCGAAACCGAGACCGTCAGTAAAATCACTTTCACTCAATACGTTTGCCGGAAGAGAGAAGTGTTGCCAGGTGCCAGGCATATCGGTGAACCGAACATCCACCATTTTGATATCCTTCTCTTTGATGAGGTCCAGCACGCCTTTTGGTGTCATTGCCATGAAGAGCGCCTCCTTAGATTGGGCTTTTCAGAAAGGTACATGTGTGCCAAACGATGCGAAAATATATGATGACGTTTGTAAGCAGTATGAAGTCGACGGCTGGGCTGGGCTCGTTCACACATCGCTGTGCCTGAAACAATCATAGACCGACGGTTCGTTCGAACGAACAAACTCGGCTATCGACATATACTTGGTCGCGCAATGTATCTTTATAAAGCTTATGTGCTGCATATCATCTTACAAGGAATCGGCGTACTCACGCTACGTCAGGATTGCACAAATTTGTTAAAGAAACGTTGGATGTTTTGAACAAATAGCGGACTTGCCAGGGTTTCTACCAAACAATATGGAAGACACCGCATAGTGTCATTCTGAGCGCAGCGAAGAATCTCAGATTCCCACAACGCCGAGACCCTTCACGCTGCCTGCGGCGCTGTTCAGGGTGACATGCGGCATGGGTAGCATCGTTTGGTATCTACTACCTATTAGCGTGTGTACGACTGTCTGATTATGTCTATGAGCGCTGTGCTATAATGCAACGTGTCATTGCACCGGTAAAGCTTATGCGCGTATGAAGTTCAAGGGGAAGGCTGCAATTGCCCGATACCGCGCCACATTAAGTGCTCATCGGGTGCGGCGGATGCCGTGAATGCAGGAACTCATTCTGTGATGACAGACAATCATACTATGACCGAACAGGCGCTGCGCGATTGGTGGGAAGAGCTGTTTCAAATCCACGAATTCGCCCACTATCAGGCGTATGCCGACGATCTCACTCGACAGGAAGTTGATTTCATCGAGCAGGCGCTGGCGCTCTCCGGCGTGGAGACCATCCTCGATCTGGCTTGCGGAGGGGGACGCCATGCCATCGAGCTGGCGCACCGCGGATATACTGTCGAAGGGCTGGATGCCGTTGAGTCGTTGGTGAAACACGCCCGCCGCCGCGCCGCCGAGATCGGAGCCAACGCGAACTTTGTTGTCGGCGATATGCGCGCTTTGACCTATGCAGAGCGCTTCGACGCAGTGTTGGTGATGAACAGCAGCATTGGTTTTTTTGATGACGCCGCGAACCAGGCAGTGCTGGACGGTGCGGCGCGGGCGCTGGCTCCAGGCGGTCGCTTGTTGCTCCAGTGCCTGAATCCCTATCAGATCGAGTCCTACCTACGCGAATTTCGCGCCGGTTGGCATCAGATTAGCCAGGGATATGTCTTGCGCCAGGCGCATTTCGAGCCGCGCGATGCAACGTTAGTGATGAATTATCGCTATCTTGATCCGGCGCAGGGTCTCGATATACACCATCCCGGCGATCGTATTCGTTTGTATGGCTTTCCCGAACTGGCCGCACTCATACGGGCGGTTGGATTACAGCCGCACAGCATTTTCGGTGACGCAATTATGCCGCCCGTGCCATTTGAAGAAGCCAGCCAGTGGCAAGTTGTGGTCGCGCTTAAGGGGCATCGCATTGAGGAAGCATAATTGCCGTGCGTTTCGTTTGCCCACATCAAGTGCAACGGGCGCTGCATATTGGTATGAGCGCCCGACGCTGATGTGCCCGATTGTGTTACGGCAGCGACTCTGTTATGCCCTCACAGGCGCAAACGGATTGGCCTTCATACCTAATACTGGATATAGCGTATTCATCAGATCGGCAACCTGATGCAGCGGCGCCGGTTCCTGGTTGGCCATCGCAACCAGCCGACGGTGCAGCCCTGATCCCTCAGCGAATGACGCCTCCACCTGTTTCCATGCAGGCAGCATATCTTGCTCGATCCATTCCCACCGATCCTCGGCGTTGGTAATACTCCGCATACCAGCGATCACCGTCAGGTTGCCGAAGTGGAAGCTGAACGAGGATACACGTCCCCCGCTGCCGAAACCGGCGCTGGCAAAGTCAAGCATACTGCCTACAGAGGAGAAAACGCGGCCCAGCATCGTCACGCGCGCGAAAATGGGCGGTAGCGTTTGCAGTTGTTCTTGCCGAAGCAAGGAAATGTTGCCTTCGAAGATCTGCTTTTCTCCTGCTGCGCGTTTCTCCGGATCGTCAAGCATTTTCGCGCCTTCGTCAATTATCTGAAAGCCGCGTAACATATACTCGCGTTCATGCTCCGACGCATTGGCTTTGATAGCGTCGAGTCCTTCCTCGATATATGCCAAATGCGCCCATCCAATGTCGTTAAAAATTTCGTCATTACCCAGCTTGATTAGATCCAGATCGTTGCGCAGCAACTCGCGCGTGGCGGCGTCGTGAAGCGCGACCGGAATGCTGAAGAATACATTGAGTGCCAGACCGGGGAGCTTGAGCGCCAGATCCAGAATATTTTCTTCCTTGTCCGGCTGTGCGGTCGTAATCATCATATCCGGCGCTGCAAGCATCGCGGCTAGTGCAAGCCCGACGCCCACCTGGAACGAAGCAAACGACGCCATCCCAGCCCACTTGAGCAGGTCAGGCTTCTGTAAATACCATTTTGCATAGTAAGCAGTGATCGCACGATTACGCGCAACGTGCTCTTCCTTCGGCGGTAGAGTCTCTTCGAGAATCTGTTTCCACTCGTCTTTGGTACGCATAATAACCTCTGGCAATTCAGGCTATGGTTACAGGGGACTGGCTGCGGGAACGTGAGCTATGCACAGATTGAAGATACAACGGTGATCGCACTTCGTCAAGCTGTGGAAGCAAGTATTGTCAGGTAGAAATACAAGCCCGTCACATATCTTGTATGTGACGGGCAGCCGGAATAGCGTACGTGATTGAGCGTGACGGGCGTTGTGCTGGATCTCACGCGATTATGAAGGTACGCTCTCAACTTATTGTTTGTTCTTCGCTTCATTGCGACGTTTCCAGCTATACCAAACTGCCGCCGCTCCAACAGCACCGCCTGCAAGTAATAGCCATGTGATCGGTTCCATTGAATGCCTCCATTCGATTGAGATGTCATACTGCCGTTGAGGATGGGTTCTGCACTACTGCATTCCATATTCGAAATGTCATAAGCTTGATCTGGGCGGAGGAAGATCCAGCATTTCTATTAATTCAATATTATAAGGAATTCTGAATGAATTGACAATAATTCCTCGTATTCGAATTTGTAAGGTATAGCAATCCTACCGCAGTCGTAAAGATTGCGGTAGGATTGCTATATCACTGTTTGTCTGCCAAAGTTTGACGATCCCGTCGAACCGTGCGTATATACCAAGCGATGCTACCCATGCCGCATGGCACCCTGAACGAAGCCGCCGGCAGCGTGAAGGGGCTCGGCGTTGGGGGAATCTGAGATTCTTCGCTGCGCTCAGAATGACCCCATGCGGTGTCTCCAATATGGTTTGGTATACTTGGGCGTATAGCAAGATAGCAAGCGGGCCTATGGACACGCGACAGGGCAAGGAGGCGAAGAGGTGGTTGTGTATGACGAGCGTGCAGCGCAAGAAACCGAGCGCATATATTTGACGCCTGAGATGGCACGCCAGCGGATTCGCACGCTGGAGGCGCTTGATCCAAAAACAGGCGAGCACGTGCTTGATGTTGGCTGCGGCCCAGGGCTGTTGGTCAACGATATTGCTCGTACGGTCGGCTCTGGCGGGCATGTGACGGGAATCGATGTCAGCCCGCATATGCTGGCCCTGGCGCGGCGGCGCTGCGAAGGGTTAACGCAGGTCTCACTGTATGAACGCGGCGTAGAGGATATAGCTGACGAGCGTTCACACTTCGACGCAGCGACGTGCACACAGGTCTTGCTTTATGTGCGCGATGTGCCGCATGCGCTTGCTGCGATCTATAACGCACTCAAGCCCGGCGGTCGCGTTGTAATCATCGAAACCGATTGGCGAAGCGTTCTCTTCCATAGTTCGAATGATGCATTGACGCACAAGATGTTGGCGGCATGGGATTCTGTTGTACCGAGTCCGCACCTCCCGGCACGCCTCGGCTTGTTGCTGCGAGAACAGGGTTTTGCGGCGATCCGGCTCGAAGCGCTGCCCATACTGAATACCGGCTATGCGCCGGACAATTTTTCAGCAGGGATGGCTGGATGGATCACGCACTATGCGCAGGAACAAGGTGTGGTAGAACCGTCGGAAGCGACCGAATGGCTCGATGATCTTCGCCGTCTGAGCGATGCTGGTACGTATCTCTTTTGCGTCAATCGTTTTATCTTCTCTGCCGTGAAGGTTTGAACGATGTGGGTGAGTTGTATTGAAGCAACCGCAATGTGTTTTCGCGTCTCACGCACGATCCCGTTGGGCGCGATCGCTAGAAAAACTGCAAATTCTGAGGATCGTTGCCGTTTAGCGCTTCCTTAGCTTCGATAGCCAGAAATAGGCCTCCAGCAATAACGACGGCCATGCTATGATCTGTTGCATACTGTTTGGCAAGGTGAACCGCCTCCTCGATTGTCGCCGCTTCAAATATGGGCAGCCGAGGGCGTTGTCGTTTGGCAATAGCGCTGATTTCCTTAACCGATCGACCCTTGTGATATGCCCTGGTACAAATCACAGCATCGGCGATGGCCGTGAGTTTTGACACTATCAACTCGGCTTCTTTGTCGTAGGAAACGCCGGTAACGAGAACGACGGGTTGGCCGTTATTTACAGCCCTGACGGTGGCAATCAAGCTGTCAATCGCATCAGGCGTGTGTCCAACATCGATAAACACATCGGGACTAACGGAAATTTTCTGAAAACGGCCTGGCCAGACGACCGATGCCAAACCATTGTGAACGCCTTCCATAAATTGACTCTTTGAGAGTTGTGGAAGATGTTTTCGCGACCATTCATAGACCAACATCATTGCAGTCGCGGCATTGCTGATTTGGTGACGTCCTTGCAGCGCTATATAGAGATCTTTGAACGACAGATCGTCTACAGTGACGTCAACACGCATCCCCGAACGTTCCAAGGCGACGTTTTCAATGTGACAGAGATCCTGGACGCTGATCAGGCGTATATTGCGCAACGAAGCATAAGATTTGAGCCTTCTGAGGATCTCGTTGTCAACCTTTCCGACGATCAGCGTCCCGCAGTCCGGGCACATATCCGCTTTGTCATACGCAATGTGTTCTAACGTGTCGCCTAATAATTTGGTATGCTCCAGATCGACGGAGGTCAAACCAACAAAACGTCCTGGAATAATCCTGGTCGAATCAAAACGCCCGCCGATACCTGCCTCAGCAATGACCAGTTGCGGTTGAATTTTATAAAAATGATATAACGCTACCGAAGTGAATGCTTCAAAAGCGCCGATAATGTCCTTAGGGTAGAGGCTAAGGTAATCGTCTTTCTGAGAGACAAACCACTGTATCGCTTCTACAAGCTCTGCATCGCTAATAGCGTGACCGTTGACAACAATTCTTTCATTGAATTGCAGGATGTGCGGCGAGGTATATAAACCATAACGAATGCCCAGCGCCTCGCATATAGCGGCGCTCATCGCACATACGCTGCCTTTGCCGTTGGAACCGGTAATCTTTATCGCATCAAGATTTGCCATCCATGGTGTGTGCAAGATGTCAGAACAAATCCAGCTCATTCGGTGCAGACCAATGCCATAGCCGAATTTTGGCAGATTCAGCAGTTCTGAGATGCGAGCGTTGTTTCTATCTGACTTCATCACCAACGTTATTCAAGATCCTTCTGTACATTTCCACCACTGCTTCCGTTCCGTTGCATTGTATGAAATGATCGAATCTAGGGCCGGAATTGAGTTCTAACAAATAATAGTTTCCATCTTTTGCCAGTACGATGTCAAAGCCAATAAATTCCAGACCTTTAATGCCCATAGCAGGGCAAACAAATTCGACCAGATCATCAATAATGTTCTGGTCTGTTATGTGTCTCGTGCTGCTATGCTCAGATTCCCAGTATCGTGCGTTGAATGCTGCGCTTCCAGATATGCGTTCATACGCCAGCATCGCTTCGCCGCGAAAACACACCAGCCTGAATTCTTTCGCAAATGGCAGGTATTCCTGAACGAGCGCTACATAATCGTAATCAGAAGAATTCCTGTCAAAGATGACGTTTAATGCCTGGTGCGCTTCAGCTCTATTCTGGCACATAAACACATTGACGCCGAGTCCGCCTTTGTTCTTTTTGACAATAACCGGGTACGCAAGCTCCTTTTCGATTTCTGTTGTTATGGCTCCCAGAGATGTGAAGGTAAGATATTTTTGGTATCGGGAGACTGTGTTGTAATCGAGGAAACCAATGGTTTTGGGCATACGAATAGCATCTTGAAACAGCCTGTATGTATGCTCTTTGTCTATGCAGATGCTTGCCATAACTGCCGAGTTGAATGGCGTTTTGTTGAGTTGAAAATAAAGAGGATCGTTGTTGATCCAGATGCGAACAAAATTATGCTCACGATCCAGAAATTGATACTCGAGCCCGATATCTTGGCAAGCCTGAATGAGACATGCTATATGTAGTTCCATAGGTGTTGTTTCTAACGGCAAGAGAACCTATTTCGTCACGAGCATTGTGAACGACGACGCCGTGCGCATCAGCCGGCTGATGCACACGGCGCAGCATGTTTTTTGTCTGCTCAATAGAGCCAGGGCTGCCGACTATTTTCGTTTGGGCTTTCCACGTGCAACCGGCGCAGCTTTGCCGTTACCGCCCGTCTTCTTCGGCTTGGCCGCCGGCGGCGCTGCTCGACCGCGCGCCACTTGCGTCGATTTTGCTTTGGGCGGCGCTGGGGTTGCAACGGCGACGCTGCCCGAATCGCCATCGACGGGCGTCGCCGCTAAACCGGGTTGTGCAGCCACGCCGGGTTGAAGCAGGTGCATAATCTCTTCTTCGCGCCCCATATGGCAATGTTTAAACTTCTTGCCACTCCCGCATGGACAAAGATCATTGCGACCGATATCTATCGTCTTGCGCACTGTGCGTGACGCGCGCGACTGCTCTTCGCTGCTGCCGCCGGCGCGCTGGGCCGCCGCAAGGCGCTGTTGCTGCTCGGCTTCGATTCTTCGCAGGTATTCTTCATACTGGAACGACGCCGGGATGATCTGATAGACAATGTCGCGGGTAATGTTGTCCTTCAGTTCATCAAACATCTCGAACGACTGGCGTTTAAACTCCACCAGCGGGTCACGCTGGGCAAAGGCCTGGAGGAGGATCGACTGGCGCAGATCATCCATCGCCGTGAGGTAGTCAACCCACTGGCGATCAATCGCGCCCAGCATCATGCGACGCTCGACAAAGCGCATCTGCTCGGTGCTGATAGCCTGTTCGCGTTCTTCGTACGCCTCTTCGACCCGGTCAACGAGCATGCTTTCGATCTCATCGCGATCCTTGTCGCTCGACTCTGCGGCAGTGAACGTCGCCGGCAGCAGCGGATCCATCCGCCGAATGGCGCGGAGTAGCGCCTCTAAATCCCACATATCCGAGTCTTCCGCCGGCAGGTGCTGGTCAACCAGGGCGGCGATTTCCTCGCCGATCAACTCCAGCACGCGGTCGTGCATATCCTGGCCCTCCAGGATCGCCCGCCGGTCGGCGTAGATGATCTGGCGTTGTTTGTTCATCACATCGTCAAATTCGACGGTGTGCTTACGAATGTCGAAGTTGTAGCCTTCAACCCGCGTCTGCGCGCCTTCAATCGACCTGTCGAGCAAGCCCGCCTCGATCGGCATATCCTCCTCGACCCCCAGCCGACCCATAATGTTCTTGATACGATCCATCGGACCAAACCGGCGCATCAGTTCATCTTCCATCGAGAGATAGAAGCGCGACGAACCAGGGTCGCCCTGGCGTCCTGCACGACCACGCAACTGGTTATCGATACGGCGCGCTTCGTGACGCTCGGTGCCGATAATATGCAAGCCGCCGCGTTTCTGAACCAACTCCCGTTCGGCGGCGGTCTGCTGGCGGGCCTCTTCAACCGCAGCTCGTTTTTGTTCCGGCGTTGCCTCCTCGAACGCAATGCCCTGGCGTTGCAGAATATCGTCAACCAGACCATCGGGATTGCCGCCTAACAAGATGTCGGTTCCGCGACCAGCCATATTTGTCGCTACAGTAACGGCGCCGCCGCGCCCTGCTTGAGTAACGATAGTAGCCTCGCGCTCGTGCTGCTTTGCATTCAGCACGCTGTGACGGATGTTCGTGCGCGAAAGCAGGTTGCTCAGGCGTTCCGATGTTTCGACGGATGTTGTACCGATCAAAACCGGGCGACCCTGCTCGATCATCTCGGCGACCTCGCGCACTACCGCATGAAATTTGGCCTGCTCGGAACGATAGATCTGGTCTGGCATATCATTCCGGATCATCGGCTTATTCGTGGGTATCATCATGACGTCGAGATTATAGATCTTGGTGAATTCTTCACGCTCGGTGAAAGCCGTACCGGTCATACCGGCAATCTTGGCATACATACGGAAGTAATTCTGGAAAGTGATGGTTGCCAGAGTGACATTCTCATTGCGGATCGGCACGCGCTCTTTGGCTTCAACCGCCTGGTGCAGACCGTCGCCCCAGCGCCGCCCTGGCATTGGCCGTCCGGTGAATTCGTCGATGATCACAACCTCGTCTTCGGTCGTCACCATATAATCTTTGTCTCGCTGGAAGATGAACTGGGCTTTGAGGGCGTTTTCGACGTAGTGCGTCAGTTCGTAATACTGCGGATCATAGAGGCTTTCATCTTCGGCGATGCCCAACAATTTCTCCAGGCGCTCAATGCCCTGGTCGGTCAGCGTGATGCTCTTGGTGCGTACTTCGACCAGGAAATCGCCATCCGGCTCAGCGCCATCTTTGACTTCTTTGGGCGTTACCGAGCTGGGCTTGAGATTCGGCACCAACCGCGACACGCGCTGATATTGTTCGCTATTCCGCTTGGTCGGACCGCTGATAATCAGCGGCGTGCGCGCTTCGTCGATCAAGATATTGTCAACTTCGTCGATGATGGCGAAATGCAGATCGCGTTGCGACAACTGAGCCAACTCCAGGGCCATGTTATCGCGCAGATAATCAAAGCCAAACTCGTTGTTGGTTCCATAGGTGATGTCGGCGTGGTATGCCTCGCGGCGGGGACAAGGCCGCCAATGCACCAGACGCTGGTCTTCCGGGTTGGCTTTGGGATCGATATAGTCAGGGTCAAACAGGGCGCTGAAGTCGTGGGCAATAAAACCGACCGACAGGCCAAGAAAATGGTAGATCGGCCCCATCCAGCCCGCGCCGACTTTGGCCAGATAGTCGTTAACTGTCACCAGGTGGCAACCTTTGCCTTCAAGGGCATTCAGATACAACGGCAGTGTCGCGACCAGGGTTTTGCCTTCGCCGGTCTTCATCTCGGCAATTTTGCCATGATGCAAGACGATGCCGCCGATCAACTGCACATCGTAATGGCGTTGCCCTAAAACTCGTCGGGACACTTCGCGCACAGCGGCGAAAGCTTCGGGAAGCAGATCATCAAGCTTCTCGCCTTCATCCAGGCGGGCGCGAAACTCGTTGGTTTTCTCGCGGAGTTGATCATCTGAGAGTTGTTGAATTTCCGGTTCTAGCTGGTTGATTTTATCGACTATCGGTTGAAACTGGCGTGCCGCTTTTTCGTTGCCATCTCCAACCAATTTTTTTATCCAATTGAGCATTGATGCTATCTCCTTAAACGAAAGCCTCGGGCAAGCCAATATAAATCTTGCCGTATCGGCGCTCTCCCGCGCATTATACCTGAGTATCAGGCGACGCGGCAAGAGAGAGCTGGTAGGAGCAATCCACGCCGAATGGTTATCGGCGTCGCCTTTGGAGAAATCGAAAGGCCGTGCAGCCGTTGCCAATTCATCGAACAACCGCCACCCGACCTTTAGATCTGCCAGTATAACTTGTATATAGAGATCAGACCATAATCGAGGGCTGCCAGTCCTATCTAAACGCTGCAATCTCAGATGGTATTACAGCGTCTATACCTCTTGCATCGTGCGTAACACCCGGTGCGCGCGCACCGCCAGCCAGATGGCAAAAAATTCTTCGGCGTTATTCAAGTCGAAGCCACTAATTTGTTTGATGCGCTCCAATCGATAGAGCAACGTATTGCGATGCACATGCAGCGACTCCGAAGTGGCGCGCAAGTTGCCCAGGTGGTTGAAATATGCTTCGAGCGTTCTAAACAGCTCACCACCTTGCTTTTGATCATAGGCGGCCAGTTTCGAGAGAGTCTCGCGGTAGAATGACCATAATTCGGGCGCATCACGCAAAAGCACCAGCAATCGATAGACGCCGAGGTCACTAAACGCCAGCACTCGTTCCGGGCCAAACAGTTCTCGCCCCAGACTGAGCGCTTGATCGGCTTCTTCAAGCGCACGTCGCCATTCGGACAACTCTGCCGCAGGGCGTCCCAGCGCCAGCGCAATCCCCGGATGATCGTGATTGAGGCGCTCGCGGAGCACTTCGGCAAGCTCACGCGGTGGCAATGCAGAATCGCTCACCGGCAGCATGCACAACACGGTGCTTTCGCGACGGGTTAACGGCGCCGCAACGCCGCGTCGGTTGATCTCGCTTTGCAGGTTGCTGAGAATGCGCTCAAGTTCGGTCTGGTTGACATCTTCTGGTTGGCACAGCAGCGCTACGTGCGGCAATGCCAGGTTGTAGCCTAGCTCTTCGCCACGCCGCAAGAGGTTGGCTATCTCGTTCGCCGATCCGGCTGCCAGGACGCTGGACAGAAAGTCGCCGCGCAGACGCTCTTCAGCCGCCTGGACGGCATACTCTTTCGCAAACTCCAGGGCAAGCGCAGCGGCGCCACGCGCCGCTGCCAACCGATCCCACGCGTCCAGAGATGCTCCGGCCAGCGCCAAATACCCCGCCGGGTACTCGGTCGAACCGATAGTTTCCACCCAGATTTGCTGATTGGGCAACGAGCTGTCGCCGTCGCTGGTTGGGCGCAGCGTTTTTAGCGCAATCTTGGTCGAACCCTGGGCGCGCAACTCGCGCAATTCGCCGTTTGACGCATAGCATGCCACCCCCTGACCGGTGTATTCAAACAGCGTGTTGAGTAATCCGCGTATGCCATCGCCGGACAGAGAACGTTGGGTCAGCAAGTTGTAGAGTTGCGCCGCGCGGCGTTCTTGTTGCGCTTCATAATCGCCGAATAGGCGTGAGATCTCGCGCTCGACTTCGCGCAAATCGCTGTCGTTGGGAAGTTGGAGCAGCGGGAGGCGCGCTCGTTCAGCGACCTGGGCGTCTTCGGACGTAACTGTGCCAAGGGCGACCACGGCAGCGACGGGCACCGGCGCCAACGAGAGACGCCGTACCAACGTCTGGAGCGTCAGCCCCGGATCTAGCGTGCGGGCGGCGGCGACTGATAAAAGGACGATTTCACCGCCGCGAAGCTCGGCAAAGGCCGGCTGTGTGGCGCGCAACATTGCGACCCAAGTAGATTGATGGGTGAGACCGGAGACGCCGGCGACCACTCTTGTTCCGGCAGGCAAAGCCAGACGAAGAATATCACGAACGGTAACCGTAGGCATTACCTTGTATCTTTGCTGATGGCGATACCATAGAATTGATGCTGTAAACAGCGATTTCGGCTATTATAGCACGCTCCGATCAGGTTGGTACAAAGCAAGGCGTTTGTCATCAATCACTGTTGGGTTAGAGGGCTTACACATAGACCTGACAGGTTTTTAAAACCTGTCAGGTCTAATAACCCGACTCTTGAGCCGAATCCGGCGCCAGCTTGCATCTAAGGGATTTCGAGCACCGGACAACGGGCGAAACGGAGGACTTGCATACTGACGCTGCCGAGAATATCTCTCAGATTACTGCTACCGCGCGTTCCCATAATAATAAGATCGATATCGTATTCGTTCGCAGTGTTAATAATCACTTCCGCCGCCGCGCCGGCGCGCAGTTCCCCTTGCGCTTCCACGCCGTCGCTCCGCAATTCGTTCACGATCTCGTCAACCAGGGACTGGGCGACAGCCCGATATTGTTCAGCCAGGCTTTCATAGCCTTCATACCCATGATAGCGATCGGGCGGTTCGTAGGCATGCAATACAGTAATTTCCGCTCCCTCGACGCGGGCGAGATGCCCGGCGTAGAGAACTTCACGCTCGACAACTGGCGAGCCGTCGATAGCCAAGAGAATGCGTTTGAACATCATTGTCCTCCTCACATCTAAATCGACAGGCATACACCCCAATTCTACGGATTCTCAAGTTGCCGTGCAATCCCTTCGCAGTTGAGATCGACATATAGAGAGATCAGCCTAAGAATAGACAATCGAGGACTGCCAGTCCTACAGCCACATTGTACGACCTCTAACTGATTTATCTATACCGCCTCACCGTGAGCCGCTGTTGCGATAGGACTCGTCGAGCAATTCGACGATATACCGCACCTGCACTTCTTCGCCACGGCGGCGGAGTTCGCTCGCCAGTTGCAGCGCACAGCCGGGGTTGCCGGTGGCGATCACGTGCACGCCGGTCGCCAGCGCGTTGTCAACCTTGCGCACGCCCAACTGGCGGGCCATATCCGGTTGGGTGATGTTGTAGACTCCGGCGCTGCCGCAGCACAACGAGCTTTCGTGCATCTCGCGCAGCTCCAGTTTGGGAATCGCCTTTAGCAGCGTCCGCGGCTGGGCGGTGATGCGCTGGGCATGGGCCAGGTGGCACGGCTCCTGATAAGTCACCTGGATCGGCAACGGCCCCAAAGCTTCGCGGTTGAGTTTAATTTCCGCCAGGAATTGGTGAATATCCTTGACCTTTGCGGTGAACGCTGCAGCGCGTTCGCGCCATGCTGGGTCGTCATGCAGCAGATGATCGTATTCCTTGAGTGTACTACCGCAGCCGGCCGCATTAGAAATGATTGTGTCTACGCCCAGCCCTTCAAAGGCTTCGATATTGCGTCGCGCCAACTCGCGCCCGCCATCGAGATCGCCGCTGTGGGTGTGCAACGCGCCGCAACAGCCCTGATCCGGCGGCAGGATGACCTCGCAGCCGTTCTTTTGCAAAACCCGAATGGTTGCATGATGCACCTCAGCGAAGGCAGTGCTCATAATGCAGCCAGTGAGCATAGCGACTGCGTAGCGCCGCTGACCTTCGGCCGGGTAGATCTGGCCTTGAGGTACAGTGAACGTCGAACTGATCGCCGGCAGCATCGTTTCGGTTTCATCCAGGCCCATCAGTTTCAGAATGCCGGTTTTGCGGACGAGTGACTGAACGCCGCTGCGTTGATACAGCGCCATTGACGCCGAGAAAGCGCGGAACAGGCGCATATCTTTGAATATGGCTTTGAAGACGGCGAAGCGCAACGCTTGCTGCCACCAGGGGCGCGGTTCGATAGCCGGCGTCGCTTCAACCGCAGTCGTTGGCTCGGCTTCAGGTTTCGCTTGCGTTCCCTGGCGACGCTGTTCGATCTGCGCCCGGCTCGCTTCGAGAATCGCGCCGTATTGCACGCCGCTCGGACAGATTGCCTCGCAGGCGCGGCAGTTCAGACACAACCCCATCTGCTCCTGGAAGACCTCGCTGTCGATGCTGATGCGCCCGTCGTCAACCGCTTTCATCAAGTAGATGCGACCGCGCGGCGAGGCCATTTCCAGTCCGGTCTCACGATAGGTCGGGCACGACGAAAGACACAACCCGCAGTGAACGCAGGTGTTGATAACGTCGGAACTCGGCTTATCTTTACCGCTGAACCCAATCAGCGGAATATCGCTCACGTTACCCCGTGGCTTGCTGGTCTCGGTGGTCATGCACACAATATCCTTTCAACCGTGCGAGATGAAGGTAGATCAAATCGCCTTTCGCTCCTACTAAACGATATATCGGCCTGGATTAAGTTTGTCCAGCGGGTCAAATGATTGTTTGATCGCACGCATCAAATCGATCCCAGCGGGCGTTGCGCCCCAGATCGGCAGGTCAGCCGCAATATCCGGATCGCAGGCGAGCACGTGGGCATGGCGCCAGCGTTCAACCAGGTGCGTCTGCAATTTGTGCAGATTGGTATCGGCGCCATGCACGTGAGCATACACCACGCCGTTGAGCGCGCGCGCACTTAAACGCTCGACGGCGGCGCACGCCAGCAGGTCGTCGAGCACTGCACCAAGCTCTGAGGGCGGGACGGCAACGCGCAGTAACGCGGCATTTGCGTGGGCAAGTTCGCCCGCAACAACGTCGGCGACCTGCGCCCAGAACGCCGTCTGCTCTTCGCCGTGCAACTCGCGAACGTCAGCCGCGCTGTGACAAACGGCCAGGTAGCGCAATTCGCGCATGTGGCGATCGCACGCAGCGGGAGATCCCTCCACACGTATCGCCAGGGTGATCATCGGAAGCGTCGCCGATTCGGCGAGGCATTCGACGGCAGTCGGGTTGAGCGTCGACGCCGCCAGATCGTCGAGTAGCGCCAGCGCCGCGTCATGCTGCTCGAAGTCGAGCACCAGGGTTGACCCGCCGCGTGACCGAGGCAATGTACGCAGGCTGACGCCGGCAATGATACCCAGCGTTCCGTAGCTACCCAGGAAGAGTTTGGTCAAATCGTAGCCGGTGACATTCTTGACCACCTGCGCTCCAACGTGCAAGATCGTTCCGTCTACCTCCACCACAATCATACCGAGCACGAGGTCGCGCAACGTGCCATAGCCCAATCGGCGTGGACCATCGGCGGCTGTGGCAACCAGTCCGCCGATCGTGGCCTGTTCAGGCTGCGGCGCATCCAGAGGCAGCATCTGGCCGTGCTCTGCCAGAATTGCCTGGAGTTCAGCCAGGGTCGCGCCGGCGCCGATGCCAATCGTCAGGTCTTCCGGCTCATAACGAGTCACACCCGTCAGGCGGCGAGTCGCTACAACCACATCGGGCACGCTGCGCAAATACCCGCGATTCTGCTTCGTCCCACCGCCCCAGGGTATGACGACCGCCCCAGCATAGTGGCAAGCAGCCATTACTGCAGCAAGCTGCTCGACGTTCGCCGGCAGGACGACATATCGCGGGATATGGCCCTGGATCGTGTAATCCATCGCCGCCCCGCCGGAACAGAGCGCCTCTGCGCCGACGATCTCCTTCAGTGTCGCCTCAAGCTGTCCGAGATCGCTGCTCCCGACGCTGGCGGCAATGCGTACGCGGCGCTGTTCGGCCAGATCGAGCGGATCGACGGCGGGCGGGAACATTTTGGCCGGATTGAAGCGATGATTGGGATTGAAGATCGCGTAGAGCGTCGCGTGAGCCTGGAGATCGGACTGGCTCAGCATCAGGCCGATGTATTCTTGCTTCTCAACGCCGATGCCATGCTCGCCGCTGATCACGCCGCCTTCCTCAATGCTCAGCTTAAGGACATTCGCCGCGATATCGTGCGCCCGGCGATACTGATCGGCGTCACGGGGGTCATAGAGCACCAGCGGGTGCAAGTTGCCGTCGCCGGCGTGAAACACGTTTACGACATCGAGGCTATATTCGCGGCTCAAGCGCTCAACTTCTTCCATCATACGCGGCAGGCGGGTGCGCGGCACCACGGTATCGACCATATAGTAGGCTGGCGCCAACCGCCCAATCGCACCCGCGACCGACTTACGCGCCGCCCAGACACGCGCCTGTTCTTCGGGCGTGCGGGCCGGGCGTAGTTCAGAAGCGCCATTCGCGCGGCAAATGTCGAGAATCTCGGCTAGCATTTCGTCCAGCCCATCTTCCACGCCATCGACCTCGATGATCAGCGCCGCACCGGCGGTTTCGGGCAAGCCCAGGCGATAGGCCTGGTTGACTGCACGGATCGCGTTGGCGTCCATAACTTCCAGCGAAGTGGGCAAATAACCCGCCGCAATCACCGCGCTGACCGTCTCCCCGGCATCAACCATCATCGGGAAAAGCGCTTGAACAACGCGATTCGCTTCGGGAAGATGGGTCAGCTTGACCCGCGCGCGAGTGACGACGCCGAAGGTGCCCTCGCTGCCGACGATCAGCCCGGTCAGGTCATAACCCGCCGCGTCAACCATGCCGTCACCGGTCCAGAGGATCGCGCCATTGTGCAGGACTATCTCGACCGCCAGCACGTGGTTGGTCGTGACGCCATATTTGAGGCAGTGCGGCCCGCCGGCGTTTTCGCCGATGTTGCCGCCGATGGTTGCAGCGCGTTGTGACGAGGGATCGGGCGCAAACTGAAGGCCAAGCGGCTCGACATACGCGCTCAATTCGGCGTTAACCACACCCGTCTGCACAACGGCCCAGCGGTCGCGCGGCGAAACGGACTCGACGCGTTCCATCCGAGCTGTGCTGATCAATATGCCGCCGCGTACCGGAATTGCGCCGCCGGAGATACCCGTGCCCGCGCCGCGCGCCACCACGGGCAATCCCGCACGCTGCGCCAGGCGGACGGCTTCGGCTGCCTGAGCTGCAATGTCCCCGCGACTGCTGGGCGCACCAGGCAACACAACAATATGTGGCGCGTGAGCGACGATCATGCTGCCATCGGCGTCATAGGTCTGCAAATCTTCGTCGCGATCAACCACGCCTTTCGATCCAAAGATCCAGCGCAATTCATCAACCAGTTCATGCTGGCACATAGTATTTCCTTTGCTATCAAACCACAAAGCGACCAGGGTTGAGAATATCGCGAGGATCGAACTCGCGTTTGATCCGTTGCATCAAATTCAGTCCGACCGGATCGCTGCCCCACAGCGCCAGATCATCACTGATTGCAGCCGGCGCGGCCAATACGATCAGGCGGGGCCAGCGCGCCAACATCTCGCGATGCCAGAACTGCAACGCCTCGTTGGCGCCGCTTACCCGCAAGTAGGCCACGCCACTCAACGCGTGCGCATCGATCAACAAGGGCAGATCGCGCCGCTCGGCAATCGTGGCCGCATCCTGCAAGGCGCGCGCCAGCTCGGAGGGCAGGCAACTCAGTCGCATCACCATCTCATCGGAGGTCGCTTCCATCGTCTGGGGCAAATCGGCGATGCGCGCCCAGAGCAAATCGTGCGCGGCGTCACGCAGAATCTGAGCATCTACGGCGCCTGCCGCCGTCGCGAATTGGGGAATGTCGCGCAGATGCCGCTCAACGGCGGCGGGCAAACCCTCGGCGCGTACCGCGACGGCGTAGGGCATTGTGCAGCCATTTACCAACCTGCCCAGCACATCGACCCCGCCCGCCTGGGCAAGGTACTCTGCCGCGACGGGCGTAAGCTGGCTCGAATGCAGCACATCGATCAGATCGAACGCCGCTGTGTGCGACTCGAATGCGCACCAGACCGTCGCCGACGCTCGCGGGCGGGGGATCAGTTTAAAGCTTGCCTCGACGATGATCGCCAGCGTGCCGTAGCTGCCCAGGTAGAGCTTCATCATATCGTAGCCGCTGACATTCTTCACAACAGTGCCGCCGGCCTTGCTCACCCGCCCGGAGGCTTCGACAACGGTGACACCCAGCAGCAGATCGCGCAACGTGCCATAGCCCAGGCGGCGCGGACCGGCGACGGCGGCGGCGATCATCCCGCCTAGGGTTGTGTGGTCAGGCAACGGCGCGTCGATCGGCAGCATCTGACCATGCGGTCGCACCAGCGCATCGAATGCCGTCGCCGTCATGCCTGTCTCGACCTTGATCGTCAGATCGGCCGGTTCGTGCTCGACAACGCGGGTCAGCCGGTTGGTGCGCGCGACCAGCACGGGGCGCTGGCCTTCCGAATCGGTCGTGAGCGAATAGCCCTGCGCCTGACGCGTGCCGCCGCCCCAGGGAATCACAATCGCGTTGGCCGACATCGCCGCAGCGATCACCTGGCTCATCTCTCCAATACTGCCGGGCGTGACGACAAGATTTGGCGTTGCGCCGCAAAGAGCGTAGCGGGCGCAGTCGGCAGGATCGTTCAACACATGTTCTGCGCCAACGCTCTCACTGACGTGCCGAGAAAGGGCTGTTAAATCCATACGTTGTCCCCTTGCGCCTTGATCACGCGCGTGGCTTTGTCAAACTCGTTCTCCTCCTCGTCACCAAGATTGACTTTCGCGCGGCGCTGCATTGCCAGGTTATGACCTGGTTGCTTGCGCGGGAAAATCTTGCCCGGATTGATCAGATCGGTTGGATCGAAGCTCTCGTGAACCGCCGCCATCGCTCCGAGGTCGTCGTCGTTGAACAGCAGCGGCATATAATCTTGCTTTTCCATACCGATGCCGTGCTCGCCGCTGATGACGCCGCCCTGCTCTATCGACAGCTTCATCACCTGAGTCACCGCCTCGTGCGCGCGATGCAGTTGATCGGGATCGCGGCGATCGAAGAGCACGATCGGGTGCAGATTGCCGTCACCGGCGTGGAAGACGTTGGCGATCGGCAGGTTGAATGTTTGCGAGATCAGTTGAACCTGCTCCATCATATAGGGCAGGCGGGTGCGCGGCACCACCGTATCAACCAGGTAGTAGGTCGGGGCGAGGCGGCCCATTGCGCCGAAGGCATTCTTGCGCGCGGCCCAGACCTGGGTCTGCTCGGCGGCGGTGCGCGCGGGACGAACTTCGATGGCGCCGTGTCGGTGACAAATCTCGACGATCTCGGCCAGCAGTTCATCCAACCCGTCATCCACGCCATCAACCTCGATGATCAACGCCGCGCCCGCCGATTCGGGCAATCCCATCTTGTAAGCATCGTTGACCGCCTTGATCGCCAACCGATCCATCACCTCCAGCGCAGCGGGCAGGAATCCGCCGGCGATCACGGCTGAAACGGTGGCGGCAGTACCGGCGATGTCATCGAAGAGCGCCATAACCACGCGCGTTGATTCGGCCAGGCGAGTAGCTTTGAGCCACGCTTCGGTGACGAGCGCCAGTGTGCCCTCGCTGCCGACCAGCATGCCGGTCAGGTCATAACCGGGCGCATCGGGCGTCCCGTCGCCGGTCCAGATGACGCTGCCGTCGGCCAGGACGACTTGCAGGCCGAGCACGTGGCTGCCGGTGACACCATACTTGATGCAATGGGGGCCGCCGCTGTTGTTGGCGATATTGCCGCCGATGGTGCATGCCTTTTGCGATGAAGGATCGGCGGCGAACTGATAGCCATACTGGTTGAGATATTGCGAAAGCTCGAAGTTGATGACGCCCGGCTGCACACGAACCCGCTCGTTGCGGGCGTCGAATTCGAGGATCTTGTTCATCCGTGAGGTCGTGATCACAATGCCGCCGTGCATCGGAGTCGCTCCGCCGGACAGCCCCGTCCCCGCGCCGCGCGGCACAACCGGCACGCCGGCGCGCGCCGCGAGCTTGACCACCGCCGCGACCTGCTCGGTGGCGGAGGGCAATACGACGATATGCGGATCGTGTAAATCCATCACGCATCCGTCGGAGTCATACGTCATCAGCGCGTCGGGATTGTCCACAACACTGCGCGGCCCGACAATCCGGCGCAGCTCTTCACTGAGTTGAGCACGATCCATACAGGGTCACTCCTTCAACGACGAGGGGAGCCGAGGATGGGGATAAGGCATTCTTCATTGCGCGCATACCTCTGACCCGCTCTCCGATTGTCTATTTGCGCGATTTGCCGGTGGCAATAGTGATATCGGCGGCATCCTGGTAGATCTTGCTCACCGCGCTGTAGTCCTGGCCGGCATAACCCTGGCCCTCGGCCAATTCATACAACTGGTAGGCCAGGCCGGTCATCATCATCGGCACGCCCAGCGATTTCGCTGTTTCCAGGGCTGCGCCGAGGTCTTTCTGCATCAGGGCGGTAGCGAAGCCGGGGTCGTAATTGTCCTTGAGCATACGGTCGCGCAGCCACTGATCGAGCAGGAAATTCGCCCCTGCCGATTTCATAATCACGTCGCGGGCGGCAGCCGCGTCGGCGCCAGCTTTCGTCGCCATCGTAAACGCCTCGGCAATAGCGATCATCAAACTGCCCAGGATGGTATTGTTTGCCAACTTGATCACCTCGCCCATGCCGTTCGGCCCGATGTGAGCGACATTCTTACCCAGAGCGTCGAGCACCGGCTTCGCACGCGCGAATACGCCCGGTTCACCGCCAACCATTATTGCCAGCTCGCCGGTGGCCGCGCGCGCCGGGCCGCCGCTCACCGGCGCATCGAGCATCAGAATGCCGCGCGCCCGCAGAGCCGCCGCGATACGCTGCGACTCGGTAGGCGCGATGGTGCTACAATCCACCACGATCGTGCCGGGCGTCGCCCCGTGTACAATGCCATCGTCACCCAGGCAGACATCATCAACCTGGGGCGCGTCGGGAACGCACACCACCACGACCTCGCTAGAAGCGGCGACTTCGCGCGAATTGGCGACCACTCGCGCACCCTGGCCATGCAGCCGCTCGACGGGAGTCATATTTTTGTGTCCGCAAATCGTTAACGTAAACCCCGCACGCAGCAGCGTCGCCGCCATTGGTTCGCCGATCGTCCCGAGTCCGATGAAGCCAACGTTGATGGACATAAGAACTCCTTATCAAACCTGTCAGATGCAAATCAGCCTCTGCGAACGCCTTTTTTTCGCTCGTCGCCGTATGTGGCGACATAAGGAGCCGCACCTGAAAGGTTCACAAGCGTGTAGGACGACTATAACTTGAGGATTGTTGGTATTGTAGCATGTAACCGGCTGCTCATTCATTGCAGAGCATAGGAAGATCTTTCCAGGTTCGGGGGATTTTGCCTGGGCATCGCTGCCATTTGAGATTAGCGATTGCAGATTTGGGGCGCAGGAGAGCAAGTGGTTGTCACTGACGAAATATCAACGAACACCCGAAGCCATATTCAGCACACGCCGCACATAAGTGCCGGTGTGAGACTCGCTCGCCGCAACTTGTTCGGGCGTGCCGGCCGCTACTACATAACCTCCGTCATCTCCGCCCTCCGGCCCAATATCAATGACCCAATCGGCAGATTTGATCACATCCAGGTTATGCTCAATAACTAACACGGTATTGCCGGCATCAACCAGGCGTTGGAGGATAAGAAGCAAGCGTTCAATGTCAGCGGTATGCAAACCTGTCGTAGGTTCGTCAAGAATATAGAGAGTTCGCCCGGTCGCTCGACGCGATAACTCACTCGCCAATTTGATGCGTTGCGCTTCGCCTCCGCTGAGCGTATTGGCCGGCTGACCCAGGTGCAAATATCCCAGCCCGACATCAATCAGAGTCTGAAGCTTTTCACGAATGGTGGGTATACGTGCAAAAAAATCAGCCGCTTCCTCGATAGTCATATCAAGAACTTCGGCGATATTCCGGCCACGATAGCGCACTTCCAGCGTCTCACGGTTATAGCGCGTTCCGCCGCATACTTCACAGGGTATAAACAAATCGGGAAGAAATTGCATCTCAACTTGTATCAACCCCTCGCCACCGCAAGACTCGCAACGTCCACCTTTGACGTTGAATGAGAATCGGCTGGCATCATAGCCGCGGGTGCGCGCCTCAGCCGTCTGGGCAAAAAGATTGCGGATCGGGTCGAACACTTTGGTATACGTCGCCGGATTGCTCCGGGGCGTTCGCCCAATTGGCGCTTGATCGATTGCGATGACTTTGTCAATATGTTCGCTGCCAAACAATGCATCGTGCTGACCAGGGCGCTCGCGCGCATTGTAGAGTATCTGAGCCAGGCGAGCGTACAATGTTTCGATAACGAGCGTGCTCTTCCCACTGCCACTGACGCCTGTGAAACATATAAACACACCCAACGGCAAACTCACGTCAATGTTTTTGAGATTGTGCTCACGTGCGCCACGTATTGTCAGGCTCTTCCCGTTGCCTTTGCGCCTGGTCTTTGGAATCGCGATCCGGCGCGCGCCATTCAGGAACTGTCCGGTGATCGAATGCTCACATGTTTGAATAGCCTCAAGCGGGCCGCTGGCGACCAACGAGCCGCCTTTGCCGCCCGCGCCTAGTCCAATATCAATCACCCAATCGGCAGCACGAATGATTTCCTCATCATGTTCAACAACCAGCACACTGTTGCCCAGCTCGCGCAAGTTGCACAACGTTCGCAACAATCGCTGATTGTCCCGCGGGTGCAGACCAATGCTCGGCTCGTCAAGAACGTAGAGCACCCCGGACAATCCGGCGCCGACCTGCGTGGCCAGACGAATGCGTTGCGCTTCACCACCGCTGAGCGTAGAGGTCGGGCGATCAAGCTGCAAGTAATTCAAGCCGACATCCATCAGAAAGCTGAGGCGGGAGCATATCTCTTTCAATATTGGTCTGGCAATCAGTCGTTCACGCTGCGAAAGCATATCCAGCAGCATGCGCTGATTGGTCTCTTCCAAACCCGACGCGCTCCTTGCTGCGTGTGAGGTACATTCATCACTTAAGTTGGTTGTCCAGGTCAACGCTGCTTGTACCGTCATCGCGGCAACCTGAGCTATGGTTGCACCCGCAACAGTTACGGCGAGGATTTCCGGTCGTAAGCGCGCGCCATGACATGCCGAACATATACGCGGTGTCGTATACTGGTTAAGCTGGCTGCGCTCCTGTTCATTTTGGGTTTCACTCAGCCGGCGACGCAAGCATGGAATGACCCCTTCAAAAGGCTTTTGTTCGCTACGTAATTCTCCGCGCACACGATAGCGCAGCGGCAACACATCGCCGTTCGAGCCGTACAGCAGCGTACCAACAATCTCCGGCGGCAACAACCGCACAGGCGTATCAAGCGAAAAACCCAGATGTTCGGCGAGCGATTCCTGTAACTCGGCGTAGAAGCGTTGTTCGGCTTTACTCCCCTGTCGCCAGGGAACGATAGCGCCTTCAGCCAGCGATCGGTTTCGATCAGGAATGACCAGTTCTGGGTCAATCTCCTGAACCAAGCCCAGACCACTGCATACCGTGCAAGCGCCGTGCGGGCTATTAAAGGAGAAATCGCGCGGCTCAAGCTGGCCTATTTGAATCGGCCCGTGAACCGGGCAGGCGTAGTTTTCAGAAAAGAGGAAATCGTCACCGTCAACCACATGCACAACAAGCGCGCCTTGACCCAGTTTGAGAGCGGTCTCAACCGAATCTGCTAGACGGGTGCGGTCGAGGTTGCGATTGACGAGCCGATCAACCACCACTTCAATCGTGTGGGGGCGATATTTTTCGAGTCGAATCGGCTCGTCAAGTTCACGTACTTCACCATCTATCCGAACCCGCACAAATCCTTGCCGCCGCACTTCATCAAGCAATCGCTGGTGTTCCCCTTTGCGATCGCGCACCAACGAACCCAATAGCAAGATACGATCGCCTTCGGGGAGTCGCAAAATCGCATCAATCATTTGCTGCGGGCTTTGCTTGCTTAGAGATCGATTGCACAATGGGCAATGCGGACGCCCGACACGGGCAAAGAGGAGACGCAAATAGTCGTAGATTTCGGTTACGGTGCCAACCGTGCTGCGAGGGTTGCGAGCGACGCCTTTTTGATCAATCGCAATCGCCGGAGAGAGGCCTTCGATGGAATCGACATCAGGCTTTTCAAGCTGACCGAGAAATTGACGAGCATATGCGGAGAGACTCTCCACATAGCGGCGTTGGCCTTCGGCAAAAATCGTATCGAAGGCAAGCGAGCTTTTTCCCGATCCGGAAAGCCCTGTTATGACGACGAGTTTGTCGCGAGGCAGTTGAACATCGATGTTCTTCAAATTATGTTCGCGAGCGCCGCGAATAGTGATCCAGTTTGTCATGAGCCGATCATCTACGAGCAGAGATCGTGATGCCTGTTCGTTAGAACGGCAATCCTAGCATATAATAGCGACAGACGCAAGGCCTATTTGCGTATGGCTGTTTCTCCGGCTATACTGCGCGGCATTGAGGCCAGTTGTTCCCGGAGGTCTATGACTGAGCGCTGCATAGCCCGCTTGCCTGAGCTTATTGCCGCACTTCCTCCGCATATCCGCGCCTGTTGTGACCGGGCGTTGTTTGTTGAACGCTCGACGGGATACGCCAATCCTCCGCCCTCAATGTATGCCTGGCTGGAGCAGCAGTTTCACACCGTCGATGCTGTTCGCACTCAAACTATTGTGCGGGTTACGAATCGACTGACGCTTGACACGGCGATGTACAATCCGCTCCGTGCATTGCGTCCGCTGGAAGCCGACGCCTCTACAGGCATCGACCCCGATGCAGCACTGGAGCAAGTTATCGCAAGCTATGCCGGGTCTAGCGATATGTTTCGCGATCCGTTGCGCAGCACGCCTGCCGATAAGTTCGGGCGCATTCGCGGGCGTCATTGCGTTACAGCATCGAACGTGGCCAAATATGACGGCTGGCATGGGCTGGTGATCTTTGATGAGTTCCACCCGTTATGTTTCAACCGTGACCAGTTGCACGATTATTTCGCCAATGCACTACGATGGATCGCCCACGCTCATCGCGCCGATCCGACAAGCCGCTATCCGCTGATCACCTGGAATTGCCTCTGGAAAGCCGGAGCATCGATTATACATGGTCATTTGCAGATGATCTTGTCAAAACATATGGCTGTTGGCCAGATCGAACGCTGGCGGCAAGCCGGGATCGCGTATCGCCAGCAATACGACAGCAATCTCTTAACGGATCTTGGCGCTATTCACACCACGCTGGATCTGGGGATTCCCGTCGCTGACGGCGTCACCGGTTATGCAACGCTTACGCCGATCAAGGATCGGGAAGTCGTCATCTTGCAATCATCGCGCCTTGAACCGGATATGTGGAATGACCCGGAGGTGCAAGACATCCGGCTAGCTCTGCAACCGCTGTGGGACTCGGTCTATGCCATCCTCCGCGCATTGATCGATGGACAACGGATGCACAGCTTTAACCTTGCCGTCTATTTGCCGCCTTGCGCTTCGACCGACGAGGACTGGAGCGATATGCCCGTGTGTGTGCGCATTGTTGATCGCGGCAAGCCAATGTCGCGCGCAGTCAATTTTGGCGCGATGGAAATGTTTGCCGGCAGCATCATTAGCATCGATCCCTTTAGCGTTGCGGCAGACATCCGCGACTATCTCGCGTAAGCGTAGCTTATATTCAGAATTCATCAAGCTTATGCTACAATAGGTATGCAGAATATCTCAAGCGTTTCGCAATAATGGTCGCGCGTACCGTCAATATTCACATGTTGAAGACGGCGTTATGCCCGATCAAGCAGGGCAAGAGGAGTATCGCGATGCAATCGGCAGAACAGCAATTCGGCCAATACCACAAGCTGTGGGAACAACTGATGCCGCGCAGCATTATCGCGATTTTCCGGCGTCATAGCTTCATCTACACGCCCAGCCAGCCGCCGCGATCGCTTTACCTGCTCCAATCCGGTCAGATTAGCTTACAGTTGCTTTCTTCAAGCGGGCGCGTATTGACATTGAAAGTGATTGAGCCAGGGCAGATCTTCGGGCATATTGTTCTAACCGGAAGCGCAACGTATGATACGTTCGCGGAGGCAGTGAAAACATCCTGCGTTATTGAGGCGCCGCGTGAAGCCCTGTATCAGGCCCTGCTCCAACAGGCCGACCTGCGGCTGGCGATGATCGAAGCCCTGGGGCAATATCAGATGATGGTGAGTCGCCGCCTAGAGGAAGTGGCGTTCAAATCAGTACCGGCCCGATTGGCATCGCTCTTGCTGGATATGGCCGACAGCGCCGACGGCCACCAGCGGTCACGGCTGCCTCGACGCACGCACCAACAACTGGCCGAAATGATCAACGCGTATCGTGAGACGGTAACAAAAGTGATCAACCAGTTTCGCGCCGCCCGTCTGCTCGACATCGATCATTCCGGCATCACTCTCCTGAATCCATCGCGCCTGCGTGAGCTTGCCCAAAGCGGATAAGCTGCACAACAGGCGCGAACGGCGCAATGTCGTTGCTGTTTTAGCGCGCGCGACGGAGCATCCAGATCCCCCAGCCGATCAACAGCGCCGGCAGAATGTACGGAGCCAATCCGCCCGGCAATATCATCTTCAGGATCAGCAACACCCCTACGCCAAGCAACGCAATCCCCAGTATGCGGCCACGCTGGGTATTCCGTTCCGTCGAGTTACCCGGCGGCGTAACGTTGCGGATCGGGATATCTTGATCGGGATCGAGTGGTGCGCCGGTCATTGGATCATAGCGCACCTGCTGCCGACCACCGCCGACAAAAAGGGCGTTCGGATCATCGTCAGGCTTGGAGCCGGGCCAATCCGCCGGAGCGGGTTCCAGCGGCATAATTATCCAGAGAATAGGGTATAACAGCAGCCCCCAGCCGAGGAACGCCAGAAAGACAAAGCAGATTCGTACAATGACCGAATCAATGCCCAGATAGTTGCCAATTCCGCCGGACACGCCGGCGATCATTTTATCAGTGCGGCTGCGCATAAGCCGCGACATAGGCATATTCACCGTCAGACTCCTTCACGACCATAATCGGGTTGCGCATATTGTAGTGTTTGTTTGTACAACTACCTATGTGACGGTCATGTTCGCGGCGTTGTTGCGTCACGCTACGCCGTATCATCTACCAGTAATAGTCGCGGTGTTCACGATAGAACGCTATCGTGCGCTCCAGCCCGGCGCGCAATATCACGCGCGGACGCCAGCCCAACCGCCCCTGGATCAGGCGATAATCGCCGTAATAGTCGCCGATGTCGATCGGCTTGCGATCCTCCGGGTAGGGAATGATTTCATACGCGCCGCCGCCATCGATCTCAACCAGGAGCGCCGCAAGATCGCTCAAGTTAATCGTTTCGTCGCTGCCCAAATTGAAGATCTGCCCCTTTGCAGAGCTCGAAGCCGCCGACATTAAGAGCGCCTCCACGCAATCGTCAACATAGGTAAAATCGCGTATCTGCGTTCCATCGCCCCATACCTGGATCATCTCCCGGTCGATCAAGCGCTTGATCCAGATGCCCAGGAAGGTCTGGCGCGCATCCTTCACACGCATACGCGGCCCGTAGGTATTGGTCAAGCGCAGGGCGCACGCACGAATACCGTACACATTGTTATAGATGATGTGGTACCACTCGCCGGCCATTTTATTGATGCCATTGACATCGGTGGGATGCAGGAGATGCCGCTCATCAACAGGCAGATAGTCGGGTTTGCCGTAGATCTGCCGTGTGCTGGCATACACAATCTGGATATCCTGGTTGTGCTTGCGGCATGCTTCCAGAATCGATATCTGCGAACGGCAGTTAATCTCCAGGTCGGTATAGGGATCGCGCATCGAGTCCATATGACTGGTCTGACCGGCCAGGTTAAAGAGATAGTCCTGTCCTTGCACCAGGTAATCCATAGAGTACTCGTCGCGCACGTCGGCAATATTCACCCGCACGCGGTCCTCAATGCCGGCGATATTGTATAAATTGCCGCCATACTCAGGGATGAGCGAGTCAATCAGTGTCACCCTGGCGCCAATATCGACCAGACGCCGCGCCAGATTGCTCCCAATAAATCCTAGACCGCCGGTAATCAGCACGCGGGCATTGGCAAATGCATCAATGTATGAATCCATTACAGCGCCTCCGGAGGCAAAATGTACCACAAGCTGCGATTCGCCCAGGCAAACGTGCTTGCGCCAAACAAGTACAGCAGCAACCCGACGCATACGATGCGCCCGGCCCAACCACGCCGCCAGAGCCAGGCTAACCCGATGCCGGCCAGCATCGCGATTCCCGGCGCGGCAAAGACCATATGTTTGTTCCACAAGCCAAACCAGCGTTCGGCGAGCGATGTGGCGGCCAGGAACACAGTGAAGGCCAGACCAAGATGCATGCTAAAGCTCGAACGCGCTCGAATGAAGAGCACGACCAGCGTGACCGCAGCGAGCGCCGCGGGCCACACCCGAAAGTGGGCGACCATATGCTCGGCGAAGGAATTGATCGGCGTTCCGAAAAAGAGTTCGCTGTTCTGACCGACCGAGCCTTCGGCGGCGATCAGGCCCAAGAACGCCGGTATCGTTCGTTCGATCAGCGTGCGGGTATAGCTCGCGTAGGCGAGCGCCCAACCAATCGGCAATGCCAGCGCCAGCGTCAGAATGATCGACAGCGCCGCGCGGCGTAAGGGCGGCGCGCCGCCCAACCAGTACAAACTTGCCGCCAGCGTCAATGTCAAAAACGGCACAAACGCGATATGGGTGACATACGCACCAAATGCCGATGCCAGCAAGCCAACCCCCAGAACATAGGGAATGACCCTGCGCGCGCCGACTGAGACCGAACCGCCTGTCGCCTCGTGGTTGGCGACGATCCAGCGCACTGCCACGAGGGCCAGAAGCGTCAACCAGATTCCGATCGTGGTCGGAAAGCTGCCATCGTGAAAAAACAGATAGCCTGCCGGCAGCGCCGCATAGCAGAGGCTCGCCCCCGCTGCCGCCGCATTCTGCAGAGGAGCGCCGCGCAGCAATGCCCATAGCATCAGCGGCACACCAGCCTCAAGCGCCGACGAAACAACCTTCACCGCGCCGATCAACGCGCTCTGATCCTGCCAGATTAGCGTCAGCGGCAGTAGCAGATAGTAGGTCAGCAATGAGTAAGGAATCGGCTCGCTGGTTCCCCATTCCCACTGCTGCTCAAGCTGATCGCGCACCAGGAACTCGCGTCCGCTGGCGATATGCAGCAACTGGTGCGCCCGCAGGCCATGATCAATCGGCACAAACTGAGGATGCATCAGACCGGCCAGGCGCAAGGTGAATATCAGGAGCACCGCGCCGCGCACGGCAATCGCCCATAGTTGCACTCGCCGCCATCCCCAGGCCGACGTTGCGCCGAGCACGATCAATGCCAGCGCCAGCGTGATGGGCAAGACTTGCACCAGCACCGCGACTGCCAATGCGCCCTGCAAGCGGAGCGCCATATCCTGCCCATTCCCGCCAGCAATCAACCACGCCAGACCAAGAAACGCCGCACCCACGCTAATGAGCGACCAGCGGATGGGCAATCCCGTGGCCCGTAGCGACCAGAACAGCAGCAGCGCAATGAGCGCCAGCCGCCCTACACGCTCGATTGGCATCCAGGGAGAGTCAGGCACGACACTGACGTGCATCTCGTGAAGCGAAACACCCAACACGCGTTCATCATCAATAACGGTAAACGGAGGAATTGCCAGTGTCAACGCCAGATCGCCCGTCGTTGCATCGATTGCTTCGAGGGGAGTCAACAGCCGGATTTCTTGCCAATCCGGGCGGATCGGAGTCCGAACAACGGTTTGTTCGCCAGACTGAATCGTCAACACGCGTCCGGCGCCATCCTGCGCGCCGCCGAAGAAGCGCAGCCGCACCCATACCCTCCCGCTGCCGACCCCCGGCACGATAATCGTTGCGTGCGACGACGTCCAGCGTTGCCCGCCTACGGTCGCAGCCTCAGGCGGATATGCCCATAAGATGCGCACAGGTGAAGGCTGATCGGTTAGACTAAGCGTTGCCTGCACAGGAAATTGATAGACGATCAGGGTAACCACCCATACTCCCGCGATGATTCCTAGCACGGCACCGCGCGACCAGAATAGTGACGCCATTGCCAGGAGCCAGGACAACAGGATGTGATGAATTGGTTTGCGAGCAGGAGGATTCAGGCGGGCGGCTTGTTCGACTATCATGGATGTTTGATCACGGCCAGCTTTGCGAGCTGGCGCGCTTCTGGATCAGCGCCCTGCGTCGTTGCGCGATGCTGCGCATATGCGAACGCCGGATCGCGAGTTTCCACCAGAGATCAAGTAGCTGAACGCCCGTACGCCAGAGGCGCGGAAAGTTAAAAAACTGGCTTTTGCCATAGGTACGGTGATAGTGGTGAACCGGAACTTCGGCAAATGTGAACTCAGCATCCTGCATCTTCTTGACAAGCTCAAGACAGATCGTCCCGCTGTCCGACTCCAGATCGATAACCTCCAATGCGTCACGGCGAATCAAGCGGAAGTCACAATCAACGTCGCGCAGCTTGAAATCGAAGAGCAGCTTGACAATGTGGTGATACAGCCGACCGATGATAATCCGATGAAATGGATCGTTGCGATGGATTTTCCATCCGTTGACCACATCGATGTCATCACGCAGCGCCTGCGCTAACAACCGCAGTTCGTGCGGATCATATTGCGCATCGCCATCGGTGTAAAAAATCAGGTCTTTTGTAGCGTTGGCGAACCCAACCCGCAATGCGCCGCCATATCCGAGCGGTTCGGAGTGGGACAAAACGCGGAGTCGCTCGCAGCGCCGGGCCAGGGATTCTAATATTTCGACAGTGTAGTCAGTGCTGCCGTTCTCCACAACAATCACTTCGTAATCGTCGGTCAGCTCTTCCAGGGTATTTACCGCTGCTATAACCATGCTGGCAATAGTGCCGGCATCATTGTATGCAGGAAAGAAAGCAGTAATGCTCGGACGTTCAGGCATAACCTTCCTCAAATGCAGATACTACCAAACAATATGGGAGACACCGCCTGGTGTCATTCTGAGCGCAGCGAAGAATCGTAGATTCCCACAATGCCGAGACCCTTCACGCTGCCTGCGGCTCCGTTCAGGGTGCCATGCGGCATGGGTAGCATCGTTTGGTAACGACAATCAGGCGGCGATTATAGCATACGGGCAAGACGCTGTAAAAACGAAACACCATAGTCATTGGCATACAAAGCAAAGGATGTGCTATCATTTGATGAATGGAAGAGTGCGGCATACGCGCCTGGACACATTGATAATCCTGACGCGCTTGTTGAGGAGTTACTCGTGCTGGTTGCATTAACCATCCTGGTGGTCGTATTTGAAGTCTGGTGGGTGATTGCATATATGAATGCCTATCGTCAGGTAAGCAATCGGCTCATCCTGCTGCCTGTAGGTCAAGCGATATGCATTGGTCTCCTTTTTACCTATATAACGCTGGTACAGATCACACAACAGCCGCTCAACGGAATCCTCAGCGGCGTGCTTCTCTTGATCGCGTTGGGGCTATCCATCGCCTGGCGCTCGCGTGGAGGCGTCACGATGATCGCCCAATACTATCCGCGTGGTATGATCGACATATTGACCTTCCGACGCCCTGCTGTTGATCTGCGCCAGCGTGTGCGTAGCAAGCGGTAACCCTGATGCCGGGATCCTGTTCTCAATTAATCGCGGCTCTCGTAGAGGTGCTCGGCGAGCGTGGGGTGTTGCATCGTCCCGAAGAATTGATGCTCTACGAATACGACGGCTCGTCGCTCGATCAGGCGCTGCCGCAGATCGTCACCGTCCCAGCCACCACCGATGAAGTCGCCGCCGTCGTACGTATCACCGTCGCGCATGGACGCCCGGTGGTCGCCCGCGGCGCGGGCACCGGACTGAGCGGCGGAAGCGTCGCCGAATCGGGTGGGGTTGTCATTTCGCTGGCGCGGATGAATACGATCATAGCCATCGATCCGCATAATCGCACGGCAGTTGTGCAGGCCGGCGCCGTGAATCTGACGTTGAGCGAGCAAGCAGCGGATTATGGGCTGCACTTCGCCCCCGATCCAAGCAGTCAGCGTTCTTGCACCATCGGCGGCAACGCGGCAACCAACGCCGGCGGGCCGTACTGCCTGAAGTATGGCGTAATGACTAACCACGTTCTGGCAGCGACGGTGGTGTTAAGCGATGGCAGTATCGCGCACCTGGGCAGCCTCGCCCCCGATGAGCCGGGCTATGATCTGTTGGGCGTTATGGTGGGCAACGAGGGCACGTTGGGCATTATCACCGAGGTGACGGTGCGCCTGCTCCCGATAAGCGAGGATGTGCAAACCTTCCTGGCAATCTACGATGACCTGGATCAGGCCAGCGCCAGCGTTTCGGCGATTATCGCCGCCGGGATCATTCCTACGGCTATGGAGATGCTGGCCGGGCGCGGCATCGCCGCCGTCGAGGAGTCGGTGCATGCCGGCTATCCGGCGGATGCGCGCGCGGTGTTGTTGATCGAAATCGACGGCTTGCGCGAGGAGTTGAAGACCTGGGCCAGACTCATCGTCGAAATCTGCCGACGGATGGGCGCACGCGAGGTGCAAGTCGCGAACGATCCTGCTCAGCGCGCCAGGCTGTGGGCCGGGCGCAAAGGCGCGCTGGCCGCTTGCGCTCGTATCGCGCCGCGCTATCATATTCAGGATGGCGTGGTGCCACGATCACGCTTGCCGGAGGCGTTGCGCTTCACCGAAACCGTCGCTGATCGCTATGACCTGACCATCGTCAATATCTTTCACGCCGGCGACGGCAATTTGCATCCGCTCTTGTTGTTCGATCTGCGCACCCCTGGCATCCTTGAACGCGCCGTCGCGGCGAGCGAGGAGATTCTGCGCATGTGTGTGGACGTTGGCGGTACGATTAGCGGCGAGCACGGCATCGGCATCGAGAAGAGAGCCTATCTCCACTGGATGTTCACCGCAGATGATCTAGCCGCATTTCGCCAACTGCGCACCGTTTTTGATCCAACCGGGCTGCTCAACCCAACCAAGCTCATACCGTTGCACGAGTCCTATGCCAAAACATCGTTCGCCCAGTCCGTAGGCCAGACCACAATGCTGGATAGGCTGATGTGAGCAGTGAGCGCCGCCAATCAAGAGGCTCTATGCGCATAGTCATTTTCTCTGATATTCATGGCAACGCCGTCGCCCTCGAAGCCGTCCTGGCCCATATCCGCCACGAGACTGCGCCCGACCTGATTATTGTGGCGGGCGATCTGGTCGCCGACGGCCCGCGTCCGGCTGAGTCGCTGGCTATTCTGCGCGCTTTGCCAAATACGCGTTTTGTCATTGGCAATACGGATTATGACGTGGTTCACGAGCGCGACATCGAATATGATTTCACCCGCGCCCAACTGAGCGCCGAGGATCTGCAATGGCTTGACGATTTGCCTTTCGCACAAACCGTCGCCGCAGCGCCCGGACGCGAGTTGCTTGTGGTTCACGCCAACCCGTGCGATTTGCGCGCAGCGATCAAGCCCGATCACAGCCCGGCGATCATTCGCCCGCTGCTCGACGGCGTCAGTCAGGAGATCGTCGCGTTTGGCCACTATCACGTGCCGTTTGTGCGTACGGTCGATCGCTACACGCTGGTGGATGTCGCCAGCGTCGGATTTCCGCGCGATGGCCTGCTCCGCGCGGTCTATGTCACCCTTACGTTTGATGGTGCAAACTGGCAGATTGCCCATCATCGCATAGCATTTGACGCCGAGGCGGTCGCGCGCGACTATGCGGCAGTCGGATATCCCAATGCCGAACGCAAAGCTCGCAAGCTGTTAGAGGCGCGCTATCGACATCCCTAGCGCCAGGTCGGCAATGTGACGAACCACAGACCGGGGCAGCTTTTGCCGACTGTTTCTGCGAATATGCTATCGTAGCGAGAGAAATGCGATGAGTAATTACTACATCGAGGGCATCGCCCCGCAGGCAGTTCATACCCCTCGCAACGCCGACGAGCTTGCTGCTATGCTCCAGCAAGCAACCGCCGACGGCGCAAGCGTCGTTCCGTGGGGCGGCGGAACGCGCCAACATCTGGGCAATGCTCCAACCCGCTATAACCTGGCGCTACGTACAGCCCATCTCAACCGTACAATCGAGTATCACCCGGAAGATCTGGTGATCACCGTCGAAGCCGGCGTCCGACTGGATGACCTGCAAGACCGTCTGGCGCAAAATGGCCAGTGGCTGCCGTGGGCGCCTCCCTCCGCCAGCGCCGCCAGCATCGGCGGATTGCTGGCCTCCGGCGCCAGCGGGCCACTGCGGCTGGGTTACGGCATTCCCCGTGATTGGGTGTTGGCCCTGCGCGTCGCTCTGGGCGACGGGCGCATCGTGAAGAGCGGCGCCAGAGTGGTAAAAAACGTCGCTGGCTATGACAGCCACAAGCTGCATATTGGCGCGCTGGGCACGCTGGGCGTCATCCTTGAAGCGACCTTTAAAACGCTCCCGTTGCCCGAATGCAAACACAGCGTACTTACAGCGTATAGCAAGCCTCTCAATATCCTTCAGGCATTGGAACAACTCCGCGCTGCACCACTCAATCCTGTCAGCCTCGTGGCGCTTAATAGAACGACGGCGGAACGCCTCCCTTCACTACAAGGGTTTATGCACGATCAACCCGATCACTTAATCATCGTCGCGCGTTTCGCCGGCGTGTCAGCCGCAGTGAACCGCCAGATTCGCGAAGCCGTGATCCGCGGCATTGACGCCGGCGCGTCGTGCGTTGACCTGGATGAGCATAACGAGGCGCTATTCTGGCGCGATATTGCGAATTTCAGCGCGCCGCTCGACGATGGCGCACTGATGCTGCGCCTGGGCGCGCCGTCATCGCAGCTGCTTGATCAGAGTCGCTTGCTAGAGCCAATTATGCGCAATTATGGTTGGCCTGTCGCGCGGATGGTATATGCCGGGGTTGGGCTATCATTTGTACGCTGGTATTTGCCCGCCGATCCCGACCCCGATGAAGCCACCGCTGCGCTGGCCGAGGTGCGTTCGGCAATGGCGGCGATTAAGGGATACGCCGTGGTCGAGGATGCTCCTGCCGCGCTGCGCCGCACGCTCGACATCTGGGGCCCGCCGCCATCGGCTGCGTCTCTAATGCGATCGCTCAAAGCGCAGTGGGACCCGGCAGGAATTCTGAATCCTGGGCGTTATGTCGTGTAACCCTACGCGCCGATCTGTTTCAGCACGAGTTGCTTCCTTTCGATCGGCCTCTTTGTGATTATGCATACGCTAGTCGATCTGTGTCACGAGCTTTCCGCACTTCCCCCGCTCACAGCTATCTCTGAAGCGCTCATCGAAGCACGCGGCGAAATCCGCATCGCGCCATTGATCAGTGCTGCCCGCGTTCCGCTCAGCGCTGCGCTGGCGCATCTGTTTGACGAACGCCGCGTCGCCGCGCCAATCCTCTACGTCGTGAGCAGCAGTGATCTGGCATTGCGGGCCGCCGAAGACATGCGCCAGTGGCTTGCGCCGGAGCAGGTGTTGCTCTATCCCGCCAGCGACGCGATGCCATACGAGCATATGTCGCCCGGCGTCGATGTGCTTGGGCCGCGCCTGCACGTTGTTCAATGGCTCGCAGCCGCGCGCGCCACCGATCACGCGACGGTCGGAACAACAATGGTGATCATCGCATCGGTCAAAGCACTCCTGCAACCCACACTCGCACCCGCCGAGTTCGACGCTGCGGCGACGCTCATCAACCGTGGCGACGAAATGCCCCAGGACACGTTGATCCGTCGCTGGATCGACCAGGGCTATCAGATTGCGCCGACGGTTGAGACGCCGGGTGAGCTGAACCGTCACGGCGGTATTGTGGACATCTGGCCAACTGCCGACACCCAGCCGCTACGCATCGAGTGGTTCGGCGACGAGATCGACAGCCTGCGCCGTTTCAACCCGCAGACGCAGCGCAGCGATCAGCGCCTTGACCACGTCGTCATCAGCCCGCCCCACGAGGCGCCGTACTGGAACCGTGCCCGCGCTCTCGACCGACTGGCAGCGCTCGACGTGAGCGATCTACGCCCCGAAGCCCGCGATGAGTGGGATTCCGGCATGGCCCGGATCGATCTGGGCGAACATTTTGAAGGCCGCGCGTTCTTCGCGCCGTTCTTCCGTGACAGTTATTGGGACGCCGACGAACTCTCGTCCACGGTCGCTCCTACCCACTCGCTGATCAGTCATTTGCCAACCGGCACGCTCGTGTGTTTCAGTGAGGCATTGCTCCTGGCGCAGCACGCTGCGGATTTTCACAACCACGCCGAATCGCAACGCCTGGCCCGGATCGAAGCAAAAGAACTGCCCAACGACTTTCCCCGCCCCTACCTGCTCTGGAATGCGATCTGGCAAGCGGCGGACGAAAGATTGACCCTGGCCGATCTGAGCAACAATGAATTCGAATCCGCACAAACGATGGCTCAGCGCAGCCTCCAGCCACCATCATTCAGCGCACCCGAACTCTTCGGCGGTCAATTCAAACGGCTGGTGAGCGACATCATCGAACGACTGCACAGCGGCGAACGAGTCGTCGTTGTCACCCACCAGGCGGCACGGATACAGGAATTGGTTGAGCATGCCCTGGCGAAAGCTGCGGACAATGCGGAGCCGGCGACCGAGAGTCCCGCGTCGGATCGGCAAACAAACAACGAATCCGCACAACCTCTCGCCGATGCATCGCTGCGCCGCTTCGCCACGGTGCATAGCACACTCGACGAAGGTTGGCGCACGTCCGACCTAAACCTGACGCTCTACACCGACACTGAAATCTTCGGATGGCGACAACGCCGCCCGCTGGCCGAACGTCAGCGCCGCAAACAGCGCAGCCTCGCCGAACGCGCCGCGTTTTTGCGCGGCTTAAAACCGGGCGACTACGTGGTTCATATTGAGCACGGCATTGCAGTCTACGATGGCTTGCTGCGCCGCACCATCGACGGAGTCGAACGCGAATATCTGAACCTGTGCTATGCTGCGGGCGATCGGATTTACGTGCCGGTGGATCAGGCCGATCGTGTCTCACGCTACATTGGATCGAGCGATACCAAGCCCCAACTCACCCGCCTGGGAACCCAGGAGTGGGAGCGCGCCAAACGCAAAGCTCGCACCGCCGTACGCGACCTCGCCAACGATCTGCTGGATCTCTACGCCAGACGCCAACTCAGCCAGGGATATGCGTTTAGTCCAGACAACGAGTGGCAGCGCGAACTCGAAGCCGCATTTCCCTACATCGAAACCAACGACCAGTTGCGAACCCTGAACGAGGTGAAGCAAGATATGGAGGCCGACCAGCCGATGGATCGGCTGATCTGCGGCGATGTCGGTTTTGGCAAAACTGAAGTCGCTCTGCGCGCCGCGTTTAAAGCTGTGCAAGATGGCAAGCAAGTTGCAATTCTCGCGCCAACGACCATACTGGTCCAACAACACTACAACACGTTCCAAAGACGTATGGCGGCATTCCCAATTGTGATCGAGATGCTTTCACGCTTTCGCTCAAAGAAGGAGCAAGAGGCAATCCTCCGCCAACTGGCGCGCGGTCAGATCGACGTTATCGTGGGAACTCACCGTTTGCTATCGAAAGATGTAAGTTTCAACGATCTCGGCTTGCTCATCGTTGACGAAGAGCAGCGCTTTGGCGTACGCCACAAAGAGCAGATCAAGCAACTGCGCGCCAACATCGACGTGCTGACGCTCACAGCAACGCCCATTCCGCGCACGTTGCATATGGCTATGGCCGGTATCCGCGATATGAGCGTCATCAATACGGCGCCCGAAGACCGGATACCGATCAAGAGCTACGTCGCACCGTCCAACGACAATCTGATGCGTGATGCGATCTTGCGCGAACTCGATCGTGGCGGTCAGGTCTATGTAGTGCATAACCGCGTCCACAGCATCTACCACATCGCCAACCATCTGCGCGGCCTCGTGCCTGAAGCAGCGATTGGAGTCGGACATGGCCAACTCGACGAGCGCCAGTTGGAAAACGTGATGCTCGACTTCTTCGCCGGCAAATACGATGTGCTGGTTTGCACAACGATTATCGAGAGCGGGCTGGATGTACCGAACGCGAATACGATCATCATCGACGACGCACCAAACTATGGCCTGGCACAACTCCATCAGCTACGCGGACGCGTCGGGCGCAGCGCCAATCGCGCCTACGCCTACTTGCTCTACAAACCCTACAACGCGCTGACCGAAGAGGCGCAACAACGCCTCCAGGCTATTCAAGAGGCGACCGAACTCGGCGCGGGTTTTCGGGTGGCTATGCGCGACCTGGAGATTCGCGGCGCAGGCAACCTGCTTGGCGCAGAGCAAAGCGGCCATATCGCCGCCGTCGGCTTCGATCTCTACTCGCGGCTGTTGGAACAGGCGGTGCGGCAATTGAAAGATCACGCCCGTGAACCGAAAATCACGCGCCCGGAACCCGACGCCGATCAGACAGCCAGAGACAGTGATGCGCGTTTCTCCCCCGCTGTGAGCGAGAAGGTGCTAGTCAGTCCGCTAGTTACGCTGGATCTACCGTTGACAGCCTACTTGCCCGCCGACTACATCGCCGACGAGAGCGTGCGCCTGAGTGTATATCAGCGCATGGTCGAGGCGCAAACCGTTGCGGAAGTGCGCGAATTGCGCCAGGAGTTACAAGATCGGTTCGGCAAACTACCCGAAACAGCCGCCAATCTACTCACCTGGCTGCACATCAAGGCCCTGGCGCTCGACGCCGGGGTCGGCTCGGTGATCACCACCGACAGCGAGTTCATCGTGCGCCTACCCATCATCGATCAGACTGCGCGCGAACGGCTGCGACGCCGGTTTGGGCGCGACGCCGCCGTCAAGATTGGCCCGCAATTTGTTCGCCTGGATCGGCGCGCCCTGAACAGCGCGTGGGTCGAGAAGCTGCTCAGTGTGCTCGAAGTTTTGGGCAAAGCGTAATATAGCATCAACTATTGTTCATATCCTGCCATGATGAGCGTCATCTTTGTATTTCTCGACGGCGTAGGGCTAGCTCCACACAGTTCGCGCAACCCATTTTCAGCGGCGCAAACGCCTGTTCTCCATGAGCTGCTGGGCGGTTCGTTCACCGATGAGCAGGCGCAACAACGACCAGGGTTGTTGCTGCGCCCGATTGATGCGACGCTTGGCGTGCCGGGGACGCCCCAGAGCGGCACCGGACAGACGGCGTTGTTGACCGGCTTGAATACGGCGCAAGCGGTTGGCCGCCACCAGCCGAACTATCCCCCAACGGCGTTGCAAGCTGTGCTCGCGCAGCGCAGCATCTTCCGCCGCGTGGCGGAACAGCAGATGAACCCGACATTTGCAAACGCGTTTTCCCCGCAATACTGGCAGGCCCTGGCCAACCGGCGCGTGCGACGCTCGGCCAGCGTCATCGCTGCCGAAGGCGCCGACTTGCGGCTGCGCACACTCGAAGACCTGCGCAACGGACAAGCATTGATGTGGGACATCACCGGCGAGGTGCTACAGAGCCGGTACGATATTCACGATACACCGTTACTATCGCCGGAGCAGGCGGGCGCAGTCCTGACCGCATTGGCGCGTCAACATCACCTGGTGTTTTTCGAGAGCTTTCTCACCGACCTGGTCGGCCACGGGCGACTGCCCATCAGCGATACGGAGGCAATTGAGCGTATCGACGGGCTGATCGGCGGTCTGCTGAAAACGCGCCATCCCGCCGATACGGTGCTGATTACCAGCGACCACGGCAACATCGAGGATCGTTCCACCCGCGGACATACCTGCAACCCGGTTCCGCTACTTGTGATCGGGCCAGCCGCGCCCGTCTTCGCAGCGGTAGCCGATTGCGCCGGCGTCGCCGACGCGATAATGCATGCGCTGAACCAATCAGAGCATGGTATGATAGACTACGGAGCCAGGTAAGTTCAGACAGCGTAGTCTCTTGAAGCAGCGATGTTGCCGATTGAAGAGGAGCATATGGCCGATACTATGCCGATACGGGTTCTGTTTCTATGTACCGGGAACATTTGTCGCTCGCCAATGGCTGAAGCCGTATTTCGCCAGATGGTCGCTGAAGCAGGGCTGCACGATCGTTTCGAGATTGCATCGGCGGGCACCGGCGGTTGGCACGTCGGTGAGCGACCGCATTCCGGGACGCAGGCGGTGCTCCAGCGGAACAACGTTCCCCTGGGCCAAAAACGCGCGCAGCAGCTCACCCAACGCGATACAGAGCATTATGACTACATTTTGGCAATGGACGACGAGAATTTGAGCGATATGCACATTCGCTACAACACGCCGCGCGGCGAATTGCGTCGACTGCTTGAATTTGCGCCGGAAAGCAATACGCTCGATGTGCCCGATCCCTACTACACCGGCGGTTTTGATCGCGTATACAGGCTGGTCACCGCCGGCTGTCGCGGATTTCTCGACTACGTGCGCCAGAAAGAGAGCCTATGAGCCGTTTGCCAGCCTCCCTCGAAGAGCCGATTCTGGACACGTTACGCACAATTGGCGACGCCACGCCTGTGCGTGCGGTTCGCGGGGTTGGCGGCGGGTGCATCAACAACGCATCGCGACTGGAGACTGACCAGAGCGCCTATATGTTGAAATGGAACGCCCGTCCGCTGCCGCGCATGTTCGAAGTTGAAGCGCGAGGATTAGAGCTATTGCGCACGAGCGGCGCGGTGCGCGTTCCGACGGTCTTTCGTTTTAGCGAAGCAACCGACCGCACTCCGGCTTTTGTGTTGATGGAATGGCTTGAGCCAGCGACCGGCGGGCGCGCTTCGCAGGAGACCCTGGGAGTGCAGCTCGCAGCCCTCCATCATTCGACCGCCGAGGCATACGGCCTCGACCACGACAACTACATCGGCAGTACGCCTCAAAACAACGGATGGGATGCGGACTGGATTTCATTCTTCCGCGAGCGCCGCCTCCGTCCGCAAATCGAGCTCGCTCAACGCATCGGTCGATTACACCCTGGACGGCGACGGATGCTGGAACGCTTGCTGGAACATCTGGACGCCCTGCTAGGCGGTCTCAGGCGCTCCCCATCGCTGATCCACGGCGACCTGTGGGGCGGGAACATTATGGCCATCGCTGCCGGCGGATACGCTTTGATCGACCCGGCAGTCTCCTACAGCGACCGCGAAGCCGAACTGGCATTTACCGAGATGTTTGGGGGATTTACCACTCGCTTCTATCAAGCCTATCAGGAAGCATGGCCACTCGAACCAGGATACACGGATCGGCGCGATCTCTACAACCTGTACCACCTGTTGAATCACTTGAATCTCTTCGGCGAGGGGTACGGAACAGAGGTTGATACTGTGGCGCGACGCTATGCCGGATAACTCACGGCAGCGTTGGCATAGCGCCGTAGATCGTATCGGCCATTCTGGAGAGTTGGTCAACGCCGCGGATCTCCTCGGTAAAGAAGGGCGCCAGCGCCATATTGGCGTGCAGTTGGCGCAATTCTTCTACATAACGCTGCTGACCTGAACGCAGACCAGTGCAAAACTGACTCGCGGACGGCATCGCCGCCATATTCACAACGCCCCCTCCGCACGTGATTTCCAGTTCGGCCAGGCGCTGCAACAAACGACGCGTCTCCTCAACAGCCATAGCTTCGGGGATAGTTACGGCGACAAATTGGCAGCGTTCAGCATCATGCAATATCTTCTGCACCTGCCGCAGTTGCTTCGATTTCTGCCGCAACAGATCGCTCATCCGTGTGAGTCGCGTCACTTCATAATACTTCAACAACAGCTTGAAGAAGGTAGTAAACCACTGCCGAACCACATCCGGCATTTCGAGAAAACGCAACGCATGCCCGGTAGGCGCAAGATCAAGAATGTAGCGGTTGTAGCGCCCTTCCTCCATAAAATCCATAATCTTGATCAACGCCATAAACTCATCGAGTCCGGCCGGTGTGAGGGAGATAAGCTCCTCCATCACCCGCCGGTCGAACGGTACATCGAATGAGCCGCTAAAGAACGAATCGAAGACCTCATCGATTTCCGCAACATACGCCCGTTTCAGATCCTCAAGCAGATCGAGCGAGTCCATCTCCAGCGCAAACAACCCTTCAAAACCATCAATCGACGTAATCTGACTGCCGATCTGTTGCTCGAAACTATCGGTTAGCGAGTGCGCCGGATCGGTCGAAAAGATGAGCGTTTTGTGCTCAGGATGCGTACGCGCCAGGTGCAAGGCTGTCGCCGCAGCCATACTGGTCTTGCCAACACCGCCTTTGCCGCCAAAGAGGAGCAGCTTGAGATGTTGCAAGGCGCGCAGATCGAACTGAACAACGGGTGCAAGATGCACCGCGTTTGACTCGCCGGACACATTTGTATCGCTTTCTGTAGCCAGATCCCAGTTGCCCTGGACAGCGCGAATATACTTCTCCAGCGCTTCTTGGCCGCGTATTTCGTGCCCAAAAAGCGGGACTTGCACGATTGTCCGTTGCGCGAATCGCTGCTCAATTTCGTGCAGATGCGGCGCCTGCATAGCGTGTCGCGCCGTGCAAAAAGGGCAATCCCTCGCTAGAACGACCCGATTGACAACAATAGTTTGCACGTTGATCTGATGCTCTGCGAGACCGGTCAAGAGCCGGGTTGTTTCTTCAATGCTCATCGCTTCAGGAATAGCTACCGGCACAAACTCGGTGGTATGCGAATCGCTCAAGATCGCGCGCAACCGTCGCAAATCTGCCGCCATCTGATCGAGGAACGCATCGGTCGCATCCGGTTCGTAGCGCCCGAATGTCGCGGCGATATAACGATGTTTCTCCAACATCAGGTCAAGAACATTGATCCACTCTTCCATCAATTGGGGGAGACTGAGCAACCGCAGGGTGTGACCCGTTGGAGCAGTGTCCACAATAACCAGATCGTAGGCTTGCGAGCCGATAATATTGGTGATCTCAATGATCGCCATAAGCTCATCCAGGCCAGGAAGAGCTAGGTTGAAGAATTGGTCAATGTCATCCTGATCGAAGTAGGTGCCACGATAGGCGATCATTTTGAGAATATCGCCGTACCGGCGTTTGAAGTCGTCGAGCAGCCGATTCGGATTAATTTCCAGCGCGAAGAGGTGTGAACAGCCTTGAATAGGGGTTATCGCGTCGCCGATAAGCTGATCGAAACTATCACTGAGCGAATGCGCCGGGTCAGTCGAAACGATAAGCGTTTTGCGCTGCCGTTTGGCCCAGAAGAGGGCCGTAGCGGCGGCTGTGGTCGTCTTACCGACGCCGCCTTTGCCGCCGAAAAGCAATAACGTAAGGCGTACGTCGCGCAAAAACGAGGGTCGATTCTGCACCGCGGTCAAAGCAAATTCCCCAACGGTCCGAGGTCGATATTCAACTCTTCATTCTCAAGTCCAAAGATCTGCTTCAGCTCCTCCATACGCGCTTCTAGCTTCATAAACGTTTGCCCTAATCGCTCAATCTCTTCATTGCTGAGCGATTGGGCCTCAATGCGCCGGATCGCCTGACGCTCCATAAGCTGGCGAAGAAGCTCGATCAGAGTCAGAACGAGTTTGGCCAATCCCCGCTCTGCATCAGAGGGATCGGCGTTGATGCGCGATGGCAAGCTGTTGCTGGCGCGCTCAATCTCTTCGGCGAAAGACTGGAGATCATCAGTAGTGTAGTGCAGTTTATCTTCCATAATTTAGGAGGAGCCTGACTTCATAGATATGCCAGATTACACATTATCGCTCGCGCGCAGAACCGCAGAGCCGAGTTCTACAAAGTTGTATGCCGGCCACGGTCCGGTACACAGAAATTGCAACGTTGGATACGCTTCAGTCAGCAGGGATACGCTCTCGTGAAATGCGGCTTCGGCTGACCGATCAACCAGGTATGCTGCGGATAAGAGCATACGCGGAGTTATCAGCACCCGCTGACGATGTTCAACAGCCAGACGTAAAAGAGGCGCTTGTATCTCAGTCACCAGGGCTTCGGCCTGCTGTTGCTGCTCTTGCTTCCGTCGATGCTCATCCAATCGTGCAAGCATATAATCATAACCGCTTTGAGAGGGAAGCGATGCCGACTCGTCTGCTGCTTGCCGGAGCGGATCCCAAAGCACCCGCAAACCCAACTCCACGCGCCCGCACACCTTCTGCAGGTTCTTGGTAAAGCTCGCGTAGTGCGTCGCCAGAATGCCATAAACGGCCTCCGCATCGGAGATCGCCGTCCCGAACCGAACCGGGAGAACCGTTCGCTGTTGCATCAATGCTTCCAACACGGTTTCATGTCGCCACACGTTCGCTTCAGTCGGCTCTACCCGTACCACCGCAAGCTGACTAACAACAGCGGCAATGTCTTTATACGTAGAATTCACCAGCGGCTCGTCGGCTATGCCGCTTTCGGGGGGAAGAGGCGCATCAACGTGGTCGGTGATGGCATAGAGGTACAACATAAGATCACGACGCGGGCGGATCTTCTTGGTCGGGCAACGTGTGGTAGCGCATACGATTCGCCGTCTCTACTGATGACAGCAGCACTTTCAAACCGACATACACCAGATCCACGTCGGCAACAGAGATAACAACTTCGCCCCAGAGCACCACGCCTTTGTCAAGCGCGCGATCAAGGAGTTCGAGAATAGTAACTTCTTGCTCCGGACGCATCACCGATCTGGGCATATTATGCACCCTCTTCCGGCGTCTGGCCAATAGTCACGAAATTATACGGCGGCCACGGGCCGGTCAGCTCATAGTTTAATTCCAGCGTACTATAGTCTTCCATCAACCTATCGAGGATGCGCCGAAAATCAGCCACGTTATCATTATCAAGCAGATAGGCGGTATTCAGGATCATCTCAACCTGGGCATCAAGCGTTTCCGATTGCTGTATCGGGTTCATCACAGATTCGACCGCTAGATGCGAAAGCTGTTCGTAAATGTGTTGCGCCGCCGCATCCATTGAATCGACTGCATCATCCTCGATCACGGTTTGCAGTTTCTTCTTGAGAAAATAGGCCGCACCCTCCGAGGTATTATCCATCTCGGTTTTGATCTGCACAACCCTGTCGCTCTCAGTTGCAACGGATTGCATCACCGACGGACGGTCGCAATAGATCTTAACACCCAACTCCTGCTTGCCCTGCAAATAGGTCAACGCATCGATGAATTCGTCATAATACGTTTCAAGCATATCCCGCACCCGTTGCTCACTCTGATAGATAGTGGCAAATTTCATCGGGATAATGGTCTGGCGTTCAAGAATGGACGTGAGCACCTGCTGATGCGCCAACACCTTGGCTTCGAGCCACGGCATATGCTGCAGGTTGGCCTCAAGCTCACTCTGCCCAAATTCCTGTGGCAACACATAACTCAGCACGGCTTGCACGTCTTTATATTTCAGCGTATGCACAGGAAAAGCCTGGTCAACACCCTGAAGCGCCAATTCCTGCACCAAGGACTGGGCATCGTCGCCGACAACGCCGTACACATAGCAGAAAAGCGAAAGATACGCAGCATTGCCGTTCGAACCATTATCGTGCGCGGCATCAGCGCGCGGCATAGACTTTTCTATGCTTTGATTTGACGTCTTAATGCTCTTCTCCGCAGGCGCCGATTGCATCTGGGAGAGCAGGCGCTCGTTCTCGGCAAGCTGCGACTTGATGGCTTCCATCTCCTGCAAAAGCTGCGCGTCATCTGGAGAGGCTGACTGGATGGCAGATATCTGGTTGCGAGCAGTTGGAGATTGCGGCGTCTGTACGACTTTCTCCAGAATCGCCTGGAAGAACATATTCTTAATCAATGCCCTGGCCTCAGCCCACGCCTCAGCGCGCGCCTCTTGCAGCAGCAGAGCGATTTGCTGATCATCAGATTCGTCTGCGCGAATCTGGGACTTGATCTGGTTAATCAGGGTTGTGATTTGTTCATCCATACGGCAAACCGATGCTGCTGCGTTCCACTTAATGTTCTTGCCGTTGAATTGAAATCAACAACGTTTGCTCAACCGCTGATTGGCGAAAATCGCAATGCATAGGAACGTGCTCAGGCGATTCCGTCTGACTGCGCTGGCTTGCCGCATATGTCATAAGCAGATCATACGCCTGTGCCAGCTCGGTCATTCGATCAGCCGATTCCGGATTATCAGGATGATGATCAGGATGCACCGTACCAGCGAGTTGATGATACACCTTGCGTATATCGTTATACGTCGACGTTTCACCCAGACCCAGGATCTGACGGGCATTCTCGATCTCGGCAAATGAAGGCGTTCGCACATCGACCGATGCAAAGCTGTACGGTGGAAGCGGACCTACCGACCGAATATTTAGCTTACCGGCAAACTGTTCATCAAGCTCGTCCAGAAGCTGATCGGTAGTATTATGCCCCGCATCATCTAACAACAACGCCAGATTCAGCACCATCGAATCATCCATTGGCGGATTGATGATTACACCCTGCGCTATGTCTCGCAGCCGATTGAGAAACTGCTCCTTGATCGAGGAACGGCGTTTCTCTATCAGGGCCTTGACCATCTGACCGACGACTATCCGTTCCGCCGTTGTATCATCGTTGGGCCGCGCAGCGATGCTGGCCGTAATCTCGGCAATGGCCGGTTCGTTTCGTATTTCTTGAAAGACTTCGTTCAAATCCCACAACACCAGCAATTCGATCTGGAACAGATTGCGTAGCTCATCAAGCGCAGGCTGAAACGTCGCCGCACCATATGCCAACAACTGAAGCATGCGCGCCTCATCAGCCAGCACCGTCCCAAATTTCACCGGCAGGATGGCAAATGACTCTTCGCTTGACCGGCAGTGATTCATCACTGCTTCGGTGACACGCTGATGGGCCAGAAGATAGCGCACGGCATCCTGACGCTGCATTCCGCGATAATCGGCGCAGGAAGCCTGACTAACAACCGCCGATAATCCATTGTATGGCAATGTAGACATTACCACACTGTCTTCCTCAACACCGTGTATATCAAGAACAAATTGATCCTGAGCAGGAATAATCGCATAGATGTAATGAAAAAACGAACGGCTAGGATCGTCCGCGTTCCAGGGCAAGTTTAAAGTGGCGTCGTCCGATATAAAGTTGGGGGGCGTCTGCGTCATTGAATCCTCTCTGATATGATTCACGTTGCGTTTGTAGCCGCTGCGCATTCATCTGCATATATTCGCGGATGGCGAGCAGTGAAGCCCGATGACACAATCCGGCAATATCTGCCCCTGAAAAACCTTCGCACTCGGCGGCGAGCGCTTCCAGATCTACGTCTGTCTCAAGCGCCATACCATGCGTGTGGATACGGAAGATAGCCAGGCGTGTTGTGAAATCCGCCAATGGTATCTCGACCAGAAAATCGAAACGCCCCGGACGCAACAACGCCGGATCCAGCCGATCGACCCGGTTTGTCGCTGCCAGGACAACCACGCCCTTCAATTCCTCAATACCGTCAAGTTCTGTGAGAAGTTGGCTGAGAAGGCGATCCGACACTTCAGAGCCAGCCGCACCATCGCCGCCGCCGCGGCGAACCGCGAGCGCATCAATTTCATCAAAAAATATCAAGCATGGCGCGGCAAGCTTCGCTTTGCGAAACACCTCACGAACACGCCGCTCGGAATCGCCAACCCACATACTCAGCAATTCCGGTCCTTTGACAGCGATAAAGTTGACTTCGCTCTGCTTCGCCAATGCTTTGGCCAGCAAGGTCTTGCCCGTTCCGGGCGGCCCATACATCAAGATGCCGCGCGGCGAACGTACTCCCGACTTTTTGAAGAGCCAGTCGTAATTCAACGGCCACTCCACGGATTCGATCAACAGTTGTTTGGCCGAATCCAACCCGCCGACATCAGCCCAATCTACATCAGGCACCTCGGTAAACACTTCGCGAATAGCCGAGGGCTGAACCTCCGATAGCGCAGATATAAAGTCGTCCATTGCCACTTGCAAGTTCATCAGCTTGTCATAGGAGCGATGAACTTGAGCCAGATCAAGCTGGGGCAATTCACGCCGCAAACTGCTCATCGCAGCTTCGCGACAGATAGCAGCGAGGTCGGCGCCGACAAAACCGTGGGTGATAGCCGACAGGCGATCAAGAGAGACATCATCAGCGAGCGGCATCCCACGCGTATGAATTTCCAGGATCTCCCGCCGCCCCTCTCGGTCGGGTACACTGATAGCGATTTCCCGATCAAAACGGCCAGGGCGGCGCAAAGCCGGATCTAACATATTTGGAATGTTGGTCGCCGCAATAACGATCACATTGCCGCGCGACTCCAATCCATCCATAAGCGCCAGGAGTTGTGCCACTACTCGGCGTTCCACCTGTCGCTCTCCGCCCATCTCTTCCCGTTTGGGGGCAATCGCATCAATTTCATCAATGAAGATAATCGCCGGAGCATTTTTACGCGCTTCTTCAAAGATGCTGCGCAGTTGCGCTTCGCTCGAACCGTACCATTTGTCAATGATTTCCGGGCCATTGACATGGAGATAGTAAGCGTTGGTTTCGTGGGCAACAGCGCGAGCGATAAGCGTTTTGCCGCTTCCCGGCGGGCCATGCAAAAGAACGCCGCGCGGAGGATCAATACCGAGGCGCTCAAAAATCTCAGGGTAGCGGAGAGGCAGTTCAATCATCTCGCGAACACGCCGCAACTCGCGGCTCTGCCCGCCAATGTCCTCATAGGTTATTACGCTGCTACGAACCGCCTCTTTGCCCTCGCCGGCAATACGAATAGTCGTACCCGACCCAATAATGACTGGATCTTCCGGCGTGGATTCAACAACAGCAAACGTCTGAGCACGGGAACCGAATAAGTTGACCCGCACTCGGTTATCCTTTTTAACCGGAATGCCATCGAGCAGACGCGATAGATAACGCATCTGGGAAGGCTTGGGAACCGAAAGGAGGCGTTCAATCGGCGACAACACAATCTGGCGAGCAGGTTGAACTTTCACAGGACGTACGGCTACCCGATCATCCAGACTCGCGCCGGCATTCGCACGCAAGATCCCGTCAATTTGAATTAACCCGCGACCACGCTCAGCAGCATACGCCGGCATTACTCGCGCTACGGCAGATTGCTGGTCGACGATCTCTACTACATCACCGATTGCAATACCCAATCGCTCCAGGTCTTTGGGGTCAATCCGCGCCAATCCACGCCCGACATCCTTGGCGGGAGCCTCAGCCACCGTGAGCATAATACTGCCATTCGGGTCACGAGTTTCATCTGTGGACTGATCGTTGGTCATTACTGTTCCAGAGCCTTATGCTGTATGGCCGCTTCAAGCCGTTCAAGCCGTTCACGGAGCAATTGGTTCTCTGTTTCCAGTTGTTGGGCGCGAGAAGAAAGAAACGGATCGCTCTCCCACCAGTTAATGCCCATCTCCATCGCTTTATCCACTGAGGCCACGAGGAGGCGCACTTTGATCTTCAGCAGATCTACATCTGCCAACGAGATAGTAATATCGCCGGCAATCACGATACCTTTATCGAGCACGCGCTCTAATATATCAGCCAGGTTAGTCGCTTGAACGGATTGTTGCATTCGATGGTCTGGCATCGTGTTATATCCTTAAATATATGCGATTACTGGTCGGTCTGTCCTCGATAGTAGCGTCGCGAACGTCGATAGCTGAGAATATTGCCCGTATCGTCCATCAATGTCTCATATGTCGCCAGTATGTCAGAAGAGTCGGGGGTGCGCCGCAATTCAACGACTTCTACATTGATATGCCAGCCTGTATCGTCACGGTAAAGACTCGATATAGTTTCAGCTTTGAAGCCGGTCAATACAGCAAGCTGTTCTTTGGCTTGTTGTGCGATCTCTGGCCCATTCATACGAGATCTCCCTTATTCTGTTGCATGACGCCTGTTTGCTATGACCTTCAGCCTTGCAAGCAACACTTCTTCTGCAGCCATATACTCTTCCTCGCTGATTTCATCGAGGTCATAGCGCAACTCCAACTCAAGTAATTGGCCGCGGACTTTGTCCTCGTTGTAGAACTCCTGATCCACCTGTTCAGCTATCTGCTCAGAAATCCAGACAACTCCCTGGATAGGGCCTAGAATTGGGAAAGTCAGTAGCTGTATCAGGAAACCCATATTATCCAGCCATTTCCGCAGAAGCTTCTAACTGCCGACCTGTTGATCCCAGACGACCATAATTGTAACAAAGTTGTAAGGCGGCACCGGGCCTACATACTTAAACATCAGTCGATGATGCATAGCTGCATCAAGTTTCTGCACTGCTTGATCGAACAAGGCTTCTTGATCACGATCCACCAGAAACGCAGCATTGATAACCATACGATCAGTCAATACTTTATTGATCCTGGTCTTGTAACTTAACGTCTGGAGAGCGCCGAGAATATGATCAGCGTCCTCATCACGCTTTTTCTGGATTGCGGCTTCAACCATTTCGCCGAGACGAATACGGTCATAGTGAGTTGATTCAGGAGGTTTTCCTTGCAACTGATCGCGGAATTGGCGAATGTCAGGATATTCCTCGATAACCTCACGGAAGATGCCGCCTTCATACCAGAAGGCTTTCAAACCCAGTTCAACTCGACCTTCCAGCTCATCTACGAGATGATTCAGTTCATCGTAGCGTCGTTTGAGTAATTGCTCAATGATGGCTTCAGCATTCGGGGCTACCGTGCCAAAACGCACTGGCAAGATGGTAAATTCTGACATCACGCCTTCCAGCACCTCTGTGTGCGCAGTCATAGTGCGGCGAGTACGCTCATATTCAATAATCGGCGAATCGCTCACAACTGCCGCGAGGTCTTGGAAGTTCACAGTATAGACAATGCTGCCATACTCACTTATTCCATGCAGCGGAAACTGATGTGGCTGTTCACAGCGAATGATGCTGTATATATACTTTCCCATGCGTTCAGCCATGCCAACGCCCTTATGCTCCTTCCCCGCCGCCCGACGAGGATTGGCTTGCTTTCTTCAGTCGAACTTCTAGGATGTCGTTGCGATAGGTCTGTCGCATCGACTGTTCATCTATATGAGCAGGAAGCAATATTTCCTTCACATACCGCCGTTCGCCAGTTGTTTGCAAGCGAAAAATATCCTCCTGAATTTCGACCGAAATCTCTTGCTCGCTTATCGCTGACAGTTCTGCGATGATCACAATCTCATCATCTTCATTGAAGATATCAATTAACGGCTCGTGGTCTTCTTCTGTTTGGAAATCTCCGGAGCTAACAGATGAAGCAGGCTTCGAACTAACTCGATACGAACGCGACGAACGCGGACTGTTGGACTTGACAGATGGAGGGATGCTACGCAGGTTAGTGCGCATATTAAAGCCATAGAAAATTTCTGGCTTCTCTCCTTCCCCTCCGGTTCGGAATTCCTTCGTAATGTTTCCATCTTTTTCGGCTACCTCGACTGCTTTCGACAACAAACCTATAACATCGCCGAGGCCTTTGAAAAAGTTATCCATACTCATACAAATACAGCAACACCATCATACCTGGCATCAGATACGAGGCATCACCACTCCTTTCTTTGCTATCATACATAGCAAAAGTTAGGCAACTTTTCACGTAATGATGAGCAGTTGCCTAGACTTGCTTCCTACATTAGACGTAACGGTTTAGTATTCCAGGGAGACTTCTCGCCATCCCTCTGAGTTGCCATTACCAGCCGTATCCGGCGAATCGCTCTTCTCGACTGGCGTCTCAGCTGCAGGCGACTCTTCTTCGTCATCGCAATCGAAAGATGCACGATTCAGCGAGCGTTGTAAGAGGGCAATTCGTTCTCTCACTTGCTGGATACGCTCCTTGGTACGCTGCTGATTGGCAATCCAGATGTCCAACTCGCGCTTAAGGCGTGATCTATGGTGACCCAGGCGAGCCAACTCGGCCACGATTTGCTCGCGCGACTTGGGAATCCCCTTGCTGGACAGCCCATACCGAGAGCGAATATCCCGCATACCTTTAATCTTCATTCTATACCTCATCCACAGTGTCGTTCAAGTAGGCTCAAGATGAGTTTCTGTCGTCGCGCTCGCTGCTCTCGACCTTCGTTGGTAAACTCGCTTTTGGAGCCTAAGATGTCCAGACAGATCGATACAAACCGACCATTTTGGATGGAAGGATAAATCTCCTGTTGAACTGTAACACGAGCGATCATAATAGAGGCTCGCAATGTAGGAACTTGATCGTAGTCTCGCGTCTCGCGAAAATCACGTACGACGTCTACAATCCTGGCAGCCGCCACATGATCCAGGCCAGAGCGCGCGGCAGTAATAGCAACTTCCGTATCTCGATCATAATAGTCGAGATCGATAGATACCATTCGATCACTAAGCGCATCTTGCACTTGATGGACGCCAGCATATTCTTGCGAGTTGCTGGTAAAAATTGCACGAAAATCGGGATGAACCTTGATGTAATTATCCTGACGCGTTCCCGTCGGCAAGATGAGCATCCGCTCTTCCAATACGTTCAACAAAACGTTATTGGTCTCCGGACGAGAGCGAGTAAACTCATCATAGACAAGTGTAAAGCCTTCCCGGCAGGCGCTGGTCAAACGACTATCCACCCAACGCTGCACTGCGTCTTCTTCATATTTTGTTACCGAGTGGATAAAGCGATCAACCACCTTACGATACCGATAGCCGTTGGAATCACCCACCATATCAGTTGTCGTAAGAGCTTCATCCCCTACGATCAACATCACCGGACGCTGCAACTGCGCCGCAACATGCAATGCCAGATTAGTTTTCCCCGTTCCGGCGGGACCACGAAAATGAACAGGTAATCCAGTTTTCAGATAGGCAAGAGCCCGAACGATCACTTCACGCGTGGTATCGGTTTCCACAAAATCGGAACGCGGGCGCAGCATCAGCACAGTCTTATCACTGCCATCAAATCTGGCGCGTGCTTCGTTCATCATTGTCACGGTTATTTACCCTACTACTCACTTCAGCCGGCTAACAAGCCTTTTGCCTGAACAATCCAATCTTCCAAATTAGCCGCAATAGCTAGATCGCCTAATGCCCGACGAATGTCTTCTGGGGTACCTTCGGCCATCTGGGCAAGGGTAAAAATACCAGCCGATTTCAAGCGTTGCTGTATCTTGGGCCCAATCCCACGAATGGCCAAAAGCTCATCGGATTTAGCTAATACGTCATCTGGCGAAGATGCATCAGCAACTATCGGAACAGATGTCTCCTCCATAGGCGGAGGTGAAAGAGGTTCGCTTTCCTGCATTGCCAGCGGAGGGGGCGAAGCCTCCGGCGTGACGTCGAAAGCCGTCGAGGGTTCAGTGGTTTCTACGAAATTGTAGCGGCGTTTTGATGCTTGGAGATCACGCCACGTTTGCCGAGCTTGATTGTAATCCTGTTGCAATTCACCCCGCGTAGCAGCAACAGCAGCGCGCAACTCTTCTCGTTCTTCAGATAACCGCTCGCGCTGTTCAGCGGCCATCTCCTGGTGCGCTGCGTTGAGGTCATCACGCATTGTTGCTACCGTATCACGCAAGTTTGTCGCTTGCGTCTGCAGCCGCTCACGCTGCTCGACCGCCATCTCCTGGTGCGCTGCGTTGAGGTCATCACGCATCGCTGTCACCGCGTCACGCAGAGTTGCCACCTGCGCCTGCAACCGTTCGCGCTGCTCGACCGCCATCTCCTGATGCGCTGCGTTGAGGTCATCACGCATTGTTGCTACCGCGTCACGCAGAGTTGCCACCTGCGCCTGCAACCGCTCGCGCTGTTCAGCGGCCATCTCCTGGTGCGCTGCGTTGAGGTCATCACGCATTGTTGCTACCGCGTCACGCAGAGTTGCCACCTGCGCCTGCAACCGCTCACGCTGCTCGACCGCCATCTCCTGATGCGCTGCGTTGAGGTCATCACGCATCGCTGTCACCGTGTCACGCAAGTTTGTCGCTTGCGCCTGCAACCGCTCGCGCTGCTCAACCGCCATCTCCTGATGCGCCGCGTTGAGGTCATCACGCATCGCTGTCACTGTGTCACGCAGAGTTGCCACCTGCGCCTGCAACCGCTCACGCTGCTCGACCGCCATCTCCTGGTGTGCCACATAATGATCGTCTAGCATTGTTGCTACCGTGTCACGCAGAGTTGTCACCTGCGCCTGCAACCGTTCGCGCTGCTCGACCGCCATCTCTTGATGTGATTCGTAAAGTTCCTCCAGCAGTTGCGCCGTTGCAGTCTGCATACTTATGACTGCCTCTTGACGCTCTTTATATGCCTGCAATAATTGCCGACTCAGCGCATCCATCGCGTTATGCAGACTCATGCGATCCTCCGTTTCTTGGAAACTATCACGGTTCCATACCAATTCCGGATCGTCAAAACCACGGACAGTCAATTCTATAAAAACGAAAAATCTATATCTATAAAATATAGGGATGATGAGCGATGAAAGATGAGATTAACCTTCACCATTCCATCGTCATCATCCCCCTTACCTAAGACAGCAATCCGACGAAACGCAAAAAACCTGCCAGGCTCCTGCGAATACGCTTAAGCGGCAGCAGCTTCGGCCGATGCGGTCAGGCCAACAGCCTCAGCATACTTTAGCCAGGTGTCAACACCGGCGACAACCACGCGAGCCTCAATCGCGAGCAACTCAATACCGACCAGCGAGAGACGAGCCCAAGCATCGATGATAACACCCTTGTCCAGAATACGATCGATCACTTCTGCCAAGCTGCTGGACGCGTTCACTTTCTCGACCGCCATGTGTTTTCCTCCATTTTGTCTCAAAGATTGACCACATGCCCTGTATGCTACAGACACGCTTTAGCGGACGGACAATCACAAGGTAAAGAGAATACCCAAACCACCTCAACGTATCTTGGGGCCCATAAATCACTGCGTTGCTATGACACCAACTTGTCAGGTCACGCAGAACACAGCACACGATTGCAAACAAAACTATTGTATCGTGGTATAGAACAACACACCTGAATGAGTGTAAATAGATCTATTACGACGCGATAAGGAAATCCCAAAAGACCAAGTGTGTAAAGATTATAATTGTTTATACAAAAATAAACGTCTTACAAGGACGAGAAGAGACGCTCACCCGGAATACCATTACAATGATGAGGCATTTACTTGGTAATGGCAACAATACCTTGGGAAAAGCATTTTTGCACTAATACTGCAACGAGATCTGGTATAATCCTGTTCAGAGCCGCCTGAGCAGGAGGATGTGATGACCAACGAGACCGTACCCACCCTGACCTTGACGCCCGCCGATGTGCAGGATCTGGCGGGGGCGCTCAAACCCTATCACGCCATCTCTGGGGCGTTCTTTGCCCGGAGCGAGTCGCGCACCTGGGCCGAACGCTCCCTGCAGGGCCTCCTCAGTCCGCTCCCGCGCAAATCGATCGGGCCGATCGTGATCGCGCAACTGGGCGCGAGCGGACACGCCGTCCGCGGGATGCAGCAGTTTGTGACCGACAGTACGATGATGCCGCCATTCTGCGCTGCCATATATGACCTTGGTGATCCTGGCGCACTTTTTCCTGGTGCGCGGGCAAATCCGGCTGAAAATAAAGGCCCCGCGCCTGAGCCTGGCGCAGGTGTGCCTGCTCCTGCATGTGCTGCTGCCAGCGCCACAACCAACGCTCGACCGCGTGCTGGAGCGCCTGGCCTATTACGATCGCCGCCACGCAGCGGCAGAACGCGCGCACCGGCAACGCACCGAACGCTGGATCGCCAATAGGGATGCTCCGATTGATCCGCAGACGCTGTTACTGGCGCCGCCCATTCGGGCATAAGGGTCAGGTCATACATCATGCGACAATTCTCATTGTAGTACTATATTAAAAGCGGTATGACTCTACTATAGCATGCGGCATTTCGACTGTCAACAATCAACATAGTACTAAAGGGTCAGTCTCATATAGGTATTCCCGCTATACGACGTTGGCTCATCCCTATATCAATATAATATAATCCGATACAACACAATCGCACCTTCATAATAAAATACCATCAATCTTTCTATTGACACTTTTATCGTCAGGATACGTCATATCAGATTTCTATAAACCATAACAATTTATTGTAATTTTATATTCATCTTTAGGTTTTTCCAGAGACATCTGGCACTCATTTGCATTATCTCACCGCTCATTATCTGCGTATCATGATATAATATACAATCATTAGCCTTTGTATGCAATACTGCCGAATTTAAGGCGACATGCTGAGATGACTGACTCACCTTGCGCGCCAACGAATCGAGTAGTGTGACAGACTCCAAAGTATGACAAACGATGAGCTTCTCGACCTCTACTCTATAGCGACTATCTGATAAGCTCGTTCAGGCAGACGACAGCGACGGGCTTGCCGGCATTGCTCGGTGGGCAGATCAGTCACGATCGCCTTCGCCGCTTTCTCGCTGGCTCCGTTCGTACGTTGTCCGACCTAGTGACTAATACTGCGATAAATAACTTGAACGCTAACAACTCAAATACAGCAGACGCCAGCGTTATCACAGTGCTGCAACATCTAGCGGCATTTTGCGAAGATCGTGGTGCGTCGGCCTGGCTGGTCGGCGGCACAGTGCGTGACATCGCCCTTGGCCGCGCACTCGAAGATCTCGACATCGCGGTCTCCGTCAACGGACTTGAACTCGCGCGTTCTTTCGCCGATTCGCAGAACGCTTCGTTTGTAGCGCTGCATAATGAGTACGGAACGGGACGTGTCGTCTACGCACCGCGCACCGATCAACGATTGGTTGTAGACCTATCGCAACTACGCGGGCCAACCCTCGAAGAAGACCTTCGGTTACGCGATTTTACGATTAACGCACTAGCGCTTCCGCTCATTCCCGACGCGATCTGGCTACGAGACGGCCTATGTTGGCAGCCTTCGGTTGTTATCGACCCATGCGACGGCTTGCGCGATCTCGCCACGCGCACTCTGCGTTGTTGCACGCCCTCCAGTCTCATCGACGATCCGTTGCGCCTCTTACGCGCTGTACGTCTGGCAGCCAGCTTACGTATGCGCATCGTCCCGGAGCTTGATGATGCAATTCGGAACTCGGCATCGTTACTTGCCTATGTCGCCCCGGAACGAGTACGTGATGAGTTGTTCAAAATTCTGGAGATGCCCGATTCCGCACGCTGGCTTATCTACCTGGATGCTACAGGGGCCCTAACGCGCATATTTCCCGAACTTGAGTCGGCGCGAGCATGTGAACAACCCATTGTGCATTTCTTGCCGGTGCTTGAACATTCTTTGGAAACGGTGGTATGCGTCGAGTGGCTGCTCCACGGCATAGGGGTTCAAAATATCGCGGAGAACCGGCAAAAATGCCTTCCTGTTGCGGTTCAAACACATCCGACGTTGTCGTGCAAATTGCCATATGCTGAGCGCTTACGCAATCATTTAAGCGCCAGGACTCGCGGAGGGCGTTCACGGGCGGCGGCGCTCAAGCTGGCAGCATTGCTTCATGACATTGCCAAACCACAGACGCGCCAAATGAAGCCGGACGGAGGGGTAGTGTTCTACGGTCATCAAGAGATCGGCGCAGACACGGTCGCTGCAATCAGCCAACGATTGCGGCTCAATCGTCAGGAAATTGCCTATACCGCCCTGATCGTCCGCCATCATATGCGGCCGGGGCAACTCCGTACCGCCGAACATAGTACTCGTCGGGCATTCGTGCGTTTCTTCCGTGACACCGAGGATGCCAGACCGGATGTGTTGATTCACGAACTGGCAGATCATCTGGCAACACGCGGCCCGCATATCGATCCACGCGACTGGAGCCAACATATCGCCTGGGTCACATCACTTCTGGATGCTTACTGGAGCCCGCCCGCACAACCAACACGCCCTTTGTTAGATGGGAACGAGATTATGCGTGCGCTCAGTATCGGTCCCGGTAAACGGGTGGGTGAACTTTTGCGCGAGGTGCAGGAGGCGCAAGCAGCAGGGGAAATTCATACACGAGAGGAAGCGCTGGCGCTGATTCGCCAACTCGCTGCAAATCAATCGGCATAATGACGCAAGTGAAAGGTGATGCTCTCACTTACTCTGCTTACGCAGATATAACTCGTCGGTGCGCTGCTCATCATCGCAGCGCAGAGAGTGCTCTTCGTTGAGCATCGGCAAGAGCACCAGTGTGAGCACAATCATAATACCGAACAATACGGTTGGAAATAGATTCGTTACTTCGATCACGTTATCACCTCTCGACATATATACAACGCAACATTGCGTACTGATGGCATCTTTATATACCATCCGGATTCGAAGAGGCAATGAATATAAGCTGATAAGCGGCTGATGCGATAGCTACCCATATGCTTGACATCTATATTACCGACATTCTATTCCAGCCAGATAGCTGTTACCACAAAATGAACCCCACTCCTGAGAGTGAGGCTCTGTAGGAAACTACAATTTGTAGATATACTATTATGCAGTTTTAATATCAGGAGATTGGCATTCCTTATTGCAGCACATCACGTACAATTTGTTCCAGGCGATCCAAAGGGAATGGCTTGGGCAGATAATAATCAACACGCTGTTCACGTGCACGCTTTTCGAGTTCGGGTGTTGCATATGCCGTAATCATCACCACACGTGTGTCTGGAGACGTTTCTTTGATCGCAGCGGCGAGTTGGAGACCATTCATTCCCGGCATATTGTAGTCGGTAATTACTAGAGGCACAGGACGCAGTTCAATGTGCGCTAACGCTTCAGCGCCGCCATTCACCGTGATAATATCATATCCACCCGTCAGATCGCGCATCAAACGATGCAGGATGATCAAAATATCGGGCTCATCTTCGACTAATATAATGGCCGGGTTTCGACCGGATGGATCGGTCATAGGTCACTCCTCATTCCTTGCGTGAAGTCGCGCTCATTGTAGCATACTGCATCGTAGCGGGCAAGATTTAAGCACATAGATAGCGTGACGGCAAACTCACAGACTACGTCTTCAGACTCAATCGGGCTTTTCCGAAAGTCGGCATAGCAGCCGCTGCGCACGTGTCAATCGCAATATTCCGGCGCATGCCGATTTCCAACGCTGTTATTGACAGAACCCTGCGAACCCGGTACTATGCGCGTAAGCTATAATTTTTCCTTTCGGATCTTATAATTCAGTGATAAGATGTACAATTCTTAGGAGGTATCGCTTCAGATACGTCCATAGGATGTTTTTCTATCATGTCGGAATTTTGTAGTGCATATGCATGATCTCGTATCACCGGCTTTTGATGGCGCATATAGCAATCCTCTTGACATCGTAAACCTGTCAGGCTAAGCTAGGGGCGATGTTTCAGCAAACAGACGCCTGTGGAGCGCACGCAACAGATTTCATAACCAACGTAAGCTTGTTATATAGCCGGTGTATGGATGATCGAAACACAAGAATCAGGGAGGGGGATCTCGTTGCGAGCGTTGCTGCGTCTTTCAAAAACCATCGATGCTTTCACGCAAGGCGTCGGAACATTGGCATACTGGCTTATTCCCATCGTTGTACTGGTTGGCGTCTGGAATGTCGGCGGACGTTATATCGGGCGCGCGATAGGTCAGAATCTCAGTTCGAATGTGTTGATCGAGTTACAATGGTATCTTTTCTCCATTATCTTTCTGTTGGGCGCCTCATTTACGCTTAAGCATAACGGGCATGTACGCGTTGATGTGATGTATGCTCGCTGGAGTCCCAAAACTAAAGCCTGGGTAAACTTGTTGGGAGCGCTTCTCTTTCTCATCCCCTTTGGTATTCTCCTATTATATTTCTCCTGGTCAGCCGTTCTCTTCTCCTGGTCAATCCAGGAGATGTCTCCTGATCCTGGCGGTTTGCCCCGCTATCCGATCAAAACGTTCATTTTGATCAGCGTTGCGCTGTTAATCATTCAGGGCATCTCCGAGATTATTAAGAATCTGGCAATTATTCGCGGTTATACAATCGAATCAGAGCCAACGGGCGCTCACTAACGGAGGGTTGGCATGCTTCTTGAACTACTTGGACCGATGATGTTCCTGGGCGCCCTCCTTCTTCTGGCTCTGGGGTATCCGGTTGCATTTTCGCTTGGCGGAGTCGCAATTCTGTTCGGCATCATCGGCATCTCGCTCGACATCTTTGACGCGGCTCTGATTCGCGCGATGCCGTCGCGAATTTTCAACATTATGTCCAACTTTACCCTGTTGGCCATACCCTATTTTATTTTCCTTGGTTCGGTTCTCGAAAAATCCGGCCTGGCGGAAGATTTGCTCGAAACAATGGGCGTTCTCTTTGGGCCAATGCGCGGCGGCCTGGCGATTTCAATCGTGCTGGTGGGCGCGTTGCTGGCCGCCACAACGGGCGTGGTCGCCGCCACCGTCGTTGCGATGGGGCTAATCTCGATGCCGATTATGCTACGCTATAAATACAACAAGGAATTGGCATGCGGCGTTATCTGCGCATCGGGTACGCTCGGACAAATTATTCCGCCTAGCATCGTGCTGGTCGTGCTCGGTGACCAACTCGGCGTATCGGTGGGAAAATTGTTCATCGGTTCGTTCATCCCCGGCCTGATTATGACCGGCGCGTTTGTGATCTACATTTTCGTCCTGGCGCTGTTGCGCCCCAAAGTCGCCCCGGCGCTGCCGCTCTCCGAGCGCACAATGAGCGGACGGGCTCTCGCACTGCGCGTGGTTGAAGTTATGATCCCGCCGCTCCTCCTCATCGTTGCGGTATTGGGCAGCATTTTCTTTGGCATTGCAACCGCCACTGAGGCCGGGGCTGTCGGCGCGTTGGGCGCAACGCTGCTGGCGGCGTTCAAACGTCGCCTGAACTGGAAAATCCTGCGCGAGGTTGCCGAGGCAACAATGCGCACCACCACAATGGTTATTTTCATCCTCATCGGCTCGACAGCATTTTCGTTGATTTTCCGCGGGTTGAGCGGCGACAAGTTTGTCTTTGACATTATGACCAACCTGCCCGGCGGCTACTGGGGCTTCATGATCGCCAGTATGTTGATGGTATTGTTCCTGGGCTTCTTCATCGATTTCTTCGAGATCGCGTTCATCGTGATTCCACTTTTCGTGCCTGCCGCACAAGCTCTAGGCATCGATCTGGTCTGGTTTGGCATCATTATGGGCGCTAACTTGCAGACGTCATTCCTCACACCGCCGTTTGGGTTTGCGCTCTTCTATCTTCGCGGCGTAGCGCCGCCAAGTATTACGACCGGGCATATTTATCGCGGCGTTATACCGTTCATTATCATTCAGATACTGGTCTTAATCTTGATCATTCTGGTTCCCGATCTCGCCACATATTTGCCGTCGCTGATCAAATAGCACCCCCGATCAACAAGAAACAGAAACAGCCGGTTCGACATCAACGATGTCAAACCGGTTGTTCCATTGATATGCTGGTCAGAAAACGGGGGTGGCATCCTTTATCAGGATGCCACCCGTGAAATAAGAGACGATATGTGAGAAGTGCCTAGACAGGGTTGTTATAGACAAACGTCGTCATCGGCAACTCGTTCGTCTGGTGCCACTTATAGACCCGATCACGGAATTCTTTCCAGGGGCCAAAGATCTCTTGGAACGAAGGGTTGGATGCCGATTCTTCGGCATACAACTCAAACGCAGCCGTCTGTGCAGCACTCAAGATTTCGTCGCTATAGGTGCGCAACTGGACGCCATTCCCCAACAACTCATCGAGCGCCTGGCGATTGAGCGCATCATACTTCGCCAACATATTAATGTTGGCTTCATAGCAGGCTGTCTTGAGGATCTCCTGATATGCCGGCGACAGCTTATTCCAGGCTTCCAGGTTGACCTGCACATCCAGGGTAGGACCGGGCTCCCACCAGCCTGGCGTGTAGTAATAATCAGCAACCTCAAAGAAGCCTAGCTTCTGGTCATCATACGGACCGACCCACTCGGTGGCGTCGATAGCGCCAGTTTGCAACGCCTGGTAGATTTCGGGCGCTGCCAGAACCTGCACGTTGACGCCCAGACGCTCCATTACACGACCGCCAAGACCAGGGATGCGCATCTTCAGGCCTTGCAGGTCGCTGGTCGAGTTGATCTCGTTGCGGAACCAGCCGCCCATCTGCGTGCCGGTATTACCCGCCGGGAAGCCAATCGCATTGAAATCGGCATAGACCTTGTGCATCGCCTCCATACCGCCGCCATGATAGAGCCAGGCATTCTGCTGCTGTGCAGTCAGGCCGAATGGAACCGAGGTGCCGAAGGCCAACGCGCTATTCAGTCCGACATAGTAGTAGGAAGCCGTATGACCGGCTTCAACCGCACCCTGCTGAACATTCTGGAGCACTTCTGTGCCGCCGAACAATTCACCGGCAGGGAACGTCTCGATCTTGAACATACCGTCCGTCATCTGGCTGACACGCTCGGCAACGGTTGTCGCACCGCCATAGATCGTGTCAAGCGAGACCGGCCAACTGGTGCCCATACGCCATTCGACAGCTTCCTGACCCTGGGCGGGCGGGCTGGCGCCTTCTTCAGTAGGTTCGGCTTCGCTCGGTTCGGGTGCAGAAGTGGCACAAGCGCCCAACGTCAGACCAAGACCTCCAAGCATACCAGCGGCGGCGCCACGCAGAAACTCGCGTCGTTTCATCTGTGTCTTTGCTCCTGGGAATATTCACAAAGAGAGCGGCTACAATTCACCATATTATACATGAAACCCCTTCTTTAAGCAATAGAAACCATATCTAAGATATATTGTCATACCGGAAGGCGGAAGGCTGCAAGGGGTATGGTATCATAACGCCGTTATGGCTGCACCAGCATAACGCCGGATCGTGCAGTTCAGGCACGCGTAAACGCCTAGTTTGAGGAGCGCCCTTACTACTATGACGCAATTGGTCGGAATCTTTCTGAACATTCTAGCGCCGGTTTTTCTTCTGGTCTTGCTTGGCTATCTTATCGGTCCGCGACTGCAATTCGACCCCCGCACGCTTTCGCGATTCGCCTACTTTGTGCTGACCCCCGCGTTCATTTTCCACGTGTTAAGCACAGCCCGGATCGAAGCCGGTCTGGCGATACGGATGATCGTGTTTATCACCGTGGTGTATGTCGGTTCAACGCTGATAGCGTTTGTCGTCGCGCGGTTGTTGCGCCGCTCAATGCAGATGACAGTCGCCTATGTAATGATCGCCGTGTTTGGCAATGTGGGCAATTTTGGCTTGCCGATCATCCAGTTCGCCGAAGGAAATGACGCACTGGCGCCGGCTACTATCTACTTTCTGGCAAATCTGGTGCTTGCATTCATCGTATGTGTCACCGCAGCGAATCTCAAACGTGGAAATGCGCTGCACGCATCCACCCAGGTTTTCAAAACACCCGCTTTGCTCGCGCTGCCGCCGGCGATCTTTTTGAACTGGATGCAGATCGATCTGCCCGCTATTGTCACTCGCCCGATGGAACTGCTGGCCGGAGCGCTCATTCCGACGATGCTGGTCGTATTAGGAGTGCAACTGGCAAACGCCGGCATTCCGCGACCGAATATGGATATGGCGATCTCGGCAAGCATTCGGCTCGTTTCCGGCCCGGTTCTGGCATTTGTGCTGGTCGGCATATTTGGGTTGAGCGGGGTAGAGCGCAATGTGGGCATTCTCCAGGCCAGTATGCCTACGGCGGTTCTGGTGTCGATTATCGCGTTGGAGAACGATGTCCTGCCCAGTTTCGTCACCGCAACGGTGCTGTTTTCGACGTTGGCAAGCGTCATATCGCTGGCAGCGGTGCTGGCGTTCCTCTGAAGTGCGTGTGTTCATCAAAGCGAAGGGGAGCGTGCATCACGCTCCCCGCTGCTGATGTTTTCGATTCGACGCCGCGTGGTCTTACATCTGGGCGACGTGTTCGTGAGCACGATAGCTGCTGCGAACCAATGGGCTGCTCTCGACGTGGGTGAAGCCGCGCTTTAAACCCTCGGCTTTGAACATCGCAAACTCATCCGGTGTAACATAGCGATGGGTCGGCCAATAATCACTTGTCGGCGCGAGATACTGCCCGATGGTTAACACATTCACGTCGCTCTCGCGCAAGCGATCCAGCGCTTCCAGAATTTCCTCGTTAGTTTCACCAGCGCCCGCCATCAAGCCGCTCTTCGTCACCAGGCGCGGGTCGAAACAGCGAGCGCGGGCCAGCAACTCCAGGCTCTGCTCGAAACGGGCGCGCGGGCGGAAGCGCCGGAAAAGCCGGGGTACGGTTTCGATGTTGTGGTTCAAAACGTCCGGTCGAGCATCGAGCACCATCTGCAACGCATCCCAGTTGCCGTCAAAGTCGGGGATGAGCACTTCAATGCCGCAATCGGGCACAACTTCCCGAATGCGCTCGATGCTGCGCGCAAAGATGTGCGCGCCGCCATCTGGCTGATCGTCGCGATTGACCGAGGTGAGCACGGCGTGTTTGAGCCGCAGGTGGGCGATTGCCTCGGCGATGCGTTCCGGTTCGTTTTCATCAATCGGTTGTGGCTTGCCTTTGCCAATGGCGCAGTAGCGGCAGCCGCGCGTGCATATGTCGCCCAGCAGCAAAAACGTCGCGGTGCGATGATTCCAGCATTCACCGATGTTAGGGCAGCGCGCTTCTTCACACACCGTATGTAGTTGCTGCTCACGCACCAGATGCAAGACATCGCGGTAATTCGCTCCCATCGGCGCACGAGCCTTCAGCCAGTCTGGTCGGCGCGGGCGCACGGCGGTAACTCTGGCGGATGGCGTCTCGCTTTGCACGGTGTCGATAGCAGAGAGCGGAATATAATCGGCCATATTAGGTATTACTTTCTAGCATTCTCTACTAATGCCGCCAAGTTTGCACGACACGCGCTCAAAACCCGGCTAAAATTTGACGAATCGCAGAATGAGCCAGTTTTTGCAAACCATCTCTCAGGCGTCGATCAACTCGACCGCAAAAATATCGGCAAAGTGGTTCAAGAGGCGCTCGATGACATCTTCCTGTATCGGTGCGACGCCGAGGAGTGTCGCCATCGAAGTCACACTGCGATCACGGATGCCGCACGGCACGATCTGGTCGAAGCCCCGTAGGTCAGGCGCAATATTCAACGCAAAACCATGCGATGTAACGCCGCTCGCACTGACTCGCACGCCAATGGCGGCGATCTTCGCGCTGCCTTCCTGAACCCACACGCCGGCGAGTCCGGCAGCTCGATCGGCACTGATCGAGAAATCGGCAAGGGTGCGGATCAACATCTCCTCAATGTTGCGCACATAGCGCCCTACATCCCCGCCATAACGCGACAGCTTGATGATCGGATAGCCCACAAGCTGACCAGGAGCATGGTACGTCGCGTCGCCGCCCCGATCACTCGCGACCAACGCCACCCCTCGCCGGGCCAGTTGCTCCCCGGAGAATAAGACGTGTTCGCTCTGTGCAGCACGGCCCAGGGTAATCGTGGGAGGATGTTCGAGCAGCAACAGCATATCGCTGCGACGCCCCGCCGAGCGCTCGCCGACGAGTTGTCGTTGCCAGTCCCAGGCCGCTTGGTATTCGACTTGACCGGCGCGAATAACCTGACAGATGCGTGTTGTCGTGATTGTCGCCTTCATCGGTGGAGCCAGTATACCATAGTCCGCCTCGTGGGCGCTGGACAGCAGCCAACAACAAAGCGAGCGTTGCGGGAAGGCTATCCACACAACACTCGCTGCACTTAAAAAGCGTGGCTGCAAAAGGAGCTAACATACGCCGTTCACGTTCAGATCGACCCCTCCAAAGCCATCAATACCCCCCTCAAAATCGGGCTCAATGTCTTCCAGCTCTTCCAACGTCCCAAAAAATTCGCCATCAAAGATCGGCGCTAGTTGAGCGCCGAATGGCGGCTCAGCGTCCCATCCTGCGAAGAATTGTCGGGCCACCGCACTACCAACAAACCCGGCAGCCAGATCCTCCAAGATGGTTGCGCCGAACATACCATCTGGCATATCGGCGGATGATCCTCCTGGAATACGCACCGTCATACGCTCAATGCTGCCCGGATAACGCATCTCTGCACGAGTCGCCAATTGCGCCAGCGTGTGCGGATCAGCCTCGCAGTCATCGGATCGCAGATAATGACGCTCATACATCGGGAGCTGTGCAGCGAACTCACGAAGAACGAGATCACGCTGTTCGGGGATCAGTTGGGCAAACGCCTCGACATGCGCTCGCTCAATGATATCCGGCGGAGCGGTACGCAGCATATATTGGTAGCGCACAACCGCTTGATCATCGGAACCATTATCCACAGTCTCAACCTCTAGCACTTGCATTAAGCGCGAGTGAGACAGTAGCGACGATTGGGCATCAGAAGCATAATTCCAAAAACTCATACCTACCTACCCTCCCTAGATAAGGCTGGAGCAATGGCATACCATTGCAATACTTCTCGATTTATATCGAGAAATGGCCCGGCTGTCGAGTGTGCCAGGACATCTCGTTGTTGTAACTCTGTTGTAACTCGTAGGGTATTGATGTCCAGAGAAGTTATGATAAGTGTACCATAGTATCGACATAATTGGTAGCAATGTCGTCCCCAATTTAGGGAGGAACTTTCCCCCATACATTGGGAAGTCTCTCATAAGCGCCAGATTAGATCAGGACCGCTGCTTAGTTGATGAGATCGGTGTTGCATGGTATAAAGATAGAGCTTTATAGCTAAACTTGCACCTCGAGGAGGCCTGGATGGTTCGAACCATCGCTGCAGATTTGTTAGAACACCCAAAAGTTGTTGAAACTCGTAACCACATCCACCACAGCGTCGTCAAACATGACCACTTGATGCGTTCCGCTCGTTATTCATATCACATTGCCCCCCTCCTTGGCGCCGATCGACGTACATGTGTACGCGCCGCAGTTCTGCATGACCTTGACTCGCGCCTGGGAACCCTTACCACTCACGGCGCCATCGCGGCCAATATTGCCAGCGAGATAGGCGAACCGCAGGAAGTCGCCAGCGCTATCATCAGCCATATGTACCCATTCGGCCCGCGTCCAACTACGCGCGAAGGCTGGGTTCTGGTCATCGCCGACAAGATGGCATCGCTCACCGACCTGACCCACTTCGTGCGCGGGTTGTTCAACGGTCGCAGCTTAAAGGTACGCCGCCGTCTGCGCGAAAGCGACCCGTTCTTTGCAGAGCGTGAGAAGCGCAAGGTTTGCGCCGCTAGTTTTCTTCGCTGCCAGCGTATTGATGCGTAAAAGCGCTCGTACTCCTCAATCCTGAGCGTTGCTGCCAAACGATGCTACCCATGCCGCATGTCACCCTGAACGGAGCCGCAGGAAGCGTGAAGGGTCTCGGCGTTGGGGGAATCGGAGATTCTTCGCTGCGCTCAGAATGACACTCTGCGGTGTCTCCCATATTGTTTGGTAGCTGCTCGGCATATTAAGTTTTCTGCAAGGTTTGGCAGGTATACAAAAAAACCGACCGCGCATCCGGTCGGGAGTTTGTGTTTAAGATAGACTTACAGAAGCTTTCAACTGGTGTTGACCGTGTCGCCTGGGGCAGCAGCCGGCTGGAGATCAGGCGAAGGTTCCACCGTTTTCTGCAAACGTTGCGGCAACTGGCCTGCCGGTATTGGCGGATCGCTTAAACGACCATAGATATAGCTGAAGACATCACGCGTAACCGCAGCGAGCGGCGCAGAGAGTATCGCCCCGACCAGTCCAAACACCTGGCTACACACCACCAGCAATACCATCAAGACTGCCGGATGAATGCCTACGCTATCGCCGACGATGCGAGGTACAAGAAAGTTGTTCTCCAACTGCTGGATCGCGATATACAGAATAGTCACAGCGAGCGCGGTGGTCGGCGAGTCAAATAAACCGATAATGATGGCCGGTACAGCGCCGATGATCGGTCCAATCACCGGTATCAGCTCGGTGATACCGGCGAACACCGCCAGCAAGAGAATATAGGGAATCTCAAACCCGAACATCCCCAGAACCAGCAACCCGAATCCGGCAGCGCACCCAACAACAAACCCCAGGAATAGTTGCCCACGAACGTAGCCGTTAAGCACGCGGTCAATAATAATCGCCACGGCCCAGAAATCTTTGCGGATCGCTGCGGGAAGCAGACGATCGAGCGCCGCCTGACCTGCGCGCTGATCCATCAGAACATAGAAGAGCCAGAAAGGAATCAGCAAAAATCCCAGCAGAAACGTGACCGTGGTGACGATCGTTGTCAACACCTGGATAATGCTATTGATTAAGAATGTGCCGACATTCTGGGCATAGCTGGACAAGTTACTCTGGATCGACTCCAACCCCTCATCTACGCTGTCGCGAATGGGCGCGCTCACTTCAGGCGGCAACAAGCTCAGCGTATCTTCGTATTGTGCAAGCAGAAGGTTATACTGATCTTCTATCTGGTGCATATCGGGAATAAAGCTGACCAACTGGCCAAACTGGCTGATCAGCGGAGGAACGACGTAGGCGATGAAACCGATAATGACCAGCAAGCTGCCCAGATAGACAATAATAATCGCCTGCCAGCGCGGACGCCACCGCTCAAGGCGATTGACCAGCGGCAGCAACAGATATGCCAGCACGATGCCGATGAGGAATGGGGTTAAAGCTGATCGCGCGCTCCAGAAGAGCCAGCCTAATCCATACAACGAGCCGATGATGAGGAGCCAACGCCAAACGCGCCGTAGCGGGATTCGTTCGATCGCTCCGACGACTGGTTGACGAATTGTTTCAGGGGCTACTGCTGAATCTGCTCGCGTTTGAGCGCCGGCAAGATCCGCCGACGATGCATCCTGGTCGCGTGACTCTAAACTCATAGCGCTATCTTACGGCTTTGCTGCACCGATATATATATCGATATCTTCGATGGTATTGCATCTGCGGTCATTATAGTCGAGAAGACTGAAGAATAGCAAGCTATAACGCAGTTAACGCACGTTTTGCGCTACGTTGCAGTGCCGTATTGCGCCATATCCAGTGGATTTTGGAACCAGATTCAGGGGGTACGATTATAAGGCCGCAATACATTGGAAACTTATCGCATTGCGGCTACATTCGCCGACAAACCCGAACGCCCCATGCCTGCATTAGCGCTCAGGACGCGCATTATTGAGGGTGCTGACTGTTAACAAGGTTACGGTACCGTCCCCCACATTGGTCCAGCTATGAGCAACGTCCGCTCGGTAGAAGAGCGTATCACCCTTTTCGAGCAGATACTCTTCATCACCCAGATGATATTCGATCTCCCCGTTCAGCAAGAAAATCATCTGGCTTCCGCCGCCGGAAAATCCCTGTTGACCGTTGCCTGGATCCGCTTCAATCAGACGCGCTTCTAACTCGCTGTTGGCAGGAAGGAGCGAATAAACCTGAACCGGTGCATCGTCGAGGCTCAGCTTCACACGTTCAATCGGGCGCATAACTTGCCCAACTTGTTGATTGTCTTCACCTTCGAAGAAATATGTCATCTGGACGCTAAAAAAAAGCGCCAGTTTGCGCAAGTTGGCAACAGAAATATTCACTTTGTCGCGTTCGAGACGGCTCAGGAACGATGGGGTTAATCCAGAGCCATCAGAGACTTCTTGCAGGGTGAGTCCGCGTTCTTGACGAAGACGACCTATTTTCTGACCTAAAGACATATGTATATCTATCCATACCATATTACAGAATGAGATATCGAGAGAACATTTTTTATTATACTTCACAAAGATCAGCGATGTCAAGATGTTGCACAGATTTAAAGATATTGAATTAGTGCATTGAGAAGGTTTGAAATAGGGTAAAAGGGGTTGTTGATCTGATTATAATTTTGCTTTACATGTCAAATCTGGCGATCGCGACGTTTGAGGATCCAGGCAGTTATGCCTAGACAGGCGATAGTATAGACAAACAGGATAGCCCAGCGGGTCAATACGTGCTCAATGCTGTGGTCAAACGCATTGGCAAACGCTGTATCTGCGGGGAGGAATCCGGGGCTGCATCCCGAGTTGATTGTATTCGCCATGTTAGGCAAATCGCAGAGGTTGTTGAGATCGACGCTACTGCCCAGCGCGTCCATCGACCAGCGACTGATCGTCAGCCAGGAAAGCGGCGTCGCCAGACCTTCGATCGTGAAGATGAGGCCGGCGAAGAGAATTTGCGGAATGAGCGCCAGAGGGACAATGCTCATTGCCCGATCGGCATTTGACGATGAGGCGCTGATGCCCAACCCCAGCGCCATACCGGCAAGCGATGTCAAGAGCACGGTGACGAAGATTTCAAGCGATGACGGCATCAGTAGACCGGTGTCGTCGGGGTAGCGCAATTTTACACTGAGCATAAGCAGCAGGATAACGCTCTGGATGAGCACCAGTACACTGAGAACGACGACTTTTGAAAAAATGTATGGGCCGATGCGCAGATTGACCAACCGTTCGCGGCGGTAGATCGGACGTTCTTTGGTGATCTCGCGCACGGCATTGATGATTCCAAACCAGACGCTGACCGTCGCCAGCATAAAGAGGATCTTCTTGGCCTCGCCGCGCGGGATCACATCTTCGGCAAGAGTTCCGGTTAGCGCATCACCGCGAGCCACCAGCAAGAGCAGCAATGCGATGATCGGCGCTTGAAGCAACAAAATGAGCGAGTTCCGACGATCTTGCAAAGTCAGATCGAAGGTGCGCCGAACCAGAATGCCAAACTGGCGGAACGGCGAGATGCGCGGGGCTTTTACCCGTGTGTCGGTCATATGCGAAGTAACGACCGGCCCTTGCGGGAGTTGCGCCAATCGGTCGGTCACATAATGCTGATAATAGGGCGAGCGGCGGTATCTGGCTTCCCATAATTCGGACAGCAAAGGCGCCGAACCATCAGCGCCCGTTGACGGGTTCGATCCGGTTTGCGTAGCTTTCCAATGCGCATACTCGTCCTTAAGATCGCGCTGAACGATTGGTTCGTGCGGTTCGGCGCTTCCTTCGAGCTTCGTATAGATGTCGGCAAAGTCGCCGCTAGAGATTCCAAAAAAGTCAAGCGCGTCGCTCGGCGGACCAAAATAGACCACACGGCCGTTGGACATAAAAATGACATGATCACATTGCGTGATATTGGCAGTGGCATGGGTGATGAGCACGACCGTGCGCCCGCTGTCGGCCAGGCGACGGAGCGTGTACATCATCTTCTTCTCCAGGCCGGGATCTAACCCGCTGGTCGGTTCGTCAAGGAAAAACAGGCTAGGATCCGCGAGCAGCTCCGCGCCAATGCTCACGCGCTTGCGTTGTCCGCCCGACAGGTTTTCCACCAATGCATTACGATGCGGATCCATTTCCACATCTTCGAGCACGCGATCGATACGCTGGTCGATTTCAGCGGCGGCGGTGTCGGAGGGCAAGCGCAGTTGAGCGGCGTAGGTTAACGCACGTTCAACCGGCAGCGTGCGATGGATAATGTCTTCTTGCGGTACATAGCCCAACACAGTGCGATAAGCGTCGAAATTGCGATAGAAATCGTCGCCGTTGACAAGCACGGTTCCGTTGGACGCCGGCGCGTAGCCGCACAGCGCTTTGATCAACGTGCTCTTGCCGGAGCCGCTGCCGCCGACCACTGCCACAAACTCGCGCGGAGCGATGCTCAACGACACATCGGCAAGAATGGTGCGTTTTTCTTTGCCACGCGATACGACGCGGGTCAGATTTCGGGCGTCGATCCGCAGTGCGCCGCGCTGATCATATTGATCAAGGCTGGTAATGTTGTATACCAGCTTGAACGGCCCGATCTGAATGATGTCGCCGGGCGTGAGGATATGCTGAGTAATCCGCTGGCCATTGACAAAGGTGCCGTTAGTGCTGCCGGCATCACGCAACATACGCCGATTATCCGGCAGGCGGTCAATCTGAGCGTGAAAGCGCGAAACCTGGGGGTTGGAGAGGGTAACTTCACAGCCTACGCGACCAATGGTAATTTGCGGATCGTCCGGATCCAGCTCATAGCTGCGCGCAATCAGGGCGCTTTGGGGTGTACGCATAGCTAACGCGTTGCGATACGTCAGCGTGACGAAATTGCCCGTGGCGGCATCGCCGATGCGTAACACGTCGCCATCGGCCAGACGATGCTGCTGGACGCGCTGGCCTTCGTAGAGCAAACCGTTCGTACTACCCACATCGACGATTCGATGCGCCGCCCCATCGGGCTCGATACGCGCATGACGTCCGGAAACAAAACGCGATGGGATGACAATATCATTTTCGGCAGAACGTCCAAGCGTCAACGGCTGCTGCCCTAATGAAACGCTCTCTGAGCGCCCGCCTTCCTGAATGAGCAAGAAGGCGCCCACGCCAATTGTAGCAGTGGGTGAAGGAGATGGCGGCGATGGCGCATCACCCCCGGATGATGACGCATCTGGATCAGGTTGCGAAGCAGCAGATGTCTGAGGTTTGCCGCAGACCGGGCAGAAACGAGCATCGGCGCGACTAAGAGACGCCTGACAGTGAATACAATTAATAGGTGAGACCACAGGCTTCTCTCCGTGTGCTATAATTTGCCTGATACTGCACGCGATTCACCACTTCCATTGATAGCACAGGTCGTAGGAGATTGCAACCGGTATACATACTCCCTGAGTACATTCCGCATCCATCGGTATCGGATGAACGTCGTATATCCAATCGACGCACGATGAGCAACGCCTGATCAGTATTGCTGATTGCTCTTTCATCATCGTTGAGGGAACAAGGTGACTCAGCCCACTGGCCGAAGGTGTTTTTTCTGCGGCGCCCCGAACTCATCCACCGCACGGTTCTGTTCAGCGTGCGGTAATGCCATCTCCGGCGATGTCGAACCCGAAGCAGTTCTCTTGCCCGGCGCTAAACGGCTGAATGTTTCCTCGGATGTACTCAGCCTGCGTGAACTGCTGGCGATGGTGGAGTCGGGCATCTACTGGTGGCAACAACGGTTGCACCATGCCGATACGGTGAATCGTGAGCGTGCAGCGGCGGCCATCAAAGATCTGTCGAATATTCTCGAAAGCCTGTCGCAGCAACTGGCGCAAGGTCGAGAGACGGTGCGCATCACATCCCGCCTGCCAGCTGTACGCGTCTACGAGCTGACCTGCCCGATTTGCGGGCGAGGTAATCGAGCATCGGCGCGCTATTGCGTCGCCTGCGGGTCGCTCTTTGCCAATATCCAGCGCGGCGCGCTCCAAGAAAGCGCTCAGAATGCGCCGCTCTTGCTTCTGAACATCGCGATGCGAACGGACGTCGGGAAGGTACGCCAGAATAACGAAGATTCCTGCTATGCCGGGCGCATCACGACATCCGATGGAATGCAATCAACGCTCTTGATTGTCGCCGATGGTATGGGCGGCGCACAGGCCGGCGAAGAGGCCAGCCGCCTGGCAAGCGAGGCGGTGAAGCAAGCGCTGGTCGATGCGCTGCGCAACACGAACCCGAACGATGATCAAGCATGGCAAACGCTCTTGCGCCAGGCGGCTATAGCGGCCAACCAGCGCGTGTATGCCGCGGCGCAGGCCAATCGCAACCAGCGCGGGATGGGAACGACGCTCACTATAGCGTTGATCGCCAATAATCGCATTCATCTAGCCCACATCGGCGATAGTCGCGCGTACGTACTCAATGCATATGGCGTGACAACGGACGGTTCGCGTCTGCTGCAATTAACGGCGGATCATACCCTGGTCGCACGATTAGTCGATATCGGTCAGTTGTCCAACGAGGAAGCGCGCACCCATCCAAATCGGAACATGCTCTATCGTGCGCTGGGCGCCGATGCGACCATCGAAGCGGACGCCAGCAGTCAAGCATTGAACGCCGGCGATATCCTTGTGCTCTGCTCAGATGGATTGACTGTTCACGTCAATGACCAGGAACTGCTCGATATCGCATTGTCCGGAGCCAGTTCCCAAAACATATGCGATCAACTGGTTGATCTTGCCAACCAGCGCGGCGGGCGCGACAATATTAGTGTTATTGTCGCGAGAGCGACGCTGAATGCACGTCGCCGTGCAGAGCCAACGACACGTTCGTGAAATGCCGACGGACGATTATTGCATTGCAGCAGTGAGAACGCGTTATGTCTATCTGTCCATCGTGCGGAAGTGCGAACCGCCCTGGAGCACGCTTTTGCTGGAACTGTGCGGGTCCATTGCCATCTGCAACGCCGCCGCTCCGCCCGACTCAAGATGATGACCGCTGGCTGGCTGAAGCGCTTATGGACAATGAGATATCTCATTCAATGCCGCAGGCGGCCGCTTTTGGGCAGACTGCCCCACTGCTGCCGTTTAACGATCAGGAGGAGATTATGGATCAGTCTGAGGCAGCAATGCCGCAGCTTATTGGCGGACGCTATGAGGTGATCGGCGAGGAAGCCGACACGATTCAAGTCCGTGATCACGAACCCTGGCAGCGCTGTTGGGCGTGTGATTCAACGGCAAACGAACCAGGCGAAGCCTTCTGTATGGATTGCGGCGCCGCCTTGAAACCACGCGTGTATCAGGGTGCGTTCAGCGCCAATGATAAACCGGCAGGACTCGCTCTAATCGATGTCGTAGAAAATGAAGAGGCTCAAGCATTATTGCCGATCCTATGGGATCAGGTGGCCGACGATGAGCGTACGCTGATCGTATTGCACGATAGCGGACGCGGTTCCGCGGAAACGCCGCTCGACGAGCTTTCGGCGCTGCGAGTTGGTCAGGCGCTTGCTCTCCTGCTGCAAGCGCTTCACACACAAAATCTGGCGCTCGGCGCACTCGCGCCGGCAGATATCGAGTTAATGGCGCCAGGCCAACCGCGATTGCGCAATGTTCCGCATTTGCATCGTTTTGAGGAAGATGAATGCGCTGACGCAGAGGCCGACGACCTACAAGCGCTGGCAAATTTGTTGGAGGCGCTGACGGAGACGCCGCGTACAACCCGACGCCTGAATGATGATGACGCCGCAATCGCAGCGTTCGAGGTGCAAGATTTAGCGACCGTCCTGCGTGACATCCGCACCAGCGCGATTGCCAAACCCGCTGCTTTGGCAGAGCGGCTGGATGCATTAATCGCCGAGCGTATGCATCCCTTCTATCTGCATCAACAATGCGGCGGTGTCACCGACACCGGTATTGTGCGCGACCACAACGAAGATAGCCTGTTGTTTTTGAATCTGACGATGGATAACACATCGACGCAACGCATATGGGGCGCCTATATAGTGGCAGATGGCATGGGCGGCCACGCAGCCGGTGAAATCGCCAGCGGACTGGCGGTGCGCGGCGCAGCCGAGGTCTTGTTGAGCGAATATCTCGCACCGACGCTAGATCTCGACTCAAGCTATGATGAACAACAAGCGCGTGACATCGTCAAACGAGCGGCGCTGCAAGCCAATGAATATGTGTTGAACGAGAGCCTCGCCCGCAACAACGACATGGGGTCGACGCTGACGATGGCGCTTATCGTAGGCGACCGCCTGACCATCGCTAACGTCGGCGACAGCCGCGCATATCTCTATCGCGATGGTACAATGCGCCGCATCACCAAAGATCATTCCCTGGTGATGCGACTGGTCGATCTGGGACAAATCACCGAAGAGGATATTTATAGCCATCCGCAACGTAACGCCGTATTACGTTCGCTCGGCGACAAACCCGACCTGGAAGTTGATCTGTTCAGCGAACGCCTGCAAGATGGCGATGCGATTCTGCTGTGTTCCGACGGCTTGTGGGAAATGACGCGCGATCCTGAGATCGCGCGGATCCTGGCGAAACACGCCGATCCGCAGCATACGTGTACGGAATTAATCCAGGCTGCAAATCAGGCCGGCGGTGAAGATAACATCACCGCCCTCCTGGTACGCCTGTCTGCTTTATGATCAGCGCAGACGGCTCGCCATCAACGCAAACACAGTCAAGCGCTGAATTGGCGAGCGACCACGCGGCGCGCCGCGCGGAAATCAAAACGAAGAGGAATGCTGTATGTCAGATACTGTCACGCTCACTTGTACCTGGGGACGGGCGCCAATTTTGGTCAGCGGCGCGCCGCAGGTCAACTATTTGCTGGTTGAGGCGCAGCCTGTTGCGCCGCCAAGTACGCCGACGCCGCTGAATTTCTGTCTCGTACTCGATCGATCGGGTTCGATGAAGGGTGAAAAGCTTGCAAGTATGAAAGCGGCGACCCGACGCGTTATCGAATCCCTCACGCCGCAGGATATTGTCTCACTGGTGATCTTTGATGATACTGTCCAGGTGGTAGTTCCGGCAACGCCCGCCGATGATCAGGCCGCCTTGCTCGCGCGCATCGATACGATTGAAGAGGCCGGCGGTACTGCAATGTCGTTAGGATTACAGGCTGGTCAGGCTGAATTAGAGAAGAATCTCAGCGCCGATCGCATTGCACATATGCTGGTCTTGACCGATGGTCAGACCTGGGGCGATGAAGACATTTGTCGCGCTATCGCGCAAAATCTCGGCCAGGAGGGCGTGCATATCACCGCACTGGGGCTGGGCGCCGAGTGGAATGCCCAATTGCTGGACGACATAGCCCAGGTCAGTGACGGCGTTTCCGATTATATCGCCGAACCGATGGCTATCGATGCATTCTTTCAACGCACAGTGCAACAGATTCAAGGAACTGCCGTCAAAGACGCGCGCATCCTGTTGCGATTGGTGCGAGATGTTTCGCCGCGTGCGGTCTATCGCGTCACGCCAACCATCGCGAACCTTGGCTACCAGCCCATCGGCGAGAATGAGGTTGCCGTACGATTGGGCGACCTGACTTTCGACGACGGCGGAAGCATCGTAATGGATCTGATGCTGCCATCACGAGCGGCGGGGACGTTTCGCATCGCCCAGGCCGAATTGCACTATACGCCTGTCGGGCAAGAAGCCGAGCAAGTGTTGAAGCAAGACGTGCTGCTCGATATGACGGCCAAGTCCGACACGGCAGCGTATGACCCGCGCGTGATGAATCTGGTCGAGAAAGTGACAGCATTCAAGCTCCAGACACGCGCGCTGGATGAAGCAGAAGTCGGCAATGTAAGCGGTGCAACGCAAAAGCTGCGCGCTGCGGCGACCCGCTTACTGGATCTGGGTGAACTGGAACTGGCTGAAAAAACCCAGAAGCAGGCCGAGGAGTTAGAGAAAGGTGCGACTCTGAGTGCTGAAACCCAAAAAGAATTGCGCTACGCGACTCGTCGACTTACCCAAAAGCTCGATGAGGAAATCTGATCGCCCCTCCACGTCTGGCGGATCTTCGGCGAGGTGACAACGCTTTGGTTTGCTTTTGTGCTCTAAACATAGGGAGATACACATTATGATTACTTGCCCCAACTGTGGTGCTCAAAACGATGATGCTAATCGTTTCTGCGATCAATGCGGATCGCGTCTGGATGCTGCGGCGACGCCTGCGCCAACCCCAGGCGCAAATGCGCCAGCAACACAAGCTGATCCTACGCCCGCTCCGGCAATGCTGACCTGCCCTTCTTGCGGTGCGCAGGTAGTGCCGGGCGAAGCATTTTGCAGCGAATGCGGCGCATCGCTCAGCGACTTGGCTTTGCCCCGGCCAACGCTCTCTGACGCACCGACAATGCTTGCACCCGCGCCAGCGGTAACGGAGATGGCGGCAGTGAGTACAACAGAAAGCCATATATGCCCGGTATGCGGACATCAGAATCTGCCCGGCGACAGTTATTGCGAGAACTGTGGCGTGGATCTCGCAACGACTGTCGTCCCGCCAGATTCGCCAAATGTTTCTGCGCCAGAAGCTGTGGAGGCGCCGATTCAGCCAGATGCACCGACATCGGTGATACCAGCCCAACCCGATGCGATCACCGAAACGCCGATTGAGCCGCCGGCTGCTGTAGCTGCCGAAACGCAGATAGCAGAACCCACCCCGGCAGCGCCCGCAGAGCAATCGCCCATCACACCGGAGGCGGAGGCGCCAGAACCTGCGAAATCAGCGCCTGTGGAGCCTGAGACGGCTCCGCCGCCTTCAACACCGACCGCACCTCCGCCTGCACCCACGCCAACCAGCGCCGAAGAGGAGACCATAGCGGTTCCTGCACCGACTCCACCGCCGTCTCCCACACCAGTGTCGGCTGAGGAGCGACAGCACCTGGAGAAGCTGGTTGCAGCCCATCGCGATACCGTGTCACAATACGAACAAATGCTGGCTCGCTATCCGGCCGGCGAAGCCCCGGTGTTCCTGACGGCCGGACTTGATGAAGCCCAACGTGCATTGGCCGAGGCTGAAGCCGATCTCTCTGCGTTGCCGAGCGGGCCAGATCCGGCGGAAGTGGCCCGTCTTCAGGGGCTGGTGACAGCCCATCACGACACCGTATCGCAGTACGAGCAAATGCTGGCTCGCTATCCGGCCGGCGAAGCCCCGGCATTCCTAACGGCCGGACTTGATGAGGCCCGACGCGCATTGGCCGAGGCTGAAGCCGAGCTGACTGCTCTCGCTGGCAGCGCCGCCGCCCCCGCAGTCCCTGCACCAACGCCGGAAGCGCCGACGGCAGCGGCGCCCCCTCCCGCACCAACGCCTGCACCGCCCCAGCCCCAAGCAGTCGTCGGGCCACGGCTGGCGCTTATTGATGGCAACAAGGAAGTGGCATTGCCATCGGGTAAAACCGAAATAATCATTGGACGCGAAGATCCGGTTAGCAGCATCTTCCCCGAGATCGACCTGACCCCATTTGGCGGCGAGTCGGGAGGCGTGAGCCGCCAGCACGCCCGCCTGAACCTCGTGAACGGACAATGGGTGCTAACCGATCTCAACAGCACCAACTACACTCGCGTCGACGGCAGCCGCCTTGAACCAAATGTGGCCACGCCGATCCAGGATGGCGCGAAGCTTCAGTTTGGACGGATTGTGCTGATCTTTCACACATAAGAAGCAAGAGTCGGCGAGATGACAAACAAAGAGGCGGAGCGCTGGCTTTCTGGCGCTCCGCCTCTTTGTCTACGCAGATGCGAGATACCGACCCGTTGCTTGCTTTATAACGATGCCAACCAGGGCAATAAGATCTCGCAGAACTCATCGGGAGTTTCGTCAAACGGACAATGCCCGCTGTCGGGAATGATCTCGACCGTCGCATGAGGAAGCATCTGCTTTTTGAAATAGTACGCCAACGATGGAGGCACAGCACGATCTTGCTCACCCCAGATCAGCAACGAGGGCGCTGTGATCTGTCCCGGCTTAATACCAAGCACAAAGCGCTCGAAGGAGCGGGTCACGGCGAGATAAGGCAACGCGCCGCCGTTCCGCCGCAACGGCCCGCTGAAAAGATCAACAAGCTCAGATGTAACAAAATCCTTGCGATGATAGGCAGAGAGCAGACCCTGACGCACAGCCCAGGCGTTTCCCATAGTTCCGGCGAGCATCTCACCGACGCCAGGAGTGCGCACCATACTAAAGAAGAAGTCGTTAAATGTTGCACTCTCAGCATCAGGCGGGATCAAGCCGGTACTGTTGACCAGCACCAGCCCTTTCACCATCTCTGGATAATCGCACGCCAGTTGCGCTGCGGCGATGCCGCCCATCGAATGTCCAACCACCACAGCCGGCGCAGGAAATATCTGACTGATCAACTCAGCAACCTGATCGGCCCAGAGTTCCTTGCTGGGATTGGTTTTGACACGGGCGGAATAACCAAAATTATACAGATCCATCGCATAGAGCGTATGTGACCGGGCAATCGGGCGCATCACCCGCCGCCAGTGTTCGATCAATCCGCCATATCCGTGGATGAGTAAGACCGGATGCCCTTGATATGGTTCAGAGACCCAGTAGCGAATCAGGCCATGATCGCCATTAATCCATCGTTCAGTGATGCTATACCGAGTCACAGCATCGGTACTCGTGCTCATATCGCTTGCGATCCTTGAAGTATGTGCAATGTCGAATCCAAAATGGCGCGCATAGCATACCATATTCCAAGAAATTGATCGACAGCATCGTGATGTGGCAGCTACTCAACGTCGATCATCAACTGCTTTGGCTCTTTACCGGTGAGCTGTCGTCGTCGTTCGGCATCGATGGCCTGACGCAATCGATTCATTTGAACCCGCATATCAATATCAAAGAACAAGAAATCCACGCCATCGGCGAATACACGCACGGTGTCATTTGGAATTTCATATTCTATGCGGTTCTGCACAATGGTGTACGAGCCTTCAGCAAACCAACGCCAAAGTTCGGTCCCCTTCCACAGTCCGTCGATATTCATCAAAATATGGTTGCTATCACGCTCGGTTACGGTATAAACCACCGGCACTACGCCCAACAGATTCAAGCGCAGTTGGTGTTTGCCGCCGCGGGCCATAAAATCACCCTCGATCGGAACCAGGCGAGTAAGGAGCCATTTCGCGAGCAATTTCTGGTCAGTCAGATAACGCTCGACAACAGCAGGCGAGGCCTGTACGGAGACAAACGCTTCCTGAACTCGCATATACCCGTCCTTTCCGACGATTTTCCGGGAATGTTGCGCCACTCGCATCTGGCGACAAATGCCGCCGCCTCTGAGTACTATACCATACAAGCAAGCATAGCCTTGCCAGGTAGCGCTGGACGCTACCAAACGATGATACCCATGCCGCATGTCACCCTGAATGGAGCCGCCGGCAGCGTGAAGAGGCTCAGCGTTGGGGGAATCGGAGATTCTTCGCTGCGCTCAGAATGACCCTATGCGGTGTCTCCCATATTGTTTGGTAGCAGCGGCGAGATGAGAATTGGACGATGGAGCCATCGAGGATGTAGAGACACCAGGGGATAAACACAGTTCGGGAGCCGTTGTGGCTCCCGAACTCAACCCAGATCTGATCGCCTCCAACAGCGCGAGACTAGAGGAGAACTTCCGGTGTCAGACGGCGCGAGAAGAAGTGCATAGCAATATTAACTCCCCAGACCCAATCAAACTTGCGATAGCCCAGGCGTTTGTGAATCGCCTTCCAGGAATAGACTTCGCGCTGGATCTTAATGAAACTCTTCAGGAACTCGTCCCGATCCATCTTGGCCGGCTTGTACATATAGTGAATGGTGTCATACTTATCCCAGTCAGAATGAACCAGCCGGTGCTTCACTTCCTCGTACCAGTCCGTACCGGGGAAAGGCGTAGCGATCGTAAACACCGGAAAATCGATGCAATTCTCCATAATGAAATCGTACGTCGCCTGAAACCCTTCCGGCGTATCGGTGTCGAAGCCAAAAATGAAATAGCCCTGCAGAGCGAGACCTTCCTTGTGCGTATTCTCGACAACGGTGCCATAACGTGCAACCCGGTTCGAGCCCTTGCCGACGAGTTTGATCGTTTCCGGCGACACCGACTCGAAGCCGACGCTCAGCAACTCGCAGCCGGCTTCTTTGGCAAGTTGTGGAATATGGGGCTTCTCGAGGAAATTCATCGAGATATTCGAATTCCACTTGACCCCCATACCGATCATAGCGTTGAAGAGTGCTTCGGCGAAAGCCGGCCGAAAGCAGATGTTATCGTCCATAAACGAGAAATTGACACCGGGCCGCCCCAGACGATCCTGGTGGTAACGAATCTCGTCTAGAACGTGATCAACATCGCGGGTGCGATACACTTTCCCATAGATCTTGGGCGCGCAGCAGAAATTGCAGCCGATTGGGCAGCCTTTGGTCGCAAGGATCGGAATTCGCGTATTATAAGGACGCGAGCGCTTTCGGCGCGTCATAATGGTGAAGTCCGGATGCTCCATATCGTTCATCGATTTGAACCCGTTGGAACGATAGACCCGCTTCAATGCGTCCTGTTTGACATCCTCAACCAACTCATCCCAAATCGACTCAATTTCGCCGACAACGATCGATGTCGCATGTTGAAGCGCTTCATCAATCACAAGCGCGGGATGCACACCGCCAAGGATGACGCGCTTGCCCTGAGCCAGCGCATGATCGCCGATCGCATAGGTCTTTTTCGCATTCAGCGTCCGAGATGTGATCGCAACGACATCGTAAGCGCTGAGATCCGTCGGCACCTTATCGCCGACACGCTCGTCGATCAAGTCGATATCGAAGTGCTTCTGCGCCGCAGTCGCAACCATCAATAGATTGAGCGGAATGCTGATCGAAGCCGAGTCTACCCGCAGAGGGGTATCGCTTTTCGGCTGCACAAGCAGCCACTTCTTGCGACGCCCATTCAACGCATAAGGCGGTGTTGACATCACATTCACCATACCGTCACCCCTCCATCGCCTCAAGCCGAGTGCTTAGACCCGTCTGGGCTATCGGACGTCGTTTGCCGCTACGTACGCTACTAAGCTGGTCGTCAAGATTCTTTTTGAAGTACAGGCTGGTGATCAACGTAACCAGTTTGTGCGAATTGTGCGCAACCCGTTGAAAGATCGGCGCCCAGTCAAACATCTTGCGATAGCTCTCCAGATAGCGCATCTGAAATTCCAGCGGGTCAAAGCGCTCGCTCTTGATCACCAGATTGGCACCGGTGTATTTGTCCCAATCCTCATCGACGACCAATCCCTGCTCTTTGTACTCCCAATACATCACCGTGCCGGGATATGGCGTGATGATCTGGTAAATGGGCATCACAACATGGTTTTCGCGCACAAACTTCGCCACGGCTTCCATATCTTCGTAAGTATCGATATCCGGGTTAACCAGGAAATTGCCCTGAATGCACAGGCCCATTTCCTGAGCGCTGCGAATGATTCGGGTGAAATCGGCAACGGAATTCTGGCGCGCCTTGTTGTATTTCTTCAGCGTCTCTTCATTGATCGATTCGAAGCCGACCAGCGCCATCAGACATCCGGCCGCCACCAGCCGCCGCACTGTTTCCGGATCTTCAAGGAAATTAATGCTGATAAAGGTGCTGAACGTAATATCGCATTCCTTGAGCACATCAAGGATTTCGAACATTTTCTTCTTGTTCACGCCGAAGTTCTCGTCGGTGAACATAAACCAGGGCTTTTTGCTGAAGAGCGTTGTCTTGAAGAAGTGCTGTTTGGCAGCTTCGATCTGCTGCTTAATCGCTTCCGGCGATTGGATACGGTAGAGCTTGCCGGTAAAGTTCGGGGTGACACAGAACGAGCAGACATACGGACAGCCACGGGTCATATAAATTGGGATTGACTTGCGTCCGTCGATCTTGGCACGCTTGCTCGATTTAGCGATACGTTCATAATCAAGCGGCGGAACCGTCGTAACAGGTGAAAAATCCGTTGAGTCATAGCGCGGTTGGAGTCGATCAAAGGCAACATCTTCGAGCACGGTTGTCCAGAGGCTTTCCGCCTCGCCAATCACAACCGTCGTGCAGTGCGGCTTGGCTTCGTCGTAGTTGAACGACGGGTGAACGCCGCCCAACACTACACGAGTGCCATGCTTCAGAAACTCGTCGGCGATGTCGTACGCGCGGGTAGCATTGACGGTGCGCGCCGTTATACCGACGATATCATAATCCCCATCGTAGTTGATCTCGTCGCCAAAGAGATCATCCACAAGCTCAAGGATGTGTTGCTTTGGCGTGATGCTGGTCAGAACCCCGATGGCCATGTTGAACAGACCCTTCTGGTTGCTGTCTTCTTCTTGTTTGCCCATCGGATTGATCAGCAGGATCTTCAGGGGTCGAATCGACTCCGGCGGCAGCGTAGGCTGTCGATACTCTTTTTTACGCGGGCGCCCCGATAAAGATCGCCCATTCGAGTTTTGCAGCGTTATTACGGCACCATTGCTCGATTGTACTATGCCCGAATGATTCTCACCTACGTTGCCCATTTTACCCTCCTCGTCGCATTCTATGCGTCACAGGATTTTTGAAAACACATTAGCATGCCCTTTATTATCTTATGGGCATTGCCAGGTACTGTGCAGAATCGTAGCATCGGCGTTACATATAATAACAAATTCTGGTAAAAACTTGCGTTATGATTTATCTACACATGGTGACAGTGTTGCTACAACCAAGTTATCGATCCGCCACCGGAGTTATGCATCCTTTGCAGTCGTGATTTGCGCCGGCGTGCGCCCTTCGATAGCCTGCTGCAAGCGTAACAACTGGATGCGCATATCAAATTGCGCGAGCAATGATCCGGCAACGGTCATAAAGAGGTTTAGCACAATATTGGGCGCTTCGTATTCGAATCGATGCTGCACAATTGTACGTGAACCGTTGGCGAACCACTGTCAGACTTCCGTACCACGCCAGAGACCGCCACTGGTCAAAAGAATGTGCTTGTTATCGCGCTCGGTAACGGTATGCTTTACTCCCGCCAAACCCAGGCTTTTCAGACGCAGCATAAACGTGCTGCCCTGAACCATAGAATCGCCTTCGATCGGCTCGATCACCACCAGCGCTGAACGCCACTTCTCCTGAAGCGCTGCATCGGTCAAATGCTTCTCAACAACAGCCGGCGTTGTATTAATGGCAATGAACTCTTCCTGTACAAACATATGCAGAGCCTTTCAAGAACGTGCGGGAATGCACGTGACTAATCCCTCGCGATATGTTGCATAGCGTGGAATGACATCCAACTCCTCGCGCATTCGCCGATTACGCATACGGTGCGAGACGGCTGCCATCTGCACCATGTCGGATGGCAGCGGCGCCGGCTGGTTCCGTAACTTCGCCAGCATCTTTACTCCCTGTACGATAAACTGCGCTATTTTGGGCGAGATGCTCGGCGGCGGCGGCGCGTCCAGCAATCTGGCCAGATGGCTGTAAAATTCGCGGATCAGGACAGGCTCATCATCGGACAGATTGTAGATCTGGCCGGGACATCCACGTTCAGGAAGGGTCAGGAGTGCGGTAATCAGGTCGTCGATGTGAATGTAGCTGGCATAGCCCTTGCCGCCGCCAATAAGCGGGAAGCGCCCCCGCTGCACCATTGGCAGCATCAATGCAGGGTTGCCCGGTCCATACACTCCGGCGATGCGCGCGATAATCGCCGGGACGCCGTTTCTAGCGTGGGCGGTAAGCAATTCATATTCGGCGAGGAGCTTCGAGCGCGCATAGGTAAAGGCGGGCTCCGGCGGCGTATCCTCATCCAGCCAGTCCGGGCCGCTGGGATACAATGCGCCGCTGCTGGCAAATACCAGCATGCGTACGCCGCTGCCCGAACCGCACACCGCGGCGATATTACGCGCGCTGAGCACGTTCGTCTGGAGGATCGCGTCGCCGTCGCCTAATGCCGACCCCGCCAGGTGATACACGACCTCTATGCCGCCTACCGCCGCGCGAAGTGTGGTCAGGTCGTTCTCGCTGATGTCCGCAACGATAGGTTCAACGCCAATAGCTTCCAGCGGCTTGAGCTTGCTCGCGTTATAGTCCAGCCCGCGTACAGTATGCCCCTGCGAGCGCAGGGTGCGGGACAGATATGTTCCAATATAGCCGCCGCAACCGGTAATTAAGACGTTCATAGGTCTACGAATCGCAACTGGTCACAACTACAGATTGCATTGATGCCAGGGAACGTTCACAGCTATAGCAATCCTACCGCAGTCGTAAAGATTGCGTAGTGCCGCCTTCAGGCGGCGAAGGGAACCGCCTGAAGGCGGCACTACAGAGACTTCACAACCTGA
>JANQID010000025.1 GCA_028282325.1 Chloroflexaceae bacterium | reverse complement strand
TCTACGCCGCGTCGTTGGAACAGTGGCAGCGGGCGCTCGAAACCGCAGCCGCCCGGACGGCGGAACAGCGCATAGCCATCGGCGAACTACCGATGCGCTATGTAGCCGGGAAGGTGCTCCCGGCGAAGTCGTTCACCTTTCGCGGGCGCGAAGATCTCTTCCGCGAACTGGAAGATCTGCTGATCAATACGCCCGGCGCGATCACACCGCTCTTGCTGGGCCAGCCGCGCACCGGCAAAACCTCGGCGTTGCGCCAGTTGCCGGCGCGTCTAGGCTCGCACACGCTGCCGGTCTACCTGGATATGGAACGCCGCGCCACCGCCGCCGACGCACAGGGGTTGGTTAGCGATCTGGTCGATGAAATTCGCGCCGCCGCGCAAAGCCATCCGCATCCGTTGAGCCTGCCGTCGCTAAACCATAACCTGATTGCGGGCGATCCCTACCGTATCTTCGAGAATTGGATCGACGAGGTTGAACGCGCGCTGGGCGACCGGCGCTGGCTCTTGCTCACGCTCGACGAATTCGACCGGATCGACCGGGCGGTCAAGAATGGCGTGATGGACGAGCGCATTTTCTTTATGCTGCGCAGTCTGATGCAGAACCACTCGCGCGTGAAGCTGGCGTTGTGCGGTACTTTTACGCTGGAAGAAAGCGACCCGCGCTGGTACGAAGCCCTCAAGAGCGTGCGCGTCTTGCCGGTGACCTACCTGCGCCTTAACGACGCGCGCCAGTTCTTCGCCAAACCCGCGCCCGATTTCCCCGATGATGCGTATCAACCGGAGGCGGTTGAGCGCGTGCTTGATCTGACCAACGGCCACCCGCTGTTCCTCCACCTGATCGGCGAACGGGTGGTGAGCGCCTACAACCGCGAGCGCGAGCGCCTGGAGCCGGGTGCGCCGACAGGACGACCGCTGCCCGTCGCCGCGATCGACGCCGCTGTGCCTGAAGTCTTTGCGAGCGGCGAAACAGCTTTTGTCAGCATCTGGCAGTGGATTATGCGCATTAGCGGCGACGAAGAATTGGCTACGCGGCTCCTCAAAGCGCTGGCCAACCGCGCATCGATCCAACATATCGGCGATGCCGACCGCCGTGCGGCGCTGCTTGAACTGTTCTGCGAGCGCGACCTGCTTGCCGAAACCGAGGCAGGGTATCATTTCCGCGTGCCGCTGTTGGAACGCTGGGTGCGCGAACGCAAGCGTTTTCCCAAGACCGGCGCGTGATGTATGGTAATCCTTGCATAGAAGATCCAGACCAGCTATGTGCGGTTGCGGCGCTCGCAACTCCCTCCCCCGCCTCTGTCATCCGAATTTCAGCGCTTTGTAACTTTCCGGCGCCCTCCGGCGTGCTATGATTGGAGCGCAATGGTCTCCCTGAAGCAGAGGAGCATAGGGGGTTGCAATCATGTCCGGCGTACGCGCAGAACGTGATCGCTTGCTCCGGCGTCTGGTGCGCCGGGGTCTGCGTCTGGCCGGATTGGGGCTGATTTCGCTGGCGTTCCTGGGCGGCTGCCTCTGGTTTTCCACGCCCTTACCTTCCGCTCAACAGCTTCGCGCCCGCGCGGCGCTGGGCAATACCCGCATATTCGACCGGCAAGGCCGGTTGCTCGCAGAACTCTCCGACCCGCTCAGCGGACGCCAGCGGCCCGTACCGCTCGCCGCCATTCCGCCAGCGTTGCGCCAGGCGACAATCGCGCTCGAAGATAGCAGCTTCTACCAGAACCCCGGCTTCGACCTGAAAGGCATCCTCCGCGCGGCGTGGGTCAATCTGCGCAGCGGCGGGCTGTTCGCCGGCGGCTCGACGATTACCCAGCAACTGGCGCGCAATTTCCTGCTTGCCCCTGACCTGGCCCGCCAACGCACGTTTGAACGCAAGCTGCGCGAGACGGTGCTGGCAATCAAGCTCACGGCGACCTATTCCAAAGATGCGATCCTGGAGCTTTACCTGAACCAGGTCTACTACGGCGGGATGAGCTACGGCGTCGAGGCGGCGGCGCAGCACTATTTCGGCAAACCGGCGCGCGACCTGGATTTGGCCGAGTGCGCGCTGCTGGCCGGGCTGCCCCAGGCGCCTTCGCGCTACGATCCGTTTCACGATCTGGCGGCGGCCCGCCAACGCCAGGGCCAGGCGCTGGACGCCCTGCTGGACGCGGGTTACATCACGGCGGAGCAGGCCGCGGCGGCGCGCGATGAGCCGCTCCAGTTCGCCGCCGCGGATGAACCGTCGTCCGCGCCGCATTTCGTCGCCTACGCGGTTGAGCAGCTCGCGGCGCAGCTTGGCCCCGACGCGGTTGCGCGCGGCGGGCTGATGATTACCACAACGCTCGACATCGATGTGCAAACCGCTGCCCAGTCCATCCTGGCGCGCCGTCTCGACCAGCTCAACACGCCGCGCACCGGCGCGCCGTCTCACCGCGTGGGCAACGGTGCGGTGGTGGTGATCGACCCGAACGACGGCGCGATCCTGGCGCTGGTCGGCAGCCCAGACTTCGCCGACGCCGCGATCCAGGGCCAGGTTAACGCGGCGCTGGCTCTGCGCCAACCCGGCTCGGCGATCAAGCCGCTGACCTACGCGGCGGCGTTGGAGCACGGCTGGACCCCGGCGACGACGATCCTCGACGTCCCGTCGGCGTTCGTGACGCGCGAGGGCCACCCGTACACGCCGCAAAACTACGACCGCACGTTTCACGGCCCGCTCACGTTGCGCGAGGCCCTGGCCACGTCGTCGAATGTGGCGGCGGTGCGCACGCTCGACGCTATCGGCATTCCCGCGCTGCTCGATATGGCCGAACGCCTGGGCGTCGCCTCGCTGGGGCGCGATAGCGGGCGCTACGGTTTGGCGCTGACCCTGGGCGGCGGCGAGGTGACGCTGCTGGAGTTGACGTCGGCCTATGGCGTGTTTGCGAACGGCGGTCGGCGCCACGCTCCCTATGCGATCACGCAGGTCAGCGCGCCGGGCGGTGAGCCGATCATCGTCGGGGAAGATCCGGCGGCGCGTGCGGGGGAAGCGGCGCTTGACCCGGCAATCGCCTATCTGATCTCCGATATTCTCGCCGATCCCTACGCGCGTATGCGGGCGTTCGGCTTTCCCAGCGTGCTGGACATCGACCGTCCCGCTGCCGTGAAGACCGGCACGACCGGCGATTGGCGCGACAACTGGACCGTTGGCTACACGCCCGACCGCGTCGTGGGCGTCTGGGTGGGCAACGCCGACGGCCAGCCGATGCGCGACATCAGCGGCGTCAGCGGGGCGGGGCCGATCTGGCGCGAAGTGATGCTGGCGGCGCATCGCGGTTTGCCGCCGCGCGATTTCCCCCGCCCCGACGGCATCATCGAGATGGCGGTCTGTGCCGAGAGCGGGCTGTTGCCGACGCCGGCCTGTCCGGCGGCGCGCCTGGAGCGTTTTGCGGCCGGGACGCAGCCGACGCGCGCCGACGATACGTATAGCGTCGTGGCCGTGGATCGCGTGCTTGGCTGCCGGGCGCCGGTGAGCTATCCCGCCGACCGGGTGGTGATGCGTAGTTTCCGTCGCCTGCCGGCCGAGGCCGAAGCCTGGGCGGCGGATGCGGGCGTGGCGCGCCCGCCGCGCGATGTGTGCCCGCTGCCGACGGATGACCAGACCGTTGCCGTTGCGCCGTCGGAAACGTCGGCGGGCGGGACGGCGTTTGTAGCGGCGGGACAACCGGCCTTGCTGGCGCCCGCGCCCGGCGCGGCGTTCAAGCTCAGCTCCGGCGTTCCGCTCGCCCGCCAGCAAATCGCGTTGCGGGCCCAATCCGGCGGGAACGCGGTACGGTTGACAATCGTCGTTGATGGCGCGCCCGTCGCCGTATTGACGCAGCCGCCCTACCGTGCGTTCTGGCAACTGACGCCCGGCGCGCACCGCGCCTGGGTCGAGGTTGAGGATGCGCAGGGGCGTACGACGCGCAGCGGTGTGGTTGTATTCACGGTCGAGTAGCGCCGTTTTCGCCTATGCAGTGCACTCCCGCGAGGAAAGTTCGCAAAGGGTCGAGACCTGTCTAAAGAGACTGGCCCAGTCTGTTTTCTGCCCCTTTTTTGACAGGTCTGAGGCGGTGGGGTGCGCGGCAGGCTTATAATGAGCCAGCGGTCTTTCGGCCAGGACTACCGGCTATCGATCTATCGGCTATCGGCTATTCCCGGAGTTACTATGAAAAAGCAAACGCGCTCGCTCAAGCTTCCCGTCATCATCGCCGCCGTTGTGGGGGTCATCCTGTTCGGCGCGGGTGTGTTCGTTGCGCCGCTGGCATTGCGGGGGCCGTCCATCGTGGCGATCGCCCCGGCAGATAGCGCGCAGGATGTCAACCCTCAGGCGCCGATTCGCATCGAGTTCGACCAGCCGGTTGACCCCGAATCGGTCGCCGCCGCGCTGACGTTTGACCCGCCGACCACGTTTCGCGTCACCGGCAACGGCGGCGCGATCGAAGTGCAACCCGAAGGCGACCTGGCCTACGAGACCGACTATCGCCTGACGCTGGCCCCGACGGTGCGCAATGTTCTGGGGCGCACGATGGAGGAGCCGCTGACGATCGCCTTCGCGACCGTCCCCTACCTTCGCGTGGTTGAAGTTGGTCCCGCCGCCGATGCCGCCGACGTGGCGCTGAATGCGTCGCTCACCGTGGTGTTCGATCATCCCGCCGTTTCCGCCGATCTGATCGCGGCGGTCGCCAACGACCCGCGCCGGGCCGATGAGTTGCCCCAGCCGCTCGTCTTGCGCGACGCTGCCGGCGAGCCGGTTGACGGCGTAGGTCGCTGGATTGCGCCGACGCGCTACAGCTTCTCGCCCGCCGATGGCTTGCACGCGGCGATGATCTACAGCGCGACATTGCCTGTCGATCTGACCGCCGACGGCGCGGCGCGGCTAGAGCAGCTCTTCGCCTGGACCTTCACGACCGGCGCCGAAGTGTTGGTTGGCTATCGTCCCTACAACGGCGCAACCGATGTGCCGGTCGATAGCCCGATTGAGGTGCGCCTGGCCCGCGATGTGGATGTCGCCGCAGCCGGCGCCCAGTTCCGTTTGGTCGATGCCGAAACCGGAACGCCGGCGCCGGGGGTGATCGAGACCACGAACGACAGCTTCTTCTTCAAGCCCAGCCAGCCGCTGGAGCGCGGACGAAGATATAAGGCCGAGCTGGGCGGAGACATACGCACAACCCACGGCGCGCACATCGAGAACGAGACAATCGATTGGAGCTTCACCGTGATCGGCGATCTGGCCATTGACCAGGTCGAGCCGCCCGCTGGCACCGGCGAGGTGCTGACCGATACGCGACGCATCTCGGTGCGCTTCAACCACCCGGTCGTAGCCGTGACGACGATTGACGCGCAGGCCGCTCAGCCCGATCCGCTGACGATTTCGCCGCCGCTGGCCGGCGAGGGCCGCTGGCTCGACACCAGCACCTATGCCTTCTCGCCGACCGAAGGCCTGGCGCCGTCTACGAGCTATCGCGTCGAGGTTGCCGCGGGTCTGCGCGACCAGACCGGCGGGACGTTGCAGGAGGGATACGCCTGGAATTTTGCGACGATAGTGCCGGCGGTCTTCGAGACGCAGCCATTCGACGGCGACCGCTTCGCCGGCCCGCGCGATCCCATCGAGGTCATCTTCAATCAGCCGATGGATGCGGCCAGCCTGCGCAGCGCCATCACGCTGCGGCGCGGCGACGGGACGGCGCTCCCCGGCGCGATCACGGTTGACGGCTCGGTCGCGACCTTCACCCCGGCGACGCTGCTGGAACGCGGCG
>JANQID010000131.1 GCA_028282325.1 Chloroflexaceae bacterium | reverse complement strand
CGCTATAGCGCCGCATACAGTCCGGACGGGACGCGCATCGTGACGGCGTCGGAGGATGGGACGGCGCTGGTGTGGGAGGCGGAAAGCGGGGAACGGGTGATGACCCTCGATGGTCACAGCGGGGCTGTCTGGAGCGCGGTGTACAGTCCGGACGGGACGCGCATCGTGACGGCGTCGGAAGATGAAACGGCGCTGGTGTGGGAGGCTGAAAGCGGGGAACGGGTGATGACCCTCGATGGTCACAGCGGGGCTGTCTGGAGTGCGGGGTACAGCCCGGACGGGACGCGCATCGTGACGGCGTCGGTGGATGGGACGGCCCGGCAATACCTCACGGACGAGGCGATGTTCGAGGAGGCGCGCTGCCGGATCTGGCGCGGCTTCACCGACGATGAGATCGCGCGCTACGAACTTGAGGAGCCGTTTGCGATGACAGAGGTGTTGCTCGAACGCGAGTGCGGCGAGAAATAGCCGATATCCGATAAGCGATAGCCGATAGGGTGGGGAATGGCAGACTGGCCCAGTCTTGGGTCGCGACGCGCGTTCGGCCCGCGAAGACCTGACAGGTGCGACGAGAAATAGCCGATAGCCGATAGCCGATAGCCGATAGGGCGGGGAGTGGTAGACTGGGCCAGTCTGTGTCGCTGCGGTTGGCGGATATCTGCGGCGCAACCAGCTTGCCAGGCCTCGGTATTTGGCGAAGTGTGAGACTGGCCCAGTCTTGGGGCGCTACCAAACGATGCTACCCATGCCGCATGTCACCCTGACCCTGAGCGAAGCGAAGGGGAAGGGTCTCGGCGTTGGGGGGATCGGAGATTCTTCGCTGCGCTCAGAATGACCGCATACGGCCGCTCTACTATCGTTTGGTAGCAACGTGCGGGGCGCGCTCAACGAACATCTTTGCGTTCCTCTGCGTTCTTTGCGGCACGATCGACCTCAACGATCAGGATTGTTGCGGCAGCCATATTTGGCCTCCCTCACGCGGCGCTCGCGATGCGCCGCACCCCGTCGGCGGCGCGGCAGACATACGCCGTCGCCTCGCGCCCCGTCTCGCGCCGGTAGGCGGTTGTCACGGCGGCGACGAACGCCGAGACCGCATCGGCATCGACCAGGCCGACCATGCAGCCGCCGAAGCCGGCCCCGGTCAGCCGCGCGCCGTAGCAGCCGGCGGCTTGCGCGACGGCGACCAGATGATCGAGTTCGGGAATGCTCACCGCGTAATCGTCGCGCAAGCTGGCGTGGCTCGTGTTCATCAGCGCGCCGAATGCCGCCGCGTCGCCGTGCTCCAACGCTGCGGCGCCCTCCAGCACGCGCGCGTTCTCGCTCACGACGTGGCGCGCCCGCGCGTGAATAATCGGCGGCAGCGTTGCGCCCAGGCGCGCCAGATCGGACGGCGTGACGTCGCGCAGCGCGGCGATGTGGGGCAGGGCGGGCCGGAGACGGCGCACCGCCTCGTCGCACTCGGCGCGGCGCCGGTTGTAGGCCGACGCAGTGAGTGCGCGCGGCACGCGGCTACCGATGACAACGACGCGCACGTCGGACGGCAGCGGCACGGCGCGATAGCTCAGGTCGCGGCAATCGATCAGCAGCGCGTGACCGGCCTGGCCTAGCGTGGCGATGAACTGATCCATAATGCCGCATCGCATGCCGACGAACGTGTTCTCGGCCTCCTGAGTCAGCAGCGCCAGCTCCTCGCCGCGCAGCGCGATGCCGTTGAGCGACTGAAACGCGAAGCCGACCGCCACCTCCAGCGCCGCCGACGACGATAAGCCGCCGCCGATAGGCACGTCGCTGTCGATCAGCAGATCGGCGCCGGATAGCGCCGGTTCGCGCGCCAGCAATGCCTTGACCACGCCGCGCACATAGTTGCTCCACGGGCGCTGGTCGCTCCGCGCGATTGCGGCGAGTGCGAAGCTATCTTCCTCGTCGAACCGGGTCGCGAACGCCCGCACAACGCGATCCGAGCGCGAGTGGGCGGCGACGTAGACGGCGCGGTCGAGCGCCATCGGGAAGACGAAGCCATCGTTGTAATCGGTGTGGTCGCCCATCAAGTTCACGCGGCCCGGTGCGCGCACGATCAGGCTGGGAGGCCGGCCGTAGCGCGCGGCGAAGGCAGCCTCGACCGCAGCGGGATCGAGCATCGCTTACCTCCTTGCGGCGCGCAGTCGTTCCGCCGCCTGCTCGGGTGTAATATCGCGCTGCGGCTCGCCGAGCATCTCGAAGCCGACCATAAACTTGCGCACCGTGGCCGAACGCAACAGCGGCGGGTAGAAATGCGCGTGCAGATGCCATTCGGGATGGTCCGCGCCGTCGGTAGGTTGTTGGTGGAAGCCCATCGAGAAGGGGAGCATCGTCGCGAACAGCGCGTCGTAGCGCGTGATCAGGCGTTTGAGCAGATCGGCCAGCCCGTCGCGTTCGGCGCCGGTCAGCGCGGGCAGCGATGGAGCGGGGCGGCGGCTGATCACCAGCGTTTCAAAAGGCCAGACCGCCCAGAACGGAACCAGCGCGACGAAATGCTCGTTCGCCTCGACCAGCCGCTCTGCGCGTTCCAGTTCGATCGCCAGATAGTCGCCGAGCAACGTACGCCCGTGGCGGGCGAAGTAGGCCATCTGGGTCGCCTGCTCGCGGGCGACGAACTGCGGCAGGCTCTGGGTCGCCCAGATCTGGCCGTGGGGATGCGGATTGCTCGCGCCCATCAGCACGCCGCGATTCTCGAACACCTGCACATAGCCGATGTCGGGGTGCGCGCCGAGTTCCACGGTCTGGGCGGCCCACGTGTCGATCACAGCGCGAATCGCGCCGACATCGAGATCGGCCATCGTCAGGTCGTGGCGCGGCGAATAGCACACCACCCGGCAGATCCCGCGCTCGCTTCGGGCGTGCAGCAACTCGCCGACCGCGAACGTACCGGCGGCGGGCACGTCGGGCAACAGCGCGGCGAAGTCATTGTCGAACACATAGGTTCCGGTGTAGGCGGGGTTGCGCTTGCCGCCGGCGCGCTCGTTGCCGGGGCAAAGATAACACGTTGAATCGTGGGGCGGGCGCTTATCGACGGGCGGGTTTTCGACCCGGCCCTGCCAGGGGCGCTTCATACGGTGAGGTGACACCAGCACCCACTCATCGGCCAGCGGATTATAGCGGCGGTGTGGATGATCGTGCAGGTTGAACATATTATCGTATCTACCAAGCAATATGTAGAGACACCGTATGGTGTCATGCTGAGCGCAGCGAAGCATCGCAGATTCCCACAGCGCCGAGACCCTTCCCCACCCACTCATCGGCCAGCGGATTATAGCGGCGGTGTGGATGATCGTGCAGGTTGAACATATTATCGTATCTACCAAGCAATATGAGAGACACCGCATGGTGTCATGCTGAGCGCAGCGAAGCATCGCAGATTCCCACAGCGCCGAGACCCTTCCCCTTCGCTGCGCTCAGGGTGACATGCGGCATGGGTCTCATCCACGCTGCCTGCGGCTTCGTTCAGGGTGGCATGCGGCATGGGTCTCATCGTTTGGTATCGTCAGATAACTGAGGGGAGAGAACAAAAACCAGCGAGACGAACAATCCCGCTGATTAGCTGATCGTCATACTGACAGGCAGGAGACCTGCCAAACGTTACATACGCCACTTGCGGCAGGTCACCTTCGTACCAATGTTCGGCTGCGATTCAATGACAAAATCATCCATCAGACGTTTTGCGCCGGGAAGGCCCATGCCCATTCCCCGCGAGGTGGTGTACCCATCTTGCATAACCGTATCGATGTCAGCGATGCCAGGCCCCTGGTCGTTACAGACGATTTCGATGCCTTTACGGCCATTGCGCTCAACTTCACGGACGGCCACCGTGCCGGTGTTTGCGTAGAGAAAAATATTACGCGCCAGCTCACTGACCGCCGTTGCAATACGAGCCTGGTCAATCGCGCCAAACCCCAGTGATTTGGCCATATCTCGCGCCATAGTTCGGGCAATCACGATATCGAGGTCACTTCGAATATCTGTTGCCTTAGATTGCGCCATCGCTGCTCTCCTCGGTTAGACGTTGCATCATCGCTAGCCCCTTTTCCAGATTCAAGGCGGTTAGCACACGAGGCAACTCAAGCCCAAGTTCAACGAGGGTGATCGCGACGGCGGGCTGCAAACCGGTGAGGACGACGCGTGTTCCCATCAGGCCAGCCATAGCGGCGATGTCAGCGATCAACCGACCGATGAAACTATCAACTACGTCAAGAGCAGTCAGGTCAACAATAACGCCACGAGCTTTGGTTTCGCTGATCTTTTGCAGCAGATCATCTTTAAACTGTACTGCTGAGGCGTCGTGCAAGGCAACCTGGATCGAAGCGATCAATACGTCTCCAATCTTGAGAATGGGAATGCGGAGACTTTCCAATGGATCCTCCTTCGACCATAGCAAAGATGCAAGCGATTTCTTCGGGCGACTATCGGCGTGGAAGCGGCTAAGGCATTTTGTATAATGCTATAATGCCAATTTAAGAGCGATTCCGCAAGTCCGATTCTTCGTACGGCGATATGTCATTTATTGATACGAGTTACGCGGTCGCAGCGAGTACTGCCAGATTCGCCTTCGGCGGAGCGGAAGCGGACATCTTTGTTTCGGTCAATTTTCGCCCGTCGGGCAAAGATTGACCGAAAATTAAGGACATAAAGCGCCACTCTGCCGAAGGCTCAAGCAGTTTTCTTTCTGGGTTCAGGGCCGAAAAAAGCGCCATCGCGTAAATCGTGTTATTGAAAAGAAGGTGTCTATGCCTCTGAACGTTGCGCTAGCGCAAATTGACATTCATTTTGGCTTGCCAAAAGCGAATATGACAGTTGTGAAACAGATGGTCTCAGAAGCCGCTCGCAGCGGCGCGGAGTTGCTGGTATTGCCGGAACTCTGGTCAACTGGCTATGATCTGGAACGGGCGAACGAACTGGCGGACGCGCCTGGCGAAGGGATCCACGCGGAACTCTCTGCCCTTGCGCACGAACATCGTCTGGCGATTGTCGGTTCGACGCTAACCCGGCGCGCTGGTCGTGCGACCAATACTGCAACGCTCTATGGGCCGGACGGCGCCTGCATCGCATCTTACGATAAAATCCACCTTTTCGGTTTGATGCAGGAAGATCGCTACCTCGCGCCCGGCCAATCTCAAAGCATATGTGATGCACCCTGGGGGCGCACCGCGCTCGCTATCTGCTACGACCTGCGCTTTCCCGAACTCTTCCGCGCGTACGCGCTGGGCGGCGCCGGTCTGGTTATTGTACCATCAGAATGGCCTAACCCGCGCCTGGAACATTGGCGCACCCTGATCCGCGCTCGCGCGATCGAAGACCAATGTTTTATCATTGCCGTCAATCGGGTTGGTCGTGATCTTCAGAACTCGTTCTTTGGCCATTCGCTTGTTGTTGATCCTTGGGGAGAGATACTTGTCGAGGGCGGTGAGGATCCTGCACTGCTTATGGTTGCCCTCGATCTTGATCTCGTTGAAACTGTGCGCAGCCGAATGAGCGTGCTGCGCGATCGTCGGCCTGAGTTATACTAAACTGACGTGTATCTTGCCAAAACAGCAATGCCCTACGTTCAGGCCATTGCCGCAACGACAGCAAATATCGTGAGGCCGGCCAACAGCGGCACGTTAAGGTTATCGGTTCCTGATGGCGATACAGCCTCCGCCAGTGTTGCGACAATAGCCGCCGTAATCGTAGCGACGAGCGAGGTTGCCAGTCCCAACGGGCTGCTTAAGGGGCTGAGCGGCGAGCCGGGCACAAGCGATAGCGTTAGGAACATCGCCAGGGCGCTGGCAATGAACATCGCAGCCGATCCTTCGAACGAACGCGTGCTGCCGGCTACGGTATAGTGATGCTTGCCCAGGCGCCGCCCAAAGATCGACGCCATTGAATCGCCCCACGTCATTGCCATCGTACCGGCGGCGGCGATGAATCCGCGATCCTGAGGCGAGTCGGTGCGCCAGAACAGCAGAAATAACAATGAAATGGAAAACGCGAAATAGACTGTTCCCGGCGTGCTGTCCTCGGCGTCCATTGCATCGAAGATGCGATAGCGATAAAAGATGTAATTGAGAAAAATGAACGACGCGAAAGGAATAAGCCCAATATACCAGGTGTCGAACAATCCCAGCACTCCGAAGACCCACATTCCTGCGCCGACATGGACAATCTTGCGGGTGAAATCCTGGGGGTAGCCGCGCCAACGTCGAACGACCTCCGCGAGTGCTAGAAGCGCGAAGGCATAACCGTAGGAGACGCCTAGGCCAATCAGATCACGTGTTGTCATAAAGGGCCGCTTTGAACTTCTAACGAGAAATTATTGCATATTTTATCGCGGCATGTAGTAAAAGTCAAAAAAGAGTTTGCGGCGGTTTGTTTGGGCCGTGCTATAATCCTGTCATTCCGTCGTGTGGAAAGAGAGGATTCAGTGATTCTCAGGCGGCGCGCTGTTTTTATGCTGACCGTCTGCATATTGGTTCTGTACCTAGTGTCTTGCGGCGCCTCCCCGTCGATAACGTCGGATCCTACGCCCGCCCCTGCACTTGAATCGCAACGTACCGAGACGATGCTGGTGTTGTGGTATGCCTGGCCAGCAGCGGAGCAGCGTGCATTGGCTACGCTGGTCGAGCGCTATAACCGCTCGCGTCCGACGATGCCTATCCTCTTGCAGCCGAAGTCGTTGGCCTCCATTGCCGCGGAGTTTCGGGGCGCGGCGTTGACGGGAAGCGGCCCGCATCTCATCTTGCTGCACAGCCACACTATCGGAGACCTAGCGCGTGATGGATTATTGCTGGCTCTCGATGATCGGATGCCATCGGGCGATCTCGAAAAGCTGATACCATCTACGCTCGGCAGCGCTCAGGTGCGCGACGCCGAGGGCGAGCAGCGGCTGTATGGCATACCGCTGACGTTTGACACGTTGGCGCTCTACTACAACAAAGCCAACCTGGTCTTGCCTCCCTCTGACATCGATACGTTGCTACGAAATGCGCGCGGTTTGACCGACGCGAGCACGGAACCGCCGATCTGGGGGTTGGCCTATCACCTGTCGCTCGATAAGACCATTGCATATTTCTACGCCTTCGGCGGGCGAATCTTCGGTGAATCCGGCGATCTCGTGTTGGCGACCGAGGGGAGCGAAGGAGCCGAACGATGGCTGGCATGGTTGCGCGATTTGCGCCAGGATCAGCAAATATTAGCCGGAACCGATGGCATTGCGGTAGATAATGCGTTAATGACCCGGCAGGCGTTAATGACCGTCGATTGGGCCAACGCGTTACCCCGCTATCATAGCCTCTGGGGCGAGAACATGGGCGTAGCCGCACTGCCCGGCTTGAGTGCGGCGGACGGCGCTGCCAGGCCGTATGTCCAGAGCGATAGCATTTGCATTAATGCGCAGGTGGTTGATAGCAGCCAGCAAGATGCGGCGATTGCATTTATCCGATACTTGCTGGAGCCGGAGGCGCAACAGGTTTTGCTGAACGCCGGCAAACAACCGACGTTGTTGAGCCTTGATCTTGATGGCGATGCCGTCGAACTCGCGGCTGCGCGAGCGTTCCGAACCCAGGCCCAACAAGGTCAGCCAATGCCCAATACCGATGTCATATATGAACATGTCTGGGATGTGTTGGAGCAGATGCAAAATAGCGTGCTGCGCGGATTGGCCGCTCCGGAGGAGGCGGTGACATACGCCGATGAAATGTTGCGTGAGCGGTTAGGGCTGCCCGCGACGCCGTAGTTTCGGTTATAATTACTGCCGTTGCTAGTCATTACACTTTACGGGCTTCCCTATGCCCATGATGCTGATTAGCACGGACAAAACGAGTTGCCCTTGATCAAAAAATGTAGTAGAATGGGCGCGAGCGCCTGTCCATAACGGCCTGCGCAATGCTGGTTTTCGCCAGCGCACTCTCGCCCTTGTTCCACGACTGGCTGACGGCCTTTAAGGAGGATATGAATGGCAAGCAGAACCGAAGAGATGGTGCGGCATCTGAAGGCCTTGAGTATGAACACCCCCGACATCGAGGCTTCTGCAGTTGTGAGTGTTGACGGCCTCATTATGGCTTCTGCGCTGCCGGCAGACGTTGAGGAGGATCGCGTTTCGGCGATGAGTGCTGCTATGCTCTCGCTTGGTGAGCGGATTGCGAATGAGTTGCGACGTGGTCAACTTGATCAGGTGTTTGTTCGCGGTGAAGAAGGCTATGTGATCCTGATGGCTATCGGAGAAGAAGCCGTGCTCACAGCTCTTGCCCAAAGCCGTGCCAAGCTCGGTCTGGTGTTCCTCGATATGCGGCGAACTGCAAACGAATTGCTGAATCTGGTGTAGTTATTGGCGGATTGCTTTGGGTGTCGCATGCCTGCGTTCGTCGTCAGGAAGTTGTAGCACCCTCGTTTGCCTCCTCCTTAACGTAAACATACTTGATAAACTCTGTGTTACAGCCAGGCGATACGCCGCCTGGCTGTAATACGTCTCCTCAGAATCCGACTGCGCAACCATCCTTGCGCGGATCGCTGCCACCGTGATAAGCGCCGGTTTCGGGATCACGCCAGATGATCTGTCCTCCGCCGAAGGCATTAGCTTCGGTTTCGTCGGCCAGGCGAATATCGTGGCCCATCTCTGCCAGTTGCGTGATAATCTCCGGCTCAAATCCCGGCTCGATAAGAACGGAGCCACGTCCTTCAACAATGCAGAAACGGGGCGCGTCTAGAGCTTGCTGGGGATTCATCGCGAAGTCCAGCATGTTCTGGATGACCTGAACGTGCCCCTGGGGTTGCATAAATCCGCCCATCACGCCGAAGCTCATCAGCCAGCAACTGTCGTCGAGAAGCGCCAGCGCCGGAATGATCGTGTGATACGGACGCTTCCCTGGCGCCAGTGCGTTGGGGTGCGCTGGATCGAGCGAGAAGCCGGCGCCGCGATTTTGGAGACAGATGCCCGTGCCCGGAACGCTGACGCCGCTGCCAAATCCATAGTACAGGCTGCTGATAAGTGACACGACATTGCCCTCGGCATCAGCCGCGGTCAGGTAGACGGTGTCGCTTTCCAGCGGTTGCCCATGGTTGAAGCTTCCTGCGCGGCGCGGGTCTATCTGGCGGCGTCGCTCACGACCATAGGCATCCGAGAGCAATTCAGGCAAGGGTGCGGGATACGTTGCCGGATCGGCCACATAGTAGAGGCCATCGGCGAAGGCCTGGCGCAACGCCTCAATTTGAAGATGCAAAGCTTCCGCAGTTCCGAAACCCATTGCGGCGACGTTGTCATCACGCATCGCATTCAGCGCCAGCAGTGTGATGATGCCTTGGCCGTTCGGCGGGCATTCGAGCACGCGTACGCCACGGTAGTTGATCTCAAGCGGTTGCTCCCACGATGAATGATGAGTTGCCAGATCCTCAGGACTCAAATAGCCGCCGGTCGCCTGAGCCGCCGCCGACATTGCATCTGCCAGATGTCCTGTATAGAAGACATCGCGTCCGCCTTCGGCTATCAAGCGCAACGTCTCCCCAAGTTCCGGTTGCTGAAAGATCTCGCCGGCGCGGGGCGCCCTCCCGGCGATGAGCCACGCTGCGCCGCCGTATGAGTCGCGCAGCTTTGTTTCCAGGCTGCTCCAGGTGCGTGCGATCAGCGGCGAAACCGGATACCCCTCTTCGGCATAGGCGATTGCCGGTGCGAGTACATCGGCTAGCCGCATATGCCCGCAGCGTTTAATGAGTTGTTCCCAACCGTCTACGGCGCCAGGAACAGTAATTGGGAGTCCGCCAAGTAAAGGGATGGAGCGCAGGCCGCGTCGTTGTGCTTCCTCGATGGTGAAATCGCGCGGTGCGCGCCCGCTGGCGTTCAGCGCCAACGTCTCGTTGCTGCGGGCAAGATAAACGAGCGCGAACGCATCGCCGCCGATGCCGGTCGAGAACGGCTCAACCACGTTCAGCGCTGCGGCGGCGGCGATAGCTGCATCAATTGCGTTACCGCCATTCATAAGCATGCGCAACCCGGCCTGGGCAGCCAGCGGCTGGCTGGTTGCAACGATGCCGTTGCGAGCCATAACGACCGAGCGGCGTGAAGGGCGAGCGAAAAGTGATTGTGCGGAAGACATGCCGGGCGCTCCTCATATCGCGCAAAAAATGAACGACCAACACCGTAAGCAGGTGTTGGCCGTTTTTAACGCTTACATCATTGCGAACGCTAATCGCCCTCGAACAGATTCCCCAGGTTAATCCCACCGCCGCTGCTACTGCCGCCGCCGCCGCTGCTGGGCAGATATTGCGCGATCTTCTTCGCAAGATTCATTGCCGGCATTGTCTGGAGCCACACGCGCCCCGGGCCCCGGAGCGTGGCGAGGAACAGGCCTTCGCCGCCAAACAGGATGTTCTTGAACCCGCGCACCATCTCAACATCAAATTGGACGCTGGGCTCATACATCGCGACGTGGCCGGTGTCAACTTTCAGCATTTGCCCGGCTTCGAGCGTATACTCAACAATCTCGCCGTCAAGCTCGACAAACGCAAGACCGGGACCGGTCAGGCGTTGCATAATAAATCCTTCGCCGCCGAAGAAGCCAGCTCCAAGTTTGCGGCGGAAATGAATATCGAGCTGCACGCTGCGCTCGGCGCACATAAAAGCATCTTTTTGGCAAATGATCTGCTGGCCAGGGCCTAGATTCAGGGGGACAATCTTGCCGGGGAACTCAGCGGAGAAGCCAATCAGCCCATCGCCGCCGCTTGAGCGGAAGGCGACCATAAAAATCGACTCGCCGGAGAACATCCGCTTGAAGGCGCCGCCGAGACCGCCTTCCATATTGGTCTGCATATCAATATTGGCGCTCATCCAGCTCATACCGCCGCGCTCCGAGAAGACCTCCTGATCAGGCGGGAGTTGAATGACAACGGCTTGCAGCGTCGTGCCAATAATCTTATATCTGAGGCCGCTTTGCCCTTCTCCCTGTTCTACAACTGTTGGATCGGGAAGATCTATTCGTGCTCCGGGCTGTGGATCATACTGCTCGTAAAAGCCTGGGGTATCGCTCATACTGGCCTCCTTTGAAGATACGTCTGCCGGGGGATTCTCCGATTGAGCCGTTGTTAAAGCTGTACCGCAATTGGTGCAAAATTTTGCCGAAGGCTGGAGTTGAGTTCCGCAAGATGGACAAAACATACGAATGACGCTCCTTACAGGCTGTCTGGAATGCTTGGGTATAAGCCTTGACAAACGGTTTCAATTAATACAAGTGCCTTGGCTCACATAAGCCGCAATCGGTATACGCTCCACCGTTCAATATAGTTGCATAGCAGATTCATCCGGAGCCATTGTATATCCTCAAAAGAGACGTAACAACTACTGACTCTTGTTCAGCGTGGCAAGAAATTCGGTGTTACTACGGGTCTTGGCCATACGTGTGAGCATCAATTCGGTGCCTTCATTATCGCCGAGCATACTCACCATACGTCGGAGCGTCCAGACCTGTCGCAAGACGTCAGACCCGAGCAAAAGCTCTTCGCGTCGAGTGCCGCTACGCTGAATATCGACGGCGGGGAAGATGCGTTTTTCGGCCAGTCGTCGATCCAGGTGAAGCTCCATATTGCCGGTGCCTTTAAACTCCTCATAGATCACGTCATCCATACGGCTGCCGGTATCAACCAGACAGGTGGCGATAATCGTGAGGCTGCCGCCATTTTCGATATTGCGTGCGGCGCCGAAGAAGCGTTTGGGCGGATACAGCGCGACCGGATCGATGCCGCCGGAGAGCGTGCGTCCGCTCGGCGGCATATCGAGGTTGTAGGCGCGGGCGAGCCGTGTGATCGAATCCATCAAGATGACCGTATCTTGGCCGCTTTCAACCAGGCGTTTGGCGCGCTCCAGCGTCATCTCGGCGACCTTGGTGTGATCTTCAACCGGCTCATCGAACGTGGACGACATCACATCGCCTTTGACGCTGCGTCGCATATCCGTGACTTCTTCAGGGCGTTCACCGATGAGCAGAACCATCATATGCACATCAGGGTGATTAGTAGTGATGCCGTTAGCGATCGCTTTAAGCAACATCGTCTTCCCAGCTTTGGGGGGGGAAACAATGAGCCCGCGTTGACCGCGACCGATCGGCGCGACAAGGTCAACCAGGCGTGTGTGGAGCAAATTCGGCTCGGTTTCGAGCATGAGTTGCTCGTTAGGAAAAATGGGCGTAAGTTGATCAAAATGCAATCGTTTGCGGGCTGTCTCAGGATCGAGACCGTTAATCAACTCGACGCGCAAAAGCGAGAAAAAGCGTTCACTTTCCTTCGGCGGTCGAATCTGCCCCCAGATTCTATCTCCGGTGCGCAGCCCGAATCGGCGAATTTGCGATTGCGAGACATACACATCGTGCGAGCCGGGCAGCATTCGCTCGCCGCGCAAGAAGCCAAACCCGTCGGGAACAATATCTAGAACCCCATCGCTAAACGTATTCCCAGCTTCTTCTGTCTGCGCTTGCAGTAATTTGAAGATCAAATCCTGCTTCTTCAGTCCGCTATAACCCGATATGTCAAGTTTTCGAGCCATTTCGCGGAGATCGGATAATGTTTTCGATTCCAATTCAGCGACATTTACCACATTGTTTCTCCTTAAAACGTAGGAAAAAATAGAGATTCAACAACAATTGCACTATGCCAACCTCAGACGATAGGCATATTCTGAAACAGCTAATCTGTTGTTGATTCGCTACAGACTTTGTAGAAGAACCTTAAATTGTTGTAGTAGCTGCTAAAAGCAGCATGATATGCATAGAGAATGATTTCACATTATGTGATTCAATCCACACTAGCAAGAACCCTGCTATAGAGTTGTCATTCGCTTTCTGTTGCATGTTATGTAGTGTGTTTTCTGAGGATGCATAGCGGGTGAAAAGAACACTGTCCGGTATTCAAAACACCATGTGGCATTACCTGCCACTGGATTCGGAGTCTTGGATGAGATTAGAAACCAAATCGGGGAACACATCGTGGAAGCGCCGGGGCGGCGCTTCCATTACAATCTCTTCGGAGAAGCCAAACCTACACTTTATTCCTTGACTAATTATAGCATATGCGTCAAGAGTTTGCAACATGCGGCTAATACTAATATTGGATCATCGAGAAGATAGAATAGTTTCCTATCTGTTGGCGCCCATTCAAGAATGTTAACTCGATCAAAAAGGCCAGTTCGTCAATAACGCCGCCTGCTTGTTCAACGAGTTGGGTTGCTGCGGCGATGGTGCCGCCGGTGGCCAACAGGTCATCAATGATCAAGACGCGCATACCGTTCTCCAACGCGTCACGATGAATTTCCAGCGTATTGGTGCCGTATTCGAGTTCGTATTCAATCTGATAGGTTTCAGCCGGCAATTTGCCGGGCTTGCGAACCGGGATAAGACCAACACCGAGATTATAGGCCAATGGCGCGCTGAGAATAAACCCTCGCGACTCAATCCCGACTACCGCATCGATGTCGCGCTCTGAATAACGCTCTGAGAAAGCTTCTATGACATGGCGGAAAGCTCCTCCGTCACGGAGTAACGTTGTAATGTCTTTGAATTGAATGCCAGGAATTGGAAAATCAGGAACGTTCCGTATCAGGTCGCTGAGGTTGATATTTGCCATCGACTCCTCCCAAAGTTGCACACGCCCGAAGAAAACGGCGCTGCTCACGGTTCACAGTCACTCATCCCAGTCGGCTCGCTGGGATGGGTTACTCAAACGTATACAAGGCACGGTATACATCATCCGTGGAGTTGATGCATATTGATGAATGGAATTTTCGGGTGAGCTTTGTAAACTATTATAGCGTGTTTTTATGTATATGGCAACTTTGTTGTCTTGTGCGTAACTTTCCAGTGTTGTTAATATAGTTTGATTGACATGCCTTGTAGATCTCGGTACAATCCAAAACATAGATGTGTGTTATCAAACATAATACCAAGCGAATTTGGATCTACCGCAAGCGGTCATTCTGAGCAAAGCAAAGAATCCCGGCTATCGGGGACGCTGAGACCCTGACCCTGAGCGAAGCGAAGGGGAAGGGTGATATGCGGCCTGTTCATTATCGTTTGGTATAAGAACCAATGATTCTTTTCACCTTTTTTGTCAGCGCGTTAACGCTGTTGGTTGTATGTTGTTTTGTTAGCGACCTGCGCCGTCTGCGGCGCGTCCCGCGTCTGACTCAGGCGCAGATCGGGTCTGTGCAGCAACCTCTGGTGTCGGTTTTGATCCCTGCGCGCAACGAGGCGCGCAATATTGCGCGTTGTCTTGACGGGGCGCTGGCGCAAACCTACGCGCGCTACGAAGTGATCGTCGTCGATGATGGTTCAACCGATGCGACGCCGGATATTTTAGCTCGCTACGCCGTTCAGCATCCGCGCTTGCGTGTGTTGAAGGGGCGACCGTTGCCGAACGGGTGGACGGGTAAGAGTAATGCGTGTCAGCAGTTGGCGGAGGCGGCGAAAAGCGAATGGTTGCTGTTTCTTGATGCTGACACTGTGCCGCAGCCGATGTTGATTGCTGCACTGTCTGTTTATGCGCAAACGCAGCGCCTGGATATGCTGTCGATCTTTCCATTCCTAGAATTAGGCAGTTTCTGGGAACGGGTGGTGCTGCCGGTGTTTTTTGCGCTTATTATGATCATTTTTCCCTTTGGACGTATGACTCGGCCCGATACGCGCCCCGAAGAGGTGCTTGCTTATGGGCAGTGTATTTTTGTACGGCGCGCCGCTTATGAAGACATTGGCGGTCATGGCGCGGTGCGCAGCGAAGTGCTAGAGGATGTTCGTCTCGCCCAGGCATTGCGCGCAGCAGGCTTTGTTGTCGGCGCCGCCGCAGGGCTGGATGCGCTGCACGTGCGTATGTATACCAACGGCAGGGAAGTTGCCGAAGGTTTGACCAAGAATGCCGCCGCAGGCTTTCGCAATGGCGGCGCTCGTTCAATGCTGGCGATGATGCGTCTGGTGTTGACGGCTTTTGCGCCGCCTGCGACGTTTATTGTCGGTATTGTGATGATGTCCGTCAGTAGCACCTATGCCTGGTTGGCGTTTGTCCAGGGTATGGTGATGCTGTTGATCGCGATAGCTTTCTGGAGCGGCGTGCTCAGCCGCGTTTATCGGTTGCCCTGGTTTTATGGCGTTTTCTGGCCTTTAGGGTTAGTCTCATATATGATTATTGCCGCGCGGGGTATGTTGCAGGTGTATAGCGGTCGCGGCGTGACCTGGAAAGGACGTGTGTATGTCGGAGAGTAATCGGTATCAGTCTCGATCTCGCTATGCGCCGCGTGAGGAAAATCGCTATTCAGCGCGTGGCGCTGGCGCTTCAAAGCCCAGACCTGCTGCTGACCCGACGACTCCATCTATGTCGCGTCTGCTCAGTCAATTCGCCGGTCCGTTTAAACGGCTGGTGAATACCGTGGATAAGGCCATACCTAATCCGCGCACTGCTGATAGCGTCGCCGATGGCCTTGTTCGCGGCACTCTGCCGGCAGTGATCATGGGCATCGTGCTATTGATCGCAGGGGTGATCGCCTCACGTATCGATATGGGCATTGAGGGATTTCTCTGGGGAATCCCATCTCTGTTCGCCGTGGGCGTCGGCGTTATTTTCTGGATATGGTCGTCAAATGTAGTGTTACGCCCTGACTTATCCGATCGCGCGCGGGCGCAGTTGAAGCGGGCGATCCGTTTACAGTGGGTTATGTTGGTTATGGGCGTGCTGGCGCTAGTGTATTTTGTCGGTATGGCTTTGCGGCTCTGGTAAATATGGGGCTGATCCAAACGTTCACCGACCGCCGTTTATGGTCATTGCATTGCCGGGTGACTTACAGCCTTGGCAGCGACATATAGTAGAGATCAGCCTAAGAGATAGACAATCGAGGACTGCCAGTCCTACAGCCATATTGTACGACCTCTAACTGATTTATCTATAACGGCGGTCGGCGTTCATTTGAAACTATAATTTTCTAACCGATTTAGTCTTGCTCGTTGATGACGTACAGATCAGCGTGAAGAATATTGCGGCTGACCGGATGGCGCTGAATGTCTTGCACACGTGCGGTGCAGGTTTGCTTGCCGGTAATGGTGATTTCGATGGGCTGCGTGCGCCCTGATGCCTCGTAGGTTTTGTAAAACGTCTTCCATTCAACTTGCGCCGAGATCGGCCCAAAATTTTTGCCGTACATAGTGAGAGGGATAAGGCCTTGCTGCCGCAGAAGTTTGACCTTTTTACCCACAATGTCGCGTACCGCGACATCCATTTTTAATGTGTCAGTCATACTTGTCATCGCTCCCCGTGCGGCGAATACATCCGCCGCACCTGTTATGAAACAATAAGCGACCGACGCGCACACGTCGGCCTTGCTAGCGGGGGATTTTAGCATAGCCCCGTTTCTTTTTCAAGCTCGATACAATATGCAAAGCGCAGCGCCATGTTGCTTGACAGACTCATCATGCAAAGCGCAGCGCCATGTTGCTTGACAGACTCATCGGCTCTATGGTATGCTTGCCAGCGGATAAATACATGAATATCACGTTAGCTTTGCCAATGACTGCGCATACTTCGTTCTTCATCCTTATTAGCGTACTTGTACTCCTCCTTATTGGAAGGAGCAATAAGCGCTTGGGAGGATAAAGCAACGGAACTGGCAGAGAATGAGTGAGACCAAAGACCTCCCGAACGAAACGGGAGGTTTTTTCGTAGGTTGCAACGTTGCGTATAACCTCGATTATGCAGAGCTGGCGTTTGTCTGTCGTTTCACCATTGCCTGCGCTCGTCGTATCGCCCCGCGACGACGTATGCCACAACGCTGTGGAAGGCGATGATACAACCGAACGAATGCGGGCTGTCACAATGTGCGGCGTGCATTCGGCGTCTCGCAATCTTCTTCGCTATTGGCGGATCGCTTGAGGGAATAAGCTAACAGTGGATGTATGGCAGTAGTGAGCGTCGGGTAAAGCTGTCCGCCCCCGCTGTTGCCTGAAAACGAGGAAGGTAACGTATGCGTTCTGATACGATCAAGCGCGGCTTCGAACGCGCACCGCACCGTAGTTTGCTTCGCGCCACAGGGCAGATTATCGACGAGTCCGATTTTGGCAAACCGTTTATCGCGATCTGTAACTCGTATGTGGACATTATTCCAGGTCATGCGCATCTGCAAGAGTTTGGCCGCATTGTCAAAGAGACCGTACGCGCCGCCGGCGGCGTTCCGTTCGAATTTAACACGATTGGCGTTGATGACGGGATCGCGATGGGTCACGAGGGTATGCGCTTCTCGTTGCCCAGCCGCGAGTTGATCGCCGATAGCGTCGAGACGATGGTCAGGGCGCACTGCTTTGATGG
>JANQID010000128.1 GCA_028282325.1 Chloroflexaceae bacterium | reverse complement strand
CGCCGCTGCGAAAGATCATCACAGATAACTCTTGCCCGGTTCCACTCGTCGTATAGATGCGCACCTGACCATCAACGATCATGTAAAGCTTGTCGCCTTTGCTGCCTTGATGGAAGATCGTTGCACCCCGATCAAAGGTGCGCGTGCCAAGGCTGTGCGATAGTACGTTGAGCGATTGGTTGCTGAGACGCGCGAACAAGTGAACGCGTCGCAGAAGATCGAGCTTATTCATCGCCAGCCTCCTTTCTAAGTTCTGGATGTGGTTACGCCGAGCGGTTTGATGTTACGGTGACAGTATACGCGAATGAGCATGGGTTCTCTATGATCCGTATCACGCTGCTATCTGACAACTGTGCAATCTGTCGCGATGGCGCTATAGCGAGGAAATATGCATATACACATACGAGAGGCTCTGGATTTCGATCGGGAGGCAGTTTTATCTGTAGAACAGCTGGCGTTTGAACGTGATGACGAGGCTGAACTAGTGCAGGAGTTGTTAGACGATCCAAGTGCCAGACCGCTGGTATCGTTGCTGGCGATGGTGGATGATCGTGCTGTAGGGCATATTTTATTTACCAGGGCATATCTCACGCACGCTGAAAATGCTGTAGCGGTCGTCATTCTGGCACCGCTTGCGGTTGTGCCTGATGCACAAAAGCAAGGCGTCGGCGGTAAGCTCGTTGAGCGTGGGTTGCAACTGCTAGCGGAGGCAGGCGTGGATCTGATCTTTGTCCTCGGTCATCCCGCCTACTATCCCCGTTATGGCTTCACACCGGCGATATCACTGGGATTGGAACCGCCTTACCCGCTTCCCGATGCGCACGTAGATGCGTGGATGGTTCGCGCCCTTCGTCCGGGCGTCATTGGGATTGTGAGCGGGAAGGTTCGATGCGCTGATGCGCTCAATCGACCGGAGTATTGGCGTGAATAGAGGAACTTCGGCTATACCAAAGTATCAGATGCTACGATCTGTTCCAGATCATTGACGGCTGCTATCGGTAGATCGCAGTGGAATGTCGAACCAACCCCGGGGGTGCTTTCCAATGACAGCGCGCCGCCCATCAGCTCCATAAGACGGCGACTGATAGCCAATCCCAGCCCGGTTCCGCCGAAGCGGCGCGTCTGTTGATTCTCGACCTGATGAAATTCGCGGAAGACGTTGCTCTGGTGTTCGGGCGCAATGCCAATGCCGGTGTCCTGAACGCTCAAGCGAATATGGTCATTCCACGTGGCGGCGCGGATCGTGATGGAACCTTTCTCGGTGAATTTCACGGCATTCGAGAGGAGGTTCGTCAGCACTTGTTCAACGCGTGCACTGTTCGCCTGCGCCAACGGAAGTTCGTCATCGATTTCGAGATATAAATCAATGCCGCGCTCGGCAATTTGCGGCCGCATTGCGCCGGCGACATTATGGATCGCGGATTGCAGGTTCGTTGGGTGTATGTCGACTTTCAAATGACCGGCTTCTATCTTGGAAAAATCCAATATATCGGTGATAAGCCGCAGCAAAACACGACTATTATGCTGCAAATACTTAATTGCATCGTTGGCGCGTTCGGGCATTGGCCCGTAAAAACCACGCTGGAGCATATCGGTATAGCCGACAATCGAGGTCAGCGGCGTGCGCAGATCATGGCTGACCGTCGCGAGGAAGGTTGATTTGAGCCGATTGGCTGTCTGCGCCTCTTCATAGAGGCGTGTATGCACAATAGCTTCGGTAATCAACTCGCCGATAGTTTCAGACAGATGGATCATCTCCGGCGTAATCTGATCGGTTTGAAGCGAAGTATTGCCAACAAACATCATTCCCAGCGGTTGGGACTGGCTGTAGAGCGGTATAGCCAGCACCGTGCGCAACCCGAGATGCTGGATGACATCGCCCGTGGAGGTCTGGCTCAGGCGCGGATCGGCGCTATCGAGCACACTTACCTGACCGGCGTGGAGTGCTTCTTCGATCAATTCAAAACTCGTAAAGTCAATTTCTGTACCTTCGATCGTTTCCTGATCTGTGCGGATCTGATCAACGATTATGTGCAGATTGGCATTATCGGCCTGCAACATGCCAATCGCCACGCGATCCCAATCCATAGCTTGAATCGTTTCGCGTGCGATCATACGGAGCAGATCTTCCGTGTAGACAGCGGCATTGGCAGCCCGCGCGATGCGGTTGATCAGTGACAATTCGGTAAGACGTTGATCAATGGTTTGCAGCATACGTACGCGCTCGGTTGTGTCGCGCAAGACGATGAGCGCTCCGGCGGGTGGACCATAGCGGGCGCGCAGGGGTTGCAGGCGGATTTCTACGCCGTGCAAGCCATCTTCGGTCGTATAGTTGTAGTTGACGGATCGCGAGATATTACCTGGCGGCAGTGCAAGCGCGGAACGTAATCCTGTTGCGATAGGCGAATCTTCGATGATGTCTACAAATCGCCGCCCATTCCATAGATGCGTACTCATTGCAAGCAAGCGTTGGGCCGGTTCGTTCATCGAATTGACATCGCCTTTGTGATTAATCACGATTAATCCGTCGGGCATACTCTCGAACACCTCGCGCTGGGCGATAGGAGCGAGATCAAGCAATTGGTAACGCAACGTTGCGAACCAGCTCACAATACCGGATCCCAGCAATAAAAACGGGGTCGGATCATCGACCGCGATGGTTTGAATTCCCATCAGGTGGGCGATGTTGCCAACGATTGGGATCAACGCGCCGATAACCATTAGTTGAGACTGGCGCTTGGAGGTCAGGGGCGACTCAATCATCGTATAGATGAACAGTCCCACACCGAAGAGAAGGCAGCCATAGCTGTAGGCAGTGTGGATCCAGAATGGTATGCCGCGTTCGATAGCTAGCGACACAAATGGGCGGCTTGTGTCGATTGCAACCGTTGTCCACCAGAGGTGATGCCAGTTGTTCGTCAGCACGAGGATGTAGATGATAACCGATGGCACGAAGAGCAAACGTCGCACGATTGGCGTGACGCGCTCTGACTGATTGGAATAATCCAGAGCGAACAATAACCAGAGCGGTCCAATGAACGCAATCCCGCCATATTGGATCTGTGACCAGAAGAGCGTTCCTTCAAGCGTGGGGCTGGCGACGCTCAATGCGTGGCAAAATGACCAGAAGGCGAGCGCAGCCATTAATGCGCTAAACGGCATGCCCACACGATAGTGTCGCCGTCGCCAGCCGTAGACTGCTAGCGCGGCGGAAAGCATTGCGGGAACGAGGTAGAGGATTGCGTAGGGTGCGACTTCCATTGCCCTGATGATCCCGTATCGGGTAAGGTTTAAGGATGTAGTCTTCGGAGCATAATGAATGCCGACCAGTCGCCGGGCGTCCGCTGCTCCGTCTGTACGTGTCCCTTGACCTTGTTAATATAAGCATACCTCGGGCTAGTAGTGTAATAAACGGACGGAGCGGATCATTTTTACTCTAGCAATACACATGTTTGCAGCAAATGCAGCGTAAGCAAAAGTCAGGTATACAACCTGAGCAGTTGATGTGAGCCGCGTTCGCTTGTTTGCCAGAGGCGTCAGGTCGTATACGGTGCTGCGTTATTCGTCGCGCAGGATGAGGTACACCAGATCGGTCGCCGTAATGACGGCGATAGGGCGTTGGCGACCGTTATCGTCTTCCACCACAACCACCTGATGCGCTTCGTCGTAGGTCAATATCTCGGCGACTTTATGCAACAACGTGGTTGGCGACACGGTGACTACATCGCGGCTCATATATTGCGAGACTGGGTGCGTAGCCCAATCGTCGTGTTCGAGATGGGCCCGCAATACGTCACGTCGGCTGATGGTGCCTTCAAGATAACCCTCGTCATCGACAACAATCATTGTGTTTACTTCAGCTTCCACCATCTTGCGAGTCGCATCCAAAAGTGCTGCGTTATGGCGGCAACTCTGAATGCCGAAACGTTTGGATTGCAGAACAGTGCGCCCTTTTTTCATAGCAGTTCTCCTACAGGAGGTTTTATTGTACCTCAAAGATAGCACGGCGGGCTGTGTTGATCAAGCAATAAATGTCAACAATACGGGGTAGCTACCAAACGATGACACCCATGCCGCATGGCACCCTGAACGGAGCCGCCGGCAGCGTGAAGGGTCGCGGCGTTGGGGGAATCGGAGATTCTTCGCTGCGCTCAGAATGACCCCATGCGGTGTCTCCCATATTGTTTGGTAGCGCTATATCTTGCCAAAGTGTTGCGTTTGCTTGTGCGTGTGGCTATAATATGCATATATAAAGACAAGCCCCCATTATTGTAGTGATATACATATAGCCTATGTATGAAGTTCTGACATCGCAGCCACCGGATCTTATCGATGCGCTGCGTGAAAGCTGGCCGCGAATTGCCGAGCTTCTCGCTGAACTGGATGCCGAACAGCCTCTGGAGACGCGCTTGAGTCGTTTGCGCCACATTGGGGTTGTATGGTACACCCAGGGTGGTGAAGCCGAAGTGCTCACCGAGATGGGGCTGATGCTTGCCGAGCGCATCAAGGTGTCCCAGGGCGTGGTAGTCAGTGAACTGTTGCTTGCCTATGGCGCTGCGCAGGAAGAACAACGCACCCGCGAATGGGAATCGCATTTGCTCGCCCGTGTCGCCGAGCTGGATGGCTTGCATCGAATCATCTCCGCTGCTAACTCCACGCTGGATCTCGACGCTTCGCTGCAAACCGTGGCCGAAACCGTCGCCCAGGTGGTGAACGTTGAGGCATGTTCGATTTATATTTACGATAAGCATCGCGATGAACTGTCGCTCCGCGCAACGTTTGGGTTGAACCAGGCATCGATCGGACAGGTGATTTCGCATCTCGGCGAAGGCGTGACCGGCTGGGCCGCGCAGCTTGGCCACCCTGTCGCAGTGCATGATGTCTGGCAGGAGCCGCGTTTCAACATCGAGCCACAACTTGGCGAAGAGACGTTTCGCTCGATGTTGGCCGTGCCGATTGTGTTGTTTAGCGCCGAGCGTTATCAATTCAGCTCCGACAAGCTTCAGGGCGTTGTGACGGTGCAGACTGCCGGACCGCGCGATTTCACCCAGGAAGAGATTAGCTTTGTCGAGGTCGCGGCCGGCGAGTTGGCATTCTTTATTGCCAATGCCCAGTTGTTCCAGCAAACCGACGAGCGTTTGCATCGGAAGGTACGTGAGCTAACCACGCTTCAGCAAGTCTCCAAACGGATCGCCGAACAGCTTGGTTTTCGCGAAGTGCTGAACCTGATCACGGAAAAGGCGGTTGAATTGGCCCAGGCCGACCGGGCCGATATCTTCCAGATCGGCGAGGATGGTACACCGCAATTGATTGCCAGCCATGGCGGCGTCGGCGACGGCGTTCGCAATTTCATCGCTCAGACGGTGCGTGAAGGGCGTCCGCTGGCGGTGATGAATGCATACCAGGACTCGCGCTTCCCGGATCTCGCGCGGGTTGCCGCCGACGAGAGTTTTCATTCGTTGTTCTGTATGCCTTTGCACGCACGCGAACGCACCATCGGCTGCATATGCCTGTATCGTCAAGAGCCGCATCTCTTCGATTATGACCAGGTGCGTTTGCTCAATACATTTGCCGATGAGGCGGCGATTGCTATCGAAAACGCACGCCTGTATGAAGAGAGCCAGCGGGCTTTGGCAGTGAAATCGGCGATGCTTCAGGAGATGCATCATCGGGTGCGCAACAACCTGCAAACAATCTCGGCGTTGCTGGCGATGCAGTTGCGCCGAATGCCCACCGAAAGCCAGGGCGCGCGGGCGTTGCGCGAAAGTTCGGCGCGTATTCAGTCGATTGCAGCCGTGCATAACCTGCTCTGCCGCGAGGATGTGGGCGTGACGACGGTAGAGGCCGTGTCGCGCCAGGTTGTCGAGAGTGTGCGGGCCAGCATGGTGTCGTTCGAGCATCCGGTGGAGTTCACCATTACCGGAGATGGCGTACAGGTTGGCTCGCGTGATGCGACGGTTCTCGCGCTGGTGATCAATGAGTTGATTAGCAACGCGTTGACCCACGGGCTATCGGTTGAAGGGGGGCGCGTCGAATTGAATGCGACGCGCAACAATGGTTTTATTCATGTTGAAATTCGCGACGATGGCCCATTGCATCCTCGTCCTGAAACTCCCGCGCACCGCAGCGGCCTGGGGTTGCAAATTATCGAAACGCTGGTGAGCGACGATCTCAGCGGTATGTTTGAACTGGCCCAGTCTCCCGACGATCAATGGACGTGCGCTCGTGTGCAGTTTCCGCATCGCTTGCCCGATGAGGAATACGACAACTCTTGAGGAGCGTAAGCGTGCGCGTTATCTGAGTGACATCCGAAAAGTTTCTGGTTGATGTCACCTATGCAAAGAGGAGCGGTAGCGATGCCTCAGGATTTTCCAACCACCGGTGCGCCGCCGATGATCGGCAAGGTGTTGACTGCCAACGAGTGGCTTGACTATGTGGCCAATTATAACTTTGGCTCGCTTCCTCCCTCACGTCTGGTGCTCCATCATACCTATCGGCCAGACGAGAATCAGTGGCGTGGCCTGGCGTCGATGAAAGGCATGCAGTCGTTCTATGCGAAGAAAGGCTGGACGGCTGCGCCGCACATCTATGTCGCTCCCGATGGTATATGGCTGTTTACACCGATGAGCAAAATCGGGATTCACGCCGGGACAGGCAACGGCAGCCTTAAAGCCGGTTGGTATTCTATCGGTCTGGAAATGGTCGGCTATTTCGACCACAAACGGCCTTCCGGCGCAGTGTGGGAGTTTGCGAAGACGGTGATGGGCGGCCTGTCGCGGCGGTTGAATATCGCTCCTCGCCAACTGATTTCGTTTCATCGTGATTACACCAATCAGAAGAGCTGCCCAGGCTGGGCTGTCACCAAAGAGTGGGTCTGGGGTGAAGTGGAAGCCTGGACGAACAACGCTTCGCCGCCGACTCCGCCGCCGCCCGGCGAGATCGGCACTCCTACTCCCAGCGATGAGCTGTTGCTGGAAGCGCTGCTTAACGAAAGTTACAACAAGCGCTCGCAAGGCTACAACAGCGATTGGGCCTTCCACAACTACGCCATTGACCACAGCCTGGGCATGCCGATGGGCAAGAGCGCCCGCCTAAACGTCGGCGGCAAATCCTATAACTATCAGCCGTTTGCCCGCGACACCCTCTTCTGTGAAATACCGAACTGGGGTGATGTGCAAACGCTTTCTGATTTGCTCAGCGGCAGCATTCCGCCGAGCGGGTTGGGGCGTATGCTCCTCGAAGCGACCTACAAAGCGGCTGGCGCAACCTTCCATGCCGACTGGGCTTTTCATCAGTACGCTGTGAGTGCGAAACTCGGCCCGCCGATTGGCGAAAGCGCGAATATCGTCGTTGATGGCGCAAAGTATAGCTACCAGGTCTTTGCTCTCGATACGCTTTACAATCGGGTGCCGCACTGGTCGGAGGTCAAGCAGCTCGGTCATCTGGCGAATGAAAGCGACGCCGCCAAAGCGCGGCTGCGCGAAGCGTTGCTGGGCGTTACCTACAAAGCTATCGGCACAGACTACCATGCCGACTGGGCTTTCCATCAACTGGCTCGGTCGTACAATATCGGCGCGCCGCTTTCAAAATCGTATAAGACGATCGTTGAAGGCAAAACGTACGCATTGCAGGTCTATGCGCTGGATACGCTGTATAACGTTGTGCCCAATTGGAAAGATGTGCGTCGTCTCAAGGAGTTAGCCGTCGGTCAGGGGATGCCGTCGTTTGGCGTGTCGTTTGCCCTGGCAGCCGAGGCGGCGTCGGTTCTGGGTGCGGATGCTGTGTGGGGCGTTCTGGATCAGGATGTCGCGCCGCCGATTCACTACAATCCGCCCTCGTCGGCATTCAGCGATCGTGATGGCTCGGAAGTGTCGATGCTGGTGTTGCACGGCGTCGCCGGAACGCCAGATGTCGCGCTTGACCGTATGACGGAGATCGGCGCACGTTTTGCCACGCACTATTACATCACCAACAATGGCGAGGTTTATCAACTGGTGGATGAGGATCAGGCGGCCTGGCATGCGGGCGTCTCGGCCCTCGATGGGATCTGGTTTAACCTCAACCGGATCAGCATTGGCGTCGCTCTGGAACGCCCAACCGATTGGCCGCGCGTTGAAGGCGGAACCGGCGCTGCGCAGCTTCAAGCGTTGTGCTGGCTGGTCGGCGATCTGTCGCGCCGCTACCGTATCACTCGCGACTCGGTGCTGATCTGGAGCAGTCTGGCCGGCAGCGATCATCCCGGCACAGAGGAGGTGCCAGTCGGCGAGCTTCAGTCGGCGCTGGCGCGTTAACCGCTGAGAAACAACGGAGTGCGGGAGTCATAGCCATACTCCCGCACTCCGTAATAATCTTTTATCCTCTCATCGTATTACTGCTCAACAGCCTGGCGTAGGGCACGAATGTTGCCCCACGGAGCGACCGTTGGCAGCACGCAGCCGGTGGACAGACACACGCGCTCGCCGCCGGTCGATGTGAGCGCCTCCTGAGCTATCTCATGCACCAATGCCGCATTACCCTCAACAATCTCCTGCTGACTGATGCCGCCAACCACCAGCCCTGGGAACCGACGCATACCTTCTGCTAGCGATGGGCCAGTCTCGCGGTCGTGCCAGTTGAGTGCGTGTACCGGATAGTCTGTTACCAGATCGAAGTAGGAATACTGACCGTGCAGATGCAGCAGATTGAAACTGCCGCCCTGCGCCGCCTCTAAGATGCGCAGATCCAGCGGGCGGCAGATTTCCTGGTACTCGGCTTCGCTCAACACACTGGCGCGAGCATGTTGGATAGCATAGAAAATGCCGTCGGCGCCGGCTTCCAGCAAGGCATGCACAAACGCAATCGTTGTGGCGGTGATCATCTCTAGCGCTACGCCAATATCGCGCCGCCGCCGTCGCAAATGCACAACTTCCTGACCGTCCGGGATCAAATGGCGCGCCTGGGAGAATGGGTTGAACACCGTCTCGATGATTGGCACGTCTGGGCCGACCAATTCGCGCAATCGGCGAATACAGACCAGTTGCGCTCCCATAGCGCCGGTGCGCGGATTTAACGGTTGCAGGGCGCCCCAGTCTTCGAGCGTGGAGACAGGATGCTGAATACGCCGACTGGTTCCTTCGGGATGGCCTTCATACTGAATGCTGACGCCCCAATCGGCGACGGAGTAGCTGCTGCTGGGCGTCAGTTTGATAAAGTCCCAATCGTATTGCTGCTGAAACGCTGCTACGGATTGTGCCAGTTGCTCAGGGTCGAGCTCATCGACTGGAAAGTGTCGCCAGAGCGCAACCGGCGCTCGATCAACCTCCTGGCCTTTGATAGCGGCGGCGAGGCGCTCGCGTTTGCTCATTGACATACTTGCTCCCTATTCCACGACTGTGGCGCTTTTAGAGACGGTTTGCAAAGACCGGGCCGGTCACGTAACCGGTAGATGTTGGAGAATCTGCGGATCATTGCAACCGGAGACTTTCGCAGACCGGGCCAGCCTTCTCTGGCTCAGCCTGTCGCCTGCCACATTTCAGGCAGGCTCTTCATATCGTCTTCAGTATAGCACGGCAGACGCTGGAACGTGATGTCTCGCTATCTCTTGGTTTGCTCCGGCCAACCCGCCATGCTATAATCGCGATGGCGTAATCGCACCGGTTCTGATGCTTCGTTACTGTGACAAAGCTTCCCTAATCGCCTGACATTTCATGGATCATCGTATCATCAATTCCCAATTCAACCAGCGTGATCGAGTGTTCACGCTGATCTACAATCTGGCTGTCTGGGGGCGTAGGCAGGGCCGTCGCCTGACTCGCTCCATCGAGATGGGCGTGCGTGTGCTGGTTGTGCGCGGCGACGAAGTGTTATTGGTCCGTCATCGGGGCGGTAAGAAGCCATGGTCGTTGCCGGGCGGCGGCATTCGGCATTACGAAACGCTCACAGTCGCTTCTCAGCGTGAAGTGTTCGAGGAGACCGGATGCCCGGTGCTGGTCGAGCAGTTGCATGGCATCTTTCATTCCTTTGGCAAGGGTTTTAGCAATCACATTGTCGTATTTGTCTGCACTCCACTGGGCGATATGAATCCGCCTGTGGGCGACCTGGAAATCGCTGCGGCGGCGTTTTTTCCGTTGACCGAATTGCCAGTGGGCATCGAGGATGGCAGCCGCCGCCGCGTCGCTGAGTATCTGCGCGGCGAATACGGGATCACCGCTGTCTGGTAAGTAAATGAGGATTATGTATACGCCAATCATTGCCACGCTCGGCTATGTACTCTCGCCGGATGGCCGGAATGTCTTGATGATCCATCGCAATGCTCGACCTGATGACCAGCACTATGGCAAGTACAATGGGCTCGGCGGCAAGATCGAGCCGAACGAAGATGTCGTCAGCGGCATGCGGCGCGAACTGTGCGAGGAAGCGGGGATCGAGGCGCTGGATCTGACGATGCGCGGGACGATCAGTTGGCCGGGTTTTGGCAAGAACGGCGAAGACTGGTTGGGCTTCATCTTTGTGATTACGCGATGGAGCGGCGAGCCGTCGAGTCATAACCACGAGGGTGCGCTTGAGTGGAAGCCGATCGATAGCATTCTCACGTTGAACCTCTGGCCCGGCGATCGGCTGTTTCTGCCGCTGGTGTTCAGCGCCGATCCGCGCCAGTTTCATGGCATTATGCCCTACGATGGCGGGCGGATGGTGAGTTGGAACTGCACGTTGATTTAGCAGGGAGAAAATGAAATGCTCGACATCAAATTGCTTCGTGACCAGCCCGATTTCGTCAAACAGCAACTGTTCCGCGCCGACGTCGATAGCGCAGCGGTTGACGCGATATTGGCGTTCGATGAGCGGCGTCGTGGGTTGATCCGCGATGTCGAGACGTTGAAGGCCGAACGCAACGCTGTCTCGAAGGAGATCGGCAAAATGAAAGATGCCGTCGAGCGCGAGGCGAAGATCGTCGCGATGCGCGAGGTCGGCGATCGCATCTCGGCGCTGGATCGCGAGGTCGCCGAGGTCGAAGAGCAGCAACGTCTGGCGCTCCTCGAACTGCGCAATTTGCCGCATGCCGATACTCCCGACGGCCCGGACGAAGACCACAACGTTGTGGTTGTGCAAGAAGGCGAGCCGCACGATCTGGGCTTTCCAGCTCGTCCGCACTGGGAATTGGCCGAGACATTGGGCATTATTGACTTCGAGCGCGGCGTGAAGTTGTCGGGCTCGCGTTTTTACGTGTTGGTTGGCGCCGGCGCGAAGCTCCAGCGCGCGCTGATCCAGTGGCTGCTCGATTTGCGTCTCCAGCAAGGCTATCGTGAAGTATATCTACCCTTCGTTGTCAAAGAGCACTGTATGTGGAACGCCGGGCAAATGCCGAAATTCCGCGATAATCTCTACCGCGATGAAGACGCCGGTTTGTGGCTGGTGCCGACGGCGGAGGTGCCGTTGACCAACCTCTATGCCGACGAGATCCTCGACGCCGGTCAATTGCCGGTGTATCTCTGCGCCTATACGCCCTGTTTTCGGCGCGAGCAGATGAGCGCCGGGCGCGATGTGCGCGGGATCAAACGCGGCCACCAGTTCGATAAGGTGGAGATGTACAAATTTGTTCTCCCGGAGACCAGCTATGACGCGCTTGAAAAATTGCGGGACGACGCGGCGGAAACCTGCCGCTTGCTCGGCATTCCGTTCCGCGTAAAGCTGCTCTGCACCGGCGACATCGGGTTTGCCTCGACCAAAACCTACGACATTGAGATGTGGGCGCCTGGTCAGCAAGAGTGGCTCGAAGTAAGCTCGTGCAGCAATGTCGAGGATTTCCAGGCTCGCCGGGCCAATATTCGCTTCCGACGCGAAGCCGGCGCAAAGCCGGAATTTGTGCATACGTTGAACGGGTCGGGGTTGGGTGTGCCGCGCACGATGATCGCGATAATGGAGAACTATCAACAAGCAGACGGAAGCATCGTCGTTCCGGACGTGCTGCGCCCATATATGGGGGGGCAAGAAATCATTCGCATTTTGTGATTTGTGTCACAATATTGCGGCGCGCTGCGAGATTCGGTACTATGCAGGTTGCACGAGGCAGAGGACGTAGCACGAGGAGTGTGTTCGATGCCGGTTATGATACCGCTTACCAGCGCCGAGCATGGTGGACGGACGGCTTGCGGCTCGTGCGGCCATGACAATTGCGGCGTCAGTTGCGATTGTGGCTGCCCTTACACCGCAATAGAGGAGCGCGGACGCGTCGAGCTTATCCACGCCGTTGAGCAGCGTTATCCCAACGAATGGCTGGCATTCGTTATACCGCCCGGCGAGGACGAGTATGCGCCGGAACGGGGTATGCTGGTGGTGCATAGCCCCGACGACGACGAAGTCTGGGATGCTGTTCAGCGCGTTACCCATAACCAGGTAGTGCATATCTACTTTAACGGTACGATCGAAAATTACCTGGAATGGGCGGAAACCGCCCCGACGCCGAACGTTCAGCCGAAACCGCTGATCCCGCTTGTTGCTGTTCGTTGACCATCTGAACGGTGCATCATTGGCCGCTCATAGCTGAGGAGGGTTCGTGCATATGCACGAACCCTCCTTTTTGCCGAATAGCGTCTGGCTCTACTGATGCTATAATGCTCGGCGAAATGGCACGGATAGTCCATGAAACGAGCGAATCCTGCGGCATAGCGTTGACCGAAGAGAGGAGATCTGCCAATGCGCAGCACGTTCATCAAGAACGTTGTATCGCTCCTTCAGGCGACCTTCAAGGAATGGCAAAACGATAATTGTCTCCAGATGGGCGCTTCGCTGGCGTATTACGCGTTATTCTCGCTTTTTCCGCTGATTCTGATCATCCTCAGCGTGATCGGTTTTATCGTCGGTCCCGATTCGGGGGCGCGTCAGCAGATTCTGACCATTGCGCAAGAAAATTTTCCCGAACAAGCCTATGGCCTGGTGGAGTCGACGCTTGACCAGCTCAACAGTAGTCGCACTGGCGCAGGGCTGATCGGCTTCTTCACGCTGCTGCTCAGCGCAAGCGGTATTTTCACCGCGCTCGATCAATCGTTTGACGTTATGTGGAAGATCGACCGGGCAAATCAACCTAAGCTAAGCATTGTCGCCAGTGTCCTCAGTATGGCTCAGAAACGTTTCCTGGCGTTTAGCCTTGTTATCGGCAGCGCATTCATTATGCTGGCGTCGATGATCTTAAATGTTGCGGTAGGCGTTGTGCTTGAAGTGGCAAATAATCTGGCGGTTGCCGGCGGCGTGCCGTTCTGGAGCGAGGGTCAGGCGTTGTTGCTGCAAATCGCGCCGATTCTGGTTTCGCTGTTGTTGCTAACCATTGCTTTTATGCTGCTCTTCCGATTTTTGCCCGATACCAAAATTACCTGGGGTGATGTCTGGGCGGGAGCGCTGATAACTGCGTTGCTATTTATCCTGGTACAACAGCTTATCAGCGGCGTCGGCATTAGCATCGGCAGCAATTTCCAGTCTTACGGCGCAATCGGCGGCGTGATGGCGCTGATGCTCTGGATCTATCTCATCAGCCAGATATTGTTTATCGGCGCTGAATTTACCTATGTCTATTCAACGACATTCGGCAGCGCCGCATCAACGTCCAAGCATGCTGTTACGGCTGCGGCAGATGCAGTGCGAGCGGATACAGCGTCGATAGCGACTCCGCCGCCGGTCGAGACAGTCGAACAACGTACAGCGGTAGCGGCGAGCATTGGGTTGCTGGTTGGTGCGTTGGGCGTGCTGGCCGTTGCAATTGGATCGTTCGTTGTCGGCGTGCAACGCGTGATGCAATTCACTCGACGGAAGGAGTAACCCTAATATACGAGTGATGAGCCGCACGTTCTGCACCGCAGTTATTCAACGGCTCATCCAACATTGGTATTACGATATTTGCGTACATTGCAAGGAGGTTCAGTATGCCCAACCAACTCTCCGCCCGTGTCACGTTGCAGGATGAACTCCGTTTTCTGGGGACAACCGGGACGGGGCATAACATACAGTTGGATAGTCCGCATGGGGGCAACGTCGGCGTCGGATCGAGTCCCATGGAACTGATTCTGATGGGCTTGATCGGATGCAGCGCGATGGATGTCATCTCGATCTTGCGCAAGAAGCGTGCGCCCGTGAAAGGGATGGAAGTGCGTACGGTCGGTGATCGGGTGGATACCTATCCGATGATCTATACCGATATTCACATCGAGTATATTGTTTGGGGCGATGTTGATCCGAAAGCGGTTGAACGCGCGGTTGAGTTGTCACGCGACCGCTATTGCCCGGTCTGGTCGATGCTCGGCCACTCGGTTAATATTACCTGGAATTATCGCGTCGAAAGCGGCGATCCGCCCTCGGCTGAATGACGCTTGATATCAATATCCGATGGCGAGCATCCAAGCAACACGAGCTACGTGGTCGTACCGAGTAATGTCGGGTTCGTCTTCAGTAGAGCGGAAGTTAACTTCTTTTTCGGCGGGCAATTTTTGTCCGAAGGGCAAAAATTGACCGCCGGTAAGGACATAAAGTACCACGTAACTCCTGTCAAGCAACACTCGCCGTCGGGCATGTTATGCGTTTTTGATCACTCCGTCAATGTCCCGAACAGGTTGTTCAACGATTCGACGATGGTTGGATGGGCGAAGATGCCGTCACGAATAGCGGTGTAAGGTACGTTGCCCATCATTGCCACTTGCAGCGCAGCCATCACTTCGCCGCCCTCAATGCCCAGGATCGCGGCGCCGAGAATCTGGTCGGTATCGGCGTCGACGATAGCTTTCATCAAACCGCGGGTTTCGTCAATTTCCAGTGCACGCGCAACATGCATCATCGGCATTTTGGCGATGCGGATGTTGCGTTCCTGGGCGCGAGCTTCGTGTTCGCTCAATCCAACGCGTCCCAGTTGCGGATCGATAAACACGACGTAGGGGACTGGTCGCCCAGCGGTCGTTGCGTGGCCGCCCTCGATCAGGTTGGCGCGCATAATTCGAAAGTCGTCGTATGAGATGTGGGTGAACGCCGGGCCTCCGTTGACATCGCCCAGAGCATAGATACCCGGAATGTTGGTCTCCAGTCGCTCATTCACCGGGATGAAGCCGCGTTTGTCGGTGGTCACGCCGGCGGCGTCCAGGTTCAGCATATCGCTGTTGGGTGTGCGGCCGGCGGCGGCCAGCAAGTGCGAGCCTCGCAGCGTTCGTTCACCATCTGGCGTGCGCACAACCATTTCGATGCCGCCATCCGGCGTGCGCTCGACACTCATAGGTGCGCTGTCGAGCAATACCTCGACGCCGTCCGCGTGCAAAATATGTGCTACTTCTACCGCGACATCAGCGTCTTCACGCGCCAGCAGTCGGGAGCCTCGATGCACAATCGTCACTCGGCTGCCGAAGCGACGAAACATCTGGCCGAATTCCAGCCCGATGTAGCCGCCGCCGATGACCAGCAGATGTTCGGGGATCTGATCCAATTCCATAATCGATGTCGAGTCGAGCGTTGGAACGGCGTCGATGCCGTCGATTGCCGGTTTTGCCGGACGCGCGCCCGTGTTGATGATGATCGTCTCGGCGCTGAGTTGACGTATGCCGCCGGCGTTAAGCTGCGCTTCAAGCTGGTGTGGGCCGGTAAAGCGCGCCGTCCCCATCAACAGTTCCAGCCCTTCGGTTTTCTCGATCCGCCGTTCGCTGCCGCCGCGGAAGCTGGCGACGATGTCGCGCTTGCGCTTGCGCACAACCGCCATATTTACCGCGACGGGGCCGGTGATCACGCCGTAATCAGCCGTACGGCGGGCCATGTGCGCCACCCGCGCGCTGGCGACCATCGTTTTGGTGGGCGTACAACCCTCGTTTACACACGTGCCGCCGATGTGCGCTCGCTCGATCAGGGCCGTTTTGCGCCCCGCATTTGCCAGCGCGGTTGCCAATGGCCCGCCCGACTGTCCTGCGCCGATAATAATCGTGTCGTAATGCTCTCCTGCGGTCACGAATCTTGCTCCTTTCGTCCAATGCTCGCTAGTGCATGCAAGAACGGTTGTTGACTTTACATAGTGTATGATCTTGTACGCATCAATGCTGCCGAACCAGACTCGCGCAGGGATCCGATGCGCACGCTCATTGCTTCTATGGTCTCGCGCACTCCAATTTTGTTACACGTTGACGCATCCAGCAGGTTTTCTTATACTGTGTATGGAAGCCTAATCCATTGCACAGTGCTTGATACGCCCTCCGCATGGTTCCAATTATGAGATGAAAATGTGGGAGATGCACAATGAGTGAGGCGGCGCAGCCAGACGCCAATCGGCCAACCGGCTCTGGAGCGCAGACGGACGAATGGGCGATGATTGCGGCATTGCGCAATGGTGAGGAGGCGGCGTTTACCGCGCTAGTGAACCGCTATCATGCGACGATGATCCGTCTGGCGATGATCTATGTCAGTGATCGATCCGTCGCCGAGGAAGTGGCGCAGGAAGCCTGGATGGGCATTCTACGCAGTCTCGACAACTTTGAAGGCCGCAGCTCCCTCAAAACATGGATGTTTCGCATTTTGACGAATCGGGCCAAAACGCGCGCCACGCGTGAAGGGCGCAGTATTGCCTTCTCCGATCTGTGGAGTATTGATCAAGAGCCTGACGAGCCGGTGCTTGAGCCGGAACGTTTTCTTCCGTCTGATCACGCGCAGTGGCCGCACCATTGGGCGACGCCGCCGCAGAGTTGGGCTGCGGTTCCCGAAGAGCGTATGCTTTCCCAGGAAACGCGCGCGTTGGTGCAGGGCGCTATCAACACTTTGCCGATGAGCCAGCGCATGGTTATTTCGCTGCGAGATATCGCCGGCTGGACATCCGAAGAAGTGTGTAACGTTCTGAATATTACTGAGTCTAATCAACGCGTCCTTCTGCATCGCGCACGTGCGAAAGTTCGTCGTGCGCTTGAACGTTATCTCAACGAAGCATAGCGAATGACGACAGAAAATCCTCTTACGTGCAAAGAACTGGCGGATCTCGTCACTGAGTATCTCGAAGGGAAGCTCTCACCTGCCGATCAGCAGCGGTTTGAAGAGCATATGGATATGTGCCCGCCTTGCCGAATCTATGTTGATCAGATCAATCAGACGATAACACTAACCGGCGCCCTCAAAGAGGACGACATCCCGGTGCATATCCAGGATGCGTTGCTCGATGCGTTTCGTGCGTGGAAACGGGTCTGATAGAGCTTATGTAGGGATTGGCCAATCTTTGATCCCTGGTGCGAAAGCTGCGCCTTCGGCAGCATATAGATAAATCAGTTAGAGGTCGTACAATGTGGCTGTAGGACTGGCAGTCCTTCAAGGACTGCCAGTCCTCGATTGTCTATTCTTAGGCTGATCTCTCTATAGCTGCCGCGTTCGCTTGGCGTGGGGTATCATGCACATCTGCAAGGTCTCTTCATTCGACGCTGTGCTCATAGAGCGTTGTGCGATTGCGCCCATTGTTCTTGCTCTGATACAGCATACGATCAGCACGATCAACGATTGATTTGATATCATCATGCTTCTGAACCAATGTTGCACCGATGGAGATGGTGACCTTCAAGGGTTGATCTTCGATGCTGAGCGACGATAGTGCAACCAGCTTGCGTAGCCGTTCAGATGTGTCGTGAAGGGTGAACTCATCAATGTTCTTCACCAGGATAACGAACTCTTCGCCGCCCCAACGACCGATGTCATCAAACGTGCGGATGTTGTGGGCAAGCGTACTGGCGACCATCTTCAACACATCGTCGCCGACGAGATGGCCGTATGTATCGTTGAGAGCCTTGAAACGATCAACGTCGGTGAACATGAGCCCAAATGTCCAGCCATAGCGACGAAATTCCCCTATGCACGTGTGCAAAGCGCTTTCGATGTGACGTCGATTTCCAAGCCGTGTCAGTGGATCGAGTGATGACAACGCCTCCAGATGCTTGATCTGCTGCATTGCTGCTTTTTGCGCCGAGTTGTCACTAAAGATTTCAACCGCGCCGACAATCTGGTCTTGCTCATAGATCGGCGCAACACGCACCAGAATGGGAATACGTGATCCATCCTTGTGATGCAGATAAACTTCGGCCTGGCGTTCCTGACCGTCAATAATCGTCTGAGCGAGCGGGCAGCCGTCAAGACAGAGTTGGCAGCCACTCCCGCCAACGTGGCTTAAGATGTTGTTCCAGCAGAAGCGTCCAACTATCTCGTCGCGGCTGTATCCGGAGATACGCTCAGCGCCATGATTCCAGTAGGAGATTCGCCGTTCGCGGTCAACGAAATACACACCGTCGTGCATCTCGTCAAGGAGCTTTTTGTAGAAGTTGTGGTCTGTCATAGACGGTTCCTTTCACACTCATCTCTGAGGCGTGGGTTACTGCGGGGTTCGCTATGATCTTGGCGAACAGAAAGACGTTGGGGTCTCAACATTGTTTCCATGCTAAAATTGTTCATGTGCTTATCAAGAGCAATACGGCTGCATAGAGAGAGCCGATAGAAGATAGCCACGCACTGAGTGAAGTGCGACAACGTAGCTGCTGCCAGCATGAGATCTGCGCCGCTATCCTATATTGTATACCGATTACGCAGGAAGGAGAAAAACGCGCAGTGGGCAATATCGATATGGCCGAAGTCTGCGAGTGGGCGCGCGCCGGAGGGGCGATCGCCAGTCGCTATTTTAATAACGTTACCCACGAGCACAAAGCCGATCAGAGCCTGGTAACTCAGGCTGACATCGAGGTCGAGCAGATGATACGCGCCCATATCAGCAACCGCTATCCCGACCACGGCATTATGGGCGAGGAGCAAGGAATCGGTGATATTGGTCGCGAATATGTCTGGTCGATCGATCCGATCGATGGGACGGGGGCGTTTGCGTCCGGTCTGCCGCTCTGGTGCGTGTCGATCGGCGTGCTACGTGCGGGGGAGCCATATGTAGGCGTGGTGTATATGCCCTTGCTTGACGATTGTTACTGGGCCGGCCCGGATGGCGTCACCTATCTGAATGACAAAACGATCCACATTCGGGAACCCGAAACATTCGCCGAAAACGATTGGATTTCGGTATCATCGTTTGCGCACCGTGATTTCCGGTTTAGCTTTCCGGGCAAAACGCGCTCGTTGAGCAGCGTCGCCGCCGATTTCTGCTATGCTGCGCGCGGTAGTTCGGTCGGAACCGTTATCGGACGGGCGAGCCTGTGGGACATTGCCGCTGGAATAACCATCGTGCGCGGTGCGGGAGGCGTCGTGACAACCCTGAGCGGCAAGGGCGTTGACGCCCATTCGCTGCTTGACGGGCGCAAAATTTCCGAGCCGTTGCTTGCCGCCGGGCCGACGATGGTTGAACGGCTACGCGACTATGTCACGTATATCAAACAAGCGTAGTTTGGTGATCTCGCGCGGGATCGAAGCGTATGAAGCAGGGACGCAACTCATATTGCGTCCCTGCGCATTTTGTGAGGATTTATATGCCCAGCTCACTGCGTAGCGCTGCCAACTGCTTCTCAACACGCTCGACTAACGCTGTCTTCTCCGTCTCCGGCAGGAATGCGGCGCGGGCGCTGTTAAGCGCAAGCACGCAGAGATCATCGACGCCGAAGCCAAAGTGTTGCACCACGCGGCGAAACTCTTCGGTGAGCGTCGTGTGAAAGAATGTCGGATCGTCCGAGTTGATCGTTACGGCGACTCCGGCATCATAGAGTTGCCGTAACGGGTGCGAGTTCCAGGTTGCGGTCGCGCCAGTCAGCAAATTGCTGCTAGGGCAAATATCCAGGACAACCTGATGATCGCGAAGATACTCCAGCAGCTCCGGGTCGTCAACGCTGCGAATGCCATGTCCCAGCCGCTCGGCTTGCAACATCTCTATTGCGCCCCAGATGCTTGGCGGGCCGGCTACCTCGCCGGCGTGAGCCATCACATGCAGCCCCGCCTTTCGCGCGTTGGCGAATACTTCGGCGAACGGTTCGGGCGGGTGGCCGATCTCGTTGCCGCCGATGGACCAGCCGACAACGCCGTACGGCATCGCCCGGCGTGCAACTTCCAGCACCTCCCACGCCTGATCTGGCCCATATTGGCGACCGTAATCCAGGGCGATACGCCACATAATGCCGGTCTCGCGCTCTGCCTGGGCGAAGCCCGTCGCCGTTCCCTCAATCGTTTCCAGCAGATCCATGCCGCGCCGCAAGTGTTGCATCGGCGAGAGCATCACCTCGGCGTACAGGATATTCTGCTCGGCTAATGCGATGCCTAACTCGTATGCCAGGCGTTCAAAATCGCTGCCGCGAACGATTGCCCGGGCGAGGTTCATAAACACCGTTAAGAACTCGCCAAAGTTGCGATAACGAAAAAGCTGCTCCACACCAGCGACATCCCGTGCGGGGATCTCGACGCCGTTGCGTTGGGCGAGTTCCAGCAGCGTTCGCGGCGTGATCGAGCCTTCAAGGTGGACGTGCAGTTCTACCTTGGGCATCCGCGCGATGAACTCTTCCAGTTCTGGTGTGAGCACGTCTATTCTCCTTCTTTGTCACCAAACGGGGGGCGGCGGATAGTGCAATATATCTACGGCGCCCCCCGATGTAATAGCAATGGATTTGACGGCGCATACGGGATTGGGAGGCGTTGGAGAGGGCAAAAATGGGAAATAGCGCTGGCTATTTCCCATTATCGATTGCAACCCGGATCTAATTTTGCGTTGACCCCGTCCCCGCAGGCGCTAATTAATGCCGGAAGCCTTTAATCGTTCGGCATTATCGTAAACGATCAATGTGTCGATAATGCGATCAATATATCCTGACAATGTCGCCGGCAAATTTGAGAAGTTCTGACCGATACGGTGATCGGTGATCCGGTCTTGAGGAAAGTTGTACGTTCGGATCTTCTCGGCGCGCTCGCCGGTTCCCACCTGGGCCAGCCGTGACGCGCCTATTTCGCGTTGACGGCGCTCCTGCTCGATGGCATAGAGCTTCGCTCGTAACACCGAGAGAGCTTTCTCTTTGTTTTTCAGCTGTGATCGCCCATCCTGGCAAGTCACAACAATTTCTTCCGAGGTGCCGCCTTTGTAGACGACCCGCACCGCTGAATCGGTTGTATTGACGCCCTGACCGCCGTGGCCCTGGCTGCGAAAGACATCGATGCGGTAGTCTTCGTCGCGCAACTCAACGTCGGTTGCCTCGATCTCCGGCAGCACGGCGACCGTCGCGGTGCTGGTGTGGATGCGCCCGCGCGCCTCGGTTTCCGGAACGCGCTGGACGCGATGCACGCCGCCTTCGTATTTGAGCCGGCTGTAGGCGCTTTCGCCGCGTATTTCAAAGATGATTTCCTTGAGGCCGCCGATGTCATTCTCGGCGACGCTGGCAACTTCGACCTTCCAGCCGCGCAGGTCGGCATAGCGCTCATACATCCGGTACAGGTCGGCGGCGAACAATGCAGCTTCGTCACCGCCTTCGCCCTGGCGGATCTCGATGATGACATCGCGTGCGTCGTTGGGATCGCGCGGCAGCAACAGTTGCTTGAGCTGGTCTTCCAGAGTGCCGCGACGTTCGCGCAGCGTGCTCAACTCTTCTTGCGCAAGTTCGCGCATTTCCGCATCTCCGCCGTCATTGAGCAGCGCTTGCGTGTCGTCAAGTTCGCGCAACGTCTGTTTGTATTGACGGAAAGCGGCGACGATGTCTTCCAACTCGCGCTGTTCGCGGGCGTGTTGTTGCAACAACGCCAGATCGGAAACAACATCAGGTTGAGCCATAAGCTCAGTTAATTCATCATAGCGTATTTCTAAAGTTTCAAGTTTATCAAACATATAAACGGGCGCTCCAGATTTTTTATGGAAGAGTATTATAGCATGAGGCGACATAGAAAAACACGGGAATGATGGAGATGTTTCCTCGTCACGCCCGTGCTCTTCGCGCCATAGTTTGGGTTAAGAAGATTTCATCATTTTCTTGCGCCGGTTGCGCTCTGCGCGCCGGCGTTTTTCCTTGCGCTGCTCGCTCTTCGATACAAAATGCATCTTCTCGCGATAGGTCTTGGTGATGCGCTCGGAAACAACGCCTTTGTTGAACCGGCGGATGAGCTGTTCAACGCTTTCGCCTTCTCGTCGCTCTACTCGCATAGTTTTTCTAACCTGGCGAACGAAAAAACCGCGCCTATGAAAGGGCTGCGGCCAGAATGTGCGAAGGTTCATCGATGGCGTGGGGCGACGCCGCTCTTCTGTACTTTCCATTCGCTGGTCCGCTTCTTCACCCCCTTTACCGTGAATTTGTTGCGGCCCCGTGGCAAGAAAACAGTTCCTACCATCAGCACTAGCGAATAGTATAGCGGAAAGCTGCGATGATCGCAAATGGTTTTGACGCTGAATTGTGCGGATGAGGGCGCGATTGTTGATATGGGAATTATAGCGATCCCTACGCGATAGAGAAACCTGTCAAGTGCGACGTGACGAGCTTCGTGAATATACCAAACGATGCTACCCATGCCGCATGTCACCCTGACCCTGAGCGAAGCGAATGGGAAGGGTCTCGGCGTTGTTGGAATCTGAGATTCTTCGCTGCGCTCAGAATGACACCATGCGATGTCTCCCATATTGTTTGGTATAGACATGGTCACGGGTTGCCGCACCTGACAGGTTTTAGACTTCACAAATCGAATAGGATTGCTATACCGCCCGGCGACGCCGTTCACGCATTTCCAGCTCGACGCCGGAGTTTGCGTCTCACGCCATTTGCCGACGCAGGATCCATTTCTTCAGCTCGACGCCAAAGAAGACGATGCTGCTGGCGCCCAGCGCGACCAGCAAGTCGATTGGCGTTAGGGCGACGGTTTCGAAGAAGCGCTGCAAGAATGGTAGGTACACAACCGCCAGTTGTAGTACGAATGTTAAGGCGACCGCTCCTAATACGGCGCGGTTGGAAAACAGCCCGATGCGGAACAGGGACTCGCGTTCGGAGCGGAAGGCGAGCGCGTTGGCCATCTGCACCAGCGTCAGCGTGGTAAAGACCATCGTCTGCCAGGTCTCCAGCCCGGCGGTCCAATACCAGAAGCCGACGCCCAACGACAATGCGCCGCCCAGGAAGCCGATGATCGCCAGGTCGCGCCCCATACCGCGGGCGAAGATATTTTCGCTGGGCGGATGCGGTGGTCGGCGCATCGTATTCGGCTCGGCCGGCTCGACGCCCAGCGCCAGCCCTGGCAGGCCATCCGTCACCAGGTTGACCCACAGGATCTGGAGTGGCAACAGCGGTAAGGGCATGCCCAGGAAGGGAGCGATGAGCATCACCATAATCTCAGCGAAGTTGCCCGCCAGGATGTACTTGACGAACTTGCGGATGTTGTCGTAGATTACCCGGCCTTCCTCGACCGAGGCGACAATCGTGGCGAAGTTATCGTCTTGCAGCACCGTATCGGCGGCCTCTTTCGAGACGTCGGTGCCGGTGATGCCCATAGCCACCCCGATGTCGGCCTGTTTGAGCGCGGGCGCGTCGTTGACACCGTCGCCGGTCATTGCGACGATGTGGCCGAGTTGCTGGAACGCCTGCACGATCTGGAGCTTGTGCTTGGGCGAGACCCGCGCGTAGACCGAGACCTCGGCGATGGTTTCACGGAACTTGTCTTCCGAGAGTTGATTTAGTTCCGGACCGGTGATCACCCGGTCGTCGGCGGCAATGCCCAGTTTTTGCGCGATGTTGCGCGCAGTCAACGGGTGATCGCCCGTGATCATCACCGGACGAATGCCGGCGTTCTTGCAGGTTTGCACCGCGTCATGCACCTCGGAACGTGCCGGATCGATCATGCCTACCATGCCGATAAATGTGAGATCGCGTTCCAGCGCCTCCTGGCCAGCGTCGGACAGATCGGTGAGCGTGCGGAAGCCCACGCCAAGCACACGGATGCCGTTGCTGGCCATCTGGTCGTTTGTAGCGAGAATGCGCGTGCGCCAGCGTTCGTCGAGCGGCTCTATACGTCCATCGATCCAGACATCGCGGGTGATGCTCAGCACGCTGTCGATGGCGCCTTTGGTGAATGCGACGTGGATCGCCTGCTTTTCGACGACTTCCGCCGCGTTGAGAACGCTAGTCGTCAGATCAATCGGCTGAGGCGGCGTCTCCAGGACATCGAGCGCGACGGGGGCGTCGCCGGCTTTACTTGCGCGACCATTGTTTTGCGAGAGTGTTGCGCGCAGTTCCGGCGTCGGCAGACTATGCACGGTTGTCATCCGCTTGCGGTCGGAGTCGAACGGCGCTTCGGCCACGCGCGGCAGGACGGCTTCCAGGTCTTCTTTGCTCACGCCTGCCATTCGGGTGGCTGCCATCACCAGTGCGCCTTCGGTCGGGTCGCCGACGATGTGCAGGTTTGGGCCGTGCGAAGCGCCGGTCTCTTCGACTTCGAGCACCGAGTCGTTGCAGAGCGCGCCGCCCGCCAGCATCAGCGGCAATGCGTTGCTGGATTGCACTGCCGGATGGGCGAGTACATAGTTTCGATTTTCATCGTTGATTTCAAAACTGTGCCCGGCGACGTCGAGGACGGTGACGGTCATACGGTTTTCCGTCAGCGTACCGGTTTTGTCCGAGCAAATCACCGTGACCGACCCCAGCGTTTCAACGGCGGGCAGTTTGCGGATGAGCGCGCGCCGCTTGAGCATCCGTTGCGCGCCCAGGGCCAGCGCGATTGTCACCACGGCGGGCAGTCCTTCGGGAACGGCGGCCACGGCCAGGCTGACGGCGGTCAGGAAGAGCAGCCGGATGTCATCGCCGCGGAACAGCCCGAGCACAAACACGACCGCGACAATCACCAGCGCCACGCCCGCCAGGATCTGGCTCAACTGGTTGAGGCGGCGTTGCAGCGGCGTCTCGTCGTCTTTGACGGTCTGGATCATCTCGGCGATCTGGCCGAGTTCGGTGCGCATACTGGTCGCCGTGATAAGCGCCACGCCGCGTCCGTAGCTGGCCGATGTGCCCATATAAACCATATTGCGGCGATCGCCCAGCGGTAGGTCAGGATTGCTCAATGCGTCCTGGCGCTTGCTCACCGGTTCCGACTCGCCGGTTAGCGCGGCCTCCTGAATGCGCAGATCGGCACTCTGTATGAGCCGTCCGTCGGCGGGAATAAAGTTGCCGGCTTCGAGCAGCACGACATCGCCTGGAACCAGGCTGCGGGCCGAGATTTCGCGCACATGACCGCTGCGCCGCACGCGCACCTGTGGAACCGACAGACGCTTCAGGGCGGCCATAGCTCGTTCGGCCTGGTACTCCTGGCGGAACCCCAGCAGTGTGTTGAGTATGACAATCGCCAGAATCGCGGCGGCGTCTTCGAAATCGCCCAGCGCCGCCGAAATCACCGCCGCGATGATCAGGATCACCACCATCAGTGCGGTCAGTTGCTCCCAGATGATCTGCCAGGGCCCGCGTCCGCCCCGGTCGATCAGTTCATTCGGGCCGTAGCGCTCCAGGCGATGCGCTGCTTCTGCATCGTCCAGGCCCTGTGCGAGATCAACGTCAAGCTCGCGTGCGACATCGTTGGAGTCCAGTGTGTGCCAGTTGTGTTTCGTTCGATCTTCTCGCAATTCCACGGTTTCGCCTCGTTTGTTCGCATCTGCTTCACGCCACCCGTCATACCATAGATGGCATAGATTTACGAGCATGGTAGCATATCATATCTGGTACACTTCCAGAGGATGCGGAATGATCAACATCTACGCCCAACGGTGTGAAAACTCTCAGCCTCAGGGCTGAACCTTTCGACAGTCTTTTTCGGTATGATGGTCTGGCCGTTCTGAACGTGTGTTCTGGATTTCAATAACAGGAGTTACGTGGTCACACCGCATAATGTCGGATTCGCCTTCGGCAGAGCGGAAGTGAACATCTTTTGCTGTTGAGACCGGCCCGGTCTTGCATCTCTCAATGGAGCATCCACGTGAACAAGCGTGAATTTACCGTTGCTGACGAATATATCTATAATCGGCGCTCGCCGTTGCGATGGATCTGGTCGCACATCTTGCGCTATCCGCTGATGCCGATTGCGATCTTTCTCGGCAACATCGGCACGAGTGGGCTGTACAGCCTCGGCACGGTGTTGACCGGTATTGCCTTCGATATGATCCTCGCGCCCGATACCGACTGGAGCCAGCTCCTCTGGCTATCGCTGGCGACGATGGGCGCATTCTCCGGCGTCGGTATAATCGATCTGGCCAAACTCGCGTTTGTCGAGCTTCTGGCGCAGCGGATGGAACGCGATGCGCGCGAGGAGTTGTACATCAGCTTGCTGGGCAAGAGCCAGACGTTTCACAACCGCCAGCGCGTCGGCGACGTGATGGCCCGCGCGACCAACGATGTCCAGCAGCTCAACCTGATGATCAGCCCCGGCATTAGCTTGATCTTCGAGTCGGCGCTGTTTACGCTTGTGCCGCTAATCGCCATCGCCTATGTGCACCTCGATTTGCTGCTGGTTCCGCTGCTGTTCCTGGCGTCGTTCGCCTGGGCGTTGCGACGCTACAACGACGAACTGAACCCGGTGACCGGCGCGTTGCGCGAGCAGTTCGGCGTGACCAATGCTCGCCTCGCCGAAGCGATCTCCGGCATCGAGGTGGTCAAGGGCTATGCGCAAGAGATGAAAGAGCGCCAGATCTTCGGCCTGAACGCGCGGCGCTATCGCGACCTGTTCGTGCAGGAGGGCTGGGTCAAGGCGCGCTACCTGCCGCTCCTGTTTTTCGGCGTGGCGTTCGGGCTGGCCTTCGCCCACGCGCTGGCACTGTTTTTGGGCGGCGTTTTGAGCGTCGGCGATGTGATTAGCTATATGGGCTTGATCGGCGTGCTGCGCTTCCCGACGTTCATCTCGCTGTTCAGCTTCTCGCTGGTGCAGTTGGGCATCGCCGGCGCCGAGCGCATTCTCGACCTGATCAAGGCGGAGAGTGAGCTGGACGAGAACGCCGACGGCCTGGCCCGGCCGATTGCGGGCGAGATTACCTTCGAGAATGTCACGTTCGACTACGATGGCGAGCCGATCCTCAAGCGGATCAGCTTCCATGCCCGGCCTGGCGAGACCATCGCTATCGTCGGGCAGACCGGCGCGGGCAAAAGCACGCTGACTCGTCTGGTCAACCGCACCTACGATGTGCGCGAGGGGCGCGTCTTGATCGACGGCATCGATGTGCGTGATTACAGCTTGCAATCGCTGCGCTCGCAGATCTCGACGATCGAGCAGGACATCTTCCTGTTCTCGCGCACGCTGGCCGAGAATATCGCCTTTGGCGCGGCGGGCGCGGCGACGCGCGACCAGATCGAGCAGGCTGCCCGCGAGGCTCACGCCCATGACTTTATTATGAAGTTCCCGGACGGCTACGACACGGTGGTGGGCGAGCGCGGCGTCACGCTGTCGGGCGGGCAGCGCCAGCGAATCGCGATCTCGCGCGCCTTCTTGACCGACCCGCGCATCTTGATCCTCGACGACTCGACCAGCGCCATTGACAGCGCGACCGAGGATCAGATCCAGCGCGCGATGCGGCGCATTCTCCACGGGCGTACGACGCTGCTGATCACCCACCGCATCTCGCAAATCCGCTGGGCCGACCGCATCCTGGTGCTGCGGCAGGGCGAACTCGTCGCCCAGGGATCGCACGATGAGTTGATGGCGTCCAGCGAGGCGTACCGGCGCATCTTCGCGCGCTATACCGCGGACGAGGATTCCGCCGCGCGCGACGTTGCGCTGGCCCCGGCGCAGCAGGCCTGATGGCGGCGCCGGCGTGGAGCGACGAATCGCCGTTCGACATCCCCGGCCTGGTCTGCCGTTGCGCCGACGGTCTGCACTTCACGCCCGAACGCGCCCCGCTTGACGATCTCGCCGCACCAGATATGACGCTTGTCACAAGCCCCCGCGGCGTGTACAATTGACAGGAATCCGCAACGGCGCCGTCCGGCGGGGCGGCGTCAGAGCACGAGGAAAGCACCCCTATGGCCGACGATGACCTCCAGCGCCAGATCGCCGCGTTGCGTGCGTTGCGCGCGGCAGCGACCGACCCGGCCCAGTGTGCGGCGCTCGACGCGGCGCTCGCGGCGTTGCAGGGAACAGCGCCGCCTCTCATCGATGCCGGCGATCCGGCTGCGCGCGATGTGTACAAGGGGACGATTGACGTTGGCGATCAGGCGCGGCTCTACGGCCCTGCTGTCGGCCTCAACCTGGGGACGATCATCTACGGGCGCGACCCGCGTGACGACGAGCGCCGACGGCTGGTCTGGTATCTGGAGGGGCTGGCGCGGAAGCTGGCGTACCTGCCCCTGCGCGGCCTCGACGAGGGGCTCAGCCGCGGGGAGCAGATGGAGTTGCCGCGGGTCTATGTCGCTCTCGCCGTTCAGACCCGCGTCGAAGCGGTGCGCGGTCGGGCATCCAGGCTGCGCGCCTACTTCGAACGCGATGATCCAACAAACCCGCTCAAGCAGGAGTACGACCCCGACTACGCTCTGCCCGATACGGCGCTGTTTCGTGGCGACGGCGGGCGGGACATCGGCAAGAATGACGAGCTTATCCTCCAACGCGCCCTGACGGCGCTGGAGGCGGTGCAGCGCCGCGCGCGCCTGGCGTTGCTCGGCGAACCGGGCAGCGGCAAATCCACCTTCGTGCGCTACCTGGCCTGGGCGCTGGCCCTGCACGAGCTAGACCCGTCCCAGGCGCCGTCGCTCCCCGGCTGGGACGGCGAGCAGCCGCGCCTGCCCGTCCTGATGCCGCTGCGCACGCTGGCCGGACGGATCGCCCGCGACGGGTGCGGCGACCAGGCCCTCTACGTCGCCTTGCGCGATGAGCTGGAGGCGTACTGCACCCATGACATCGACGATGCGCTGAGCGCGGCGCTCTCGCGGGGCGCGGCGCTGCTGCTCTTCGACGGCCTCGACGAAGTCCCGCCGACGGCGACGGCGACCGCCGCCGACCGGTTGACGACGCTCCAGGCGGTGCGGTCGATCACCTGGCGCTATCGCGACTGCCCGGCCGTGGTGACATGCCGCGTCCGCGCCTTCGACGACGACCTGCGCGCCGAACTGGGCTGGCAGGTCGAGACCCTGGATCCTCAAACCCTATCACTTTGACTCTGATCAAGGTGACATATAAAACACAACGGGAGGTGGTGGCAAGTCCAAACTGCGTTGGCGTTGGAACCAGGCGAC
>JANQID010000114.1 GCA_028282325.1 Chloroflexaceae bacterium | reverse complement strand
GAAATCGCGTCGGAATGGAGGCGGCGGTACAGTTCACGCTGGCCTGTTTGACGAAGTACCGCCTGCCCGAAACCACCCGTGCCGCGCACAACCTGGCCTCCCATGGCATCCCACCGATCCGTGATTCCTAGAACAAAACCAGACGACCGGTTCGTGGCTATATAGCAGCTTTACAGCTGAGAAACGTATAAACCAAATGCGGTCATTCTGTTCGCAGCGAAGAAGCTCCGATTCCCCCAACGCCGCGACCCTTCCCTCCGCCTGCGGCTCCGTTCAGGGTGACATGCAGCATGCTCAATGAAGAAGCTCCGATTCCCCCAACGCCGCGACCCTCCGCCTGCGGCTCCGTTCAGGGTGACATGCAGCATGCTCAATGCGGTCATTCTGTTCGCAGCGAAGTATCTCAGATTCCCCCAACGCCGAGACCCTTCACGCCGCCTGCGGCTCCGTTCAGGGTGACATGCGGCATGGGTATCATCGTTTGGTATCGGTGTGCGGCGGAGTTGATCAAGCGCAGCGCAACGGAGACGCTTGACAAATCAGTCTATTCTGATATAGTTACTTATGACTAGTCTATAGTGACTATATCAGAATAGGCGAACATATGGAAGAGAGATTGCTGATTCTGGGTCTGTTGCGTAGCCACGAAATGCATGGTTATCAACTCCACGAGATGCTCGCAGAACGAGCGGTCACGGCGGTCCATCTGAGCAAGGCCAACGCCTACAAGCTGCTAAAGAAGCTCGAAGCAGACGGGCTTGTTCGCGCCTACGAGGAACGGCAAGGCAACCGTCCCCCGCGCAGGGTCTACCGGGTCACGGAGGAGGGCGAAGCGGCATTTCAAACGATGCTGCGCACTTTGCTCGCCGAATATGTTGAACCGGAGTTCCCCAGCATCGTCCCGCTGAATTTCGTCTCCGAACTGCCGGCATCCGAAGGTTTGGCTCTGCTGAAGCAGCGCCGCACGGCGCTCGTCGCGCAGATCGCGAAGATCGCCGCTGTGCCGGAGGAAACGCGCCAGGCGCATCTGAGCCTGGATTTCTTTCACCACGCGTATCGAACTGAACTGGAATGGCTGGATCGGGTGATTGCGAACCAGGAGGCGAACGTTGCCGCTAACGCATCACCGTGATGCTGCGTCCTGGGAACGCAGACCGCTGAACCGCGCGAAACGCAGCGCGCTGCCGGACGTTATCGGGCCACGCATTGCCACAGTAGAGAAAATATGGGAGCCGTACTTATGCGCAAGAAGTTCATCAAGACCGTACAGATCCTCGGCGTCGTTTTTATGGCGCTCATCTTGTTGCTTGCTATCGTCCCATTCTTGATCCCGATCGGCCCGCTGGAGGGGCTGGTCGCCGCTCAACAAGCCGCCGCCAACGAAAGCGCTTTCGTTACCCTGCCATTTGAAGGAACCGACGGCATCGATATCCATTACATCGCCGGCGAATCCGAATCGGCGGAACAAGCGCCGACGTTCGTGCTGCTCCACGGCTCGCTCTTCAACGCCTTCACCTGGGATGAGACGCGCGATTTTTTCGCCGCGCGGGGCCGGGTGATCGCTTACGATCAAATTCCCTATGGCCTGAGCGAGAAGCTCGTGGCCGGGGATTGGACCGGGCCAAATCCTTACACATCCGCCGCTGCGGTTGAGCAACTCTTCTCGCTGCTTGATGCGCTCGACGTAGACAATGCCGTGCTGGTCGGGAGTTCTTACGGCGGCGTTCTGGCCGTCCAGGCGGCGCTGGAGCGACCGGAACGAGTGGAAGCGTTGATTCTTGCGGATGCTGCTGTGTACATCCAGGAAGAAATGCCGGCCTGGCTCCTGAATCTTCCGCAAGTGCGCCGCCTTGGGCCGCTCTTTGCACGCGAGCTTGGACAAAGCGAGTCCTTCATCCGCCAGACATATGCGCACCCTGATCGCATCAGCGCTGAACGCATGTCCCTGACACTGATCCACGCTCAGATTGAAGATTGGGATAGCGCATTCTGGGAATATCTGCGGGTCTGGAGCGCCAACCCGCCCGATGTCGCCGACCGGCTGGCCGACATCGAACAACCGGCGCTGGTGATCACCGGGGATAGCGACGCTGTCGTGCCCGTCACAGATAGCCAAAGGCTGGATGCGGAACTGCCGAACTCTGAACTGGTTATTCTGCCGTCATGCGGGCATGTGCCGCAAGAAGAGTGCCCGGAGCTGTTTGAGGACGCCGTGGAAGCCTGGCTGAGCCGAAAGAACTAGCCGAAAGCGCATCCCAGGCGAAACGAACCCGCACGCCGGGTGGCGGCATTTATTTGGTAGACCTGGCAGGTTTTCACAGCCTGTCAGGTCTTAGTCACACTCGATGTCTCGAAAGAAGAAGCACTCCGAGCAAGGCCGCCGGAATGGCGGCCTTTATCACATGCAACATGTATCTTCTGTTATCTGGATAGCGCCGGTTGAACGCGTCGTTCCAGAAATTCCAACACCGAGCGCGAGAAGGCATGCGGATTGTCCCAGTTCAACCAGTGACCGCTGCGGGGGATGATGACTTGCTCCGCATTGGGGATGCGCCGCTGCATCTGGTGTGATTGCCAGCGGGAAAAGGCAAACAGTTCGCTGACGGTGATCAGGGTCGGGCAGGCGATCTGATGGAGGCGCGGGGCGCTGTTATACGAAATGGCTGCGTCCCAGATCTGGAGATACTGGGCCCGGCTGTTTTTGTAACGACCCATTACCTTCGATGCGTAAGGCCGGATCGCCGGATTGAGCAACCCCAATCCTGTCGCCATCAGCGCGACTGAGTCCTCGACGCGCATACCCCACAACAACCAGGTGAGGCCGACAGTGCGAAATGGCAGCGGTTCCCACCACTCGCCGCGCGGGTAATACCATGTGTCGGCCAAAACCAGCCCGGCGATTCTCTCAGGGGCTTGCACTGCCAGTTCCTGCGCGATCATGCCGCCAAACGAGTGACCTACGCAGATGACCCGTGATAAACCGAGATAGTCAAGCAGCGCCAGGACGTTCTGAGCGAAATCGCTGGCGGATGTATGCCCGTTCAGTGGCCTTGACTGGCCATGTCCGGGGAGATCGCATGTGATGACCTGGTAGCGACATGAAAAGACGGCCAGTTGCGGCTGCCAATAGTCACGGTCAACCAGAGCGCCGTGGAGAAGGAGGAGTGGTTGACCTTTGCCATAGATGTTGTACGCCAGCGGCGCATTTGGGGCAGTATGTGTCATGGTGATGGGTTCCTGGGGGCAGGGAGAATACTGTAGTCATTGTAGCGCAAAGGCTTACATCTGTGCCAGAGCTTTGCGAGCGCGGGGAAGCGATGTTTCCGCATCCCCGTGTGATCTAGCTACATATTGCGCCGATATTGTCCGCCGACTTCAAAGAGTGCCTGCGTAATCTGGCCCAGAGAGCAGACGCGTACGGCATCGACCAGAACAGCAAAAATGTTTTCGTTGTTGATCGCTGCGTGCTGCAAACGATCCAACATCGGGCCGGATTCGGACACGTGGCGATTCTGGAAATCGCGCAGCCGCCGGATCTGGTTGCGCTTCTCTTCTTCCGTCGAGCGTGCGAGGGTGACCTCCGCTTCCGCGTCGCCGTGCGGGTTGCGGAAGGTGTTGACGCCGACGATCGGCAGGCTGCCGTCGTGTTTCTTCTGCTCGTAGTAGAGCGATTCGTCCTGGATCTTGCCGCGCTGGTAGCCGGTCTCCATTGCGCCCAAAACGCCGCCGCGCTCAGCGATGCGTTCGAACTCTTGCAGCACGGCTTCTTCCACCAGGTCGGTCAGTTCATCAATGATGAACGCGCCCTGATTGGGATTCTCATTCTTGGCCAATCCCCACTCGCGGTTGATGATGAGCTGGATCGCCAGTGCACGCCGCACCGATTCCTCGGTCGGCGTGGTGATTGCCTCATCGTAGGCGTTGGTGTGCAGGCTGTTGCAATTATCATAGATCGCGATCAGCGCTTGAAGCGTGGTGCGGATATCGTTGAATGCCATTTCCTGGGCGTGCAGCGAGCGTCCTGATGTCTGAATGTGATACTTCAGTTTCTGGCTGCGCTCGTTCGCGCCGTATTTCTCGCGCATAGCGATGGCCCAGATCCGCCGTGCGACGCGCCCCATCACGCTGTATTCAGCATCCATGCCGTTACTGAAGAAGAACGACAGGTTCGGCGCGAAGTCGTCGATGTGCATACCGCGCGCCAGGTAAGATTCGACGTAGGTGAAGCCGTTCGCCAACGTGAAGGCCAGTTGCGAAATCGGGTTCGCGCCGGCCTCGGCGATGTGGTAGCCGGAAATCGAGACCGAATAGAAGTTGCGCACGCGGTTTTGGATGAAATATTCCTGGATGTCGCCCATCATCTTGAGCGCAAACTCGGTCGAGAAGATACAGGTGTTCTGGCCCTGATCCTCCTTGAGGATGTCGGCCTGGACGGTGCCGCGCATATTTTCTAAGGTCCACGCTCGGATGCGTTCAGCCTCGTCGAACGATGGCTCACGGCCCTGTTCCGCCGCGAACTTCTCCAGTTGCTGGTCGATGGCGGCGTTGAGGAACATGGCCAGGATCGTCGGTGCGGGACCGTTGATGGTCATCGAGACCGAGGTCTTGGGGCTGCATAGGTCGAATCCGGAGTACAGCACTTTCAGGTCGTCGAGTGTGGCGATGGAGACGCCGGAGTTGCCGATTTTGCCATAGATGTCCGGTCGTTCGTCCGGGTCGTAGCCATACAACGTGACCGAGTCGAAGGCCGTGGACAGGCGCTTGGCTTCGGAGTGTTCGGACAGCATGCGGAAGCGCCGGTTGGTACGGAAGGCGTCGCCCTCGCCCGCAAACATGCGCGTCGGGTCTTCGTCGACGCGTTTGAAGGGGAAGACGCCGGCGGTAAAAGGGAAATGGCCTGGTACGTTTTCGCGCATCAACCAGTTCAGGATTGCACCGTCGTCGTGCCAGGTTGGCAGCGCTACTTTGCGGATGCGTGAACCTGAGAGCGTCGTGGTATAGAGCGGCGTGCGGATTTCGCGGTCGCGCACGTGGGCGACGAATTCATCGGCCTGATACGCCGCTTTGAGCGCGGGCCACTCCTCCAGTAGGCGTTGGGTTTCTGGCATCAGCGCGGCTTCGCGTTCGGCGATCAGATCGTTGAGCAGCGCGCCGTCGCCGCCGGTTGCGTTGAGCATACGCCGCGACTCACGCAGATGTTGACGCTCGCTGATCAGGCGACTCTGCTCGCGGGCGCGCTCGTGATACTCGCGCACGGTTTCGGCGATTTCGGCCAGATAGCGCACGCGCTTGCCGGGGATAATCGCGCTCTTGGCGCTGGCGGCGCGCATGCCGGGGCGCGCCGGACGATGTTCGCGGAGGCGCAAGCCTTGCGCCGACAGCCGATCCGTCAGGCCAAAGTAGAGGGCGGTGACACCGTCATCGTTGAAATGCGAGGCGATCGTGCCATACACTGGCATCTGGTCGGGCGGCGTATCCCAGGCGCCACGATTGCGCTGCACCTGCTTGGAGACATCACGCAGGGCGTCGTCGCCGCCGCGCCGGTCGAACTTGTTGATCGCCACAATATCGGCGTGGTCAAGCATATCGATCTTTTCGAGCTGGCTGGCCGCGCCGAACTCCGGCGTCATTACATACATCGACACGTCGGCATAGGTGACAATCGCCGCGTCGCCCTGGCCGATGCCCGGCGTTTCCAGGATGATCAAGTCGAAGCCGGCCAGTTTTAGCGCCGCGATCATCTCGTTTAACGCGGCGGGCATTTCGCTCAAAGCGCCGCGCGTGGCGACCGAGCGCATATAGATGTTTGGGGTGTAGATCGCATTCATTCGGATGCGGTCGCCCAGCAGCGCGCCACCGGTCTTGCGCCGCGTCGGATCGACGGCAAGTATGGCGACCTGAATCTGGTCACCCTGGTCCATCTGAAAGCGGCGGATCAGTTCGTCGGTGAGCGATGACTTGCCCGCGCCGCCGGTGCCGGTAATGCCCAGGATCGGCGTGGAAACGCGGCTTGCTGCGTCGAGCAGTTCCTGGCGGCTTGCTGCACCGAGCAACTCGTTTTCAAGTGCGGTGATCAGACGCGCCAGTGCGGCTCGGTCGCCGTTCCCGACTGCTTCGAGTGACGCGTTAGCATAACGGTGCGGGTTCATATCGCAGTGCTCGATCATATAATCGATCATGCCCTGCAACCCCATCCGCTGTCCATCTTCCGGCGAGAAGATGCGGGCGACGCCATAGCGATGCAGTTCGTCGATCTCATCCGGCACAATCACGCCGCCGCCGCCGCCGAAGACGCGGATTCCCTGGCCGTCACGTTCTTGGAGCAGGTCGATCGCGTATTTGAAGAACTCGACATGCCCACCTTGATACGAACTGATCGCAATGCCCTGAGCATCTTCTTGCAAGGCCGCTGTGATAATCTCTTCCACCGAGCGATTATGGCCGAGGTGGATCACTTCTGCGCCGCGGGATTGCAGGATGCGGCGCATAATGTTGATCGAAGCATCGTGTCCGTCAAACAGACTCGCGGCAGTAACAAAACGCGGGCGAGCGATCGCGAGGTGTGTGGTGGACTTTGCGCTCTTCAATGCAGCTTCGGCCATAGCTAGCTCCTTCACCATGTTCAGCAATCTACTGTGAACGCTCTGGTTCTTTGCGCGGCATTGCGCGTGTAACGGCTACTTCTCGCCATCCGATTTGGCTTTTTTCTTCAAGCTCAGGAAATAGGCCAATGCGGCGACGACCAGCGCGATGGCTGCGCCGAAGTTCAGCAAGTCACGCTCGTTGTCCCAGGTGATGACCTGACCCAGGAAAAGCACCCCCAGAACCACGATGATCACGCCGATTAGCTTCTCTTTGAGGTCGTCCAGGTTGTGGATCGTCAGCCAGTCTGGCACGGCCACGTTATCGTCGATGAAGAGTTCGTACAACCCCAACGCGATGATATATAGCACCGTGCTTAGCAAGAACAGATCGACGACTTCGATGAATGCGAGCACGAGCTTCTTTGCGCCTTTGGTGCTGATGTCGGCTTCAATCGCGGTTTCAACGATCAGCGTGACGACCTCGACGCCACCGTATACCAGCAGTGCGACGGAGGCCAGGAACGAACCGACAACAGCAACAATAATCAGATAGCGGCTGGAAGAGAGAATTTGTGACATACATTTTGCCCAAGAGTGAGAAGCGATATGGCCCGATATGCGCGGCTGTTGAGCGCGAGACGTACGTTGTGAGTCGGGTCTGGCGGCTGAGCCTGATTGTTGATCTTGATGATTTGCTGTAGCCTACCGGGTCTTGCTGACGCAATCGCGCGCAATTATACCACCTTGCGCGACGCGGGTGTGATCGCTCGCCACACCGCCAACCCGATGCCAACCGCCAGGTGCAGCGTGATTGCCGCGACGAAATAGATATGATGCCCGCTGCCGCTGGCCTGTTCGGGCGTGACAAGCAGCGACTCAATCCGCGCGGCCACGAATGGCGTGAAGAAGTAGAGCATAAAGCAACTCAGCGCGGCCCATCCCAGTTCGGCGCGGCGGGCTACTACCCACCCGATAAACAATGCAAACGGCGTGGCGAAGATGGCCCATACCAGTGGGCGCAGTTGGTCTTCGCCGCGCATATCGCCGGTGCTGACGTAGTTGTAGATGGCCCATGCGCCGCCCAGCAGCAGCGCAATGATCATCACCGCGAACGTGCGCGGGTCGAAGAGGCGCTCCACGTGCGGTGCATGCTGTGCGTCGGGCGCCGCGGGTTCGTTGTTGGTCATCAAGCGCTCGTCGGTTGTCATTCGGTCAATTTCCTTAGTTGAGCCTGGATTTGCTGCTCCAGTCGGGTGATCGCTTGCTGGCTCCGCTGCTCGATGGTCGCGAATTCCTTGAGCCGGTCTTCGAGCGTGTTGAGTTCGGCTACGTATCGGGCGCGCAACGCGCCTTCATCGCCCTCGCGACCGAGCGGCCCCAGGTTGCCCTGGATCTGGCGCTGCTTTTTGTAGACGGCGTCGCGATCGCGTTCACCCTTGGCGATCTGTTGTTGCTGTTCGCCGATCTGGCGGTAGAGATTCAGCACGTCTTCCAACACGCGCGTTGTGGCTTTGTCCAGGAACTTGTCGCGGAGGTACGCGTTGAGCCGGGCGCCGTTCAAGCTGCTGACTTCCTCGCGGCGACTCGTCAGGCGGCGTTCGCGCACGTCGAAGACGGTACGCACATTGGGGGCGCAAGCGACGTTCCAGCGCAGGAATGCGGCACCGCGTTCGGCGGGATCGGATGTGTCAAACAATTCATAGTTCTGGGCCGGTACGTGTTCGATGACGACATCCGCCGCGGTTGACAGCGTGCTGGTCAGATGGTAGCTGGTGTGGCGCGTAACGTACTCCTGGATTTGGAGATACTCCCCGCGCACATGGATGCCGGCAATCTGCCGGGTGTTATTGGTCTGTTCTTCAACCGTAATCCCCAACTCGACCGCGTAGGGCACGATGAGCTCGCCATCGGCGCGGGTGAACGGCAACACCGCCTCGCCGGCGTAGTCGCCGTTTTCCAGCACCGTCGCCGGTCCGCGCTCCAGCGTCAGCCCGGTGCTATTCTGCAAACGCAAGCTGGCGACCGGGTGCTTCGGCAGCTTGCGCCCATTGTAGAGCAGTTCGCGCCGACTTTCCAGCTTCTGGCTGAGAATGGGCGCCATCGCCGATTGTCCGCGCGCCACACTAACCGGATGGCTGACTTCATAGGCGAAGAGCGCGCCACGCTCCCCGCCGATGGCGGACACCTGCACCGCCTCTTCCATCTGATCAATTCCGAAGGCTTGCATATCGGCGGCGGCGAGCGCTTCCGTCTCCATAGCGCCCAATTTCATGGCCCGCGTACGCCCGGCGCTGTGATCCATCGCTGCGGCGGGAGCCACCGGCGGCGCACTCTCGAAAAAGACCGGTGCGTTGACCGTGCGCTCTTCATCCTCGACCAGCGGGCGTTCGGGCGTCTTCGGCTCGTAAAGGCGGTAGCGAAACGAGACCGGCATACCGGCGACCAGGGTCAGGCGCACTTGCTCCAGATCTTCCTCAAGCTGGTTGTCGAACAGCCCCCAGCCCTGCAACAGCACCGCGCCGCTGTTCGGAGCGTCGCCGGCTTCATAGAGCATCCGGTAGCTCACCCGCCAGGCTGGCGCCGGTGCAATGTAGCCGACCAGCAGATCGTGGTCGCCCGGCGAGAGGTGCAGATTAGCGCTGCAACGATCCGCTTCGCTCTGGGCGGCGCGCAGGAAGTAGCTCAAATCGCTGGATGCCGTGTCGTCGAGCAAGTCCAGGCGAGCGATTGCGTTGAGCGCGAGCGATCGCACGTGGCGCTGATCCGGCTGATAGATCGCGACCAGCGTTCGTCCCAGCGGTTTCTCGTTCTCGTAATCCACGCCGACGACCTGGCCTTCGACAATGTTATCCGCCTCGTCGTCGCCATCCAGCACGCAGCGCACCTGTCGCCCGCGCAGGTCGCGCAATAGATCGAGCAAGCTGTGGTTGTCCGAGAGATGTATGCTGCCGCGAGATAGCAATTCGTCGCGATCTTCGGGCGTTTCGAAATCGACGCTCAACACCTGACCGCTGCTCATATCAAGCGCGACCAGGCTTTTGAGCACATCGTCCATCGCGGCGCGCGGGAAGGTGAGCCGGACGGCCTCGCCGCTCACTTTCCCGCGGCGTTCGAAATAACCGACGCCATGTTTATAGAGAATGATCCGTCGAAAAGGCAGCGCAACCATAGAACCTCACTTGTTGAGTTGGATCGGGTTATACGCCGTGTATGTCATACGCGCGAACGAACCGATAACCGGACCGGCGACGGCGTCTTTGAGCCAGTCGGTTTTTTGGTACATATAGATCGCCACAATAAAATCTCCGCCCGGCGAGCGCACAATGCCGACATCGGCTTGCATATCTTCAATCCAGCCGCTCTTGTGTTCGACGAGCACGTCTTCGGGCAAGCCGGAACACATCCGCGAGGCGTCGTCGTTTTGTGCGAGCCAGTCGAGTATTTCCTGGCAGCGATCCGCCGAGAGCGTATCCGGGTACATTGCGATCAATTCGCCCTCGCCCTTGCTGCACTGGTCGATCAGGAGGAAGACGCGGCTCATTTCGGCGGGCGTCGTGCGCAGCACCGGATCGGCCTCGGTGTAGGGCGGTTCGCCTTCTTGCTTCGGCCCCTGATTGATCGAATAGCCTTGCACTTCAACGAGATAGTCATAGGCTTCGTAGGGCATGTACTGATACGTGTGTTCCAGGCCAAGCTCGGCGAGCATATCGCTCATCGCCAGCACGCCGACCAGCGCGTCTTCGGTGCCTCTGCCGCCGATGGAAGCAGCAAGCAGTTTGTTTGCCGCCAGATTGTCGCTGTCAACGATCATCTTGCGCAACCAGATCTCTTGGTCTTCGTCGAGCATTTTCAGATTGGCGTAGGTCTGGAGCATAATCGCGACCTTCATCACGCTCGCGCCGGAGAAGACCGTGTTCTCGTTCAAGGCTGCCGTTTGTCCGCTGGCCAAGTCGTAGAGATAAAAGCCGACCACGCCATCCCACTCTTCGGCCATCGCTTCGACCTGGGCCTGGATCTGCGCGAAATCCGGCGCTGCCGGCGCACCGTTCTCGCGCCACTTGAGCGTGATGCGCCGCGCCGCCTGTGGTGAGCGCAACCGCTCGCCGATGCGTTCAATCGCGTCGTCAATGTCGATGGCGCGTCCCGGCGTGTAGGCAAAACTCCGCGAGAAAACGTCGGTTGACGTTATGATCGCGGTGGTCGGCGAGGTCGCAATTTCCTGAGCAAAGCTGTCGAGTTGCGCGCGTAATGCCGGTTCGTCAAACCGAATATCCAGCGGCGTCCGCACCGGCTCGCCGCGTTCGGCCTGCGTTTCGGCGGCGGCGAGCATCGCATCAACCGGGATCTCCAGGTTGATGTCGGCGGGCCGCACGATCCAGGTGTGATCATCAATCGAAATTTCCAGCGGACGTTCCGCCGGGGCCAGCGTGGAGCGCAGGGCTTCGGCGGCGGCGCTATAGGTCATACCGCTGACATCGACGCCGGCCACGAACGAGTCTGGCGCCATCGCCGGCTCGGCGATCGGGACTGGCGTTGCCGTCGTCGGCGGGGGCGCGGACACAGCCGGGGCGGCTTCAGGCTGCGACGTGGCAGTGCTGCATGCACTCAGACTGATGGCGCAGATGATCGAGATTATGGCGATACGGGGCCAGTGCTGCATAGTTATTCTCCGCTGATTCGCTATCATAGACTGGCGAGACGCATCAGCAAAGCTGCGTCGATTTGTACGTGGCGATACAGAGTCCGTCATTCATCTGGTTCCAGATGGAACGTCAAGGGATAGCCTCCTTCGCGCGCGGCGCTATGGGCCGCGTAGACGCGCTGCTGGGCTTCTTCAAAAGGCAAGATCGTTACGAGCGCCTGGCCTTCGTGGTGCGCCGTAAGCATGACATGGACCGCATGATCGGCGTTAAGTTCAAAGAAGACGCTCAGAACGATGACGACAAAGTCCATTGGCGTGACGTCATCGTTTTCGATAATCACCCGATATGGCTTCTCAAGCTCATCTTGATCGATCACCTTGAACGTCGTGCCGGTTGATATGCGCGTATCCTGCTCTTCGACAGGCATGCTTCGTCCTCGTCATTCGTTTTCCGGGTCGCGTGTGAGAGCTAGTATAGCATACTTACTTCATATGTTGCTGTGCTGCGACCCGTGAGACGTACATGCGCGGGTTGTTTGAAGCGTTGCGTTACAGATGAAAATCGCGTTGCGCCAGGACGTGGAACCGTCTACAATAGCATGCGTTTACTGCCAATATCACCGAGCGCCGAAAGCCAGCAGGCTAACGTGTAGCAGCCTCTGGCGGAGGGCAAGGAGGAGCCGTGCTTACATCACAACCTGATCGCCCGTCTCAGATTGCAGCCGAGGAGCGCATGGCCGATATTGTCTTGCCAAACCAGAGCAATGGTTTCGGCACGATGTTTGGCGGGGATGTGATGGCAATGATGGATAAGGCCGCGGCGATCGCGGCGTTGCGCTTTTGTCGCCAACCCGTCGTTACTGCCTCCACCGAGCGCATTGACTTTCGGACGCCGATTCGCCAGAATGAAATCATCGAAGCGCAGGCGCGCGTCGTCTATGTCGGGCGCACCTCGATGGTCGTGCGCGTTCGGGTGTATGCCGAGCACCCGTTGCTGGGCGATCGGCGCATTTGCACCACCGGCTACTTTAGTATGGTGGCGGTCGCTCGCGAAGGCAAACCGGCGTCTGTTCCGATGTTAAGCCTCGAAGATGAGGAGGCGCGAGAAGAATGGACGATCGGTGAGGAGATACACGAAACGATTCAAGCGCGCCGGAGCGGATGATCCGGCGAAAGGAGCGTGCCTGTGGCAATCGATTATGCGTTATTTCGCCAGGTGATGGGGCATTTTGCGGCGAGCGTCACTGTTGTGACAACGGGCGTTGAGGGCCGATTGTATGGGCTGACCGTGAGTTCGTTCACTTCGCTTTCGCTTGACCCGACGTTGGTGCTGGTCTGTATTGATCATAACGCTGCCAGCCATGATATGATTGCCAGAGCCGGAATGTTCGCCGTCAATATCCTGAATGAGGATCAGGAGTATCTGTCGCGGCGTTTTGCCGCCCACGACGTCGAGAAGTTTGTTGTCAACGCCTATACTCTGTCCGAACGTGGCTTGCCGCTGCTCAAAGGCGTTTTGGCGACTATTGAGTGTCGGGTGTTCAACGCGCTGCCCGGCGGCGATCATACGATTTATGTGGGTGAAGTCCTGGATGCGTGGGTCGGCAAAGGCCGTCCGCTCATCCATTACCGTTCAGGCTACTACCAGATTGGCTAGGTATGATGTCGCATGTTGGTTGCTGGGCGATCGTCGTCTGTCTGGCGGTTACGCTCACAGGGTGCAATGTTCAATCCTATCCAGAAGATCGCCCGCTGGCCGTTCCCTCGCTGATGCCGACGTTGCCGCCTGCGCCAACTGTTGCGTCGTCTTCCGGCGACGCTCCGCTTGCACAAGCTGCCGATAGCAGTTGGATCGCCGCCGGATCTGGCGTTGAGATCCGGCGGCTGCGCGTCGAAGTTGAGGGCTCCATCGCCGACATCAGCATTGCTCGATTGGACCCGGCGTTGGTGCGGTTTCAGGCAGGCTATGCTCCTGGTCAGCCTCAGCCGCTGGCGCGCTGGCATGCCGAGAGTGGGGCATTGGCGGCAATCAACGGCGGCTTCTTCGACGAGCAGCTCGCCAGCACGGCGTTGGTTATCCACGACGGCATAATCAACGGCGAGAGCTATGTCGATCGCGGCGGGATGTTTGCAGTTAACTCAGCCGGGCAAATCACATTGCGCGCGTTGGCCAAGCAGCCGTATGATCCGAACGAACCGCTGATTGAAGCGATCCAGGGCTGGCCGATGCTGATTGCGCCGGGCGGATCGTTCGCCAGTTCGCTGAATGATCAGGAAATCGCCCGGCGTAGCGTGGTTGCGCTGGATCGCAGCGGGCGGGTCTTGTTCATCGTCACGTCGTCCAGCACGTTCACCTTGCGCAGCCTCGCCAACTGGCTGGTTTCCAGCGACCTGGATCTCGACGCCGCTCTCAACCTCGATGGCGGCTCTTCCAGCGGATTAATCGTCGAAAGCGGCGATCAGCGCGAAACGGTATTCCCCTTTGTGCCGTTGCCGCTGGTGTTGCTTGCACTGCCGCGCTAAATTCCAGCATTCACAATGATGTTGAGCGATGGGTTCGGGGGCGACGAGCGCCCATCGTGTTGCAAAGATGCCGCATGCTCGGTGACGCTCTATCGCGTCTTGATGCCGTGATCGGCAATCTCAGAATCTGTCTGATAAAGTGGCGGAGAGCAGACTGAGCCAGTTTTCCATACAAACGTTTGCTAAAGGCTACCAAACGATGCTACCCATGCCGCATGGCACCCTGACCCTGAGCGCAGCGAAGGGGAAGGGTCTCGGCGTTGGGGGAATCTGAGATTCTTCGCTGCGCTCAGAATGACCCCATGC